>NZ_AP025170.1:2400000-3067554 GCF_003402535.2 Cupriavidus sp. P-10
AACAAGTCCAAGTTCGTGATGCTGAACCCGTCTGACTCGATCGTCGACTGGGTGCTCAAGACCGTGCCGACCATGGGCGCCGGCTGGTGCCCGCCGGGCATGCTGGGCATCGGCATCGGCGGCACCGCCGAGAAGGCAATGGTGATGGCCAAGGAATCGCTGATGGAATCCATCGACATCCAGGACATCATCGCCCGCGGCCCGAAGGACTGGGTCGAGGAACTGCGCGTCGAGCTGTATGAGAAGGTCAACGCGCTGGGGATCGGCGCGCAGGGACTGGGCGGCCTGGCCACCGTGCTGGACGTCAAGATCATGGCCTGCCCGACGCACGCCGCGTCCAAGCCGGTCGCGATGATCCCCAACTGCGCCGCCACCCGCCACGTGCACTTCACGCTGGACGGCAGCGGCCCGGCCAGGCTGGAAGCGCCGGACCTGTCGCAATGGCCGGAGGTCGAGTGGGCACCGAACACCGAGACCTCCAAGCGCATCGACCTGAACACGCTGACGCCGGAAGAAGTCGCCTCGTGGAAACCGGGCCAGACCCTGCTGCTCAACGGCAAGATGCTGACCGGCCGCGACGCCGCGCACAAGCGCATCGCCGACATGCTGGCCAAGGGCGAGAAGCTGCCGGTGGACTTCAAGAACCGCGTGATCTACTACGTCGGCCCGGTCGACCCGGTGCGCGACGAAGCCGTCGGCCCGGCCGGCCCCACCACCGCCACGCGCATGGACAAGTTCACCGAGATGATGCTGGCCGAAACCGGCCTGATCTCGATGATCGGCAAGGCCGAGCGCGGCCCGGTGGCGATCGAGGCGATCAAGAAGCACAAGTCGGCCTACCTGATGGCCGTCGGCGGCGCCGCCTACCTGGTGGCCAAGGCGATCAAGGAAGCCAAGGTGGTCGGCTTCGAAGACCTCGGCATGGAAGCCATCTACGAGTTCGACGTCAAGGACATGCCGGTGACGGTCGCCGTGGACAGCGAAGGCACGTCGGTGCACAAGACCGGCCCCGCCGAGTGGCAGGCCAAGATCGGCAAGATCCCGGTCGCCGCACTGTAAGTCTGGCGAGGCGGTAGAATTTGCCGTCGCGCTCGAAAAAAGCCGGGTTCCGACCCGGCTTTTTTTCTGCCTTTCTATTCTGTTGTCTGCTGCAGCCCCGTGAACCCCTCCCCCATCGGCGTCTTCGATTCCGGCCTTGGCGGCCTGTCCGTTCTGCGCGAGATCCGCGCGCAGCTGCCGCATGAATCGCTGCTGTACCTGGCCGACTCCCGCTACGCGCCCTATGGCGAAAAACCCGAACGCTTCGTGCAGGCCCGCACCCTGCAGGCGTGCGAATGGCTGATTGGCCAAGGCTGCAAGGCGCTGGTGATCGCCTGCAACACGGCCACGGGCCACGCGGTGGAACTGCTGCGCGAGAAGCTGGCGGTGCCGATCATCGGCGTCGAGCCGGGCCTCAAACCCGCCGCCGCGGCCAGCCGCAGCAAGGTGGTCGGCGTGCTGGCCACCGCCAATACCCTCAAGAGCAGCAAGTTCGCGCGCCTGCTGGCATCGATGGAAGGTGAAAGCCGTTTCCTGTGCGAGGCCGGGCTGGGCCTGGTAACGCTGATCGAGCAAGGCGACATTGACGGCCCCGCGGTGCGGCAGCGGCTCGATGCCTACCTGACGCCGATGCTGGAAGCCGGCGCCGACACGCTGGTGCTGGGCTGCACCCACTACCCCTTCCTGGCCGGCACGATCCGCGACATGGTCGGCGACCGGCTGGCGCTGGTCGATACCGGCAGCGCCATCGCACGCCAGCTCGCGCGCAAGCTGGCCGAACACGGCCTGGCCGCCGCGCCCGATGCCGCGCCGCACGACCGGTTCGCTTCCACCAAGGATGCCGCGCACCTGCGCGCGATGGCCGCCACGCTGCTGCAGGTGGAGGCCAATGCGGAAACGGTGGTGATCGAGCCGGCGCCGGCCTGCTAGCCGGCGCCTGCCCTAATCCAGCTTATTGCAGGAAGCCCAGCGGCCGGTGCTGCCGCACTTCCGGCTTGATGGCGTGTTCCTGGCGCAGCTGCGCCAGGAACTCATCCGGCGTCAGCGCCTCGCCCAGCAGCACGCACTGGCGCTTGACGGTGGCGAAGTCGCCCGGCGTCAGGCAATCCATTGCCTCCAGCTCGCGCCGCATGGCATCGCTCAGCAAGGTTGCGTCGGCGCCCAGCGCTTCGTCGACGAACATCGCGGCCCGTTGCTCCGGCTTCAGTGCCAGGAAGCGGATCTTGAACGAGAAGCGCCGCAGCGCGGCCTCGTCGATGCGGTCGAACAGGTTGGTGGTGCAGATGAAGATGCCGTTGAAACGCTCCATGCCTTGCAGCATCTCGTTGACCTCGGAGATCTCGTAGTTGCGCACTGCCTGCTGGCGGCTCTGCATGAAGCTGTCTGCCTCGTCCAGCAACAGCACCGCCCCGTCTTCCTCGGCGCGCGCGAACATGGCCGCGATCTGCTGCTCGGTCTCGCCCACGTACTTGCTCATCAGGTCCGAGGCACGCCGGATCATCAGCGGCAGGTCCAGCTCGGCGGCGATATGCTCGGCCAGCGCGGTCTTGCCGGTGCCTGGCGGACCGTAGAAGCACAGCGTGCCGCGCTGGCGCACGCGCAGTGCATCGACGATCTTGGCAACGTCGTAGCGGGTCTCCAGGTGCAGGTTTTCCAGCCGGTAATGCGTGACCACCGGCCGTGCCTCGGCCTCGGGACGCAGGCCCATCGCGCGGTCGGCATGCTCCAGCTGCCGCAGGATCAGCGCCTCGACCGGCTCCTGCACGTCGGGCCGTGCCAGCTCGACAAAACGCGCCGCCGATTGCACCTGCGCCGGCGTCAACGTCTTGCGCGCGGCCAGGCCGCTGATGAAGGCGTCGCTGACATCCAGCCCGCCCAGGTGCTTGCGGATAATGTTCTCGCGCACCAGCGGCGGCGGGATCTTCAGCTCCAGGTGGAACTGGAAGCGACGCAGGTAGGCCGGGTCGATCTGCCGGATCGAATTCGAGATCCAGATCACCGGCACCGGGTTCTGCTCGAGCGTCTGGTTGACCCACGCCTTGCCGTTGACCGACGCGCGCGTATCTTCCTGGCCGAACAGGCTCATCAGCTCGCGCGCGCTGCCCGGGAAAACGTCTTCCACTTCGTCGAACAGCAGCGCGGTATGTGCGCGGCCGCGCAGGAAGGCCTGCGAGACCTGCAGCGACCGGTAGCGGTCCTTGCCCGACAGGCTGTTGCCGTCGCGGTCCAGGCAATCCACCTCGTACAGCTCGCAGCCGGCTTCGCGCGCCAGCAGGCGCGCGAATTCGGTCTTGCCGGTGCCTGGCGGGCCGTAGATCAGCACGTTGACGCCGCTGGCGTGCTGGCGCGTGGCATTGGCCAGCAGCGCGCATAGGTAGCGGGCATCGGTCTCGACGTGCGGGTAGTCGGCGACAGTCAGCGTGGGCGGCGCTGCCGGGCGGGTGAACACCGCCATCATCTCGGCTTCGTTGGCGTAATTGCCCAGCAGTACGTGCAGCAGGCGGTCGGACAGGCGCATCAGGTCGCCCAGGTCGGTCACGCTGTTCTCGGGCAGCGGCTGCTCGATCAGGTTCAGCGTTTCCAGCCGCGAGCCCGGGCGCAGCGACGCCGCCACGTCAGCGGCGCCGGCGCCGGTCAGGCCGGCCAGGATCTGGAAGGCTTCCTGGCTGTGCGCCACCTTGCAATCGACCATCACCGCGCGCAGGTCGCGCTTGTACTTGGCCAGCGCAGCATACAGCAGCAGCTTGCGCTCGTGGTCGGGCAGGTCCAGCACGCGGCTCAGCATGTCGATATTGCGCACCAGCAGCACGCGCTCGCTGTCCAGCCGCTGCGCAATGGCGGCGGCCGAGGCGTCGAACACGGCAAACATGTCCTTGGCGTGGTGCTTGACGTACTCGTCGAGGTAATAGAACAGCGCGCTTTCGTCGAAGGCGCTGTTCCACTGGCCGTGGCGGTCGAGGAATTCCTCAGGCGTCAGCCGCGCCGCGCCCTTCCACGCGGGCATGTCGGCGCAGCGGGCGGCCAGGAAGCGCTGCACGCGCAGCACCACCCCATAGGGCCACACCATTTCCTGCGCGCTGACAGTCAGCACGTCATTGATATTGCTGCGCAGGTTGAAGCGCGGCCCCAATGCGCACACCACGCGCAAGGCAAACTGCGCGCACATCCAGTCCAGCGCGGAGCTGGACGACGTCCCGGGCATGGAGCGCAGGAGCGTCAATCGGTCATCTTCAGCGGAACGTGTGAAGTCCATGGACGGTTCCCCGAGCTCGCCGTGGCGGGGCCGACCGACCGGCGCACCGCCTCGTCTGCAGTTTCTTCCTATGCTAGCGCGCTTTGCCCCCCTCCGCGCGGGGGTTGGCAAACCGGCTACCAGCGATTGTGGCCTGTGCCACCGAAGCCTACGGATCCTTGCGGGCGCGCAAACCCGCGCAAGATAGCGCTAACCGCTCCACAATGCTGCCTGGATTTGGCGGTATAACTTGCCCGGACGGAAAATTCCAGTTGCGGCGCACAAATCACAACAAATAAGAATCATTATCGTTTATACTAGCCAGCTAACACGCTGCCCCAGAGTGGCGCTCCCACGGCAACCCAGTTGAAGGAGCGTTTATCATGGAATTGCTGCTTAGCCTGCTGGTCGGTTGCGGCATCTCGCTGATCCTGTTCTACCGCAAGTGACGGCGCGCAGGTGCTGTTGCTTGTGCCGCTGCTTGTACCGAGCCAGGCCGTTTGGCGCCTGCCGGCAGACTTTTGTTGTTGACACATGTTCGATCAACGCTTCTTCAAGATTACGCTCGCCGTCCTGCTGTTCCACGCGGGCCTGCTCTACCTGATCCAGAGCGGCCTGGGCCGCAAGCTGACCGAGGCGGTGATCGCCCCCGAGATCATCGCGCGCATCATCCCGCTCGAACCGCCCAAGCAAGAAGCTCCGCCCGAGCCACCCAAACCCAAGCCCAAGCAGGAAACACCGCCGAAGCAGGTCAAGGTGACCACGCCCAAGCCGACGCCGCCGCAGCCCAAGCCCACGCCGCAACCTGTAGCCAACCTGCCGCCGACGCCGAACGCGCCGGAAGCGCCGTCCGCACCGCCGGCTCCACCGGCACCGGCTGAACCGGCACCGGCACCGCTTTCCGCCGCGCCGCGCGCCGTCGGCATCGGCGAAATCCAGTGCACGCCGCCGCAACCGAAGTATCCTTCTCAATCACGCCGCATGGGCGAGACCGGCAAGGCCGTGGTGCGCCTGACCACCGATGAAGGCGGCAAGGTCATCAAGACCGCCGTGGTGTCGTCGAGCGGCTCGTCGCGCCTGGACCAGGCCGCGGTGGAAGCCGTGCAGGCCATGCGCTGCAAGCCTTACATGGACAACGGCCGTGCCGTCGCCGTCACGGCGCAGCAGCCGATCGGCTTCGAACTGAACTGATTGCCGATCCGCTGCGCGCCATCCGGCTACCCGATTTCCGATCATCTGATCTGACCTAAACCAAGCGAACTCACCAGGAACCAACCCATGCAGGACCTCGGACTCTCCCACCTCTGGACGCAAGGCGACTTCGTCATGCGTGCGACCGCCATCATTCTGCTGATCATGTCGCTCGCCTCCTGGATCGTCATCTTCACCAAGGCCTGGGATCTGGTGCGCCTGAAGAAAATGGCGCAAGGCGCGGAAAAGCGCTTCTGGCACTCGGACGACTTCGACCACGCGCTGGAAACCCTGGGCGCCAATGATGCCAACCCGTTCCGCACGCTGGCCATCGCCGGCAAGGAAGCCGCCCAGCACCACCGCGCCAGCCAGCCGCAACTGCACGACGTGATGGATATCTCCGACTGGCTGACCCGCTCGCTCAAGAGCTCGATCGACGAGGCGGTGGCACGCATGCAGTCGGGCCTGGCGGTGCTGGCTTCGGTGGGTTCGACCGCGCCGTTCGTCGGCCTGTTCGGCACCGTGTGGGGTATCTATCACGCGCTGATCGGTATCGGCGCCTCGGGCGTGCCGACCATCGACAAGGTCGCCGGCCCGGTGGGCGAGGCCCTGATCATGACCGCCTTCGGCCTGGCCGTGGCGATTCCGGCGGTGCTGGGCTATAACGCATTGACGCGAGGCAACAAGGCAGTGATCTCCAAGCTCAACCGCTTCGCCCACGACCTGCACGCCTACTTCGTGACCGGCGCCCGCGTGCGCCCCACCGGTGCCCGCACTGACGACGGCACCGTGCGCCTGGCCGCGGCCCAGCGCTAATCCGCAAGCAAGGAAGTCATCATGGCATTCGGTACTCTCGACGGTGACGACGACGAGGTGATGAGCGAAATCAACATGACGCCGCTGGTCGACGTCATGCTGGTGCTGCTGATCATCTTCATCATCACCATCCCCGTGATCAACCACGCGGTGAAGATCGACCTGCCGCGCGCCACCAACTCCCCGAACGATCCCAAGCCGCAGAACATCAACGTCTCGATCGACGCCAGCGGCAAGGTGTTCTGGAACCAGGTGGAAGTGGACCAGGCCACGCTGGAAAGCAATATCGCGCTGGCCGCGCAGCAGCAACCGCAGCCTGAGCTGCACCTGCGTGCCGACCGCGAGGTGCGCTACGAACGCGTGGCCGAGGTCATGGCCGCCGCGCAGCACGGTGGCCTAGGCAAGATCGGCTTTATCACCGAACCCAAGCAGTAAGGCGCGCGCCGGCTGGCGCTCCGCGCAACAGGAAGGGCATCCCGTGGGATGCCCTTTTTTTGTTTACCGGACCCGGGCCCGGATGCAAATGCCAGGGGGCGGCTCGCCGTTTGTCGAATCTTTGATCTGGACTATTGTAATGATAACAATTCTCATTTAAGATTATTCCATCGACCGCGCCATCGGTGGCGCACCCCTGATGCCTTTTTCCTGCGCGCCCAGAGCGCCAGGCAGAACCGGAGCCAGATGATGAGCACTCTTTCCCTGCCGCTGTCGCAACCGCGTGAAGTCACCCGCCGCCGCCTGTCGCTGCGCCGAGTCGAGGTGGCCCAGCCGCGCCGCGAGACGCCAGCCACGAAGGCAGCCCCGTCGACGATCGCGTCCATGAAATCGGCCGTGGCCGCCCTGCCCGCACGCCTGGAAGCTCTGGTCCGCGACAGCCTGTCCTCGGCCCCCGCCGGCGAACCGGTCGCGCTGGACGCGATCATGCGAGGCAACAGCACGCTGCCGATCCTGCACAACGGCGAGGTCTACACGCTGCGGGTGACGCGCTACGGCAAGCTGATCCTGACCAAATGACGCGTCCCGGCGGCAAGGCCGACGCGCTGAAGCCAAGGGAGCGGTTTGAGGACGATTTGAAACCCGCATTCACCGCGGGCGCCACGCAAGTGGCAGTACAGACTTTTGTGGGGACCACCTCGGAACGAGGTGTTGGGCAGTAGCCAAGTGTTGGTGCCGCGGCGGGAATTCCAGACCCCTCGCCTTACCGGCCTCACCCAGCCATGCCCTCTTTTATTCCGCCCCGCAGGCCCGGCCTGCGGGGCTTTTTCATGCGCTGATGCGCGGCAAGGCGCCGCGCAATGCGTCCTTACAGGCCCAGCGCGGCAATGCCGGCGCGTGCGACCTGCGCGTCTTCGGTCGACTTCACGCCCGACACGCCGACGGCACCGACCACCTGCTCGTTGGCAACGATGGGCACACCGCCCTCCAGCATGCCCTGCAGCACCGGCGCCGTCATGAACGAATAGCGGCCGTTGTTGATCATGTCTTCGTAGATCTTCGATTCACGACGACCCAGGGCGGACGTACGGGCCTTCTCCGCGGCGATTTGGGCCGAGATCGGCGCGGCGCCGTCCAGGCGCTGCATCGCCAGCATATGGCCGCCGTCGTCGACCACGACGATGGACACGGCCCAGTGATGGTTCTTCGCTTCGGTTTCCGCCGCGGCCATGATCTTCTTCACATCGTCTGCCGTCAGAACCGTTTTTTGCTGCATGCCACTCTCCTGGTCATTCATTTGGTTGGAGGTCGAAGTATACCCCGCACCCCATGCCATCGCCATTGCGAGCGCGCGCTGGCAGTGCCGGAACGCACCCAAAGAAATGGCCCGCACGAGGCGGGCCGTTCAGCATGCAAACTCCGCGGCAATCAGGCGCCGTCGGTGTACGGGTCCGGCTTGCCAATGCGCGCGCCATCGGTGTACGGGTCGGTCTTGCCGACGCGAGCGCCATCGGTGAACGGATCGACCTTGCCCATCCGGGCGCCATCCAGGTACGGGTCAGGCTTGCCGGTCGCGGCAAACGAAGCGGTGGACACGGCGCACAGCGCGGCCAGCACGGAGGCGGCGGCAATCGATTGTTTGAGATTCATGAGGTTCCCCTTGCATCTTGGTCGGTACGGGCATCGCGGCAAGCTCGGCAACAAAAAGGGGCCGGTGTCATCACGATGTCATGGCTCCAGTTTAGGGAAAACCCTCATATCAATAGAGGTGATGCTTTGAGCAGTCCGTTCAAATATTTTGACCGCGATCAAGATAGGGAAATAATCCGGGAACCGGTTCCCACGGCTCCTGTCGTCATCCGCAAGCGCAAATGAAAAGGGCCCCGCGGGGCCCATCTGTCAAAACGCTTCGGCGCTGTACCGGTCAGTCGTGGCGCCAGTGGCCATGGCCATGGCCGCGGTGTCCCGGCGAACCATAGTAGCCGTGATGGCCATGGTAACGCGGCGGGCCATAGTAGCGCGGGCCGTAGTAGACCGGACGGGGACGCACCACCACGGCCGGCGGGCCATAGTAGACCGGCGCCGGGGCAACCACCACCGGAGGCGGGGGCGCGTAGTAGACCGGAGCGGGCGGATAATAGGCCGGTGCGCCAACCACGACGCCCGGAACGCCGATCGCGACGCCGACGCTCACATGGGCCATCGCGGCCCCGGATGCCAGCCCGGCTGCGACACCGAATGCTGCGAGCCACCAACGTTTCATATCCGCCTCTCAAGGTTGAGCTTTCTCTTACCCGTTATTGTAGAAGGTCGGAATTTTCCAGGTGCAACCGAGAGCACGACATTGTTACCAGCCGTAACAGTGCGTCACTTTTGTCGCGCGCGCCCCAATCTCTGCCGCCGACAGTTCCTAGTGCCTGCGGCGCGCTTGCATCCGGATTGCGGAGCCACCACAATATCGGGCTTGCCGTGCGGCCGTGGAGAAATTGGTAGACTCAGCAGACTTAAAATCTGCCGCCTTTCCGGGCTTACGGGTTCGAGTCCCGTCGGCCGCACCAGGGCCTCCGCAGCGGCAAGCGCTGCGCCCAAGAACAAAAAAGGAGGCCATCGGCCTCCTTTTCCAATCCTTCGTCCTTCGCTGCGCCGCGCTTTACGCCATCACGTAGCACATCAGCGCGCCGACCCCCATCAGGAACACAAACAGCACCCCGGCCAGCGCCAGCGGCTTGCGTCCGGCGCGCACCAGGTCGCCGATGCGGGTATGCAGGCCGATCGCCAGCATCGCGCACGCCAGCAGCCAGTTGTCCAGCGCGATCAGCGGAGCCTTCCAGGCGGCGGGCACCGTGCCGGCCGAGTTGAGCGCCATCACCGCGACAAAGCCCACTGCAAACCACGGCACCGACTTCAGGATGCCGCCCAGGCGGCCCTTACCGGCGGGCGCCTGGCCTGCCTCGCCCTTACCCTGCGGCCACAGCGCCATCACAAGCAGCAGCGGCCCCAGCGCCAGCACGCGCACCATCTTGGCGACCACCGCGGCATCGGCGGTCGGCTCGCTGATCATCTTGCCCGCGGCGATCACCTGGGCCACCTCATGCAGCGTCGCACCAGTAAAGATGCCGAACATGCGCTCGCTGATCGCCCAGTGCCAATGCCCGTTGGCCAGTTCGAACAGGTAGGGATAGAGCAGCATGCCGACCGTGCCGAACAGCACCACCGTGGCCACCGCCACCGCGGTCTGGCGGTCATCGGTGCGCACCACCGACGACACGGCGATGGCCGCGGCCGCGCCGCAGATGGCGCTGCCGGAACTGACCAGGATCGCTTCGCGGCGGCTCAGCCCAAAGAAGGTCGTGCCGACCCAGGTGCCGAACAACAGCGTGGCAACCAGCATCGTCAGCGGCACCACGATGCCCGGCAGGCCCAGCGCGACGATCGACGCGAACGTCAGCCGCAGCCCGTACAGCGCCACGCCCAGCCGCAGCAGGTAATGGCGTGCCACCTGCATTCCGGGAGCCAGCGGCGCCAGCCAGTGCTTCGGCAGTGTATTGGCCGCGACCATGCCGGCGCACATGGCGAGCGTCAGCGCGCTCAGGCCGTAGCGGGCGATCGCCGGATGCTCGGCCAGCGCCAGGGCCAGCCAGGCAATGCCGCCCAGCGGCACGAGCGTCAACAGGCGCTGTGACCAGGGCGGGGAAGCTGCTGCCGGTGTGGCGGCTGCGGTGCGGGGGACGCTGCTGGAGGTGGCGGAAGACATGTCGGCTCACTTGTTTTGTAGTGACTCCAGCGTACTGGTCCGCCCTTAACCCGTAAAACGGGTAATATCGTTATGCGTTATCTATTCTTTCGATATGGAACACCGTCCAGAGCCCCGCCCCGAGCAGCGCCCGCTGCGCTTAACGCTACGCCAGCTGTCGGTCTTCGTCGCCGTCGCCCAGCACGGCAGCACCATGGCGGCCGCGCAGGCGCTGGCGATGTCACAGTCAGCGGTCAGCGCTTCATTGGCAGAGCTGGAACGTGCGCTGGACAGCCCTTTATTCGACCGCATCGCGCGCCGGCTCAGCATCAACGAAACCGGCCGCCAGTTCTTCCCGCGCGCGCTGGCGCTGCTGGACCAGGCGCAGGAACTGGAGCGCTTTGCCACGCAGACCGGGGTGCAACTGCGCATCGCGGCCAGCAACACCATCGGCAGCTATATCCTGCCGCCGCTGCTGGCCGGATTCCGGCATTCGCGCAGTGGGCCCTGCACGCTCGACCTGCGCATTGGCAACACCCGCGAAGTGCTGCAGTCGCTACTGCAGTTCGAGGCCGACATCGGCCTGGTGGAAGGCGCCAGCCACGAGCGCGACCTGCGCAGCATGCACTGGTGCGATGACGAGATGGTGGTGGTCGTCGGCCCGTCGCATCCGCTGGCGCTCACGCCGGAAGACCTGATGGCGCTGCGCGACGCCGAGTGGATCGTGCGCGAACCCGGCTCGGGCACGCGCGAGGTGATCGAGGAACGGCTGGTGCCATTGCTGGGCGAACTGCGCTTCGCGCTGGAGTTGGGCAATGCCGAGGCGATCAAGCGTGCGGTAATGAGCGGATTCGGCGTCAGTTGCCTGTCGTTGCACGTAGTGCGTGACGAACTCGCGCGCGGCACGCTGGTGGCGATCCGTGAAGGATTGCCACGCATCGTGCGACCACTGCAGCTGGTGGTGCACCAGGACAAATTTCCGACGCAGGGCCTGCTGGCCTTTACCGAATACCTGCGCACCATGGCGCCGCGTGTCAGCGCATGACGCGCGGCGCGGACCGGCAATACGCGGACGGCTAGGCCGCCTGCGGCTCGCTGCGCTTGCCCCGCGCGGTGTACAGGTCGAGCAGGTGGAACAGCACCGGGTTGAGCATGATCGACAGCAGCGCGCCCGCCAGGATCAGTGCCTGGCCGCGCTCCGGCAGGATGTTCAGGTAGACGCCCAGGCTCGCCAGGATGAAGGAAAACTCCCCGATCTGCGCCAGGCTGACGGCAATCGTCATGCCGGTCTGCCCGGAGTGGCCGAAGGCCCGCACGATGCCCATTGCTGCCAGCGACTTGCCGACCACGATGATAAACAGCGTAGACAGCACGCCCCACGGGTCGTTGACCAGCACCATGGGATCGAACAACATGCCGACCGAGACAAAGAACAGCACCGAGAATGCATCGCGCAGCGGCAGCGATTCTTCGGCTGCGCGATGGCTGAATTCGGATTCGGCCAGCACCATGCCAGCAAAGAAGGCGCCCAGCGCGAAGGACACGCCAAATAACGAGTACGCGCCATAGGCCACGCCCAGCGCGGTCGCCAGCACGCCCAGGCGGAACATCTCGCGGTTGCCGGTCCAGACAATGCGCTCGAGCATCCAAGGGATAAAGCGGCGCCCGATCAGCAACATCACCGCGACAAAGGCGGCGACCTTGCCCAGCGTCGAGAACACCGCCAGCAGGACTTCGCCGGTGCCCGGACTGCCTTCGGCGCCGGTGTCCGCAGCGCCGGAAAGCAGCCCCGCCAGCGCGGGCAACAGCACCAGCGCCAGCACCATGGCCAGATCCTCGACGATCAGCCAGCCCACCGCGATCCGCCCCTGCGGCGATTCCACCAGGTCGCGCTCCTGCAGCGCCTTGAGCAACACCACGGTACTGGCCACCGACAGCGCCAGCCCATACACCAATCCCTGCCCCCACGACCAGCCGAAACCCCACGCCACCAGCATGCCGAGCAAGGTGGCAATGCCGATCTGCACGACCGCCCCGGGGATCGCAATGCGCTTCACCGCCATCAGGTCCTTGATCGAGAAATGGAGCCCGACGCCAAACATCAGCAGGATCACGCCAAGCTCGGCGAGTTCCGGCGCGAGCGCCTGGTCGGCCGTGTAGCCCGGCGTATGCGGTCCGACCACGATCCCCGCGCAAAGGTAGCCGATCAGCGGCGGCAGCCGCAGCTTGCTGGCGATGGCGCCAAGGACGAAGGCCAGGACGATACCGCCGACGATGGTGCTGATGAGCGGGGTGGCGTGATGCATGCGTGCGGGGTTCCTCGTGTCAGGGGCTGGACGGCGATGGCTGGATCCCACCCGCCTTCCCCACGCGCGCCACGATGCCCACGGCCGGCCATCCGGCGCGCACCAGCGGTCAGTGCGGCACGATCGGCAGCCTCGGAACGGGACAAGCAGGGAAAGAACGGGAAGTGCCGCAGCGGCCCCGGACACGCTGGAGGCGCATCACGGATCAGGAATGGCGTATGACATGCTGCGCCGCGATCCATCGCGCGGCGCACCCCGAAAAGCGTACGACAGGAGTAATGTAACATGCCCGCCGCGCGCTCAAAGCGCAGAAATGCGTGGCAATTCCTGGCAATGGCGAGTGCAGGGATGACGTAGCGGATTGCGCAAAACAAAAACGGCGCCCAAAGGGCGCCGCTTTGCATGCAACTGGAGGCGGAGGTCGGAATCGAACCGGCGTACACGGCTTTGCAGGCCGCTGCATAACCACTCTGCCACCCCGCCAGGTGACGTGATGCTGGATTGTATCCGCATTCAGCCGATGCTGCCGGCCGGCCTGTCGCGGCAATTCAACCCAAACAAAAAGGGAAGCGCTGCTTCCCTTTGGGGACTGGAGCGGGAGACGAGTCTCGAACTCGCGACCTCAACCTTGGCAAGGTTGCGCTCTACCAACTGAGCTACTCCCGCATACAACTTTTTGCTGCCAGCCCGGCGGGTGCCATGCACGCTGCCGAACCTTTGATAACCTGGAGCGGGAGACGAGTCTCGAACTCGCGACCTCAACCTTGGCAAGGTTGCGCTCTACCAACTGAGCTACTCCCGCAGGGTACTGCTTCAAAAACTTCTCAAGGCATTTTGTATCGCAATTTGCCGCTATCACACAACATCTTGCGCTAAACCTGCCTTATTTCGCTGCTTTCGTTTGCGTCGTCAGCAACGAGAATGAGATTATGCAAAAAGCTCCTCCCTGCGTCAATAGCTTTTTGGAAATTCTTTTACTTGCGCGCGCCGGCGCCCGCCACCACGCCGCTGCGCTCACGGATCTGCGGCCACGCCAGCTTCATGTAATAGATCATCGACCACAGCGTCAGCACAGCGGCCAGATAAATCATCCACGTACCCAGCACGTAGGCATTGAAGCCGAACAGTTGACCGCTGAACAACAGCAGCGGGATCGCGATCATCTGCACGGTGGTCTTCAGCTTCCCGAGGAAGTTCACCGCCACGCTCTTGGACGCGCCGATCTGCGCCATCCACTCGCGCAGCGCCGAGATCGTGATCTCGCGTCCGATGATGACCAGCGCGATCAGGTCAGTGACCCGATCCAGCGCCAGCAGGGACAGCAGCGCCGCCGTCACCATCAGCTTGTCTGCGACCGGATCGAGGAATGCGCCGAACGACGAGGTCTGGTTCCAGCGCCGCGCCAGGAAGCCGTCGAGCCAGTCCGTCACCGCGGCGATGATAAAGAACGCCGCCGCCGTCAGGTTCTTGGTGTGCATGGGAAGCCATGCGTCGGGCAGGTAAAACACGCCCACCACCAGGGGAATCATGGCGACGCGAAGCCAGGTCAGCAGGATCGGAATATTGAAAGGCATGGAACTCGGGCGGCGGGGGAACGTGACCAATCCCGCGATTGTCGCCGATTTCGGGACCAATCGACCATCATTGACCATTTTCGTGACCGCGCCAGCAACTGCCGCGGGTCAATGCAGCTGCCGATAGATCTCCTCGGCCAGCCCGCGCGAGATGCCCTCGACGCTGGCCAGCTCGTCGATGCTGGCGGCCATCACGCCACGCAGGCCGCCGAAACGGGTCAGCAGCTTCTGCCGCCGGCGCGCGCCGACGCCTTCGATTTCTTCCAGCCGCGAGGTTGTGCGCGCCTTGGCCCGGCGCGCGCGCATGCCGGTGATGGCGAAGCGGTGGGCCTCGTCGCGGATCTGCGCCACCAGCATCAGCGCCGCGCTGCCCTGCCCCAGTTCCAGCGACGGACGGCCGTCGGCGAACACCAATGTCTCCAGGCCGACCTTGCGCCCTTCGCCCTTGGCCACGCCGACCAGCAGGCCGATATCCAGCCCCAGCTCCTCGAACACCTGGCGTGCCACCTCGACCTGGCCCTTGCCGCCGTCGATCAGCACGATCTGCGGCATCAGCGCGGCGGCTTCGCTGCCGGCCTGAGCGCCGCCGTCTTCCTGCATCTGCTCGACCAGCTTCTGGTAGCGGCGCGTCAGCACCTGGCGCATGGCGGCATAGTCGTCGCCAGGGATGATGTCCTGGATGTTGTAGCGGCGATATTCGCTGTTCTGCATGTCATGATGGTGGTACACCACGCACGACGCCTGCGTCGCCTCGCCTGCGGTATGACTGATGTCGAAGCACTCCACCCGCAGCAGCGCCAGGTCTTCCAGGTCCAGGCCGATGGTATCCGCCAGCGCGCGCGTACGCCCCTCCTGGCTGCCCTGCTCGGCCAGCCGGCGCGACAACGCCAGCGCCGCTCCCTGCTGCGCCATTTCCAGCCACACCTTGCGCTGGCCCTGCGGCTGGCGTACCAGCGTCACCTTGCGGCCGGCATGCAGCGTCAGCGCCTCAAGCACCGCTGCGTCGTCCGGCACATGGCTGACGACGATGATGGGCGGCGCAGGTTGCTCCAGGTAATGCTGCACCATGAAGGCGGACAACACCCGGGCGGCGATACGCTCGACGGTGAGCGGTAGCGCGGCCCCGGCGGCCCCGCCGTCGCCGGCTTCGTCAAGCGTGTCTCGCTGGTCGGCATCCTCGACGATCATCGCGGCCTCATCGGCATGGGCCGGGAAATAGGCCTTGTCGCCCAGATGGCGGCTGCCGCGCACCATGGCCAGGTTGACGCAGGCGCGCCCGCCTTCCACCGCCACGGCCAGCACATCGATATCGCGCGCCTGCCCGCCCACTTCCTCCACGGCCTGGCGCTTGAGCACGGTCGAGAGCGCCGCGATCTGGTCGCGCACCGCGGCGGCCTGCTCGAACTCAAGCCGCTCGGCGTGCTGCTCCATCTTGCCCTGCAGGCCTTCCAGCACTTCAGTCTGGCGGCCCTGCAGGAAGCGCGCCGCGTTGGCCACGTCGCGCGCGTAATCCTCTTCGCTGATGGCGTTGACGCACGGGCCGGTGCAGCGATGGATCTGGTGCAGCAGGCAAGGCCGGGTGCGATTGTTGAAGACGGTGTCCTCGCAGGTGCGCAGCTGGAACACCTTCTGCAGGATCTGCATGCTCTCGCGCACCGCGTAGGCGCTCGGGAACGGGCCGAAGTACTGGTGCTTGCGGTCGGTGGCGCCGCGGTAGTAAGCCATGCGCGGGAAGCGATGCCCCGTCAGCTTCAGGAACGGGTACGACTTGTCGTCGCGGAACAGGATGTTGTAGCGCGGCGCCAGCGCCTTGATCAGGTTGTTCTCGAGCAGCAGCGCCTCGGCCTCGGTGCGCACCACCGTGGTCTCGATGCGGGCGATGCGCGCGACCATCATCGCGATGCGCGGCGACAGCTGGGTCTTGGTGAAATAGCTCGAGACCCGCTTCTTCAGGTCGCGCGCCTTGCCGACGTAGAGAACGTTGCCCGCGGCGTCGAAATAGCGGTACACGCCAGGCAGGCCTGGCAGGCGCGAGATGACCGGCTTGGGGTCAAAGGGCTCTGGCGGTAGTTCGCCGGGAGCTTCAGCGGCGGTCTCGGGCTGCACCTCGGCGGGAACTTCGGCCGGCGGTTCGGCCCGCGGTTCGGCCGGCGTATCGGCAAGCGTTTCGGCAAGCGTTTCGGCCGCCACATCGGCCTCGGGTTTCGGTGAATCGGATTGCTGGTCGGACATTGGGGGAACGGTGACCGCTACACGGCCGGCGCGCAACAAAATGGCGCGGCCTCTAAAATCGCAAGTTTAGAGCAATTCAGCGGGCCTCCCGCCCGCGCACGCCTCCACCCTGCCATGCCTATCCGCTCCTGGGACATCTTCTGCACCGTGATCGACAATTTCGGCGACATCGGCGTCTGCTGGCGGCTGGCACGCCAGCTTGCGCAGGAGCACGGGCACGCGGTGCGGCTATGGGTCGATGATCTGGCGAGCTTCGCGCGGCTGGCGCCGGAACTCGATACCGGCGCCACCGTGCAGCGCCTGGCGGGCGTGGAAATTCGTCCGTGGCGGCCGGGTGGCCCGGGTGCTGATAGCGACGTGGATGACACCGCCGGGGTAGAGCCACACGACGCCGTCATCGAAGCCTTCGCCTGCGATATACCGCAAGCCTTCCTGGCCCGCATGGCCGCGCGTGATCCCAAACCCGCCTGGATCAACCTGGAGTACCTGAGCGCCGAGCCATGGGTACGGGAGCACCATGCGATGCCCTCGCCCCATCCGCGGCTGCCGCTGGTGAAGCATTTCTTCTTCCCCGGCTTCGAGCCCGGAACCGGCGGCCTCCTGCGGGAATCGATGCTAGGCGCGCAGCGCGCCACCTTCCTCGGCGGCGCGGCCGCCCAGGCGGCCTTGTGGCACCGGCTAAGCGTGACGCCCCGGCCCGAGGCGCTGCGGGTGAGCCTGTTTGCTTACCGCAACCCGGCGCTGCCCGCGCTGCTGGAGCAATGGCGCGATGCCTCCGAGGCGGTCCATTGCCTGGTGCCCGCAGGCCTGGCGGCTGACCAGGTCGCCGAATGGCTGGGCGCGCCGCTGCGGATTGGCGACCCGGTGGAACGTGGCAGCCTGTGCGTGCAGCGGATCCCATTCGTACGACAGGAGCACTATGACGAACTGCTGTGGGCCTGCGACCTGAACTTTGTGCGTGGCGAAGATTCATTCGTACGCGCGCAGTGGGCAGCGCGGCCGCTGGTCTGGCAAATCTACCCCCAGGATGATGCCGCGCACCGGGTCAAGCTCGACGCCTGGCTCGACCTGTTCCGCCAGGGCGGCGTGGCAACCGACGCTGCCGGTGCGCTAACGGATTTCTGGCACGCCTGGAACGGATATGGCGTCCCCGTCGACTGGCCGCGCCTGCGAGAGCATCTGGCGGCACTTGCCGCAATCGCGCCGCGCTGGGAGCGGCGCTTGCAGCATCCAGGAGATCTTGCCGCCAACCTGGTGGCGTTTTGCGAAAATCAGGTAAAATAACCGGTTGATCCAAATGGCGACCGGGCCGGAGAACCAGGTCCTCTCCCGCGCGTCCAACGCGTGAGGCGAAGACCTGAATGCAAGCTGAGCACGGGGTCGCGAGCGCGTGGATACCGGCTTTCGGTGGAGCTCATCTGGCCTATCGCAGCGGTAATGCCGGCAGCGCGCCTTCGCCATTCCAAATTCCTACTTTCTTATTCAGGAAAACAGTTCAGATGAAAATCGCACAGGAACTCCGCGTCGGTAACGTGTTCATGATCGGCGGCGATCCGATGGTCGTGCAGAAGGCCGAGTACAACAAGTCGGGCCGCAACGCAGCCGTGGTCAAGATGAAGTACAAGAACCTGCTGACCGACGCCCCGGGCGAGTCGGTGTTCAAGGCCGACGACAAGTTCGAAGTCGTGGTGCTGGAGCGCCGCGAGTGCACCTACTCGTACTTCGCTGACCCGATGTACGTGTTCATGGACACCGACTACAACCAGTACGAAGTCGAGCAGGACAGCATGGGCGACTCGCTGAACTACCTCGAAGACGGCATGACCGTGGAAGTGGTGTTCTACAACGACAAGGCCATCTCGGTTGAAATGCCGACCACGCTGGTCCGCGAAATCGTCTACACCGAGCCGGCCGTCAAGGGCGACACCTCGTCGGGCAAGGTGCTCAAGGGCGCCAAGATCAACACCGGTTTCGAACTGCAAGTGCCGCTGTTCTGCAACATCGGCGACAAGATCGAAATCGACACCCGTACCGGCGAATACCGCAGCCGCGCCAACTAAGGCGTGCGCAACGTCCCGGCTGGCACAGCGGGACCGGCAGAGAAAAAGGCAGCCGAGGCTGCCTTTTCTGTTTTTGGACTCTCGCGGATCAGGCGATCAACCCGTACTCGCGCAGCGTGCGCAGTGCGGCACGGTATTCGCCTTCGCCTTGCAGCTTGTTCCAGTCCATCGGCTTGCGGCGCGGGAACAGCTTGCGGACGCGGCGCTGCGAGGCCTTGTCGATGCCCACGTCAAGTTCGGTCAGCAACTGGTCGGCGCGATCGGGGTGGTTGCAGATCAGCACCATGTCGCAACCCGCCGTCAGCGCGGCGCGCGCGGCTTCCGTCACATTGCCGGCCACGCTGGCGCCTTCCATGCTCAGGTCGTCGCTGAAGATCACGCCTTCGAAGCCCAGTTGCGCGCGTAGCACGTCCTGCAGCCAGTAGCGCGAGAAGCCGGCCGGATTCGGGTCGACCTTCGGATAGATCACGTGCGCCGGCATCACCGACGACAGCGACAAGCCCAGCCATTCATAGGGGCGCGCGTCCTGCTCGAGGATCTCGTCGAGCGTGCGCTCGTCGACCGGGATCGCCACATGCGAATCGGCCTCGACATAGCCGTGGCCGGGGAAGTGCTTGCCGCAGTTGCTCATGCCGGCCAGCAGCAGGCCGTGGTTGAGATGGCCCGACAGCATCGTCACCACGCGCGGGTCGGCATGGAAGGCGCGGTCACCGATCACGGCACTGCGGCCGTAGTCGAGGTCGAGCACCGGCGTGAAGCTGAAATCGATGTCGCAGGCGCGCAGTTCAGCCGCCAGCACGTAGCCGCATGCCACCGCCGCGCGCGTCGCGGCCAGTACATCGCGATCCCACAGATCGCCCAGGCGGTGCATCGCCGGCAAATGGGTAAAGCCATCGGTCTTGCAGCGCTGCACGCGGCCGCCTTCATGGTCGATGCAGATCAGCACGTCGTCGCGCACCGCGCGGATCGCGCGCGTCAGCGCCTGCAACTGCGTGCGCGATTCGAAGTTGCGCGCGAACAGGATCACGCCGCCGGTCAGCGGATGCGCGATGCGGCGCGCATCTTCCGTATCGAGCTGCTTGCCGACGACGTCAAGGACCACCGGGCCCGGCCGCTTGCCGGAGTTCTTCTTGGACATGGAAGTGCTTGGATTCACAATGCTGTAGTTTGAGGAGCCGCCCCGCCGGTGCGCTCGGCGATGGCGAAGGCGACCGCATAGTCGTGTTCGTCACTGACACTGACCCGCACGGTGAGGCCGCGTTCCGCGAGCCATGCCGCCAGTTCGCCATGGCACACCGGCGAAGGCTCGCCCGAAGGCAGGTTCATCAGCTCCATCGCGCGCCACGTCATCGGCCAGCGCATGCCCAGGCCGATGGCCTTGGAAAAGGCCTCCTTGGCGGCGAAGCGCGTGGACAGGAAGGCGAGGCCGCGTTTTTCGGAACGCGCCTTGCGCGCGTGGTACTTGGCCAGCTCGTTGGGGCCCAGCACCTTTTCAGCGAAGCGGCCGTGGGTGCGTTCCATCACGCCCTGCACGCGGGCGATCTGGATGATGTCGGTGCCGACGCCGTAGATCACGCCGGCGCGCCTGCAACGGGATATCGCGTGCCCAGGCGCGCGGCCACCATGATGGCCTTCATCTCGCGCACCGCGTTCTGCCAGCCGGCAAACACCGCATGCGCGACGATGGCATGACCAATGTTCAATTCCTTGATGCCGGGCAGCGCCGCGATGGGCTGGACATTGGTGTAGTGCAGGCCGTGTCCGGCGTTGACCACCAGGGCGTGCTTGATACCGGCGTCGACACCATCAGCGATGCGGCGGAATTCCACCGCCTGCTGGTCGGGCGTGTGCGCATCGGCATAGGCGCCGGTATGCAACTCGATCACCGGTGCACCGCACGCGGCCGCGGCGGCGATCTGGTCGGGGTCGGCATCGATAAACAGCGACACGCGGATGCCCACGCCGGCCAGTTGCGCGCAGGCGGCCTTGACCTGCTCGAAGCGCCCCGCCACGTCGAGGCCGCCTTCGGTGGTCACCTCCTCGCGGCGCTCGGGCACCAGGCATACGTCCTGCGGGCGGATCTCGCAGGCGATATCCAGCATCTCCTGCGTGATTGCGCATTCCAGGTTCATGCGCGTGGCCAGTTGCGGGCGCAGCGCGCGCACGTCGGCGTCGCGAATATGGCGGCGGTCCTCGCGCAGGTGCAGCGTGATCAGGTCGGCGCCGGCTTCCTCGGCCTGCAGCGCGGCCTGGATGGGATCGGGATACACGGTGCCGCGCGCATTGCGCAGCGTGGCGACGTGGTCGATATTGACGCCAAGGTCGATGACGCCCGGATTTGCGTGGAAGATCATGCGAGCAGGAGAGATTCGGATTGGAATGGTTCGGTCACAGAAACTGCAGGTCGATCAGTATCTGGCGCGTTTTCAGCGGTTCGCCTTGCAGATAATAATGCAGCAGGAAGCGCATCAGTGCCCGGCTTTGCGCCGCGGTCTGCGCACGGCTGTAGTCGTCCTGCGCCATGTCGAGCAGCGTCTGCCCCGACACCACCGGCCACGACGACGGGTCGCTCGGCTGGGCGCGGCGCACGCCGCGCTCGGGCTGGTAGACATAGTCGAGCCCCGGCTGCACGCGCTCGCCGGTGCTCAGGCACTGGTCGAAGGCCACCGCGAAGCCGGTGTCCTGCAGCAGCACGCGCTCGAAGCTGCGCAACACCAGCCCGGCGGGTTCGCCATGCGCCAGCCGCGTGAGCGTGGCCAGGTAGTGGCGGAACAGCACGGGATACGCATCTTCGCGCGGGCAGAAGCGCATCAGCAATTCATTGAGGTAGAACGCGGACAGCAGCGCATCGCCAGCCAGCGGCGGCATGCCGCCGACCCATTCGGCCTTGGTCAGGGTCTTGACCTCGCCGCGGCCGCTCCACGACACCGACACCGGATGGAAATGCTGCAGCACCGCGCGCAACGCCGAATGCGGGCGCTTGGCCCCCTTGGCCACCATCGAGATGCGGCCATGGTCGCGCGTGAAGACGTCGAGGATCAGGCTGGTTTCGCGATACGGCCAGGCGTGCAGCACGAAGCCGGGCTGCTCGGCGACGCGCGACTCGGGCCGGGCCGGCACGATGCGCATGGCGCGGTCCATCATGGCGCGTGCGGCAGCATCCGCCATGCCGGGCAGCGCCCTGCTGTCGAGCAGTTCGGCCGCCTCGTCCACCACCGGATCCGCGCGGCGGGCGCGGGGCGCCGGCACGCGTGCGATGTCAGCCGTCTTGCTCAATGGTCGCTCGCCTTTGGTCGCAGTGCGCTCACTCGTAGCCGTAGGCCCGCAGTCCCGCTTCGTTGTCGGCCCAGCCGCTCTTCACCTTGATCCACATTTCCAGGTAGACCTTGCCGTCGAACAGCTTTTCCATGTCGAGGCGCGCTTCGGTGGATATCTGCTTGAGCTTGCTGCCCTTGTTGCCGATGATCATGGCCTTGTGCGCGTCGCGCTCGACCAGGATGGTGGCAAAAACGCGGCGCAGGCGGCCCTCGGTCTCGAACTTGTCGATGACCACGGTGCTGGTGTACGGCAACTCGTCGCCGGTCCAGCGGAACACCTTCTCGCGGATGATCTCCGAGGCGAGGAAGCGCTCGCTGCGGTCGGTCATCGCGTCGGCGTCATACATCGGCTCGCCTTCCGGCAGGTAGGGCCGGATGATCTCGAACAGCCGCGCGATATGGTCGCGGGTCTTGGCCGACATCGGCACCACTTCGCGGAACGGGAACAGCTGCCCCATCTTTTCCAGGAAGGGCATCATCACTTCCGAGCGGTTCTCGCCGATGCGGTCGAGCTTGTTGGTCACCAGCAGCACCGGCGTGTTCTTCGGCAGCAGCGACAGCACCTTCTCGTCGTCGGCGCCGTAATAGCCGGCTTCGACCACGAACAGGATCAGGTCAACCGACGACAGCGTCGACGTGACCGCGCGGTTCAGCGAACGGTTCAGCGCGCTGGCGTGGCGGGTCTGGAATCCAGGCGTATCAACGAACACATACTGCGCGTCATCCGTGGTCTGGATGCCGACGATACGGTGCCGTGTAGTCTGCGCCTTGCGCGAGGTGATGCTGATCTTCTGGCCGACCAGCGCGTTCATCAGCGTGGACTTGCCCACGTTGGGGCGGCCGACGATGGCCACGGTGCCGCAGCGGAACGCCGCGGCCGGGGTATCCGCCGCGTCTTGCTGCGGATGGGTAGATTCGGTCATTCCTTCAACCTGAGAGACAGCTGCGGGTCCTGCGGCTGGGGTTGCTTGCGGGTTTTGCCGGTGCGCTCGGCGCGGCTGCGCTTGAGCAGCTGGGGCACCAGCTTCTGGACTTCTTCCAGCGCCAGCTTGGCGGCGGCCTGCTCGGCGGCGCGGCGCGAGGCACCGGTGCCGAACACCCGGACTTCCAGTTTAGGCACCGTGCACTCGACTTCAAACTGCTGGCTGTGCGCGGCACCGTGAGTGGCGATTACGTTATATTGCGGCAGGGCAATTTTGTGGCCCTGCAGGTATTCCTGCAGCAGGGTCTTGGCGTCCTTGCCCAGCGTGCGCGGATCGACCTGCTCCAGGATCGGGATATAGAGCTTGCGGATCAGCGCGCGCGCGGCCTCGAAGCCGGTATCGAGGAAGACCGCGCCGACAATGGCTTCCAGGGCGTCGGCGAGGATCGACGGACGGCGGAAGCCGCCGCTCTTCAGTTCGCCCTCGCCGAGGCGCAGCGTGTCAGACAGCTGCAGCATCTGGGCGATCTCGTACAGGGCCTGCTGCTTGACCAGGTTGGCCCGCACGCGCGACAAATCGCCTTCATCAAGCTTGCCGAACATGCCATAGAGCATGTCCGCCACGGCGCAGTTGAGCACCGAATCGCCCAAAAATTCGAGACGTTCGTTGTGCTGGGCGCTGTGGCTGCGGTGCGTCAGCGCCTGCTGCAGCAATTCTGGCTTGCTGAATCGGTAGCCGAGTCGTTGCTGCAAGGCGTCGAGGTTCATATCAGTGCTGCGTTCCCGAATAGGTGATCAGAAGACTCAGGGGTCCGTAGACGGGCACTTCGGTCCGGTACGAAAAATCGACCGAGCGGATGTTGCCGTTATCGTCTTCGCGGACCAGCAGGTCTTCGCCCTTGACTGCGGCAATTCGGTCGATGACTGCCTGTTTGTCGAAATATTCGACGACTTCACGTTTGTTGACTGCGCGCTGCTTCGCATAACTGGCGGCGCGCTTCACCGAAAAATACTCCACCAGGCTCGGGATCGAGCGCACGGCCGGCAAGGCCACGCCAATCACGAAGACCACGACCACCAGCAGCGTCCAGACGGAAAAACCGCCCTGCCCGCGGCGCCGTGGCCGGGCCTGTCCGTATTTCCGACCCTGTTCTTTCCCCTTACCCTTACCCTTCCCGGTCTGACCCATTTGCGCTTGCCCTCGTTTGCGTTGAGTGTTCTTGCGCCGCGCGGATTGACTTATTTAAACGAGCCCACGCGTCCGAAATTGCCCAGGTTCATCCAGATGACAAAGGCCTTGCCGACGATATTCTCATCCGGCACGAATCCCCAGTAGCGGGAGTCGAGGCTGTTGTCCCGGTTGTCACCCATGACGAAATAGTGACCTGCAGGTACCTTGCACGTCACACCCTGCTGATTGTAAGTGCAGTTTTCCCGGTAAGGGAAATCCGGGTCGGCGCCCGCCACGAACGCCGGCCGGTCGGCATCGTTAAGGATGCCATGATCGACGCTGCCGGGCAGCTTCTCGCGGAAATGCTTGGAATACGCCAGGCGCTCTTCGTCCAGGAAGTCTGGCAGCACAGTGTATTCAGCCGGCTTGCCGTTGATGGTCAAGCGCTTGTTGAAATACTGCACCGTGTCGCCAGGCACGCCGATGACACGCTTGATGTAGTCGAGCGACTGGTCCTTCGGGTAGCGGAACACCATCACGTCGCCACGCTGGGGCTCGCGCACGTCCTTGATTTTCTTGTTCACCACCGGCAGCCGGATGCCGTACTCATACTTGTTGACCAGGATGAAGTCGCCGATCAGCAGCGTCGGAATCATCGAGCCCGACGGGATCTTGAACGGCTCAACCACGAATGAGCGCAGCACGAACACCGCCAAAATCACCGGGAAGAAGCTGGCCGAGTATTCCAGCCACCACGGCTGGCGCAGCTTCTCTTCGGCCAGGCGCTTGCGCGTGGCGTCGGCATCGGTCGCGCCAAAGCCGCCTTGCAGCGCGGCCTGGCGGGAATCGAATTCAGCCAGCGCCAGCCGCGCCGAGGCGCGGCGCTGCCGCTCAAACACGAGCTTGTCCGCGACCCACGCAACACCCGTAATCACCACCAGCACAAAAAGGATCAGTGCAAAATTCATGACGGCTTCTGGTTCTTGGAAATCCTGGTACAGCCTGTTCTGTTATGCGCGCGGCTGAACCGCCGCGCGGGGCATCGTGCTGCCGGTGCCTTACTTGTCGTCCACCTGCAGGATGGCCAGGAAGGCCTCTTGCGGGATCTCGACCGTACCGACCTGCTTCATGCGCTTCTTGCCGGCTTTCTGCTTTTCCAGCAGCTTTTTCTTGCGGCTGATATCGCCGCCGTAGCACTTGGCCAGCACGTTCTTGCGCAGCGCCTTGACGTTCTCGCGGGCGATGATATTCGAGCCGATCGCAGCCTGGATCGCCACGTCGTACATCTGGCGCGGGATGATCTCGCGCATCTTGGCGGCGACTTCGCGGCCGCGGTATTGCGAGTTGGAGCGGTGCACGATCACCGACAGCGCATCGACCTTGTCGCTGTTGATCAGGATATCGACCTTGACCACATCCGACGGGCGATATTCCTTGAACTCGTAGTCCATCGACGCATAACCGCGCGACACCGACTTCAGGCGGTCGAAGAAGTCCATCACGATTTCCGCCATCGGGATTTCGTAGGTCAGCTGGACCTGCTTGCCGTGGTAGCTCATGTTGATCTGCGAGCCGCGCTTCTGCGTGCACAGCGTGATCACCGAGCCGACATATTCCTGCGGCATATACAGGTTGACGGTAACGATCGGTTCCAGGATCGCTTCGATCCTGCTCGGATCCGGCATCTTCGCCGGATTTTCCACCGTGATCATGCTGCCGTCGCGCATCTCGACCTGGTACACCACCGTCGGCGCGGTCGTGATCAGGTCCATGTCGAACTCGCGCTCCAGGCGCTCCTGCACGATTTCCATGTGCAGCAGGCCCAGGAAGCCGCAGCGGAAGCCGAAACCCAGGGCCTGCGACACTTCCGGCTCGAACATCAGCGAGGCGTCGTTCAGGCGCAGCTTCTCCAGCGACTCGCGCAGCGCTTCATACTGGTTGGCCTCAACCGGATACAGGCCGGCGAACACCTGCGGCTTGACTTCCTTGAAGCCCGGCAGCGGCGCCTCGGCCTTGCGCTGCACCGTGGTGATGGTGTCGCCCACCTTGGCGGCCTTCAGTTCCTTGATGCCGGCAATGACAAAACCCACCTGCCCCGCCGTCAGCTCGTCGCGCTGGATCGACTTGGGCGTGAACACACCCACCTGCTCCACCAGGTGCTGCGAGCCATTGGCCATCAGCAGCACCTTGTCCTTCGGGCGCAGCGTACCGTTGACCACGCGCACCAGCATCACCACGCCGACGTAGTTGTCGAACCACGAATCGATGATCAGCGCCTGCAGCGGTGCACTGGCGTCGCCCTTGGGCGGCGGCACCTTGGCGATCAGGGCTTCGATCACGTCCTGCACGCCCTGGCCGGTCTTGGCCGAGCACGGGGTGGCATCCTGCGCGTCGATGCCGATGACGTCCTCGATCTCCTGGATCGCGTTATCGGGGTCGGCCTGCGGCAGGTCGATCTTGTTCAGCACGGGCACCACTTCCACGCCCAGCTCGATCGCGGTATAGCAGTTGGCCACGGTCTGCGCCTCAACGCCCTGCGAGGCGTCGACCACCAGCAGCGCGCCCTCGCAGGCGGACAGCGAGCGGCTCACTTCATAGCTGAAGTCGACGTGTCCCGGGGTGTCGATCAGGTTCAGGTTGTAGACCTTGCCGTCGCGCGCCTTGTAGCTCAGCGCCGCAGTCTGCGCCTTGATGGTGATGCCGCGCTCTTTCTCGATATCCATCGAGTCGAGGACCTGCGCTTCCATCTCCCGATCCGACAGCCCTCCGCAGAGCTGAATGATCCGGTCGGCCAGGGTGGACTTCCCATGGTCGATGTGGGCAATGATCGAGAAATTACGGATATGGTCCATCTAGTGTTCAGGGGAGCGCCGGCAACAGGGCCCGGGCGGCAACAAGCGGTTCGTCGCAGTTCGTAAATGGCCCGGCGCCGCGCGCCGCCAGGCGTGCGCGGGCGTGCCGCAAAGGTCAGGGTGCAATTTTTGCGCCAATCCGCAATTTTACCGGATTTTCAAAGGCTTCCGGGTCGTGAAATGGCCACGCCATGCGTGTGTCGAACGCATTCAGCGGATGTTGCGGGCGCCTCCGTGTGCCGCAAGCCACACCCGCACCACACCTTCGTCGAGGAAATAGTGACAAAGCTGCGCAGCACCGCTGTGAAGCGCCTCCGGCGTCCCTGCCATCAATACCGGGACCAGGTCGCCGAAGCGGTCTTCCAGGCTGGCGTCGCTGTCGACATCCACTTCATGCAGTACGAAAGAAAAATCGCGCCGGAGGGACTCCAGCGCGACCTTCATGTCGTCGCACAGATGGCAGTATGCCCGGCCGTAAAGCGTCAGCGCGGGCATGCCATCGACGGTTGCGGATCAACGGCTGACGGTGGCACCGGGGCGCAGCGTCAGTACCTGGGTGGCATCGCCGCGCCGCACGAACACCGCGGCGATCCGGCTCTTGTCCAGCCCGCGCACCAGCTCGTTGAACTGGCGGGCGTTGGTCACGTCGGTATCGCCCAGGCGCAGGATGATATCGCCCGGACGGATTCCGGCGCGCAGCGCGGGGCCGTCGGCCAATTCGACTTCGACGCCCGACTTGAGCTTGAGCTCCTTCAGCCGTGCATCGGGCAGGTCGTTGACCACCAGACCCAGCGCATTAGGCTTGCTGGCTTGTGCGCTGTCTTCCTTGGGCGCCGCACTGCGGCTGGCGCGGGCCTTGCCGTCCGGCTCCAGTTCGGTGACGGTTATGGTGACCTCGCGGGTCGCGCCCTTGCGCCACAACTGCAGCGGCACGCGCGCGCCCGGCTTGGTATCGCCCACCAGGCGCGGCAGGTCCGAGGCGCGCTCGATATCGCGACCGTTGAACTTCAGGATGATGTCGCCGGCCTCGATCCCGGCCTTTTCGGCGGGGCCGCCCGGTTCGACACTGCCGACCAGCGCGCCGCGCGCACGGCCCAGCCCCAGCGAATCGGCCACTTCCTTGGTGACATCGCCGATCGCCACCGCGATGCGTCCGCGGGTTACGCGCCCGGCAGTCTTGAGCTGCTCCGACACGCGCATCGCCTCGTCGATCGGGATCGCGAAGGAAATGCCCATGTAACCGCCGCTGCGGCTGTAGATCTGCGAGTTGATGCCGATCACTTCGCCGCGCAGGTTGATCAGCGGGCCGCCCGAGTTGCCGGGGTTGACCGCCACGTCGGTCTGGATAAACGGCAGGTAGTCGCCGGTATCGCGGCCCTTGGCCGAGACGATGCCGGCGGTCACGCTGTTATCCAGCCCGAACGGCGAGCCGATGGCCAGCACCCACTCGCCCGCGCGGACTTTTTCCGAATCGCCAAGCGGCAGGCGCGGCAGGTTGTTGGCCTCGATCTTCAGCAGCGCCACGTCGGTACGCTTGTCCGAGCCGATCAGCTTGGCCTTGAATTCGCGCTTGTCGGGCAGCGTCACGTAAATGGTTTCGGCATCGGCGACCACGTGCGCGTTAGTCATCACATAGCCGTCCTGGCTGATGATGAAGCCCGAGCCGACGCCGCGGCTCTGCTCTTCCTGCTGCGGCGGCTGGCCACGGCGCGGCGGCGTACCAGGCGACGGTGCGCCGGGCATGGGCACGCCGAAGAAGCGGCGGAAGAATTCGGCCATCTCATCGTCGTCCCCGGGCGCGCCGCCGCGCTGGCGCACGCGCTCGGTGGTGCGGATATTGACGACCGCGGGGCTGGCCTTTTCCACCAGGTCGGTGAAATCGGGCAGGTTGTAGTTGGCGGCGGCAGCCTGGGCGTGGCTGACTTCGGCCACGGTCGGACCGAACACCAACATGGCAGCCATGACCAGGGCGCGCGCCAGGGCTGGAGATCTGAAAGTCATCGACAACTCCCGGGATTCAGCGAAAGAAGAAAAACCGATACGATCCCGTGGCTGGGACCCCTCGCGCAGGTTTCATGGGCCGGCACCCGGAATGGGCATCCCGAGGCGCCGGCTGCACCCGCGTCAGGCTCAGTGTACCGCCTTGGGCGGTCGGTACTCTACGGCCGTCGCAAACTGGCGTACGGTGCTCGCCGGCACCTCTCCGACCACGGTGATCCAGTAGTCGGCGATCCGGCGCACCACGACCTGGGTCGCGCCGAGCGCAGCCACGCCCTCGCGGCGCACACGCTGCTCGGAAACCGGCTCGATGAAGACCGACAGGCCGGTCAGCCCGTCGCTGTAGACCACCTGCAGGACTTCGAATACCTGGCCGCGGTTGCTGCCCGGCGCCGAGGCGCGCAGCTCGCCCAGCGGACGGCGCACTTCGCGGATTTTCTGGAAACCCTTCAGCGGCACAGCGATCGTCCAGCCTTCGTCGGCGATATTGGTCGGCTGGTAGTTCACCTCATAGTGATTCCAGTTGCTGGCGCTCTTGATCGCAGCCAGGATGCGCTGCTTTTCAGACGGCACCCCGATCTGGACTTGCGAGAATGCCACTTGCTCCAGCACCTTGCCGCCATCGCCAACCGTCTGCGCACGCATCAGCAGGCCGGAATTCTTCTCGGCCCACAGGCGCACCGCATAGCGCGCGGCATCGTGCGGCTCCAGCGCAAACACCTCGCAATCCATGCCGGCAACCCGCTCCGCGGGCATCTTGCGCATGTCGTAGAGTTCCAGCACGTCGTTCTTGTTGGTGGCAAGCAGCGCCGGGAAGCGGTCCTTGGCTTCCTGCTTCTCGACCACCACCAGCTTGGCTTCCGGAATCAGGCTGTGCACCACGTCGTTCTGGCGCAGCACCTCGCGCGGCTTGCCATCCAGCGTTTCCAGGCGCTCGTACTCGTTGTTGACCAGGTCGCTGTAATGCTGGATGCGCGACGCATGCATGACGCTGCCGCGCTGGTAGATCAGCGTGCCCACGTAGTTCTCGCGTTGCGCCGCCTTGTGGATCTTGTTGAGCCACGCGGTGGCGTCGCGTCGGTTCAGCGTACTGTCCGTCGGCTGCGCGGTTGCCGCTGCAGCAGTCAGACACAAGGCCAGAAAAAGGGACCTACGCAGGGCCCCAATTCTCTGTGCGCCCGCTACATAGGCGGACGACCGTCCTTTATGCATGTCCGGCATTATTCCTGCGTATTTTCCTGAGAGAAGCTGGCGCCGTTGGCAACCGTGCGCATGGTCGGCACGAACGCATCCGTTGCCACCGAAGTGCGATGGGCACGCAGGTATTCGTCCAGTCGCGGGTCGCGGATCATCTGGGTGTCGGCCACGGTGACGATACCGGCAGCCGGCGCGGCTGCGGACGGTTCCGCGCGTGCCACCACGGCTTCGGGCGTCGCCAGGCCGGCGGGTCCGCGCATCTGCGGCACCACCACCCAGCTGACCGCCGCCACCGCCGCCGCGATCGCCGTACCCGGCAAGGCGCGGCGCACCCACGACGGCCTGACCAGCAGGCGGTGGCGGGCGCTGGCTTGCGCCACGGCCGGCACCAGCACGTGCGGCTCGGCTTCCAGGCGCGCGGAGAAACAAGAGAGGAAATCGGCGGTGGAGCCCGCGTGCGTCAGGTCTTCCGAGCGCAGCGCATCACCGATTAGCTGGTACGTGCTCCAGTCCGCCATGCCGGCGTCGCTTTTCGCGAGATCGAGCACGGCATTGACTTCGTGCGGCGCCAGTTCGCCATCCATCAGAACGGAGATCTGCTCCGCTGCTTCCATTACATGAACCGACTGCTTATGAGCCTGACCCATTTCCCACCCCAAGACATTCCATTGAACACCGATAATCCCGTCTACTGCTGTCGCTTATCGATGCAGGAATAGGCTGCAACGCTGGCCGCACGACATTGTTCTTTGCTACCGAACCACTACCACCGCTTGCCCTCTGCCGTTCCCAGCAGCGGGCGCAATCTTTCGGCAATCGCCTCGCGCGCACGGAAGATCCGCGAGCGCACCGTGCCGATCGGACATCCCATCGCCTCCGCGATTTCCTCATAGCTGAGGCCCTCGATCTCGCGCAGGGTGATGGCGGTCCGCAATTCCTCCGGCAGTGCTTCCATCGCGCGGTTCACCGTCTCGGCGACCTGGCGCGTGTGGAGCATCGACTCCGGCGTATTGATATCCCTTAGTTGCTCACCGTCCGCAAAAGTTTCAGCCTCTTCCGCATCGATATCGCTCGACGCTTCCGGCCGGCGGCCCTGGGTAGCCAGGTAGTTCTTGGCCGTGTTGACGGCGATCCGGTACAGCCACGTGTAGAAGGCCGACTCCCCGCGAAACTGGGGCAAGGCGCGATATGCCTTGATAAAGGCATCCTGCGCCACATCCTCGACTTCGGCGGGGTCCCTGACCAGGCGCGAGATCAGGCGAATGATCTTCCGATGGTATTTGGTCACCAGAAGTTCAAAGGCCCGCTTGTCGCCCTGCTGGACGCGTTCAACTAGGAGCTGATCGGCTTCGCGTTCGCTCACGTATGGCTCACCTGCAGTGTATCTCTTGGTTTGGTCGTCACGACAAACGTTGTATTTTACCTACGATTCTCCGCCCACTCCGTCGAGCAACGCGCACCCTGTGACCGTGAATTAACAAATTCGTTCCTTCGCGGCCGCTTCCGGTTGCACCTGCAGTGCAACTCTGGCGGCACGTTGCAACCGCCGCGAGAGTTCCGGCGAACCGGCTTGGCAGGGGAGGAAGACGGCACCCGGCAGGCCGGGCGCCCTGGAGGCGAGGCGCAAGACAGCTGCGTCGCCTGCTTGCCAGAAGCCGGTGACCACAACTTCATGGCAACTGGCGCCGGGGGCTTCAATACGGATCCGCAGTGGTCCTTTGCCGTCGGGCGCCGGCAGCATCGCCGTGCAGCGCCAGCGCAATGCCTGCACCCATCGGCGCCAACTGCGCACAACGGCAGCGGCGGCAACCAGGGTCAGCAGCGCCAGCGCGCCATGCCACCACAGCATGCCGGCCGGGCTGGCGGCAACGGTGTCGGCCAACGCCGACGCGAGCAGCCCCACTGCCGCCGCCTCACCGACGCAGAACAACAACAGGGTCCACCGCAACCGGTGGACCCTGTCCTGGCGCAGCCCGCGCAGGGCTCGCCTCAACCACGGATCAGACGCGGCGGAAGACAAGCGTACCGTTGGTACCGCCGAAACCGAAGTTGTTCTTCACCGCAATGTCGATCTTCATCTCACGCGCCGTGTTGGCCACGTAGTCCAGATCGCATTCCGGATCCTGGTTGTCGATGTTGATCGTCGGCGGCGACACCTGGTTGTGCACGGCCAGCACGGTGAAGACCGATTCCAGGCCGCCGGCGCCGCCCAGCAGGTGGCCGGTCATCGACTTGGTCGAGTTCACCACCATCTTGTAGGCCTGGTCGCCGAACGCTGCCTTGATGGCATCGGATTCGTTCTTGTCGCCGAGCGGCGTCGACGTGCCATGCGCATTCAGGTAATGAACCTGATCCGCGTTGATGCCTGCGTCCTTCAGCGCGTTGACCATGCAGCGGCGCGGGCCGTCCATGTTCGGCGCCGTCATGTGGAACGCATCGCCGCTCATGCCGAAGCCGATCAGCTCGGCATAGATGCGCGCGCCGCGCGCCTTGGCCGACTCGTACTCTTCCAGCATCATCACGCCGGCGCCCTCGCCCAGCACGAAGCCGTCACGGTCCTTGTCCCACGGACGCGAGGCCGCTGCCGGGTCGTCGTTGCGGGTCGACAGCGCGCGGGCCGCGGCAAAGCCGCCAATGCCCAGCGGCGACACCGTCGACTCGGCGCCGCCCGCCAGCATGGCGTCGGCGTCACCGGCCTGGATCAGGCGAGCGGCAAGGCCGATGCTGTGCAGGCCGGTCGTGCACGCGGTCACGGCAGCCAGGTTCGGGCCCTTGATGCCGTGGATGATCGACAGGTGGCCGGCGATCATGTTGATGATCGAGCCCGGCACAAAGAACGGCGAAATGCGGCGCGGACCGCGCTCGGTCAGCACCGCTTTGGTGTCTTCGATCATCGGCAGGCCGCCGATGCCCGAGCCGACCAGTACGCCGATGCGCTCGGCGTTGGCTTCGCTCACTTCCAGGCCGCTGTCCTTCAGGGCCTGCGTACCCGCGGCGATGCCGTAATGGATAAACGTATCCATATTGCGGGCTTCCTTGGCCGGGATGTAATCCTCGGCATTGAAGCCCTTCACTTCACCGGCGAAGTGCACGGAAAGCGCGGAGTGATCGAATTTGGTAATGGTGGCGATGCCGGACTTGCCGGCTACCAGGTTGGCCCAGCCTTCGGCAACCGTGTTTCCGACCGGAGACACAAGGCCAAGCCCAGTGACGACGACGCGACGACGGCTCACTATGTTTTCCTACGGGTGCGTGAAGATGCAACGGAACGACGGATCAGCCTGCCACCGGCTCGCCGGCGGACAAACGCATTCCATTCTGCGTCTTCGAACAGACGAAAGCCACAGAAAACAGCAAGGCACGGCCGCGACGGCCCGCCCACCTGCCTTCTGTGGCTCGGAATTCAGATACGACGGCTTAGGCCTTGACGTGCGCGGTGGCGTAGTCGATTGCCTGTTGCACGGTCGTGATCTTTTCGGCTTCCTCATCGGGAATTTCCATGCCGAATTCATCTTCCAACGCCATCACGAGTTCAACCGTGTCCAGCGAATCCGCACCGAGATCGTTCACGAACGAGGATTCGTTCTTGATGTCTGCCTCGGCCACGCCAAGCTGTTCTGCCACGATTTTCTTGACGCGTTGTTCGATATTGTCCATGTAACCCTCCAGGGAAGTTCGACAAAAAGTGGGCGCATTTTAGCAGGTTTGGGGCAACAGAAATGCCGCCTGCCAAGCTTTGCAAGAATCGCGCCCGTTTGGTTCGGAAAACTACGACTTCACTACGGCTTCAGGCAGCTTCTTCCGGCTTTTTCCGGAAAACCGCCACCCGAAAACCGGTTAATTCATGTACATCCCGCCGTTCACATGCAGTGTGGTGCCGGTGATATAGGCGGCTTGCGGACCGGCCAGAAAGGCCACCGCATTGGCGATATCCTCGGGCTTACCCAGGCGGCCCAGCGGGATCTGCTGCTTGAGCGAAGCATGCTGCTCTTCGGACAGCGCCTTGGTCATGTCGGTATCGATAAAGCCCGGCGCGACGCAGTTGACGGTCACGTTACGGCTGCCGATTTCCGCGGCCAGCGAACGGGTCATGCCGGCCACGCCCGCCTTGGCGGCCGAGTAGTTCATCTGCCCAGGGTTGCCGACCGAGCCGACCACCGAAGTGATATTGATGATACGGCCCTGGCGCGCCTTCATCATCGGGCGCAGCACCGCGCGCGACAGGCGGAATACCGAAGTCAGGTTGGTCTGGATGACCGCGATCCAGTCCTCGTCCTTCATGCGCATCGCCAGCTGGTCCTGCGTGATACCCGCATTGTTCACCAGCACGCCGATACCGCCGTGCGCCTTCACGATCTCGTCGATCAGGGCTTCGCAAGCGGCCGCGTCATTGACGTTCAGCACCGCACCCTTGCCCTTCAGGCCTTCGGCGCCGAGGTATTCCGTGATGCCGGCAGCACCGGACTCGCTGGTGGCCGTGCCGATCACGGTGGCGCCCTGGCGGGCCAGCTCCAGCGCGATGGCGCGACCGATGCCGCGCGAGGCGCCGGTGACCAGCGCAACCTGGTTATCGAGAAGTTTGGTCATGCAGAGTGTCCTTTCGTACTCTTTCGTGCTTTGTGCCTGGCTTATTTCAGCAGCGCCAGCGTGTCCTGCAGCGAGGCCGGATCGAAGATCGCGCCGCCAGTCAGGTTGCCGTCAATGCGCTTGGTCATGCCGGCCAGCACCTTGCCCGGGCCGCATTCGATCACGTGCGTGACGCCTTCGGCGGCAAGCTTCTGCACGCACTCGACCCAGCGCACCGGCGCCGCGGCCTGGCGCACCAGCGCGTCCTTGATCGCTTCCGGATCGTTGACGATCGCGACATCGACGTTGTTCACCAGCGGGATCGACGGCGCCGAGAACGCCACCCCGGCCATGCGCTCGCGCAGGCGGTCCGAAGCGGGCTTGAGCAGCGACGAGTGGAACGGCGCCGATACCGGCAGCGGCAGCGCGCGCTTGGCACCCTTGGCCTTGGCGATCTCGCATGCCTTCTCGACCGCGCCCTTGTGGCCGGCGATCACGACCTGCGACGGGGCGTTGAAGTTGACCGCTTCGACCACGCCGGCGGCAGCCGCCTCGGCGCACGCGGCACGGACGTCGTCATCGGACAGGCCCAGGATCGCAGCCATGCCGCCCTCGCCCACCGGCACGGCTTCCTGCATGGCCTGCGCGCGGAAACGCACCAGCGGCACCGCGTCGGCAAACGGGATCACGCCCGCGGCCACCAGCGCCGAGTACTCGCCCAGGCTGTGGCCCGCCACGAGTGCCGGGGCCGGGCCGCCGGCATCGAGCCACGCGCGGTAGACCGCCACGGCGGCGGTCAGCATCACCGGCTGCGTATTGGTGGTCAGGTTCAGCTCTTCGGAGGGACCCTCGGCGATCAGGCGGCCGAGATCCTGGCCCAGCGCGGCCGAGGCTTCTTCCACGGTGGCGCGCACGACGGCGTTATCCGCAAAGGCATTGAGCATGCCGACCGACTGCGAACCCTGGCCGGGAAATACGAAAGCGAATTTCATCGGATTGGAACCCTTTATGGAACGGGAAGCCGGCGCGGCGGCGCGCGGCATTGGCGCGCACCGGGCACCGGCTGCGAATTACATGCGCAGCAGAACCGCGCCCCAGGTAAAGCCGCCGCCAACGCCTTCCATCAGCACGGTCTGGCCCGGGCGGATGCGACCGTCACGCACGGCGACGTCGAGCGCCAGCGGGATCGACGCGGCCGAGGTGTTGCCGTGCTCGTGCACGGTGGCGACCATGCGTTCGGCGGGCAGGCCCAGCTTCCTGGCGGTGCCTTGCATGATGCGGATATTGGCCTGGTGCGGGATCAGCCAGTCGACCTGCTCCGCCGAAAGGCTTGCCGCTTCCATGGCTTCGCGCGCAACCTTGTCGAGCACGGTCACGGCGAGCTTGAACACGGCCTGGCCATCCATGTGCAGGAACGGGTTGCCGGTGATATTGCCGCCCGAGACATTGCCCGGCACGCACAGGATGTCGACGTGGCTGCCGTCCGAGTGCATCGCGCTCGACAGGATGCCAGGCTCCTCCGACGCGGTCAGCACGACTGCGCCGGCGCCATCACCGAACAGCACGCAGGTGGTACGGTCGTTGAAATCCAGGATGCGCGAAAACACCTCGGTGCCGATCACCAGCACGTTGCGGTGCGAGCCGCTGCGGATGAACTTGTCGGCCGTGGCCAGCGCATAGACAAAGCCCGAGCACACCGCCTGCAGGTCGAACGCCGCGCAGTGGTTGGTGATGCCCAGTTTTTGCTGCACCATGCACGCGGTGCTGGGAAACACGAAGTCCGGCGTCGAGGTGGCGACGATGATCAGGTCGATGCTCTGCCTGTCGATGCCGGCGGCCTCGATGGCCTGCTCGGCTGCCTTGACGGCCAGATCGCTGCTGGTTACGTCGGGCTCGGCCCAGTGGCGCGCCGAGATACCGCTGCGCGAGACGATCCACTCGTCACTGGTCTCGATGCCCTTTTCGGCAAGCTGCGCCGCCAGATCATGGTTGGTCACGCGCCGCGGGGGCAGGTAGCTCCCGGTACCGATGATTTTTGCGTACTTGGTCATGTAGTGTCGGATCGTATGGACCGCAGTTCCCGCTGGCCGGCGCGCAAGGCGCTCAGGCGGCGTGGGTGCTGGGATGCGCGCTGGGCGCGTCTGTCTCCGGGGCGGTCTGCGCCACGCCAGCGGCGCTGGACTTATCGGCGAAAGCCCGTGCGATACGGGGAATCACGCCATTCTTGGCGGCATCATACCCGCGTTTGATAGCCCACTCAAAAGAATGGGCATCGGCCGAACCGTGGCTCTTGATCACGAGGCCGCGCAGGCCCAGCAGCGACGCACCGTTGTAGCGCGCCGGATCGAGCCGCTTGGCCAGCCGCGACAGCACCGGCATGGCCACGGCCGCGAGCAGCTTGGTGAACCACGAGCGGGTGAATTCTTCCTTGATCATGCCGCCGATCATCTTGGCGAGGCCCTCGGTACTCTTGAGCGCCACATTGCCGACAAAGCCGTCACAGACGACGATATCGGTCGTTCCCTTGAAGATGTCGTTGCCTTCCACGTTTCCGTAGAAATTGAGCTCGGAAGCGCGCAGCAGTTCGCCGGCACGCTTGACCACCTCGTTGCCCTTGATGACTTCCTCGCCGATGTTCAGCAGGCCGACGGTCGGGCGTTCCTTATGGTCCACCACGGCCACCATGGCCTCGGCCATGCGGGCGAACTGCAGCAGGTGCTCGGGTTCGCAGTCGGCGTTGGCGCCGAGATCCAGCACGGTGGTGCCCCAGCCTTCCTGGTTCGGGATGGTGGTGGCAATGGCCGGCCGCTCGATGCCCTCAAGCGTTTTCAGCACATAGCGCGACACCGCCATCAGCGCGCCGGTGTTGCCGGCGGAGATGCAGGCGCCGGCCTGGCCTTCCTTGACCTGAGTGACGGCCACGCGCATGGAAGAATCCTTCTTCTTGCGCAGCGCCACCTCGACCGGGTCATCCATGGTGATGACCTCGGTAGCCTCGACGATGCACACACGCGGATGATCCAGAGCATGCAGCTTCTTCAGCTGCGCCCGGATAGCGTCCGGCAGGCCCACCAGCACCATCTCGGCATCGTCGTGGCGGGAAAGAAAACTGATCGCCGCGGGCACGGTCACGGACACGCCGTGGTCGCCGCCCATGCAGTCGATAGCGATTTTGATCGTCATTGTTCCTGGTACGGATAGCGCAGCGGCGCACACCACGCCCGGTGGTTATCCCGAGCGCCCAACAAAAAAGCGGCAACGATCTTGCCGCTTTTTTGTGTCTGACCGTCTTGTGTCCGACTTACAGGCATGCGCGAGCGAGACGCAATGTCACGCCACGAAGCTATCAGTCGTTCTTGGTCTTGATGACCTTGCGGCCACGGTAGTAGCCGTTCGGGCTGACGTGGTGACGCAGGTGGGTTTCGCCGGTGGTCGGCTCGACGGCCAGCGGGGCGACCGTCAGGTGGTCGTGCGAGCGATGCATGCCGCGCTTGGACGGCGACTTCTTGTTCTGTTGAACAGCCATGATGACTCCTTCGAGAATTTTTCAATATTAACACACGCATCCCGCCCAAGGCGTAGCCGGGGCCCGGCCGGATGCTTCATCAACTACCACCTGCGGAACGCTGCAATCGGCCGGTTGGCCTCAGTGCTTGTTCTTCAGGCCGGCCAGCGCCGCAAAGGGCGACGGCCGCTTTTCTTCCTCTGGCTCAGCTTCGGGCTGGGCCTCGCCGTCCGTGCCGGTCACGAGGCTCTCGTGCACCGACGGGCAGGCGTCATGCTTGGGGGCCACCGGCAGCGCCAGCAGCACCTCATCTTCAATCAGTTCCAGCAGCGAAAAGTGCTTGGAGCCGGCGATCACGTCGACATCGTCGTCGTCCATCGGCGCGGCATCTGCCGCTTCTTCGCTTTCCACTACCTCGAAGCGCGTGGCCGTTTCGATTGGCTCGGCGTAGGGCGTCAGGCAGCGCTGGCAATCCAGCCACATCCGGCCCTTGACGGTCACATCGAGGAACAGCCGCCGCGCCACCGTGGCGCCCGGCTCGGCCGCCTCTTCGCGCACGAAGCCAGTGGCCGTATAGGCAAACGTCTCTTCGGGTGCCGAGGCTGGCGCTTGCGCCGCGGTCTCGGCTAAGATGCGCGGCAAATCCCGCACCGCCACGTCGCCGTTCAGGCTTTCGCTCTTGCGGCAGAACGCGAAGAGATCGAGCGCGCGCAGGTCAATTGGCTGGGTCATGTGCGTGGCTCCGGTCGTATTGCAATGACTGGCTCGCCACATTCCACGCCTGTGCTGACTGCGGCCGCGCACATCGGCGGCACAGCGCCCAGGTGAGGATGCGGCAAAACGCGCGATTATACGATGTAAACCTTGTGGAGGTCAAAGGTCTTGCCAGGCAAACCTTGCCTCATTCCTGTTACGCTTCAATCACTTATGCATCAAGACCCCCGCCCCAGGCTGATCCTCGGCTCCGGCTCACCCTACCGCCGCGAGTTGCTCGAGCGGCTGCGCATCCCCTTCGAAGTGGCCACCCCGGACATCGACGAAACCCCGCTTGCCGGCGAAACGCCGGAGGCAACCGCCCTGCGCCTGTCGCAACGCAAGGCCGAGGCCATCATGGCGCGGCACCCGGGTGCACTGGTGATCGGCTCGGACCAGGTGCTGACACTGGACGGGGCGCAGATGGGCAAGCCCGGCACGCACGACAAGGCCGTGGCGCAACTGCGCCGCATGCGCGGGCGTACCGCCACCTTCCACTCGGCGCTATGCCTGCTGGACGGTCGCACCGGCACCGTGCAACTGGCCGACGTGCAGACCCGCGTGACCATGCGCGACCTGAGCGATGCCGAGATCGAAACCTACCTGCAGCTGGAACGTCCCTATGACGTGGCGGGCAGCGCCAAGTCCGAAGGACTGGGCATCACGCTGCTCGAGCGCGTCGAGTCCGACGACCCCACGGCGCTGGTCGGACTGCCGCTGATCGCGCTGACCGGCATGCTGCGCCAGGCCGGCTACCCGCTGCTCGCGGCATGACGCACCGGAACTAACCATGAGCGGCAATCTTTTCCTGATTCCCAATACCCTCGGCAAGCGCGACGAAGCCGATCCGCTGGCCGAAGTCATTCCCGCCGGCGTGCAGCAGATCGCTGCCAGCCTCGACTACCTGGTCGCCGAAAACGCCAAGACCGCCCGTGCATTCCTGAAGAAGCTGGGCGAAACCACCCCGCTGGCACGCCCGATCCAGCAGATCGAGATCCGCGAGCTGAACGTCAACACGCGGGCCGATGCGCTGGCCGAACTGCTCGCGCCGATCCAGGCCGGCCGCGACGGCGGCCTGCTGTCCGAAGCCGGCGTGCCAGCGGTGGCGGACCCCGGCGCCGAACTGGTGCGGCTGGCGCATGCGCGCGGCATCCGGGTGCGCCCGCTGGTCGGGCCCAGCTCAATCCTGCTGGCGGTGATGGGCTCGGGCCTGAACGGCCAGAGCTTTGCCTTCAACGGCTACCTGCCGGTTGATGCCAACGAGCGCGCGCAGCGGCTGCGGGAGCTGGAACAGCGCTCGCGCAAGTCCAGCCAGACGCAGGTGTTCATCGAAACGCCGTACCGCAACGCGGCGCTGCTCGAAGCGATGCGCCAGCATTGCGCCGGCACCACGCTGCTGTCGGTGGCGGTGGACCTGACGCTGCCGACCGAAACCATCGTCACGCTGCCACTGTCGGCCTGGCGCGCGGACCGGATCGAGCTGCACAAGCGGCCGGCAATCTTTTCGCTGCTGGCCGCCTGAGCACGCCGGCAAATGCAGAAAGGGGCGCAATGGCGCCCCTTTTTCACCTGGCCAATCGATGCGCCTCAGTGCATGCCCTGCATGCGCGTGCTCCACAGCATGGTCTTCATCGCCGCGGTGCCGACCGCGGCACCGAAGCGCTTGGCCACGCGCTCGGCGATGTTCTCCCTGACCGTATAGTCGACGATATCCTCTGCCTTGAGCACGTCGCGCGCGACGGAATCGGCAGTCCCTAACGCGTCGGCCAGGCCCAGTTCGATGCTGCGCTCGCCCGACCAGAACAGCCCGGAGAACAGATCCGGATCGTCCTTGAGCCGGTCGCCCCGGCCTTCCTTCACCACGTCGATGAACTGCTCGTGGATTTCCTTGAGCATCGTCTCAGCGTAGGCCTTCTGCCTGGGCACCTGCGGCGAGAACGGGTCGAGCATTCCCTTGTTGGACCCCGATGTGTACAGCCGACGCTCCACACCCAGCTTGTCCATCAGGCCGGTAAAGCCGAAACCATCCATCAGCACGCCGATCGAGCCGACGATGCTGGCCTTGTCGACATAGATCTTGTCGGCCGCCGCAGCCACGTAATAGCCACCCGAGGCACAGATTTCCTCGATCACCACATAGAACGGCTTGGACGGATAGAGCCCGCGCAAACGGTGGATCTCGTCATTGATGATCCCGGCCTGCACCGGCGAGCCACCCGGCGAGTTGATCTTGAGGATCACGCCGGCGGCATTGGCGTCGGCGAAGGCCGCCTGCAGCGAAGCATTGATCGATTCGGCGCTGGCCGGCGTACCGGCTGAAATCTCGCCCTCCAGCGTGACCATTGCGGTATGGCGGCCGGACGTGTTGATGCCGTCGCCCTTGAAATCGAACAGCGCGATGAAGATCAGCGCCAGCAGGCCCAGCCCGACGAAGCGGAAGAAGATGCGCCAGCGGCGTGCGGCGCGCTGCTCGCGCAGCGATGCCGTCAGCACCTTTTCCAATACCTCGCGCTCCCAGCCCGCCGCGCCCACCGGTCCGCTGCCGGCCGCTCGGGCATCCCCAGCCATGCGGGCCTTGCGTTCGCGCTGCTCGCGCCGCGCCGCATCGTCGCCGGCGCGCAACTCGTGGTCCAGTGGATAGTCGGCCTGCTTCGCGGTGACCAGGCGTTCGGACTCGGGCCGGTTCGCATTGTCCTGCCCAGGTTCACGCGATTCGTCCGATGTTCCCGGTTGACCATTAGGCGGCTTCTGTTCTTCTGTCATGCAACTCGCTCGTGGAAAGCTTGGAAACACAATGGGCGGGCCAGGCCGCCCGTCATTCAGGCGCCGTCCGCTTGCGCGGCGGCGCGGTACGGACCTTCAGGCAACCAGAAGACCTGGCCATCGCGCTCTTCTATGCGCAGCTTGGCCAGCGCCGCGCCGCGGCAGGGACCGCCGACGCATTCGCCGCTATCCGGTGCATAAACCGCGCCATGTGTGGCGCACATCAAGTATAGGCCCGAGCTATCGAAGAACCGCCCCTCCTGCCAGTCCAGTTCCATCGGCACATGCGCGCACTGGTTGAGGTAGCCATGCGCGGCGCCGTCGAACCGCACCACGAAGGCACCAATCTCGCGGCTATCCAGCGCCACCGAGAAGCGCACCCCCAGCCCGCCCTCTTCCAGGTCTGCCGCGGCGCAAAGCCGCACCGGCCCCTGGCTGGCACCGACCTCAGGCATGGGCCAGCAACCAGTCGGTCAGGTCGGCGATCGACGAGGCGCAATGCACCGGCGCCATCGCCCGCAGCGAGTCGCCTGGATGTGCACCATAACACACACCAATCCCGGCAGCACCAGCATTGACCGCCATCTGCAGGTCATGGGTGGTGTCGCCCACCATCACCGTGCGCTCCATATCCTGGCCGAGTTCGCGCGTCAGTTCCTGCAGCATGGCCGGATGCGGCTTGGAGAAGGTCTCGTCGGCACAGCGGGTGGCGTCAAAGAGCTGGGTCAGGCCGCTGGCGGCCAGCGCGCGCTGCAGGCCGACGCGGGTCTTGCCGGTGGCGACACCAAGGAAGTAATGCTCTCGGCGCAGCGTTTCCAGCATCTCGCGCACGCCGTCGAACAGCACGAGGTCGGCGTCGCGGGTCAGGAAGTGGTAGCGATAGCGCTCCGCGAGGCGCGGGTAGTCGACGGGGTCAAGCGTGGGCACGGCGTACGACAAGGCATCCTTCAGCCCCAGCCCGATCACATGGCTGGCCGCGCTGTCGTCCGGCACGGGCAGGCCCAGGTCGCGGCTGGCAAGCTGGATGCACTTGGCAATGGTCGGGGTCGAGTCCATCAGTGTCCCGTCCCAGTCGAATACGATCAGGTCAAACTGTTGCCTGGCCATGGTTGTCCTTTGGCGTGAATTGCGCAGCCCTACTCCGGAGCACGCAGTTGTCGCAATTGTTGCAGGAATCCGACGCATTCGTCCGGCAACGGCGCCTCGACGGTCAGCGGTGCGCCCGTTGCCGGGTGGATAAACACCAGCCGATGGGCATGCAGGAACATGCGCTTGATGCCCGGCTTCGCCGCGGAGCGCGCCAGCGACTTGTTCAGCGCGAAATCACCGTACTTTTCGTCGCCGACGATCGGGAATCCCGAATGGGCCAAGTGAACGCGGATCTGGTGGGTCCGGCCGGTCTTGAGCTCCGCTTCCAGCAAGGTAAAACCGGAAAACGCCTCGACCCGGTTGAACACCGTGTGCGAAGCCAGGCCGTCAGCCTGGACCCGTACGCGCCGCTCCCCTTCTGCCGTGGTGTACTTATATAGAGGCAGCTTCACATGCTGCCGCGAATTCGGGAATTCGCCGGCCACGCAGGCGAAATACCGCTTGTCCATGCTGTTGCCGCGGATCTGCTCATGCAGGTGGACCAGCGCCGAGCGCTTCTTGGCCAGCATCAGGATGCCCGAGGTCTCGCGGTCGAGGCGGTGCACCAACTCCAGGAACTTGGCCTGCGGCCTGGCCTGGCGCAACTGCTCGATCACACCGAAGGCAACGCCCGAGCCGCCATGGACCGCCACGCCGGCGGGCTTGTTCACCACCAGTAGCTGAGCATCCTCGAACAGCACCGGGAATTCGCTGGCTGGCACGGGCTGCGCCCCGGCGGATTGAGACGGAGTCGCCACACGCATCGGGGGAATTCGCACCACGTCGCCCGATTGCAGGCGATAAGTGGCATCGATACGCCCCTTGTTGACCCGCACCTCGCCCGACCGCAATACCCGGTAGATATGGCTCTTGGGTACGCCCTTGGCCACCTTCAGCAGGAAGTTGTCGATGCGCTGGCCTTCAGAGCCTTCATCGATCGTGACATACGCCACCTGCGGGCTTGCCGGCGCTACATCGGCAGGCTTTTCAATTTGATGGCGTAACTCATTCATTTTCAATATAATTTCCTCGCTGTTCCGGCCGGGGGCCGGCAGCGCAAGACCTGTGTAAGCGATCAATCCCGTGATTAATCTTGGATTGACCGCATTCTACACTTGGGGTCGCCGCCAACCCGGCCCGTCTTCCGCCCTGCGCCGCTTCATTGCGTGATCCGCGCGGGCGCCAGACAACCAAATGGCGGTAAAAGCAGCACGCACGATATCGCCGGCACGCAGGAAGTCGCCCAAAGGAGGCTTCGGCGCAGCAGGCGATGACGTGGGAACAGAGTGTTCAGGTAAAACAGAATTTAAGAGTGGATGCCCCGTAGGCATCCGCTTCGGTGAGAGAAGTCCCGCCTGCACCGGGAAACGGTGCCGGCCGGCAGGCCAGCCTGCCGCCTGACTGGAAATACCGGCGCCCGGTCGCAGAACTCCAAGAAGTAGTAGGTGCGCCCGCCAGGAGATGTCAGGCAGCATTGGCAGCCTTGCCGTGTCCGAAAAATTTGCTCTTTGACGCGTCTAGGCCTTCCGCGGTCCGGCCGCGATGCCGCCGGCGCCAGTTGCGCCGCTGCCCAGCATCGCCTCCGGAACGGGAACGCGCCAGTGTCTGCCAGAGCAGCCGCCGGCGTCCTCTCCCGCCCCACGGACGTTACCCCGACGTCATCGCCTCTCTTTCACCCGCGCCCAGCCGCTCGCCTTCGCGCGAAACGGCGCTTTCCGGCAATTCTCGCGCCTTCGCTCGCTCCCTCGCGTGCTCCATGGATCGCCGCGGACACCGCCCAGACGGTGCAACCGCGGCTCTGGAGTGAGGTATTGCGATGAAACGCATGCTGTTCAACGCGACGCAACAGGAGGAATTGCGCGTCGCCATCGTCGACGGTCAGAAACTGATCGATATCGACATCGAGACTGCCGGGCGCGAACAGCGCAAGGGCAATATCTACAAGGGTGTCATCACCCGTATCGAACCCTCGCTGGAAGCCTGCTTCGTCAACTATGGCGAAGAGCGCCACGGCTTCCTGCCGTTCAAGGAAGTTGCCCGCGCCTTCTTCAAGGAAGGCATCGACGTGCGCAACGCGCGCATCCAGGATGCCCTGCATGAAGGCCAGGAACTGATCGTCCAGGTCGAGAAGGAAGAGCGTGGCAACAAGGGCGCGGCCCTGACCACCTTCATCTCGCTGGCCGGCCGCTATCTGGTGCTGATGCCCAACAACCCGCGCGGCGGCGGCGTGTCGCGCCGCATCGAGGGCGAGGACCGCCAGGAACTGCGCGAGACCATGTCGCAGCTGACGGTGCCGGAAGGCATGAGCATCATCGCCCGGACCGCGGGCATCGGCCGCTCGGCCGAGGAACTGCAGTGGGACCTGAACTACCTGCTGCAACTGTGGAAGGCCATCGACGGCGCCGCCGGCGACAACAAGGCTCCGCTGCTGATCTACCTGGAATCCAGCCTGGTCATCCGCGCCATCCGCGACTATTTCCAGCCGGATATCGGCGAGATCCTGATCGATACCGACGAGATCTACGAACAGGCCCGCGCCTTCATGAGCGTGGTGATGCCTGACAACATGAACCGCGTGAAGAAGTACCGGGACGACGTGCCGCTCTTCTCGCGCTTCCAGATCGAACACCAGATCGAGTCGGCCTACTCGCGCATGGTGATGCTGCCCTCGGGCGGCGCCATCGTGATCGACCACACCGAGGCGCTGGTCTCCGTGGACGTGAACTCCGCCCGCGCCACCAAGGGCGCCGACATCGAGGAAACCGCGCTGCGCACCAACCTCGAGGCCGCCGACGAAATCGCCCGCCAGCTGCGCCTGCGCGACCTGGGCGGCCTGATCGTCATCGACTTCATCGACATGGAGTCGGGCAAGGCCCAGAAGGACGTGGAAACGCGCCTGAAGGATGCGCTGCGCCACGACCGCGCCCGCGTGCAGATGGGCAAGATCAGCCGTTTCGGGCTGATGGAGCTGTCGCGCCAGCGCCTGCGCCCGTCGCTGTCGGAGGGCTCGCACATCACTTGCCCGCGCTGCAATGGCACCGGCCATATCCGCGATACCGAATCGTCCGCCCTGCAGGTGCTGCGCATCATCCAGGAAGAGGCGATGAAGGAAAACACCGCCGCCATCCACTGCCAGGTGCCGGTGGAGGTTGCTGCCTTCCTGCTGAACGAGAAGCGCCAGGAAATCAACCTGATCGAGCTGCGCTTCAAGGTCAACGTGCTGCTGATCCCGAACAAGCACCTGGAAACGCCGCACTACAAGCTGGAGCGCCTGCGCCACGACGACCCGCGCCTGGAAGACAGCACCGCCAGCTACAAGATGGCCGAGGCTGCCGCCAAGGAACTGGAAGCCGACACCAGCTACAGCAGCCGCCGCAAGGAAGAAGCCAAGCCGCGCCAGGAAGCCGCGGTCAAGGGCATCACGCCGGAACAGCCGGCACCGGTCTCCGTGCCGCGCCCCGAGCGCGCCCCGCGTCCGGAAGCTGCTCCGGCAGCCCCGCCCGTCCCGGCGACCAAGCCGGTGGAAGCCGGCGGCTTTATCGCCTGGCTGAAGGGCCTGTTCGGCGCGCGTCCTGCGCCTGCGCCGGTGGTTGAGCCGGCCAAGCCGGTGGCGGCCGCCGAAAGCCGCGGCGCCGAAGGCCGCCGCGAGCGCGGCCAGCGCGGCGAAGGCCGTGGCCAGCGTGGCGAACGTGGTGAACGTGCCGAGCGCGGTGAACGTGCCGAGCGCGGCGAGCGTGGCGAGCGCCAGGAACGCGGCGACCGCCAGCCGCGCGGACAGCGCGCCGAGCGTGGTGAGCGCGCCGAGCGCCAGCAAGGCGAGCGTGGCGAACAGCGCGAAGGCCGTGGCGAGCGCCAGGGCCGCCAGCCGCGCCAGCAAGAAGGCCAGGCCACCCCGGCCGTCGCCCGCCAGGCTGAAACCGCTCAGGGTGAACGTGCCCAGGGTGAACGTGCTCAGGGCGAGCGCGCCGAAGCCCGCCAGGAAGGCCGCCGCGAGCGCAGCCAGGAACGCCGTGAACGCCAGCGTGACCGCCAGCGCGAGCGCAGCGACCTGCGTGAAGCCGAGGCCGGCGAAGCGCCGCAGCCGGAAGCCGTAGCCGCCGCCCAGGCCCTGGGCGTGCTGCCGCAAGCCGCCGCAGACGAAGTGCCGGCCGTTCGCGCCGAACTGCCGGAAGGTGCTGAAGAGTTCGCAGACGCCGCCGACGGCGAGGAACGCCGCCGCCGCAACCGCCGCGGCCGCAACCGCTATCGCCGCGAGCGCGACGAGACCGGCCAGGGCGCGCAAGGTGAAGGCGAAGCCGCCCTGGAAGGCGCTGCTGAGTCCGAAGACATCGCTCCGGCGACCACCCAGGCGGCGCCGCAAGCAGCACCCCAGGCGGCCCCGCAAGCTGAACCGGCACCGCAGGCAGCTGTCGTTGTTGCCGCCGCGGAAAGCGTCGAAGCGATCCGCATCGCCGTGCCGGAAGACGTGACGCCGGCCCCGGCAGCGGAACCGGCACCGGTAGCCGCACCCCAGACCGTGCCCGTGGCTGAGCCCGCCCCGGCCGCCGTGGCCGTGCAGGCGGAAGCTCCCGCAGCAGTGACCGAGGTTATCGCAGCCGTAGCCGTTCCCGAACCGGTCGTGGCCGCAGCAGTGGAACCCGCCCCTGTCGTTGCCGCGCCCGCCGCGGAGCCGGCCGCCGCGCCTGCCCAGGTGGCCCAGGCTGCACCGGCAGCGTCCGCTACCCCGGCCGCTGCGCCGGTCGCGATGGAAAGCCTCGAGCCGATGCTTGCGGGCGCCGGCCTGCAATGGGTCCACACCGATGCCGACAAACTGCGCTCGGCCCAGGAAGCCGCTGCCCGCATCGCGCCGGCGCCGCGCGTGCCGCGCGAGCGCAAGCCGCTGCCGCCGCTGCCCCAGGGACCGATGATCCTGATCGAGACCAAGGGCCGCGAAGTGGAAATGGCGTCGCAGCAGTAAGCCTGGTTTGGGTGCCGCCGCTGGCACCCACGCCGCGGCAGAAGGGACAGCCTTGGCTGTCCCTTTTTTTATGCACGGCAAATCCCCGCGATGCGGGGGAATGCGGCTCCCCGGGCGCCCACTCGGCTAGAATGGCAGCAAATGCATCCGGGCTCCCGCAGTTCCCCCGGCCTGGCCTTGCCAGGCCCCTCACCGGAGCAGCCCACCCACAGGCCATGACCGAATCCGTCATTCCTATCTTCGACCTGCGCGACCATCGCTACCATTCGATGACGCCGCGCATTCCCGGCAAGCTGGAAGCGCCCACCGGCCTGGTGGCCGACACCCGCGGCAGGCCGCTGCATGACCTGCGCATCTCGGTGACGGATCGCTGCAACTTCCGTTGCGTCTACTGCATGCCAAAGGAAGTGTTCGACAAGGACTACACCTTCCTGCCGCACTCGGAACTGCTCAGCTTTGAAGAAATCGAGCGCACCGCACGCCTGTTCGTCGCGCACGGCGTCGAGAAGATCCGCCTGACCGGCGGCGAGCCGCTGCTGCGCAAGAACATCGAGCACCTGGTCGAGATGCTGGCAAAGATCGAGACCGTCTCTGGCAAGCCGCTCGACCTGACGCTGACCACCAACGCCTCGCTGCTGGCGCGCAAGGCACGCTCGCTGCGCGACGCCGGCCTGACTCGCGTCAGCGTCAGCCTGGACGCGATCGACGATGCCACCTTCCGCCGCATGAACGACGTCGACTTTGCCGTCGCCGACGTGCTGCACGGCATCGAGACCGCGCAGGCTGTTGGCCTGGCGCCGATCAAGGTCAACATGGTGGTCAAGCGCGGCACCAACGACCAGGAAATCGTGCCGATGGCGCGCCATTTCCGCCACAGTGGGATCATCGTCCGATATATCGAATTCATGGACGTCGGCGCCAGCAACCACTGGCAGATGGACGAGGTGTTGCCCTCCGCCGAGGTCGTGCGCCGCATCGATGCCGAATTTCCGCTCGAACCGGTGCAGGCCAACTACAGCGGCGAAACTGCCGAGCGCTGGCGCTATCGCGACGGCAGCGGCGAGATCGGCGTGATCTCCAGCGTCACCCATGCCTTCTGCGGCGATTGCAGCCGCATCCGGCTGTCCACCGAAGGCCGGCTCTACCTGTGCCTGTTCGCCACCGAGGGCTATGACCTGCGCGCACTGCTGCGCGGCAGCTACAGCGACCTGGAGATCTCGAACGCGATCGCCCAGGTGTGGCAGGGCCGCACCGACAACTATTCCGAGCAGCGCGGCGACCCGGCAGTCCGCCAGGCACGGGCTGAGCGCAAGATCGAGATGTCCTATATCGGCGGCTGAACCCGCCGCCGCACCCTCATGATTGCACGCGACGACATCACCGGCCTGATCCTCGCAGGCGGCAGGGGCAGCCGCATGGGCGGCACCGACAAGGGGCTGCAGCCGCTACACGGCACGCCCATGGCGATGCACACGATGATTCGCCTCGGCCCGCAGGTCGGCGGCCTGATGATCAACGCCAACCGCAACCTGGCCGCCTATGAATCGTTCGGCGTGCCGGTCTACACCGATTCCGTGCCCGACTTCGCCGGCCCGCTGGCCGGCATGCTGGCCGGGCTTGAGCAATGCCCGACGTCCTGGCTGGTGACCGCGCCGTGCGATTCGCCGTTCCTGCCCACCGACCTGGTGGCGCGGCTCGCACAGGCGATCGAGACCGAAGGCGCGGAACTGGCGATTCCGGTCACACTGGATGAAACCGGCAAGCGCCAGACCCAACCTGTGTTCTGCCTGATGCCGGTCAGTGCGCTCGACAGCCTGGTCGCATATCTTTCCGGCGGCGGCCGCAAGATCGAAACCTGGGCCGCCTCGCACCGGCTGGCCGAGGTGATGTTCGACGACGCCGCGGCCTTCGCCAATATCAACACGCTGGACGAACTGCGCACGCACGAAAGCCGCTAGCCGCCGACATCCGCAAACATCCCGCCGCCGAGCCACCATGCCTTCCCTGCAATCCGTCATTTCCTGCCTGTCTGACTACGACCCCACCGCACTGCCGGTGGACCAGGCCAACCGCATCATCGGCGAGGTGGTGGAGCCGGTACGCGGCATCGAACAATTGCCGGTCCGCAGCGCACTCGACCGCGTGTTGGCCGAGGATATCGTCTCGACCATCAACGTTCCCGCCCATGACAATTCAGCCATGGACGGCTATGCCTTCCGCAGCGAAGCGCTCGCCGCCGCGCAGACCGACATGGTCGAACTGGAAGTGATCGGAAGCGCCTTCGCCGGCGATGCCGGCGCGCTCGCGCCCACGGCCGTGCAGACGGTACGCATCATGACCGGCGCGGTGATGCCTGACGGCTGCGACACGGTGGTGCCGCAGGAATTCGTCGAAACGGTTGCCGACGGCGCACGCATCCGCTTTGCCGCCGACTGCGTGCGCGCGGGCGACAACCGCCGCCTGCGCGGCGAAGACCTGGCGCACGGCCAGGCCGCGCTGCCGGCGGGCCGCATCATCCAGCCAGCGGACCTCGGCCTGCTGGCCTCGCTGGGCATTGCCGAAGTCCGCGTACGCCGGCGCCTGCGCGTCGCCTTCTTCTCCACCGGCGATGAACTGCGCTCGATCGGTGAGCCGCTGGATGCCGGCTGCGTCTATGACTCCAACCGGTACACACTGCACGGCATGCTGCGGCGGATGAATGTCGAACTGCTCGACATGGGCGTGGTTCGCGACGAGCCCGAAGCATTGGAAGCGGCCTTCCGCACCGCCTGCGAGAGTGCCGACGCGGTCATCACCTCGGGCGGCGTCTCGGTCGGCGAAGCCGACTACACCAAGCAGATCATGGCGCGCCTGGGCGACGTCACGTTCTGGAAGATCGCCATGCGGCCCGGCCGGCCGATGGCATTCGGTCGCATCGGTACTGGCAGCGACGGCAGGCACTCGGCACTGCTGTTTGGCCTGCCGGGCAACCCGGTCGCGGTCATGGTCACCTTCTACCATTTCGTGCGTGCCGCGCTGCACCGCCTGATGGGTGCCGACGTGCCGCCGCTGCCGCTGCTGCGCGTGCGCAGCGCGCAGGCCATCCGCAAGAAGCCGGGCCGCACCGAATACCAGCGCGGCATCCTGGCACCGGCGGCAGACGGACAGTGGGAGGTGCGCATCACCGGCCAGCAGGGCTCGGGCGTACTGCGCTCGATGAGCGAAGCCAACTGCTTTATCGTGCTCGGCCACGAGCAGGACTCGGTCAAGGCCGGCGACCCGGTCGAAGTCATGCTGTTCGACGGGCTGGTCTGAGCGCAGCAGCAGGCCGGCCGCTTCGGTGCGGTCGCAATGTGTCGTATTTATGATGCACATTTGCCGCCGTGACGCGTCCGGCGCACGGCTTTCGACTGCGGCGCGAGCAGCGGGCTTTGCTTTGGGTCGGCCAGTCGATACACTTGGCGCACGATTCAGCAACAATCAAGTTATTCCCCGTCATGAATCAGGAGATCGCCTACCTCCACCCCGTGAAGACCGCCCGCGCGCTGGTGCTGGTCTACCTGTGCTTCTCCCTGCCGATCGTTTCGCTGGGCCTGTTTGTCACCTTTATCCGCTATGGCGACCTGCCGGCGATCACGGTCTTCAGCGCAATCATCCTGAATGCGCTGATCGGCTTCGGCCTGCTGTGGCTGGCGTGCAAGGCCTACAACTGGGTGGCCGCCCGCTTTGGCGGCATCGAAGTCCACGTGCGCGAACTGGCGCCCGAAGAAGATCGCTGAACCTTCTGAACCCAGCGGTGATCGCCGCGCGGGTTCACAGGCCGGCAGGTTGCCGGCCATCCTGCCCGCGCTGCGGGCCTACCCTGCTCCAACCCGCGCTTAGCCGCCGCTGTCATCCGGCGTCTCCGCCGTCTCCACCCCTGCCTCTGCGGCGTTGAGTCCCAGCAACTGCTGCGCGGCATCACCCGGCAGCGCTTCCACCGTCCGCAGCTTGCGCGCCATCTGACGCGTGCGCACCTCGGCCTGCTCGATATTGCGCGCGGCGCGCTCAAGCGTGTCGCGGGTCTTGGCCAGCACGTCGCCGAACTTGCCGAATTCAGTTTTCACCGCGCCCAGCACTTCCCAGACTTCACTCGAGCGTTTTTCCAGTGCCAGCGTGCGGAAACCCATTTGCAGGCTGTTCAGCAGCGCGGTCAGCGTGGTCGGGCCCGCCACGGTGACACGGTAGTTGCGCTGCAGCAGGTCGGTCAGGCCGGGGCGCCGCAGCACTTCGGCGTACAGCCCCTCGGTCGGCAGGAACAGGATCGCAAAATCCGTGGTCTGCGGTGGCGACAGGTATTTCTCGGCGATGGTCTGCGCCTCTCGGCGCAACGCAACTTCCAGTTCGCGGCCGAAGGCGATGACGCCGTCCGGGTCACCGCGTTCCTGCGCATCGACCAACCGCTCGTACTGTTCCTTGGGAAACTTGGCATCGACCGGCAGCCACACCGGCGCGCCGCCGTCGCCACCGCCGCCCGCGGCCTTGCCGGGCAGGCGGATGGCAAATTCCACCCGCGCGCCGGAGTTGCGCACCGTTTCTACGTTCTTGCCGTACTGCTCCGGCGTCAGCATCTGTTCCAGCAGCATTTCGAGCTGGACTTCGCCCCAGATGCCGCGCGACTTCACATTGGTCAGCACCTTCTTCAGGTCACCCACGCCCTGCGCCAGCGCCTGCATCTCGCCCAGCCCGCGATGCACCTGCTCGAGGCGGTCCGATACCAGCCGGAACGACTCGCCCAGGCGCTGCTCCAGCGTCGCATGCAGCTTCTCGTCGACGGTGCGACGCATTTCCTCCAGCTTGGCCGCGTTGTTGGCCTCGATGTCGTGCAGCTTCTGCTCCAGCGTGGCGCGCACCTCGGCCAGCCGGCGCTCATTGGCTTCTGACATCTGCGCCAGCTGCTGCTGCAAGCCGTCGCCGAAGCGGCGCAGCGCTCCAGCCTGTTCGTCACGTGCCTGCTGGCTTTGCAGCATCAGGTGCTGGCGCACGTGCTCGAGCTGCTGCGTGTTGGACTCGGTCAGCTTGGCCAATTGCTGCGCGAAGGTGTCGATCTGGTTGTTCTGCAGCGTGGCGATGCCGGTCAGCTGCGACGACAGCGCCTGCTGGAAGCGCAGCATCTGCTGGGCCGACTCATCGCGGTTGCCGCGCGCCGCCTCGGCTACGTCGGTGCGGACCTCACGCTCCACGCGCTCCATGCCGCGCGCCCCTTCGACGCGCAACTCGGCAAGTTGACGGGCCAGTTCGGCGCCGGGCGAGGCGGCCTGCTGGCGCAGCAGCACGATGACTAGCAGGACGACCGCGAGCAGCGCCACGGCCAGCGTCAGGAACGGAATCAGCGACATGCAGCAACTAATTAAGCGACAGACAGACGGGCGCGCCTCAGCGGCGGCGCGGCATGACTTCAGGGTTGATCACGGTGGGCGGATGACCGGCCTGCGGCCCCTGGTCGAGCGCGGCGATCAGGTTGTCGGCGGCCAGCATCGCCATGGCGCGGCGGGTTTTTTCCGAGCCGCTGGCGATATGCGGCGTCAGCACGACGTTGGGCACCGTCAGCAGGTCAGGATGGACGCCGGGCTCGCCCTCGAACACATCCAGGCCGGCGCCGAAGATGCGCTTGTCGCGCAGCGCCTGCGCCAGCGCGGCGTCGTCGACGATGCCGCCGCGGGCCAGGTTGACCAGCGTCGCAGTCGGCTTCATCAGCGCCAGCTCGGCAGCGCCGATGGCATGGTGGCTCTGCGGGCCGTAAGGCAATACCAGCAGCAGGTGGTCGGACTGCCGCAGCAGATCCTCCTTGCTGACGTAGCGGGCATTGAGCTCGCGCTCGGTGTCCGCCGGCAGCTGGCTGCGGTTGTGGTACAGCACGCTCATGCCAAACCCGCTGGCACGGCGCGCCAGCGCCTGGCCGATGCGGCCCATGCCCAGGATGCCGAGCGTGCTGCCGTACAGGTCCACGCCGACCAGCATGTCGTAGCTCCAGCGCTGCCACTTGCCGGCGCGCAGGTAGTGCTCGGCCTCGGTGACGCGTCGCGCCGTGGCCATCAGCAGCGCCCAGCCGAAGTCGGCAGTGGTCTCTGTCAGCACGTCGGGCGTATTGGTGGCGACGACCCCCGCGGCGGTCAGCGCCGGCACGTCGAGGTTGTTGTAGCCGACGGCCATGTTGCACACCGCGCGCAGCGACGGCAACGCGGCGACCAGGCCGCCGTCGATGCGGTCGGCGGCGTTGGCCAGCACGCCGGCCTTGCCGGCCAGCCGCGCCTTCAGGGCGGCGGCGTCGAGCACCGCGTCCTGCTGGTTGTCATCGACATCGAAATACTGCGCCAGGTGGTCGATGACTTCAGGATAGATGGCGCGGGTGACAAGGACGGACGGCTTCATGGCATCACACGTGGAAGAAAAGGAAGGTCATGATGACGAACAGCGGCATCAGGAAGATGCCCGAGTACAGCATGTAGCCGAAGAAACTCGGCATGCGCACGCCGCGGTTCTCGGCAATGGCCTTGACCATCAGGTTGGGCGCGTTGCCGATATAGGTGTTGGCGCCCATGAACACCGCGCCGGCGGAAATCGCGGCCAGCGTCGAGGCATCGCGCGTCATCAGCGTGGCGGCATCGCCGCCGGCGGTGTTAAAGAACACGAGGTAAGTCGGCGCATTGTCCAGGAAGGACGACAGCAGCCCGGTCGCCCAGAAGTACATGCTGTCGACCGGCTGCCCGTTACTGTTGCTGACTGCGCGGATCACGCCGGCGAAGGCGCCATCGGTGCCGGCCTTGAGCATGGCGATCACCGGGATGATGGTCAGGAAGATGCCGGCAAACAGCTTGCCGACTTCCAGGATCGGCTCCCAGTTGAACTCATTGCCGGCGCGCGCGGTATGCGGTGTGACCAGCAGCGACACCACCGCCACCACGATCAGCAGCACATCGCGCAGCGCCGCCTGCAGCGGCACGTCGGTGCCGAGGACGCTAAACGAGATGGCCGGCTGCCACAGCCCGCTCATCAGCACGAGGCCGATCAGGGCCAGCAACAGCACGAAATTGATCTTGCCGTCGATCGTGATGCCGTTCGAGTCCGGCGTGGGATCGTTCCTCTGCGGCAGTTCTTCTTCCTTGTTGCGGTAGTAGTGGCTGTCGACCAGGTAGAACAACACCAGCAGCACCGCGCAGATAAACAGCGTCTCCAGGTAGATGTTGCGCATGGTCCAGAAGAAGTCCACTCCCTTCAGGAAACCCAGGAACAACGGCGGATCGCCCAGCGGCGTCAGCGAGCCGCCGGCATTGGCCACCAGAAAGATAAAGAACACGACCACGTGCGCCACATGGCGACGGTTGTCGTTGGCGCGCAGCAGCGGCCGGATCAGCAGCATGGCCGCGCCAGTGGTCCCCATGAGGCTGGCCAATGCGGTGCCCAGCGCCAGGATGCCGGTGTTGAGCCGCGGCGTGCCGTGCAGGTTGCCGCGCACGCAAATGCCGCCCGCGACGATATAGAGCGATGCGATCAGCGAGATGAACGGAATGTACTCGGCCAGCAGCGCATGCACCGCGCTGGCGGCGGCCGCATGCGTGCCGAAGGCCGCGGCGAACGGCAGCAGGAACAGCAGCCCCCAGCCAGCGGCGATCTTGCCATAGTGGTGGTGCCAGAACTTCGGCGCGAGCAGCGGCCACAGCGCAATCGACAGCAGGATGCCGGCGAACGGCAAGCCCCAGAACGGCGACAACGAAGCCCCGTCGACATCAGCTGCATGGGCGGCTGCAGGGAAGGCAGCAAGGACCGCGGCCAGCATGGCCAGTATCGGCAACAGCACGAAGGCACGTCGCATCAGGCAGGATCTCCTCGGGAATGCAGCATTCATGGTGCATCGAGCCCCGCCACGAACGGCGTGCGGGCTCGCACGGCAAGCCTGCAAGTGTAATTCAACCGCCTCGCGCGACCGTGCTCCGTCCCGCGTTTGCAGACCTTTCTTACGTCCGTGCTGCCCGACGCTTCAAGCCTGCTCGACCAGGATCACATGCACGCGATACGGGCCATGCGCGCCCAGCACGATGGTCTGCTCGATATCCCCGGTGCGCGACGGTCCGCTGATGATATTGGTCGCGCGCGGCAGTTCGCCGCGTTCGCTGCGTACCAGCGCAAATGCATCTTCCAGGCCGGCGACCACGCGCGAGCGTGGCACCACCGCAATATGCGTTTCCGGCAGCAGCGCCGCGGAGGCGAACGTTGCCGGCCCTGACAGCAGCATCAGCGAGCCGGTCTCGGCAATCGCGCAGAAGCAGCCGGTGATGCCGACCAGGTCGCCGTGATCGCGATCCGCCTCGACCTCGCGCAGCGGCGGCCGGCATTCGACCGCGATGCCCGCGTCCTGCCATGGCAGCGTGCCCAGCGCATCCCATGCCACCGCGCGCTGCACCAGGTTCAGGCTGTCGAGAAAACGCCGCGCGGCCGCCGGCACTTCGTCCAGGGTGGCGACACGGTCGACGGTAGACGCCATGCGCTGCGCCTGCGCCAGGAAGGCATCGACGAGGTCGGCGGCGGGCATCGGGCGCGGGCCTTGCGGATGGCGCGCGAGGTAATCGGCCACCGCACCGCGTTCGCCCTGCGTGGGCTGGCGCGGCCTGCCCTGTGCGGCACGGATGCGGGCGAAGATGCGGTCGCGGGCGTCGTTGGTTTCCATAGGGCCTGGCAATGCGGTTGGCAAGGATGCGGCAAGTTGCGCGATGCGCCGATTATAGTTGCCGCGGCACGGTACGGCGTGCCGGAATCCCGCTATGCCGACTGGACCGAGAACACCTGCCGCAGGTACGACAGGTAACCGGCATCGTCGCACATGGTCTTTTCCGGCGTGTCCGACAGCTTGGCCACGGGCTGGCCATTGCAGCGCACCATCTTGATCACGATCTGCAGCGGCGTGTAGCCGAGATCGTTGGTCAGGTTGGTGCCGACGCCGAACGCCAGCCGGCAGCGGCCGTGGAAGCGCTGGAACAGCTCGATCACGCGCGGAATGTCCAGGCTGTCGCTGAAGATCAGCGTCTTGGTGCGCGGGTCGACGCGGCTGGCGGCGTAGTGCGCCACCATGCGCTCGCCCCACACGACCGGGTCGCCCGAGTCATGGCGCACGCCGTCGAACAGCTTGCAGAAATACAGGTCGAAGTCGCGCAGGAAGGCGTCGAAGCCGTAGGTATCGGAAAGCGCGATGCCAAGGTCGCCGCGGTATTCGCGCGCCCAGCGTTCGAGCGCGAACACCTGCGAATCGCGCAGCCTCGGTCCCAGCGCCTGGCAGGCCTGCAGGTATTCGTGCGCCATGGTGCCGAGCGGCACCATGTTGTGCAGGCGGGCAAAATGGACGTTGCTGGTGCCGGCCAGTTGCGGACCGAGCTCGCGCCGCATGGTCAGCAGCACCTCTTCCTGCCAGTTCCGCGAGAAGCGCCGGCGCGTGCCGTAGTCGGCGATGACGCATTCGGCCAGTTCGGGCGCCTGCAGCAGGGCCAGCTTGTCTTCCAGACGGCGACGGCCGCCGGCCAGGTCGGGCCGCGGCTGGGTGCGACGGAAATAGACCTCGTTGACGATCGCCAGCACCGGCACTTCGAACAGGATGGTATGCAGCCACGGGCCGATGATCGAAATCTCGATCTCGCCGTTGCCCTGCGGCGCCTCGCGCACGGACACATACTTTTCGTTCAGGTGGAACAGCCCGAGGAAGTCGATGAAATCGCTCTTGATGAAGCGCAGGCCGCGCAGGTAGGCGAGTTCGTCGTCAGTAAAACGCAACTGGCACAGATGCGCGATCTCGGCACGGATCTCATCGATATACGGGGTCAGGTCGACGCCGGCGTTGCGGCACTTGAAGCGATATTCGACCTGCGCCTGCGGAAACTGATGCAGGACCACCTGCATCATCGTGAACTTGTACAGGTCGGTGTCGAGCAGAGACTGGATGATCATAGCTAGCCAGACGGCGATGTGCCGGGTCAGTCCGACATGCTAACCGAGACTGCGCGCGCCCGGGCGCTGACAGGCGTTCAAGCGCCGTCGAGGAACGGCTGCGGCGCGCGCGGCGCAGGCTTCCCGGCCGCCCTGCCCTGCAGGCACCATAGTGTCCGGCCGTCGCTCCCGGGACAGGACACCAGCGTGGCGGCGCTGCGCGGCACGCGCTCCGGCAGCGGCTCGGCAAAGGCGCCGTTCTCGGCAAGGATGCGCTCGGTGTAGACGGCAGCGCCCGCGCGCTCGAAGCGCAGCACCTGCATCCGGTCTCCCGGCTTCGGCTGCAACTCAGGTCCGCAAGGCATCAGGCCGGCGCGGCCGCAATGGGCAATGGCATCGCCCGCGGGCGAATCGGTCACGCTGAAGTGGTCCCAGTCGAAGCCGGTCAGCGCCGGCAAGGCGACCGGCGCCTCGGATCGTGCGCGCCATGCCACCAGCCTGGAGACCACGCTGTCCGCCATGCCCGGCTGGACCAGGGCTTGCGCACCGGCGGGCGGCGCGATCGCCGAAAATGCCGCGAGCATCACAAACAGCGGCATGGCGACGCGGCAGCAACGATGAAACGGGCGTGGCATATAGGAATCTCCCGGCGTGGTGGCATGTGGCACTCAGGCGGACCTATCATGCCTATGGATACGCAAGCCCGCCAGCGGGCCGCCATGTCTTGGATCAAAAGCACATAAAGAAATAAGAAAACTATCTGATCCAGCTATATAGACCCGCTATCCTTGCCAGAAGGCTCGGCTACAATACCGGTTTCCGAAAGGCCATGGCCGGCGCTCGTCCAGCCCATCCTGCCACCCATGGCAGATGGACGCGTCCGCCGGCAAGAAGCGGCCCAACAGTTTCCCATCAAAAGCCGACCCGTTTTCCTGGAACCGAAATGACTCACGTTGTCACCGAATCCTGCATCCGTTGCCGCTACACAGACTGCGTTGACGTATGTCCGGTGGATTGTTTCCGCGAAGGCCCGAACTTCCTGGCCATCGACCCGGATGAGTGCATCGACTGCGCCGTGTGCGTGGCCGAATGCCCGGTGAACGCCATTTACGCCGAGGAAGACGTGCCGGGCGACCAGCAGCACTTCATTGAACTGAACGCTGACCTGGCGCGCGCCTGGCCTTCGATCACCAAGACCAAGGCCCCGCTGGCCGAGGCCGAGGAGTGGAAGGACGCCACCGACAAGCTGCAATACCTGGAGCGCTGAGCGCAAGCTGAGCCCACCAGGCAGCAAAGAAAGCCGTCCCCACGCGCTTTCCGCAATGCCGGGCACCCGCGTGCCCAACCAACGTATCAGGACGAATATGGACTTGAGCATTCCAAATCCCGTTGCCGACACGACCAAGCAGGTCGAAGTTGGCAGCCCCGCAGGCGGCCAGCCGCTGGAAATCGACGCGCTGATCGTCGGTGCCGGTCCGGTGGGCCTGTTCCAGGTCTTTGAACTGGGCCTGCTCGAGATCAAGGCCCACGTAATCGATTCCCTGAAAGTCGTTGGCGGCCAGTGCGTTGAGCTGTATCCGGACAAGCCCATTTACGACATCCCGGCCGTGCCAAGCTGCACCGGCCAGGAACTGACCGACAACCTGCTCAAGCAGATCGAGCCGTTCGAGCCCACCTTCCACCTGGGCCAGGAAGTCTCCGTGGTGGAGCGCCGTGAAGACGGCCGCTTCTTCGTCGAGACCTCGCTCGGGACCCGGTTCATCACCAAGACCATCTTCATCGCCGCCGGCGTGGGCTCGTTCCAGCCGCGAACGCTGAAGGTCGAGGGCCTCGACAAGTTCGACGGCAAGCAACTGTTCTACCGCGTCAAGGATCCGAGCCGTTTCCACGGCCGCAACCTGGTGATCGTCGGCGGCGGCGACTCGGCGCTGGACTGGACGCTGGACCTGGTCGGCAAGGCCGAGTCGGTGGTGATGATCCACCGCCGCGACGGCTTCCGCGCCGCACCGGCCTCGGTGGCCAAGATGAAGGAACTGTGCGAGCAGCTGGAAATGCAGTTCGTGGTCGGCCAGATCGGCGGCTATGAAGAAAAGGACGGCGTGCTCACCGAGATCAAGGTGACGGGCGCCGACGGCGTGACCCGCCGCCTGCCGCTGGACGACCTGCTGGTGTTCTTCGGCCTGTCGCCCAAGCTCGGCCCGATCGCCGAGTGGGGACTGGACCTGGAGCGCAAGCAGATCAAGGTGGACACCGAGAAGTTCCAGACCAATATCCCGGGCATCTTCGCGGTGGGCGACATCAACACCTACCCCGGCAAGAAGAAGCTGATCCTGTCGGGCTTCCACGAGGCCGCGCTGGCCGCGTTCGGTGCCGCACCGTATATTTTCCCCGAAAAGAAGATCCACATGCAGTACACCACGACTTCGCCGAAGCTGCACAAGGTGCTGGGCGTGGAATCGCCGGTGTTCGACTGACCGGTGACTCACGGTGCCGCAGAAAAAAGCCGCCGCAAGGCGGTTTTTTCTGGCACAAACGAAAATCCGTCGCTATAATGCGGCCTCGCTGTTGAACACCAAGGTGGGACGCAGCCAGCCAGTCGCCCCAAAGCCCTTGACGACAAACAAATTGTTGACGAGGTGTTGACGGCGAAAAGAGAAACTGGCTATAATCTTTTTCTCAGCTGTTCCCCGATAGCTCAGTCGGTAGAGCGACGGACTGTTAATCCGCAGGTCCCTGGTTCGAGCCCAGGTCGGGGAGCCAACCGATACGGAAGCCCGGTGCAAACGCACCGGGCTTTTTCGTTTGGCGCGGCCCGTTTGCCAACCGGCTTTCAGTGCTGGCCGCCACGGCAGGCCTGGTGCTGCCGCAGCGCCCTGCCCCCTCACCCTGCCCCCTTACTTATCCCGCAGCGAACCGCCTGCCGCCTTCAGTGCCGTGACGATGGCGCCGGCATTGGCCTCGACCCGGTGCAGCGGACCCGCCACCGACATCCCGTAGAGCGCGCCGCCCAGCGTTATCGGAATCGCGATGGCGCCCAGATCCGGGAACGACTCGCCGAAGTTTGGATACCACCCCTGCGCCTGCCATTGCTGCATCGCCGCCTCGAACACCCGCAGCGAGTCCACCGTGCGCCCGGTGCGCGAAGCAAAGGAAACGCCGGCCAGCAGTTCCGCGCGGCTCTCCGCGTCCAGGGCGCCGAGGATGGCACGGCCGATGGAATTGACATGCGCGTCGCGCAGTTCGCCCGGCGCGGCGATATAGCGCACCGGGTTGGCGGACTCGCGCACCTCCAGGTACAGCACGCGGCCATCGTCCTGCAGCTTGCCAAAGATCACGGTCTCGCCGGTGTCATCGCGCAGCGACTCCAGCACCGGCTGCACGCGTTCGAGCAGCGGGTCGTTGCGCGCGATGCGCTGGGCGATGTCGAGCAGCCTCCGCGTGGGGTAATAGCCCTGGCGGCGGCCGGTTTCATACAGGTAGCCCAGCGAGGCCAGCGTGCGGATCAGCCCGAGGCAACTCGACATCGGCGCGCCCAGCAGCTTCGCCAGCTCGGTCAGCGTCAGCGAGCGCCCTTCGCGCGCATAGATCTCCATGATCTCGATCACGCGCAGCGCCGTCTTGACGCTGCCGTAGCCGGATTTTTCCGCCGCTTCGTTTTCTGCCATCGTTGGCTTCCTCGACTTCCGTGTGCTTTCGCCGGAATTGTACGCGGCGTGTGCGCCGCACCTGCCAATCGCGGCGCAGTCGGGTCAGCCGCCCGCTTCGTCCTGCGCCTGCGGCAAGCCCTCCGGCCAACTGCGAATATTGCCCGGCGTGCGCGAGAACCGTGTGGGGATGCCCACGCCCCGCAGGCGCCCTTCGCTCGGATGATCGTATTCGAACATCATGCCGGTGGCACGCAGGTGCGGGTCATCCACCAGGCTGTCGAAATGCGGCAATTCGCTGTGCGGGATATCGGCGTCCCGCAGCAACGCCAGCCATTCCGCGGTAGTGCGCTGCGCGACGATCTCGGCCAGCGTGGCGTAGAGCGCGTCGATATTGGCGCTGCGCGCGGCCGGCGTGGCGTAGCGCGGATCGCGCGCCAGCCCGGCATGGCCTGACAGGTCAAAAAAGCGCAGCCACTGCGCGCTGGTATAGGGCAGCAGCGCGAGATGGCCATCGCTGGTGCGGTACGGCTTGCGGTGGGCCGACATCACGCGCGGATAGCCAGCAGGCCCGAGCGGCGGCACGAAGGTCTGTCCGGCGAGTTGCTCGGTGGCGAGGAAGGACACCAGCGTCTCGAACATCGGCACCTCGATGGCCTGCCCCTGGCCGGAACGCTCGCGCTCGTACAACGCCATCGGGATCGCGTAGGCGACAGTCAGGCCGGCGACCTTGTCGGCCAGGATGGTGTTGACATACTGCGGCCCCTCGTTCGAATTGGCGCCCTGGAACTGCGCCATTCCGCTGCGCGCCTGGATGATGTCGTCGAAGGCCGGTGCGCCGGCATATGGCCCCTCTTCCGAATAGCCATAGGCGCCGCAATAGATCAGCCGTGGATGGTCCGCCCGCAGCGATGCATAGTCCAGCCCGAGCTTGCGCAACGACTGCGGCCGCACGTTGGAGACAAAGACATCCGCCGTGGCGATCAGCGCCTTCAGCGCGGCAAGGTCGTCCGGCTGCTTGACGTCGAGCACGACGAACCGCTTGTTGCGGTTCAGGTTGAGGAAGCTCGCGCCCATCGCGGCATGGCGCGCCGGCTCGGCATGGCGGAACACATCGCCGGCGGGCGCTTCGACCTTGATCACCTCGGCGCCCATGTCACCGAGGATCTGCGTGGCATACGGCCCCATCGCGACCGAGGTCATGTCGATTACGCGGATGCCCGCCAGCGGGCCGGTGGCTGCGGGCGCGGGCGCTTGCTCGTTGTGCATCGTTCCTCCCGTTCAGTACGACTTGGGCAAACCCAGCACGCGCTCGGCGATAAAGCACATGATCAGTTGCGGGCTGACCGGCGCAATGCGCGGGATATAAGACTCGCGCAGCAGGCGCTCGACGCGGTATTCACGCGAGTAGCCCATGCCACCTAGCGTCAGGATCGCGGTCTGGCACGCGTTGTGGCCAGCCTCGGCGGCGAGATACTTGGCCGTGTTGGCCTCGGCCCCGCAGGACTGCCCCGCGTCATAGCGCGCGGCTGCCTTCAGCATCATCAGGTTGGCCGATTCCAGCTGCATCCACGCCTGCGCCAGCGGGTGCTGGACGCCCTGGTTCATGCCGATCGGGCGGCCGAAGACGACGCGCTCCTTGGCATACTGCGTGGCGATCGCCAGCGCCGCGCGCCCGAGCCCGATGGCCTCGGCAGCGATCAGGATGCGCTCGGGGTTCAGGCCATGAAGGATGTATTCGAAGCCCTTTCCTTCTTCGCCGATCCGGTCCTCTTCCGGGATGAACAGGTCGTCGATGAACAGCATGTTGGTATCGACGGCGGCGCGGCCCATCTTGTCGATCTCGCGGATCTCGATCTTGCTGCGGTCAACCTTGGTGTAGAACAGCGACAGCCCTTCCGTCGACTTCTTCACCTGCTCCAGCGGCGTGGTGCGCGCCAGCAGCAGCATGCGGTCGGCCACCTGCGCGGTCGAGATCCAGATCTTGCGCCCGCTCACTGAATAGCCGCCCGGCACCTTGCGCGCGAAGGTCTTGAGCTTGGTGGTGTCGAGCCCCGCATCGGGCTCGGTCACGCCGAAGCAGGCCTTCTCCTTGCCGGCAATCAACGGTGGCAGGAAGCGGCCCTTCTGCTCATCCGTGCCGAACACCACCACGGGGTTCAGGCCGAACACGTTCATGTGCACGGCCGAGGCACCGGTCATGCCCGCGCCCGACTGCGAGATGGTCTGCATCACCAGCGCCGCTTCGAGGATGCCGAGACCGGCGCCGCCGAAGGACTCGGGCATCGCCACGCCCAGCCAGCCGCCCTCGCACAGGGTCTTGTAGAACTCGTGCGGGTAGGTGCCGGACTTGTCGAGCCGGTCCCAGTACTCCATGTCGAACTGCGTGCAGACTTGCTGCACCGCTTCGACGATCGATGCCTGTTCTTCGGAGAGATCGAAATTCATAGGTGTTGCCTGCTTAGTGTCTTGTCGGATCGTGTCGGGTCGGGTCGGGTCGCGTCGGATCGTGTCGGGTCGCGTTCTTGCTTATTCCGGCTGGATGCCGGCGTCCTTCACCAGCCGCGACCACTTCTGCAGCTCGGCCACCACAAACTGGTTCAGCTCGGCCGGCGTGCTGCCGAACGGCTCGAAGCCCAGCGCGTGGAACTGCGCGGCATGCTGCTTGCTGGTGGCAATGGCAACCAGCGCCCGGTTGAGCCGCTCGACCACGGGCGCCGGCACGCCGGCGGGCGCGAACACGCCGTTCCAGGACGTGATATCGAAACCCTTGAGTTCGGGCGCACTGCCAACCGGCGGCAGGTCGGGCAGCAGTGCGCTGCGTTGCGCGGTCGTCACGGCCAGCGCGCGCAGCTTGCCGGCGCGCACGTTGGCGATACCCGCGGCAAAGTCGACGAACATCGCCTGCACCTGGCCGCCCATCACGTCGGTCATCGCCGGCGGCGTGCTCTTGTACGGGACGTGCAGCATCTTCAGGCCCGCCATCTTCGACAGCGTCGCGCCGGCAACGATGCCGGTGCTGTTGCCGCTGGCGTAGCTCATGCCGGGATGCGCCTTGGCGTAGTCGATGAATTCGCGCAGCGTCTTCACTGGCAACTGCGGATTGACCACCAGCATGAACGGCAGGTTGCCCATGCGCGAGACCGGAGTGAAATCCTTGACCGGGTCGTAGCGCAGCTGCTTCATCAGCGACGGGTTGGCCGAATGCGTGGTGTTGGTGGTCATGAACAGCGTATAGCCGTCGGCCGGCGCCTTGGCGACGAACTCGGCGGCGATGGTGCCGTTGGCGCCCGGCTTGTTGTCGACCACCACCGGCTGCTGCAGCGACTCGCCCAGGTACTTGGCGGTCAGCCGCGCCACGGCATCGGTGCCGCTGCCAGCGGCGAACGGCACCACCAGGCGCAGCGGCTTGGACGGAAATTCATCGGCGGCCAGGGCCGGTGCCGCGAACAGCGCGGCGGTACACCCCAGCACGAGGCTGGCAAAAGCGGTCTTGAAGCACTTCACGGTCTGTCTCCTGTCGTTATATGAACCCTTGCCGTGGCCGGCCGCAATCTCAGGCGGGCCGTATCACGCGCTCGGGCGATTCCTCATACGGTGGGGAATAGATCACCAGGATCCTGGCCGGCTCGTCGCTCACCACCGTGAACACATGCATCTCGTCCGGGGGAAAGAAGCAGCAGTCGCCCGGACCCAGTTCCTTGCGCTGGCCCGCAACCTCTGCAATGGCGCGACCTTCCAGCACGTAGCACACTTGCTCGATGCCGGGGTGCGCATGGGGCAGCGCGCCCTTGCCCTTCTCGATGGTGCCGTGGATCACTTCCAGGTGGCGCGAACCCACGGTCTCGGGGCCGATCAGCCGGCGGTTCAGCGTGCCGACATGGTTGGCGGGGTGGTATCCCTCGACCTCTTCGGTCGAGATGAAATAAACGGGGGGTTGCGGCACGCTGCTCTCCTGTCGGGGCCTCGCCAATGCTCGGCGATTAATTCATATCCATGAATCTTAGTTTATACATATGAATTACATCGTCAAACGATTTCGGGCGTTTTGCGGGTTTACCGGGAGCAGTGTCCGGGTCATCACCCGATGCTTCCGATGGGCTGGTCGACAAGGGAGGAAAGGCGGATAATCCGCCGCTTGGTACCCGCGCCTGCGGCGCCAATCGCACGCCATTCTTGACAGATGCGTCGTATACCTGCCATAGTTACGGGCGTATAGCATTCATGGAAACCGGTACTGTCAGGCTCCGGCTGTATTTGGACCTGGCGATATCACCCCTGACACTGGTTGCACGGACTGAAACGTCCACATCTTTCAGGTTCGCGGGGGCGCATCCGGGCATCAGCCCGGCGTGCAATACCAGTCGCTCCGGCGACCGCAGTTTCCCCCCGTTTGAACCAGCCGCTAGTGCGGCAATCCCTAAAGGACTGAATTGACTAAGATCGTCTTGAAACCCGGTGAGCCCGTTGAAGTTGCAATGCGGCGTTTCCGTCGTGCCATTCTGCAGACTGGCCTGATCGTTGAACTCAAGAGCCGTACCGCTTACGAGAAGCCGACGACCGAGCGCAAGCGCAAGAAGAAGGCCGCCGAAGCACGCCTGCGCAAGCGCCTGCGCATGCAAATGCTGCCGAAGAAGATGTACTGATTCGGGCAAGCTTCGCAAAAGACCGCCAGTTCGCTGGCGGTTTTTTTATGCCCGCGCGCAATGCGTTCCGGACATCCGCCACCCGGCGGCTTTTGCTGCACTGCGCCACCTGATCGATATGCCGATGCCCGGCATAATGGCGGATATTGCGCCCCCTTAAGGCGCCAACCGGATCCTGCCTTGACTGCCATCCTCGAGTTGCGCAAGGTGCGCAAGCAATACGGCGATACGGTCGTTGTCGACGACCTCGACCTCCAGGTGTTTCGCGGCCAGTGCTTTGGCTTGCTCGGCCCAAACGGCGCCGGCAAGACCACCACGCTGCGCCTGCTGCTGGGCCTGACAACGCCCATGGCCGGCACGCTGACGCTGTGCGGCGAACCCATCCCCGAGCGGGCGCCGCAGGCACGCATGCGCGTGGGTGTGGTGCCGCAGTTCGACAACCTCGACCCGGATTTCTCGGTAATCGAGAACCTGCGCATCTTCGGGCGCTACTTCGGGCTGTCGTCGGCCGAGATCGAGCGCCGCGTGCCGAAGCTGCTGGAATTCGCCCGGCTGGAAAGCCGTGCCGACGCCCAGGTGCGCGACCTCTCCGGCGGCATGCGCCGGCGCCTGACGGTGGCACGCGCGCTGATCAACGACCCCGACCTGCTGGTGATGGACGAGCCCACCACCGGCCTGGATCCGCAGGCGCGCCACCTGATCTGGGAGCGACTCAAGTCGCTGATGGCGAGCGGCAAGACCATCCTGCTGACCACGCACTTCATGGAAGAAGCCGAACGGCTGTGCAACTACCTGTGCGTGATCGACGGCGGGCGCAAGATCGCCGAAGGCAAGCCGCACGAGCTGATCGACAGCCAGATCGGCTGCGATGTGGTCGAGGTCTATGGCGATGAACTGGACACGCTGCGCGGCACGCTGACACCGCTGGCGCAGCGCACCGAAATGAGCGGCGAGACGCTGTTCTGCTATGTGCGCGAGCCGGCCCCGCTGCTGGACGCGCTGCACGGCAGGAGCGGCGTGCGCTACCTGCACCGCCCGGCCAACCTGGAGGATGTGTTCCTCAAGCTGACCGGCCGCGAGATGCGGGACTGAACCAGGGACTGACATGAGCGAACAGGATCCGCGCACTGACACGCCCGCCATCGCCACCCGGAGCGCTGGCCCGCCAACGCGCCAGACCTATCCCCAGCCGCTGCTGCCGCGCAACCTGCGCAACTGGATGATGGTCTGGTATCGCAACTACCTGGTGTGGAGGAAGCTGGCCATCCCGTCGATGATCGGCAACCTGGCCGATCCGATGATCTACCTGTTCGGCCTCGGCCTGGGGCTGGGGCTGATGGTGGGCCAGGTCAACGGCGTGTCGTACATCGCCTTCCTCGCCGCCGGCACCACCGCGTCGAGCGTGATGATGTCGGCCAGCTTCGAGTCGATGTACTCGGCTTTCTCGCGCATGCACGTGCAGCGCACGTGGGAAGCGATCATGCACGCGCCGCTGACACTGGGCGACGTGGTGCTGGGCGAGATCTTCTGGGCGGCCAGCAAGGCGGTGCTGTCGGGCCTGGCGATCATGCTGGTGGCGGCCGCGCTGGGCTATGCGCAGATGCCGGGCGCGCTGCTGGCGCTGCCGGTAATCGTGCTGGCCGGCATTGCCTTTGCCGCGCTGGCGATGATCGTCACCGCGCTGGCGCCCAGCTACGACTTCTTCATGTTCTACCAGACGCTGGTGATGACGCCGATGCTGCTGCTGTCGGGCGTGTTCTTTCCGGTGGAGCAATTACCGGAAGGCGTGCAGACGGCCACCAGGTTGCTGCCACTGGCGCATGCGGTCGAGCTGATCCGGCCGCTGATGCTGGGCCGGCCAGTGGAAGGCGCCGGGCTGCACCTTGCCGTGCTTGCCGCATATGCGGCGGCCGCGCTGGTGGTTTCGCTGGTGCTGCTGCGCAGGCGGTTGCTGCGCTGAGGTTCGGCTGAGGTTCGGCTGAGGTTGCGCTGGTGCTGGGCGCGGGCAGGCTCAGGCACTGCCCACCAGCTTGAGCCCGGCAATGCCGCACACGATCAGCGCGATGCAGCCGATGCGCGCCGCGGTCGCGGGCTCATTGAAGAGTATGATGCCGAAGATCGCGGTGCCGACCGCGCCGATGCCGGTCCAGACCGCATAGCCGGTTCCCACCGGAATGTGGCGCAGCGCCAGTGCCAGCAGGATCACACTGATAGCCATGCCGACCAGCGTGATGATGCTCGGCACCAGACGCGTGAACCCGTCGGTGTATTTGAGCCCGATTGCCCACACCACCTCGAACAGCCCTGCCAGGGCCAGCAGTGTCCATGCCATACCGAAATTTCCCGTTGCGACGTATCGCGCGCAACGATAGCGGAGAATCCGCCATCTTGCAGCGCGTTGCCGTGGCGTTGGCGGCCGTGTTGACCACCCTTTCGCTGGGCGGCTGCATGGTGATGGCCGTGGGTAGTGCCGCGGTTTCGACCGTGGCAACCGTCGGCTCCGCCGCGGTCAGCGTGGCCTCGACCGCGGTCGGTACCACCTATGACATCACCGCTGCCGGCGTGAAAGCGGTGGCCGGCAGCAACGATCCGCCGCCGGCGCAGGAAGCACCGTAAGCGCTGTCAGCCTCGCAGTCAGCCTTATGCGCCCAGGCCGCGCAGCAGATCGGCCTTCAGGTCCTCGACCGACTCCAGCCCCACCGCCAGCCGGATCAGCCCTTCGCCCACGCCCGCCGCGGCCTTGGCCTCCGGGCTCACGCGCGCGTGCGTGGTGGTGTACGGGTGCGTGATGGTGGTGCGGGTGTCGCCCAGGTTACCCGTGATCGAGCACACGCGGGTGTTGTCGATCACGCGCCAGGCGTTGGCGCGCTGCTGCTCGGGCGTGGCGCCCTTCAGCTCGAACGAAACGATCGCGCCACCGCCGCTCTGCTGCCGCATGGCGATCTCATGCTGCGGGTGCGACGCCAGCGCCGGGTGGAACACGCGCGCCACCGCGGGATGCGACTCCAGGAACTGCGCCAGCGCCAGCGCGCTGGACGAGTGGCGTTCCATGCGGATTGCCAGCGTCTCCATGCCCTTGAGCAGCACCCAGGCGTTGAACGCCGACAGCGTCGGGCCGGCGGTGCGCACGAACGGGAACACCTTGCCCATGATGAAGTCGTGCGAGCCCAGCACCGCGCCGCCCAGCACGCGGCCCTGGCCGTCGATATGCTTGGTGGCGGAGTGCACCACGATATCCGCGCCGAACTTCATCGGCTGCTGCAGCGCCGGCGAACAGAAGCAGTTGTCGACCACCAGCAGCGCACCCGCGTCGTGGGCTATGTCGGCCACCGCGGCGATGTCGGCCACTTCGGTCAGCGGATTCGACGGCGTCTCCAGGAAAAACAGCCTGGTGTTCGGCCGAACGGCGGCGCGCCACGCGTTCAGGTCGCTCGGGTCGACGAAGGTGGTCTCGACGCCGAACTTCGAGAAGATATTGCCAAACAGCGTCATGGTCGAGCCGAAGATCGCGCGCGAGCTGACCAGGTGATCGCCTGCCTGCATCGACGACAGCACCACCGACAGGATCGCGCTCATGCCCGACGCCGTGGCCATGCAGGCCTGCGCGCCTTCCAGCGCAGCCAGGCGCGACTGGAACATCGACACAGTGGGATTGGTGAAGCGCGAATAGGTGAAGCCCTCTTCCGAGTTGGCGAAGCGTTCGGCGGCCTCGGCTGCGCTGTTGAAGCAGAAGCTCGAGGTCAGGTACATGGCCTCGGAATGCTCCATGAACTCGCTGCGCAGCGTGCCGGCGCGCACGCCAAGGGTATCGATGCCGAGCGTTTCAGGATTGAGCGGTTCGTTCATGCTGGTGTCGCGGTCGTACCCGCGCGAATGCAATGGTTGCGGCCCGCCGCGCCAAGGCGGCCGGCCATGAAAAAAGCCCGTGCGATCGAATGGTCGGATCGACGGGCTTGCTGTTCTGCGGATGCCTTTGGCAGGCTGTAGCGGGCTGTAGCGGTTGGCCAGCCAGTTGCGCAAACACTGTGCGCATTGGCAAGGTTGCCGACCGCCATCTCTTTAGCTGTTTCGGGCTGGACCCGCGTCCGCAAGCTGACTATCAAATCGACGCCCGGCCATGTTACGGCCGGGCTTCGCATCCGTCAACGCGCGGGCGCGTGGTGCGCGGCTTACTCGTTGCCGCCGGAGCGCTGCAGGTGCAGTGACGAGCGCTCGGTGTCGCCGCCGGTGCCGTCGCGGTCAGCCTGGCTGCGCGCCGTTTCCAGCCGCTCCAGGTAGGCCTCGTCGATATCGCCGGTGACATAGCGGCCATCGAAGCACGATGCGTCAAAGTCCTTCAGCGCCGGGTTGATGTCGCGCACCGCCTGCTTCATCGCTTCCACGTCCTGGTACACCAGCTTGTCCGCGCCGATGATCTTCGCGATCTCTTCGTGCGTGCGCCCGTGCGCCACCAGTTCGCTGCGGGTCGGCATGTCGATACCGTACACGTTGGGGAACTTCACCGGCGGCGCTGCCGAGGCGAAGATCACCTTGTTGGCGCCGGCGTCGCGCGCCATCTGCACGATCTCGAACGAGGTGGTGCCGCGCACGATCGAGTCGTCGACGATCAGCACGTTCTTGCCCTTGAACTCGACGCCCATGGCGTTGAGCTTCTGGCGCACCGACTTCTTGCGCACCGCCTGGCCGGGCATGATGAAGGTGCGGCCGACGTAGCGGTTCTTGAAGAAGCCTTCGCGGTAGTTCACGCCCAGGCGGTTGGCCACCTGCATCGCGGCCGGGCGGCTGGAGTCGGGGATCGGCATCACCACGTCGATGTCGCCGGCCGACACTTCCTCGCGGATTTTCTCGGCCAGGTAGTCACCCATGCGCAGGCGCGCGTCGTAGACGGGCACGCCGTCGATGCACGAATCCGGGCGGGCCAGGTAGACGTACTCGAAAATGCAGGACGTCAGCACCGGGTTGTCCGCGCACTGCTTGCTGTAGAGCTTGCCGTCCAGGTCGATGAAGATCGCCTCGCCCGCCGCCACGTCGCGCTCGAGCTTGTAGCCGATGCCTTCCAGCGCCACCGACTCCGATGCCACCATCCATTCCTTGCCGGTCGGGGTCTCGATGCTGCCCAGGCACAGCGGGCGGATGCCGAACGGGTCGCGCACCGCAAGCATGCCATAGCCGGCGATCTGCGCGGCGATCGCATACGAGCCGCGTACGCGGCGGTGCAGGCCGCTTACCGCGGTGAAGATGGTGTCCGGGTCCAGCGCCATGCCGCTGCTGGCACGCTGCAGTTCGTCGGCCAGCACGTTCAGCAGCACTTCCGTATCGGAGTGCGTGTTGATGTGGCGACGGTCGCGGCGGAACATTTCTTCGCGCAGCTGCTGCCAGTTGGTCAGGTTGCCGTTGTGCGCCAGGATCACGCCGTAAGGCGCGTTGACGTAGAACGGCTGCGCCTCTTCCTCGCTCGACGCCGAGCCGGCGGTCGGGTAGCGCACCTGGCCGATGCCGGCGTCGCCCGGCAGGCTGCGCATGTTACGGGTGCGGAAGACATCGCGCACAAGGCCGTTAGCCTTGTGCATGTGAAAAGTACTGCCGTTGGCGGTGGCGATGCCGGCAGCATCCTGTCCGCGATGTTGCAACAACAGCAGGCTGTCGTAAATCAGTTGGTTGACAGGCGTGGCTGAAACCACACCGACGATACCGCACATGCCAAGCTCCCAGGAAAGGCTTTGAATCAGGGGGCGCAGCCTGGTCCGGCTATCCTTCCGGACCGCAAGGCCTGCGTACTACTGACCGGGCACCATGCCCGGCTTGATGTCATGTCTTGACGTACTTCGCCAGCTCCGGCGGCAGCCAGGGCTTCATCGATTCCATGGCTTGCATCACATAGGGGCGGCTCACCGCATCGCGCCAGAACGGTTCTTCCGGCAATTTCGTCAGGCTGGCGAGCGTCACCATCACCATCACCAGCAGCACGCCGCGCAGCAATCCGAACACCAGCCCGAGCCCGCGGTCCGCCGGCTTGAGGCCGGTGCTCTCCAGCAACTGCCCGACCACCATGCCGGCCAGCGACGCCCCGAGCACGGTGCCGATCAGCAGCACCACGAAACCCAGCGCGTGGCGGGCCAGTTCACCGCCGGGCAGCGACTCGGGCATCCAGCCCGCGGCCACTGCGCCGTAGCGGAACGCGACCCAGAACGCCACCACCCAGCCGATCAGCGACAGCACCTCGCGCACCAGGCCGCGCAGCACGCCCAGCACGCCCGAGGCCAGCAGGATAAAGACCACGGCATAGTCGAAGAAAGTCGGCTGCATCGTCGCTCGCTGCCGCGCCCATGCGCCAGGCAGCGCTGGTCCTTACTGTTCGATCACCTTCGAGGTCAGGCCCGCCGCGCGCACGCGCTTGTCGGCGGCATCGGCGGCGTCGCGGTCGCTGAAGGGACCGGCGCGCAGCAGGATGCGCTCGCCGTCGGCCAGCGCTTTCTTTTCCACATAGGCCGGAACCTTGCTCGCCTTGAGCTTGGCCAGCCAGGTCTTCGCCTTCTCTTCCGACGAGAAGGCGCCGATCAGGATCAGGTACTTGCCGCTGCCCTGGGGCTTGGCCTCAGGCTTGGCGTCGGGCTTGGCCTCGGCGCGCTGAATGGGCTTGTCGGCAGGCTTGTCCGCCGTATTGACGATTTCCTCGCCGGCATCGAGCGCCGCGGCGTCGCTGCGGGCCGCCGGCGCCGGCGGCAGCGGGTCGGCCTTGCGCGGCTCGACGCGGGGCTTGCTGCTGCCCTGCCCGCCGCTCACCTTGACCGCGACATCGTCGGCCACCGGGCGCGGCTTGGTCTCGAACACGATCGGCAGCACGATCACCGCGGCCACCACCAGCACCACGGCGCCGATCAGCCGGCGGCGCGCGCGCTGCTTCTGCGGGAATTCAGGGTCCAGCGTGTCGTCGGCATATTCGTCGGCGAGACGGCGCGACGAGGCGATGCCTGCACCCGGGTCGTTGCGCTGACGGCGCGCACGCTCTGGTGCCGGGTCGTTGCCCTTGCGGGAAGAAAACAGCGAAAGCAGGCCCATAGATTGGTTCGGTGCGACGGCCCCCTCAGGCAGGGGCCAGTCTTTGCGTTTGCCGCTCAGTGCCAGGTCAGTTGGCTTGCGTGGCCCGGTAGGCCATCACGCCGGCGACGGTATAGAACGATCCGAAGACGAGAATTCTATCATTCTCGGTCGCTCTCTCCATGGCGTCGCGGAACGCCGCCTCTGGACTGGAAAAGCAGGCGGCCGTGGCGTCGGGGCCGGCGCGGAAACCGCCCCCCTCCAGCTTCGCCAGCACGTCGGCGGCGCTGGCGGCGCGCTCGGTCGGCAGGTCGCACAGGCACCAGTGGTCGACCTTGTCGGCCACGTGCTGCAGCACGCCGGCGATATCCTTGTCCTGCATCGCGCCGAACACCGCATAGGTGTAGCGGAAGAAGCCCATGTTCTCCAGGTTCTGCCCCAGCGTGGCGGCAGCATGCGGGTTATGCGCCACGTCAAGGATCACCGCGGGCCGTCCCGGCAGCACCTGGAAGCGTCCCGGCAGCTCAACGAAGGCCAGCCCGTTGCGCACTTCCTGCGCGCTCACCGGCAGTTGCTGGCGCATGGCCTGCAGCGCGGCCAGCGCAGCGGCGGCGTTCAGAAGCTGGTTGGCGCCGCGCAGCGCGGGGTAGCCCAGCCCGTTGAGCTTGCGGCCGCCGCCGCTCCAGTCCCATTGCTGGCGTTCCTGGCCCTTGGCCGCGTGGAAGTGGAAATCGCGGCCCACCATCCACAGCTCGGCGCCGATGGCCTCCGCATGCGCCACCAGCGACTTGGGCGGCACCGGGTCGCCGCAGACCGCCGGCACGCCCGGGCGGAAGATGCCGGCCTTTTCAAAGCCGATTTCCTCGCGTGTGTTGCCCAGGTACTGGGTATGGTCGATATCGACGCTGGTGACGACGGCGCAGTCGGTATCGATCACATTGGTCGCATCCAGGCGGCCGCCCAGCCCGACTTCGAGGATGATCGCGTCCAGGCCGGAAGCGGCGAAGAAATGGATGATCGCCAGCGTGGTGAACTCGAAGTACGTCAGGCTGACCGGATCGGCAAAGCTGTTGCGCGCGCGCTCGACCGCCTCGAAGTGCGGCAGTAGCTGCGCGTCGGTCGCCATCTCGCCATTCAGGCGCGCACGCTCGTTGAACGAGATCAGGTGCGGCGAGGTATGGCAGCCCACCTTGTAGCCGGCTTCCAGCAGGATGCGCTCGAGCATGGCGCAGGTCGAGCCCTTGCCGTTGGTTCCGCCCACGGTGAAGACCGTGGCGTCGATGCGCAGCCCGAGGGCTTCCTTTACGCGCGTGATGCGCGTCAGGCCCATGTCGATGCCCACGGGATGGGCGGTTTCGAGATGGGTAAGCCATTCGGGGAGCGTGTGGAAGACAGGCATTTCAGGTGTACGAGGAAAGCGTTTGCTACCAGATTCGGGCAGGCGGGCGCAAAGTCAAGGGCCGGCGCTGCGGGCGTCCAGAAAAGGCGAAAGGCGCGTCAACCACCCGCGCCTTCGGTATTGCGATTGCTGCGGCGTTATGCCACCGCGTCGGCCGGCTGCTTCTGCAGCAGCGCCAGCAGCTGCGCCAGTTCGGCGCGCATCTTGCGGCGGTCGATGATCATGTCGATGGCGCCCTTCTGCAGCAGGAACTCCGAGCGCTGGAAGCCTTCCGGCAGCTTCTCGCGCACGGTCTGCTCGATCACGCGCGGGCCGGCAAAGCCGATCAGCGCCTTGGGCTCGGCGATCACCACGTCGCCCAGGAAGGCGAACGAGGCCGACACGCCACCCATGGTCGGGTCGGTCAGCACGCTGATGAACGGCAGCTTGCTCGCGCTCAGCTGATTCAGCATGGCCGTGGTCTTGGCCATCTGCAGCAGCGACAGCAGGCTTTCCTGCATGCGCGCGCCGCCCGTGGCGGTAAAGCAGATGAACGGCACCTTCTGCTCGAGCGCGGCCTGCGCGCCGCGCACGAAGCGCTCGCCCACGACCGAACCCATCGAGCCGCCCATGAATTCGAACTCGAAGCAGCTCGCCACCACCGGGATGGTGTGGATGGCACCGCCCATCACCACCATGGCGTCGGTTTCGCCAGTTTCTTCCATGGCCGCCTTGATGCGGTCCGGGTACTTCTTCGAATCCTTGAACTTGAGCGCGTCGACCGGCACGATCTCCTGGCCGATCTCATAGCGCCCTTCGGCGTCCAGCAGCCCGTCCAGCCGCGCACGCGCGTTGATGCGCATGTGGTGGTCGCACTTGGGGCAGACGTGCAGGTTGGCCTCGACGTCGGTCCGGTACAGGGTGGACTCGCACGACGGGCACTTGACCCACAACCCCTCCGGGATGCCCTTGCGGGTACGGGGGTCGGTCTGTTGAATCTTGGGGGGCAGGAGTTTATCCAACCAGCTCATGAAAGCTCCTTTCGGATAGCTGCGCGCCGCCGGCAAACCCTGTGTCAGGGCGCACTTCGGCAGGTGGCAGGGAATCAACCCGCAAATTTACCACGCCGGGCCCGTGACCTCGAAGCGCGGCGCGCAAATTGAGCACGCCGCATCACTTACCGAGGCCTGCCGAGCCCGGATTAGATCACTTGCTGTCCAGCGCCTGGCGGATCTCGGCGATAAACGCCTGCAGCGCCGCCACCGCCTGCTCGCGCGGCGTGTCTTCCAGCAGTTGCACCAGCCTGCTGCCGATCACCACGGCGTCGGACACGCTGCCGATCGCGCGCGCGGTCTGCGCGTCGCGGATGCCGAAGCCCACGCCCACCGGCAGGTTGGCGTGCTGCTTGATCAGCGGCAGGCGCGAAGCCACGCTGTCCAGGTCGATCGATGCAGAACCGGTCACGCCCTTGAGCGAGACATAGTAAAGATAGCCGCTGGCGACCTTGGCCACTGCCTCGATGCGTGCATCGGTGGAGGTCGGTGCCAGCAGGAATATCGGATCCATGCCGTTGTCGCGCATCAGCCCGGCGAAGGATTCGCACTCCTCGGGCGGATAGTCGACCACCAGCACGCCATCCACGCCGGCCGCGCTCGCAGCCTTGGCGAAGGCCTCTTCGCCCATGCGCTCGATCGGGTTGGCGTAGCCCATCAGCACCACCGGGGTCTCGGCATTGGTCTGGCGAAACTCGCGCACCCACTGCAGCACCTGCGTCAGCGACACGCCCTGCGCCAGCGCGCGCTCGGAGGCGCGCTGGATCACCGGGCCGTCGGCCATCGGGTCGGAGAACGGCACGCCCAGCTCGATCACATCGGCGCCGCCCGCCACCAGCGCGTGCATCAGCGCCACGGTCAGGCCGGGCTCGGGATCGCCGGCGGTGACAAACGGAATCAGGCCCTTCTTCTGCTGCGCGGTCAGCGCCGCGAACGTCTTCTGGATACGGGACATATCAGGGAATCAGGTGAGGCCGCGGCGCCGGCGAGGCGTCGTCGTTGGCGGCGGCCGGGGTTGCGGTGACGTCAGGCTCGATCGCGGGCATGGCTTGCGCGGCCGCGGCCACGCGCCCGCACGCCACCTGCACGTACTCCGGGTTGATCTCGTAGCCCACAAAGCGCCGGCCGTGGCGCAGGCAGGCCACCGCGGTGGTGCCGCTGCCCGCGAACGGATCCAGCACCAGGCCGCCCGGCGGGCAGCTCGACAGCACCATGCGCTCGACGATTTCCAGCGGCTTCTGCGTCGGGTGGTTGGCGCGTTCGGGATCCTGCCGGTGGATGCGCGAGATGCTCCACAGGTCCTTGGGGTTGTAGCCCACCTCCAGCCACTTCTTGCCCTCGAAGCGCGGGCGGCTGCGCGCCTTCTTGGTCTCGGGGTCATACGGAATCCGGACCGGGTCGAGATCGAAGTAGTAGTCGCGCGCCTTGGCAAAGAAGCCGATGTTGTCGTGCACCGACGAGAACTTGCGCGTGGTGCCGCCCATGCTGGGCACGCGGCGGTCCCAGATGATCTCGTTGATCATCGTCAGGCGCCGCTTGAGCATCACGAACAGCTCCGGCGAATACTGCCAGGTGCAGAACAGGTAGAGCGTGCCCCTGGGCGCGAGCTTGGGCACGACCGCGTCCATCCAGCGCTCGGACCAGTCCAGGTAGGCCTGGCCCGACAGCAGGTCGGAATCGTTGCCATAGTCCTTGCCCAGCCCGTACGGCGGATCGGCGACGATCAGGTCGACCGAGCCGTCCGGCAGGCGGGCAATGCCCTCGAACATGTCTTCCTGGAACAGGTGCAGCGGCGGCGCGTCGGGCGCGCCAGGCAAGGCGTCGGGCCCGCCGACGGCAAGGCCCTGGGGGTGGGACAGCGCGCGCATCAGAGCTTGAGCCCCGCGCGCTCGGCGACCGTGTGCATGTCCTTGTCGCCGCGGCCGGACAGGTTCACCAGCAGCAGCTTGTCCTTGGGCAGCGTCGGCGCCAGCTTGCAGGCGTAGGCGATCGCGTGGCTCGATTCCAGCGCCGGGATGATGCCCTCGATGCGGCAACAGTCATGGAAGGCCTTGAGCGCTTCGTCATCGGTGATCGGCACGTACTGCGCGCGGCCACTGTCCTTGAGCCAGGCATGCTCGGGGCCAACGCCAGGGTAGTCCAGGCCGGCCGAGACCGAATGCGTCTCGATGATCTGGCCGTTGTCGTCCTGCAGCAGGTAGGTGCGGTTGCCGTGCAGCACGCCGGGCGTGCCGCCGGTCAGCGACGCGGCATGGCGGCCGGTGTCGAGGCCGTCGCCGGCGGCTTCCACGCCGATCAGCTGCACATCCTGGTGCTCGATATACGGATAGAAGATGCCCATGGCATTGGAGCCGCCGCCGACGCAGGCAATCACCGCATCCGGCTGGCGGCCGGTCATCTCCGGCATCTGCACCTTGGCTTCCTCGCCGATCACGCACTGGAAGTCGCGCACCATCATCGGGTACGGATGCGGGCCGGCCACTGTGCCGATGATGTAGAAGGTGTTCTCGACGTTGGTGACCCAGTCGCGCATGGCTTCATTGAGCGCGTCCTTGAGCGTGCGCGAGCCGCTTTCCACCGGCACCACGGTCGCGCCCAGCAGCTTCATGCGGTAGACGTTGGCGGCCTGGCGCTTGACGTCTTCGGCGCCCATGTAGACCACGCACTCCATGCCGAAGCGTGCAGCGATAGTGGCCGTCGCCACGCCATGCTGCCCTGCCCCGGTCTCGGCGATCACGCGCGGCTTGCCCATGCGCCTGGCCAGCAGCGCCTGCCCGATGACGTTGTTGATCTTGTGCGCGCCGGTGTGGTTCAGGTCTTCGCGCTTGAAAAAGATCTGCGCGCCGCCGAGCGTCTCGCTCCAGCGTTGCGCGTGGTAGATCGGCGACGGGCGGCCGACAAAGTGCTTCAGTTCGCGGCGGAATTCGGCATCGAACTCCGGGTCCTTCTGAGAGTGCGCATAGGCTTCGCGCAACTCGTCCAGCGCGTGGACCAGTGTCTCGGAAACGAAGGTGCCGCCATAGGGGCCGAAATGGCCACGGGAATCGGGCAGGTCGTACATGTCTAGGCTCTTCGGAACAGCGGCCTTGCCTTGACCGGCAAGGGCGCGTAGTTGGCTGGGGTGCGCGATGGCCGCCTTGAAGCGGCGGACACGGGGTGGGCAAGGGATCGGGCTTCGATCCGGCTCATCCGGCCTCGGCGCTGCGGACAGCGCGCACGAATTCGGCAATGCGGGCGTGGTCCTTCACGCCCTTGGCGGCCTCTACCCCGCTGCTGACGTCCACAGCGTAGGGCCGCACGCGTTCAATCGCGCCAGCGACGTTTTGCGCGTTCAACCCACCACTCAAAACGATGCGAGGAGCGCCGCTTGCGTTCAGGTTGCCGGTTGCCGTAACCGGAGGATTGGGCGGAAGCCATGCCGGAGGAATCAGGGTCCAGTCGAAGACGTGGCCGCCACCGCCGTAGCCTTCGACGAAGGCATCGAGCAGCAAGGCAGCGGCATCACGGTATTGGTCGGCAAATTCTACCAAATCGAGCCCCGGACGGACACGGGCGGCGCGCAGGAACGGCAGCCGGCAGCGCTGGGCGGCCTGGGTGCAGAACTGCGGGGTTTCGTCGCCGTGCAGCTGCAGCAGCGTCAACGGCACACGCTCGGCCACATGGGCGATGTCCTCCAGCTCGGCGTTGACGAACAGCCCCGTCACCGCGACGAACGGCCCCGCGGCCTCGGCCAGCGCCGCCGCCCGCGCCACTTCGACGTAGCGCGGGCTCTTCGGGTAGAAAACCAGCCCGATCGCGTCCGCGCCGGCATCGACGGCGGCGCGCACGTCGTCCTCGCGGGTCAGGCCGCAGATCTTGATGCGGGTACGCTGTGGCAGGTGCATCGCACTGCCCTCAGGCTGCGTCATTGAACACTCCATGAAACAGGCTCGCGGACGGATCGGCCGCGGGGATCGGGTAAGCATCAGGATACTTGACCCCGACCAGGTAAAGGCCATCCGGCATGAACGTAGGCGCTGCCAGCTTGCGGTCGCGCCCGGCCAGCACCTGCGCCAGCCACTGCGGCGGGTAGCGGCGGCGGCCCACCGCCACCAGGCAGCCCATCAGGTTGCGCACCATGTGGTGCAGGAAGGCGCTGGCGCGGAAGCGCAGGAACACCCAGTTGCCGTCGTCACGGATGGTGACGTCGTACATGGTCTTGACCGGCGACTTGGCCTGGCATTCGGCGGCGCGGAAAGCGGAAAAGTCATGCTCGCCGACCAGGCACGCGGCGGCTTCGCGCATTGCCTCGACGTCGAGCCGCTGGCCCGGCGGCAGCATCTGGTAGCCGGCGCGGCCATGCACCATCGGCACCCGATGCGGGCCGGTGTAGAGCGCGTAGTAATACATGCGCTCGTACGCCAGGAAGCGGGCGTGGAAGCCCTCGTCGACGGGCCGCGCCCACTGCAGCGCGATCGACGGCGGCAGGAACGCATTGACGCCGCGGACCCAGGAAAAAGGCTCGCGTTCCAGCTCGGTATCCAGGTGGATGACCTGTCCCAGCGCGTGCACGCCGGTATCGGTGCGCCCCGCCACGGTGGTCAGCAGGCGCACGCCGGCGAAGCGCTCGATGGCGTCTTCGAGGTGATCCTGCACGGTATTGCGGTGCGGCTGCGACTGCCAGCCGGAAAAGGCGGCGCCGTCGTAGTGCAGGCCAAGAGCGATGCGGTTCATGTCAGGGGAAAAAGCATGGGTCCGGCAACGTCGGGCAAGCTTGCGTGCCGCGCGCGCCGGAAAAGCAAATGCGCCGGAAGGGACGCTTCCGGCGCATCGCTTCATGCCGCGGCAGCGGGTGCCGCGGCGGACCGTCAATGATAGCTCAGGCCACTTCCAGCAGCAGCGAACGGGCCTCGGCCTGCAGCGGATCCTGCGACTGATCTACCACCTCCTGCAGCAGCTCGCGCGCCCCTTCCTTGTCGCCGATCTCGATATAGGCACGGGCCAGGTCGAGCTTGATCTGCATGTCGCGCCCGCCGTCGACACCATCGGTCGACAGCGTGCTGGGCGAAACGCCGCGAGCGGTGTCGGGATTGGTCTCGTCGGGAACGCGGGACAGGTCGAACGGCTCGGCCAGCTTGCCGTCGCGCAGCATGGTCGTTGCAGGCAACGGCGCGAACGCCTCGTCCGCCGCGGCCGGCGAGCCGCTGGTAGCCGACGGCCCACCGCCCAGGTCGAGCGACAGGCCGGACATGTCGAACTCCAGCGGGCGCGAGCGGGTGGGCGTATCCAGGCGCGGCACCTCGTGCTCGTCCTCATCATCTGCCAGCGGGTCGGTGGCACGGGCCGGGAAGTCCAGGTGCAGTCCGCGGTCCAGGCGCACGGCCGGTTCGGTCGGGTCCGAATCGGTGCCGAACACCATGGCCGCCGATGCCGGCGCCACGATCGGGTCGCCCGCCGCGGGCGCCGGGAAGGCGTCCAGCGGCAGTGCCAGGTCGCCCAGCGAGGGCTCCAGGCGCGGGATCGATGCCGGATCCTGCGACGGGTCCTGCGTGCGCCACTGGTCCGTTGCCGGCGAGGCCGTATCCGGGCCCGCGGCCTCCGGCGTCACCACCATATACATCGCGTTGCCCGGCTCGAGCGCGCGCCCCATTTCTGCTGCCTTCAGCCATTCCGCACCGTGTCCGCCGGTCTGGGCGAACATTTCTTCTGCTATCACGCGGAAACCTTCCACATCCTGTCTGTTGCTGTAAATCTCCAGGAGCTTGAGCCGCACCGGCTGCTGCTCCGGGTTTTTCTCCAGGGCTTCGCGCAGGATCTCCTCGGCCTGCACATCGCGCCCGTAGGCGATATAGACCTCGGCCTCGGCGATCGGGTCGACCTCATTGGCTTCCGGCGTGTTGTTGCCGATGCGGAAATCGGCGCCGAACACGCTGTGCTGCGAGGTGTCGACACTCTGCCCGCCGGCGGCACCGAACAGCGAATTGGTGCCGGCCATCACCGTGCTTTCCTGCGACAGGATGCTGTCGCCAAAGCCGGTCGCCTCGCTTTCCTTCTGCTGCTGGCGGCGCCGATAGATCGCGAAGACGCCGAGCAGCGCCACCACCAGGCCACCGCCGGGCAGCAGCAGCGGGTTGGCGAGCAGGCCGTCAAGGAACGACGGTTCCTGCACCGGTGCGGGCGGTGCCACCACGGGTGGCGTCGGCTTGACTGCCGGGGCCGATGCCGGCGCAGCAGCAGCCACTTGCGGCGCCGAGGCTCCGGCGGCAGCCACTGCCGACGCTGCGCCAGCGGCGGCGGGCACGGCGGCGGCAGCGGTAGCCGCCGCTGCCGCTGGTTCCGCCGCATCCGCCTTCGGCGCCTGCGCGGCCACCACGTTCGGTGCGGCCGCTTCCGGCTTGGCCACTGCGGCCGCCTTTTCCTTCTCCTTGTCGGCAGGCGCCGCCTGGTTGGACTGGCTCAGCTTGGCGATCTCGGCATTCTTCAGCTCGAGCAGCTTCTGCATGTCGCCGATATTCTTTTCCAGCTGCGCCAGGCGCGTCTCGGCTTCCTTGATCTGGCGCTCGCGAGCGACGTTGGCTTCGGCCTTGGCGGCAGCATCCGCCTGGGCACCCCGCTCGGCCTTGCTCAGCTTCAGTTCGTCGCGCGGGCCATCGGTCGGGGCCGCCTGTTCCTGCACGCGCGCCGTCACGTTGCCGGACTGCTGGCGGCCGCTGTCGGGCTCGACCGACTTGGCCGCGGCGGCACTCGCCAGGCGGCTGCGATAGGCGTCGAAGCCCTGCGTGCGCGCGACCACTTCGCGGCGTGCCTCCTTCCGCGTGACGGACTGCGCCTGTTGCTGGGTCGGCACCTGCAGCACCGCGCCGCTGCGCAGCCGGTTCATGTTGCCGCCGATAAAGGCATTGGGATTGTTGCGATAGAGCGCGACCAGCATCTGGTCCAGCGACACCGATTCGGCGCCCTGTACGGCTTCGCCGGCAATCCCAGACAGCGTATCGCCGCGCTTGACGGTATAGCCGCCGCCCGGCGCCGTGTCGGCGCTCGGTGCGGTTGCCGGTGCCGGCGCGCGCCTGGCTTGCCGTGCCGGGCGCACGGGCGCTGCCGGACGGGCGGATTCGGCGGCGGACGCGGCCTCCTGTGCCGCCGCTTGCGGCGCTGCGTCAGCCGCGGGCTGCGGCGCGGTGGCGGGTGAAGCGTCGGGCGTTGCCGCCTGTACCACCGTCGACGGCGAGTAGGTCTCGTTGGAGGGCTTGGCTCCGGCGGGATCAAGCAGGAATGTGTAGGCGCGCGAAACCTTGCCGCTGGCCCAACTCATGTCGACCAGGATATCGACAAACGGCTCGCTGATCGGCTGGGTCGAACGGACCTTGGCGACATAGCTGCCGTTGCGTCGGCGCTCGACCTCCAGGCGCAGCGTACTGACCGCGGGCTGGTAAGTCAGCCCCGCCGCGGCATACGCCCCCGGCGACGCCAGCCTGACGTTCAGCCCGGCGGCCTCTTCGGGCGTGACCCCGCTGATGTCGATTTCAGCCTGTAGCGGCTGCCCCAGATTCGACTGAACCCGCAATTGCCCGAACCCCGCGGCATATGCGGCCGGCTGCGCAAGCAGCAGGCCCAGTGCCGTGACGGCCAGCGTTGACCAGCGCTGACGGGCAGTAGGCGCATCTTTCCGGCGATGTTGGCTCACACTCACCTTTATGCTCCGTTATGTTTTAGTAGCGATATACATCGACAAACCGACCCCATAAACAGGTCCGGCAGGCTGGCGAGGCATTCTGGTTGCACCTCTTGTCCAGCCGGCGCGCAGGCGCCGACCCCTGCGAGCCGGGGCGCATGCCGGCGTATTGTGACGCATCGCCCGGGAAAATAGGCGCCCGGATACAACAACGCCGCGCGTGGGCGCGGCGTTGTCGGCAAAGCGGTCTTTTCTGTTGCCTGGCTGCAACGGACGCAACCAGGCAACTTCCCATCAGGATTCGATCAGGATACGCAGCATGCGGCGCAGCGGCTCGGCCGCGCCCCACAGCAGCTGGTCGCCCACCGTGAAGGCCGACAGGTACTCGCCGCCCATCTGCATCTTGCGCAGGCGGCCGACCGGGATCGTCAGCGTGCCGGTCACGGCAGCCGGGGTCAGGTCGGTCATGCTGGCTTCACGCGTGTTCGGCACCACCTTGGCCCACGGGTTGTGAGCGGCCAGCATGCCTTCGACCTCGTCCAGCGGCACGTCCTTGCGCAGCTTGATGGTCAGCGCCTGCGAGTGGCAGCGCATCGCGCCGATGCGCACGCACAGGCCGTCGACGGCGATCGGCGTGGCGCCGGTCGCGCCCAGGAAGCCTTCGCCACGGCCCAGGATCTTGTTGGTCTCGGCGCCGCCCTTCCACTCTTCCTTGGACTGGCCGTTGCCCAGGTCCTTGTCGATCCAGGGGATCAGGTTGCCGGCCAGCGGCACGCCGAACTGCTTGGTTTCCTCGGCGGACAGGCCGTGCTGGGTCGCCAGGATCTGACGGTCGATTTCCAGGATGGCCGAGGCCGGGTTATCCAGCAGCGGCTTGACCGACGCGTTCAGCGTGCCGAACTGCGTCAGCAGCTCGCGCATGTGCTGGGCGCCGCCGCCCGAAGCGGCCTGGTAGGTCATCGAGGTCATCCATTCGACCATGTCGGCCTGGAACAGGCCACCCAGGCCGATCAGCATGCAGCTGACCGTGCAGTTGCCGCCGATGAAATTCTTGACGCCCTTGGACAGCGCGTCCTTGATCACACCCTGGTTGACCGGATCCAGCACGATGATGGCATCGTCCTTCATGCGCAGCGACGAAGCCGCGTCGATCCAGTAGCCCTTCCATCCCGCCGCGCGCAGCTTGGGGAAGACTTCGTTGGTGTAGTCGCCGCCCTGGGCGGTCAGCACCACGTCGCACTTCTTCAGTGCCTCGATGTCGTTGGCATCCTTGAGCGTGGTTTCGTTCTTGGCCATGGCGGGCGCCTTGCCGCCGGCGTTGGACGTGCTGAAGAAGACGGGCTCGATGTGGTCGAAATCACGCTCTTCCTGCATGCGTTGCATCAGGACGCTGCCGACCATACCCCGCCAACCGACGAGACCTACAATCATGATTTACCTCGGATGTGATTTTTACTTCCCCGCCATTTTCCTCGCCCGGCGTGGCTGCGCGGGGAAGACGGGCAGGCACGACGAACGGATCTAGGCGATCGCGGTTTTAATAATGGTTTTAATCGTCGTTGCGGTCTGGCCGAGCGAAATCGTGCCGACCGGGCCGCGGGTAGCGGTCAGGGCGACAACAGCAGTCAGGGTGGACTGGGAAAATCGGGCCATTCGCAGAGTCTACACGATTTTGCGGCGCCGCCGCAGCGTGCAAATTGGGGACAAATAAAACGAGGGCACCGCGCTGGCGGTGCCCTTTTGCGTGTGACTTACAGTGCCGCCAGCACGGCTTCACCCATCTCGCGGGTGCCGACCTGCTTGCAGCCCGGCGTCAGGATGTCGCCGGTGCGGTAGCCCTGGGCCAGCACCTTCTTGACGGCGTTCTCGATGCGGTCGGCCTGCTCGGCGCGGTTCAGCGAGTAGCGCAGCATCATCGCCGCCGACAGGATGGTGGCCAGAGGATTGGCCACGCCCTTGCCGGCGATGTCAGGTGCCGAACCGTGCGACGGCTCGTACAGGCCCTTGTTGTTCGCATCCAGCGACGCCGACGGCAGCATGCCGATCGAGCCGGTCAGCATCGCGGCCTCGTCCGACAGGATGTCGCCGAACATATTGCCGGTGACGATCACGTCGAAGCTCTTTGGCGCCTTGACCAGCTGCATGGCCGCGTTGTCGACATACATGTGCGACAGCTCGACTTCCGGATATTCCTTGCTGACGTCGATCACGATGTCCTTCCAGAACTGGAAGGTTTCGAGCACATTGGCCTTGTCGACGCTGCACAGCTTCTTGCCGCGCTTGGCCGCGGCCTGGAATGCCACATGCGCAATGCGGCGGATTTCCGGCTCGCTGTAGCGCATGGTGTCGAAGGCTTCGCGCGCCCCCTTGAACAGGCCGTCCGGCGCTTCGCGCAGGCCGCGCGGCTGGCCGAAGTAGATGTCGCCGTTCAGTTCGCGCACGATCAGGATGTCCAGGCCGGCCACCAGCTCGGGCTTCAGGCTCGAGGCGCCGGTCAGCTCCGGATAGCAGATCGCCGGACGGAAGTTGGCAAACAGTTGCAGGTGCTTGCGCAGGCCCAGGATGGCCTGCTCGGGGCGCAGCGCGCGCTCCAGGCTGTCGTATTTCCAGTCGCCGACGGCGCCGAACAGGATGGCGTCGGCTTCCTTGGCCAGCTTCAGCGTGTTCTCCGGCAGCGGATGGCCTTCGGCCTCGTAGCCGGCGCCGCCCACCGGGGCGGTTTCCAGTTCGAACTTCTCGTCGAGCGCGTTCAGGACCTTGACGGCCTCTGCAACGATTTCGGGACCAATGCCGTCACCCGGCAGGACTGCGATCTTCATTGTTGTCTTCCCTCGTAGAGTCTTATCCGACCAGGCGGTTGTTCAGCCACGGCATCTTCGCCACGCGCTCGGCCTCGTAGGCCTTGATCTTGTCGGCATGGCGCAGGGTCAGGCCGATATCGTCGAAACCGTTCAGCATGCAGTACTTGCGGAACGGGGCAATGTCGAATTCGTAGCCCTGCCCCGACGGCGTGAGCACCACCTGCTTGTCCAGGTCGATGGTCAGCTGGTAGCCGTTGAACGCGTTGGTCTCGTTGAACAGGTGGTCGACCTGCTGCTCGCTCAGCACCACCGGCAACAGGCCGTTCTTGTAGCAGTTGTTGAAGAAGATATCGGCAAAGCTGGGCGCGATCACGGCGCGGAAGCCGTATTGCGTCAGCGCCCACGGCGCGTGCTCGCGCGAGCTGCCGCAACCGAAATTGCGGCGCGCCAGCAGGATCGACGCGCCCTGGTAGCGCTGCTGGTTCAGCACGAAGTCCGGGTTCAGCGGACGCTTGCTGTTGTCCATGCCGGGCTCGCCGACATCCTTGTAGCGCCACTCGTCGAACAGGTTGGGGCCGAAGCCGGTGCGCTTGATCGACTTCAGGAACTGCTTCGGGATGATGGCGTCGGTGTCGACGTTTTCGCGGTCGAGCGGGGCCACGAGGCCGCTGTGTACGGTGAACTTGTCCATGTCTCTTTCCTTACTTCTTGGCCGCGCGCTCGAGCGAGCTGCCTGCGGCCTGCGTGTCCTTGCCCAGGCCGGCCATGGTATTGCAGCCAGCCAGCTGCAGCATGCCCAGGCATGCCAGCCATGCGATCAGGGTTCTTTTCATCTGCCGCGCCCCGCTTAGCCCAGCTTGCGGATGTCGACGAAATGGCCTTCGATGGCGGCAGCGGCTGCCATCGCCGGGCTCACCAGGTGGGTACGGCCACCGGCGCCCTGACGGCCTTCGAAGTTGCGGTTAGAGGTCGACGCGCAGCGCTCGCCCGGATCGAGGCGGTCGGCATTCATGGCCAGGCACATCGAGCAGCCCGGCTCGCGCCACTCAAAGCCGGCGGCCTTGAAGATCTTGTCCAGACCTTCGCGCTCGGCTTGCTCCTTGACCAGGCCGGAACCCGGAACCACCAGCGCCAGCTTTACGTTCGATGCAACCTTGCGGCCCAGCTTCTGCACCACCCACGCGGCGGCACGCATGTCTTCGATGCGGCTGTTGGTGCACGAGCCGATAAAGACCTTGTCGATATTGATGCTTTCGACCGGCACGTTGGGCTGAAGGCCCATGTATTCCAGCGCGCGCTCCATGGCGTTGCGCTTGTTCTGGTCCTTTTCCTTCTCGGGATCCGGCACGCGGTCTTCAATGCTGATCACCATTTCCGGCGATGTGCCCCAGGTCACCTGCGGGCGGACGTCTTCGGCGCGCAGTTCGACCACCTGGTCGAACTTGGCACCGGCATCCGAATGCAGCGTGCGCCAGTAACTAACCGCCTGCTCCCACTCCACGCCCTGCGGCGCGTACGGGCGGCCCTTCACGTATTCCAGCGTGACATCGTCCACCGCCACGAGGCCGGCGCGCGCGCCCGCCTCGATGGCCATGTTGCAGACCGTCATGCGGCCTTCCATGGTCAGGTCGCGGATGGCCGAGCCGGCGAACTCGATGGTGAAGCCGGTGCCGCCGGCGGTGCCGATCTTGCCGATCACGGCCAGCACGATGTCCTTGGCGGTGCAGCCGCGCGGCAGCTTGCCTTCCACCTTGACCAGCATGTTCTTCGCCTTCTTGCCCAGCAGCGTCTGCGTGGCCAGCACGTGCTCGACTTCAGACGTGCCGATGCCGTGCGCCAGCGCGCCGAAGGCGCCATGCGTGCTGGTATGCGAGTCGCCGCACACCACCGTCATGCCCGGCAGCGTCGCGCCCTGCTCCGGCCCGATCACGTGCACGATGCCCTGGCGGTGATCGGTCATCTTGAACTGGGTGATGCCGAAGCTGTCGCAGTTTGCATCCAGCGTATCGACCTGCAGCTTCGACACCGGATCGGCGATGCCCTGGCTGCGGTCGGTGGTCGGCACGTTGTGGTCCGACACGGCCAGGTTCGCGCTGATGCGCCATACCGGACGCTCCGCCAGCTTCAGGCCCTCGAACGCCTGCGGGCTGGTGACTTCATGCAGCAGGTGGCGGTCGATGTAGAGCAGCGTGGTGCCGTCTTCCTCGACGTGGACGGTGTGGTCATCCCAGAGTTTGTCGTAGAGCGTCTTGGCCATGATGCGATGGCGGGCCGAATGACCGATCCTTGGCAGGAGAGGTCCGCGGTGACCGCGCAGTAGTTTGCAGGGGTTTTTGTTCGCTTCGGTCGCGGTGGCGAACACGGGCGTCGTATTGCAATCAGTCTCGATGATCGCGCCGGAAGCCGCCTGAAGCGAGCGTTATTTCAAGCGTTGCCGCAATGCTTGACTTGGCAATCGATTATGCCACAGGGGGTATGGGGATCAGCGCCCTGCCCGGCCGGGACGGCGCCTGGAATGTAATGTGATTGGCGAAAGGGGGCTTTCGCGGATGGCGAAAACGAATCGCCAGAGGGCCGCCACCCCGTTGCAGGGTGGCGGCCGCGGACATCAGCCGCCCAGGTAGGCGGCCTTGATCCGGTCGTTGGCCAGCAGGTTGGCGCCGGTATCGGCCAGCACCACCTTGCCGGTTTCCAGCACATAGCCGCGATCCGCGACCTGAAGCGCCTTGTTGGCGTTCTGCTCGACCAGGAACACAGTGACGCCTTCGTCACGAATGGTCCGGATGATGTCGAAGATCTGCGCGATGATCAAGGGTGCGAGGCCGAGGGTGGGCTCGTCCAGCAACAGCAGGCGCGGCCGGCTCATCAGCGCGCGACCGATCGCCAGCATCTGCTGCTCGCCGCCCGACATGGTGCCGGCGCGCTGGCTCGCGCGCTGGTTCAGGCGCGGGAACAGCTTGAAGACGTGCTCGATGCCTGCCTCGATCTCGTCGCGCCTGGCAAAGAAGCCGCCCATCTTCAGGTTCTCCAGCACCGTCAGGCTCGGGAACACGCGCCGGCCTTCGGGCGAGATCGCCATGCCCAGCCGCATGATCTCGTGCGTCGAGCGGTTGGTGATGTCCTCGCCTTCGAACAGCACGCGCCCGCTGGAGGCGCGCGGCGTGCCGCACACGGTCATCATCAGCGTCGTCTTGCCGGCGCCGTTGCTGCCGATCAGGGTGACGATCTCCCCCTTGTTCACTTCGATCGATACGCCCGACAGCGCCTCGACGGCGCCGTAGTGGGTATGGACCTGTTCCAGCTTCAGCATCAGTCCTCTCCCAGGTAGGCCTTGATCACGCGCGGGTCGTTGCGCACTTCCTCCGGCTTTCCGATCACGATCGGCTTGCCGTGCTCCATCACCAGGATGCGGTCGGACACGCCCATCACCAGGCTCATGTCGTGCTCGATCAGCAGCACGGCAATGCCGAACTCTCGCCGCAGCTGGTCGATCAGCTGCTGCAGCTCGACCTTCTCCTGCGGGTTCAGGCCGGCGGCGGGTTCGTCCAGCATCAGCAGGCGCGGCTTGGTGATCATGCAGCGCGCGATCTCCAGCCGGCGCTGGTGGCCGTACGACAGCGTGCCGGCCTCGCGGTTGGCAACCTTGGTCAGGCCCATCCGCTCCAGCCAGACCGCCGCGCGCTCCAGCGCTTCACGCTCGGCACGGCGATAGGCCGGGGTGGCAAACAGGCCGCGCAGGATGCCGGACTGCACCTGCAGGTGTTGCGCCACCAGCAGGTTCTCCACCACCGTCAGCGACTTGAACAGGCGGATGTTCTGGAAGGTCCGCACCAGGCCCTGGCGCGCCACCTTGTGGCTGGGCAGGCCGGCGATGTCGTGGCCATCCAGCGTGACATCGCCCGCGGTCGGCTTGTAGAAGCCACCGACACAGTTGAACACCGTGGTCTTGCCGGCGCCGTTGGGGCCGATGATGGCGAAGACCTCATCCTTGCGGACATCGAAATCGATGCCGTCCACGGCCAGCAGGCCGCCGAAGCGCATCTGCAGGCCCGAGACCTTCAGCAATTCTGCGTTTGTACTCATCGGCGCATTCATCGAGGAAGCTCCACGTGGGGACGGTTCGCGGGCAGCAGGCCCTGCGGTCGCCACATCATCATCAGCACCATCACCAGGCCGAAAATCAGCATGCGATATTCGGCAAAGCCGCGCGCCACCTCGGGCAACACGGTCAGCAGGATCGCCGCCAGGATCACGCCCAGCTGCGAGCCCATGCCGCCCAGCACCACCACGGCAAGGATCAGCGCCGACTCGATGAAGGTGAACGATTCCGGGTTGACCAGCCCCTGGCGCGCCGCGAAGAACGCGCCGCCGATGCCGGCGAACGAAGCGCCCAGCGTGAACGCCGACAGCTTGATGCGGGTCGGGTTCAGGCCCAGCGAGCGGCACGCGATCTCGTCGTCGCGCAGCGCTTCCCAGGCACGGCCCATCGGCATGCGGATCAGGCGGCTGGTGACGAACAGCGTGAAGCCCACCAGCAGCAGCGCCAGCAGGTACAGGAAGATCACCATGTGCTGGCCGCTGTAGTCCAGGCCGATCAGGTCATGGAAAGTCTTGGCGCCCTCCACGCTTGCGCTGCGCGCCATCTCGATGCCGAACACGGACGGCTTCGGGATGCCCGAGACACCGTCCGGGCCGCCGGTCAGGCTGGTCAGGTTATTGGCCAGCAGGCGGATGATCTCGCCGAAGCCCAGCGTCACGATGGCAAGGTAGTCGCCGCGCAGCCGCAGCACCGGGAAGCCGAGGATGAAGCCGAAGGTCGCCGACATCGCCGCGGCGATCGGCAGGCATTCCCAGAAGCCCAGACCGAAGTACTGGTTCAGCAGCGCGTAGGTATAGCCGCCGATGGCGTAGAAGCCGACGTAGCCCAGGTCGAGCAGGCCGGCATAGCCCACCACGATGTTCAGGCCCAGCCCCAGGATCACGTAGATCAGCGCCAGCGTGGCCACGTCGACCGCGCCGCGCGAGCCGAAGAACGGCCATACCAGCCCGACCGCCAGCAGCACCCATACCGCCACGCGCTGCTGGCGCGCGCCGAGCTGCGGCACCGACGGCAGGCGCACGGCGCTGCCGGCACGCGACAGCATCGGCTTGAACAGCTGGAACAGGAACACAGCGGCCACGGCAATCCATACCGGACGCCAGTGCGGCTCGAGCACCACCTTGTAGCCTTCCAGCTTGAGCTGCAGGCCCAGGATGGGAATGGTCAGGATCGCCGTCATCACGGCGGCCGTGATCGCGCTCTTCAGCGACTGGCCCGGCGTGGCGCCGCGCGCGGCTTGCCCGACGGGCATCGCAGAAACTTGATTAGTCATTGTCTCGCCCTCCCTCACACCTTCTCGACATCAGGCTTGCCCAGCAGCCCGGTCGGACGGAACAGCAGCACCAGCACCAGCAGGCTGAATGCGACCACGTCCTTGTATTCGGCCGGCATGTAGCCCGAGGCGAAGGTTTCCGCCAGGCCCAGCAGCACGCCGCCGAGCATCGCGCCCGGGATGCTGCCGATGCCGCCCAGCACCGCCGCGGTAAAGGCCTTGATGCCGGCGATAAAGCCGATAAAGGGATTGAGCTTGCCGATGCTCAGCCCGATCAGCACGCCGCCCACGGCGGCCAGCATCGCGCCCAGCACGAAGGTGAACGAGATCACCTTGTTGGTGTCGATGCCGAGCAGGTTGGCCATGCGCATGTCTTCAGCACAGGCGCGGCAGGCGCGGCCCATGCGCGAACGGCCGATAAACAGCGTCAGCGCGATCATCATCACCAGCGTCACGCCGACGATCAGCAGACGCGAATACGGCACGGTCACGGCGAAGTCGCCGCCCATCTGGAACTCGATGGCGCCTGAAATCAGCACCGGCACGGACACGTCGCGCGCGCCCTGCCCGATCTGGACATAGTTCTGCAGGAAGATCGACATGCCGATGGCGGAAATCAGCGGCACCAGCCGCGGACCGCCGCGCAAGGGCCGGTATGCCACCCGCTCGACCGCAAAGCCGTAGACGCCGGTGACCAGCACCGAGACCAGCAAGGCGGCGCCCAGCACCAGCGGCAGGGGGTAGCCTGCCTGGGCGCCGATCGCGGTGAGCGTGACCAGGCCGACATAGGCACCGATCATGTAAATCTCGCCGTGCGCGAAATTGATCATGCCGATGATGCCGTAGACCATTGTGTAGCCGATGGCGATCAGCGCATAGATCGCACCCAGCGTCAGGCCGTTGACCAGCTGCTGGGTGAACTGTGGAAGGAATTCATTCATTGGGGAAGCCTCAGGAACTTGAAGCCCGATACCAGAACGCCCCGCCCGGAGTCCGGGCGGGGCGTGTGCGGGAGGGAGCGCCTGCTTAGTTTGCGGCGGTCTTGCTGGCGTCCTTGTGCCAGGTGTAGACCACGAACTTGAAGGACTTCAGGTCGCCCTTGTCGTCGTACTCGACCTTGCCGATCGGCGTCTGGAAGGCGTTCTTGTGCATGTACGCCGCGACCTTGGCCGGGTCGGTGCTCTTGGCGCCGGCGATGGCGTCGCCGATGATCTTGACGGCGGCATAGGCCGGCATCTGGAACGGACCGTTGGCGTCACGCTTCTTGTCGGCAAATGCCTTCACCAGGCCGGCGTTGGCGGGGTCGGCCGAGAAGTCGGCCGGCAGCGTCACCAGCATGCCTTCCGACGACGGGCCGGCGATCGCGGTCACGTCCTTGTTGCCCACGCCCTCGGGACCCATGAAGGTGGCCTTCACGCCCTGCTCGCGCGCCTGGCGCAGCAGCAGGCCCATTTCCGGGTGGTAGCCGCCGAAGTAGACAAAGTCCACGCCCTGCGACTTCAGCTTGGTGATGACGGCGGAGTAGTCCGAATCGCCGGCGTTGATGCCCTCGAACACGGCCACCGGGATCTTGGCGGCTTCCAGGTCCTTCTTCACCGAGCTGGCGATGCCCTGGCCGTACGACTGCTTGTCGTGCAGAATCGCGACCTTCTTCGGCTTGACCTTGCTGATGATGTACTGGGCAGCGGCCGGGCCCTGCTGGTCGTCGCGGCCGATGGTGCGGAAAATGAACTTGCGCTTCTTGGTCTCGGTCAGCTGCGGCGCGGTGGCCGACGGCGTGACCATCACGATGCCTTCGTTCTCGTAGATGTCCGAGGCCGGGATGGTCGAGCCCGAGCACACGTGGCCGATCACGTACTTGATGTTCTGGCTGACGATCTTGTTGGCCACCGCGACGGCCTGCTTCGGCTCGCAGGCGTCGTCCATCATCACCACTTCGAACTTGTTGCCGCCGGCGCCGCCGGCTGCGTTGATCTGTTCGATGGCGGTCAGCGCACCGGCCTTGACCATGTCGCCGTACTGCGCCACCGAGCCGCTCATCGGGCCGGCAATGGCGATCTTCACGGTTTCGGCGTTGGCGGCGGCGCCAAAGGTGGCCAGCATGGCGGCCAGCGAAATGGTGGTAAGACGGGACAGCGTCATCAGGAGCTCCTCGATTTATGTTTGGGTCATCCAGGCAGAAACGGAATGACCTGCGCAATCGAACAACACCCGCGGACTACTGAGATCGGACTGGCGGAAAGGCGGCCCGAGACGCGGAAGACGGGCCTGCAGAACAGCTGAAGAGATGCGGGGCCCGGCGTGTGTCAGTCCCGCTGGGTATGGGGACCAAGGTTCGGAAAGACAACGTTTGATGCGTTCTCTATTGCGCAAGCGATTCGCCTGCCCCGCTTGCCGCACCGCACGCCGGAGGGATGGCCCGGCTGCCGTCGGCAAAGCAGCCCGCATTATAGGGTCAAATTCCCTGCGCCACGCGACAATCGCACAATAAATGCGGAACTCTATTGGGGAAACGCGACACAATTTTCCACTAATTGCGCCCCGGACCATTCAAGGTGCAATTTCCTGCCCTTGTCGGCGTTGCACCGCACAAGAGCGTCCATTGCCACAAAAACAAACGCCCCGGCGGGCCGGGGCGTCTGCATTTGCTGCTGCGCAGCGCGGGATGTCAGCCAGCGATCAACGCTTGGCGATATCCGGCACGTCGCGGCTGGCTGCGCCGACGAACAGCTGGCGCGGACGGCCGATCTTGTATTCCGGATCGGTGATCATCTCTTCCCACTGCGAGATCCAGCCCGGGGTGCGGGCCAGCGCGAAGATGCAGGTGAACAGCGAGGTCGGGATGCCCAGCGCGCGCTGGACGATGCCCGAGTAGAAGTCGACGTTCGGGTACAGCTTGCGGCTGACGAAGTACTCGTCTTCCAGCGCGATCTTTTCCAGCTCCATGGCCAGCTTGAACAGCGGGTCGTTGTGCAGGCCCAGTTCGTTCAGCACTTCATGGCAGGTTTCGCGCATCAGCTTGGCGCGCGGATCGTAGTTCTTGTACACGCGGTGGCCAAAGCCCATCAGGCGCACGCCCGAGTTCTTGTCCTTGACCTGCTTGATGAACTCGCCGATGTTGTCGACGCTGCCGATCTCTTCCAGCATCTTCAGTGCGGCTTCGTTGGCGCCACCGTGGGCCGGGCCCCACAGGCAGGCCACGCCGGCGGCGATGGCTGCGAACGGGTTGGTGCCCGACGAGCCGGCCAGGCGCACGGTCGAGGTCGAGGCATTCTGCTCGTGGTCGGCGTGCAGGATGAAGATGCGGTCCAGCGCACGCTCCAGCACCGGATTGACGGTGTACGGGGCGCACGGCGTACCGAACAGCATGCGCAGGAAGTTGCCCGAGTAGGACAGGTCATTCTGCGGATAGATGTACGGCTGGCCGATGTTGTACTTGTACGCCATGGCGACCATGGTCGGCATCTTGGCGATCAGGCGGATGGCCGAGATCTCGCGCTGGTGCGGATCATCGATGTCCATCGCGTCGTGGTAGAACGCGCTCATGGCACCCACCAGGCCCGTCAGCACGGCCATCGGATGGGCATCGCGGCGGAAACCGCGCATGAAGAACTGCAGCTGCTCATGAACCATGGTGTGGTTCATGACGTGGCCGGTGAATTCTTCCTTCTGCTTGGCGTTGGGCAGCTCGCCCTTGAGCAGCAGGTAGCTGGTCTCGAGGTGGTCGCACTTCTGCGCCAGTTGCTCGATCGGGTAGCCGCGGTACAGCAGCTCGCCCTTGTCGCCATCGATATAGGTGATCTTGGAATTGCACGAAGCCGTCGACATGAAACCGGGGTCGTAGGTGAACTTACCGGTTTGTCCGTACAGCTTGCGAATGTCGATCACGTCCGGGCCAACGGTGCCCGTATAAATCGGCAGCTCAACGCTGGGGGAACCATCGGAGAACGATAGCGTGGCTTTCACATCGGACGGCGTCATGTCGGATCCTTCAAATGCTGTGAATAATAATGTTGACCAAAACTCAGACCGAACGCAGCAGGTTCACTACGCGCTGCATCGGGGGCGTGTCGAGCTCACCGTCCAGTTCCTTGCGGGCAAGGAGCAGGTCCATCAACTCGTTGTCGCTGAGCTCGAACAGCTGGCTCAGCGCAGCCACGTCCTCATCGGACAGGCTCTCCTCGTAACGGTTGAAAAAACGTTCGACGATGATGTCGTTCTCCAGCAGGCCGCGGCGGGCGCGCCAGCGCAACCGTGCGCGCTTGTGCGGATCGGCCTGATGGGAGAAGGTGGTGGCAGGACTCTCAGTCATGGCTTCCTACTTTCGGCGCGCCCGCCAGATATAGCCGCTCTGGCTGACGCGCCGCTTACTACAGTGACAGCCGCAGGATCAGACAGCGCGGCGGACCATCAGCTCCTTGATCTTGCCGATGGCCTTGGTCGGGTTCAGACCCTTGGGGCACACGTCGACGCAGTTCATGATGCTGTGGCAGCGGAACAGGCGGTACGGGTCGTTCAGGTTGTCCAGGCGCTCGCTGGTGGCCTGGTCACGGCTGTCCGCGATGAAGCGGTAAGCCTGCAGCAGGCCGGCGGGGCCGACGAACTTGTCCGGGTTCCACCAGAACGAGGGGCACGACGTCGAGCAGCTGGCGCAGAGAATGCACTCGTACAGGCCATCCAGCTCGTCGCGCTCTTCCGGCGACTGCAGGCGCTCTTTCTCGGGCGGCGGCTCGTCGTTGATCAGGAACGGCTTGATCGAGTTGTACTGCTTGAAGAAGTTCGTCATGTCGACGATCAGGTCGCGCACCACCGGCAGCCCGGGCAGCGGACGCAGCACGATGCGGTCCGGCAGCTCGCGCATGTTGGTCAGGCAGGCCAGGCCGTTCTTGCCGTTGATGTTCATCGCGTCCGAGCCGCACACGCCTTCGCGGCACGAGCGGCGGAACGAGATGGTCTCGTCCAGCTTCTTGAGCTTGACCAGCGCGTCCAGCAGCATGCGCTCGTGACCGTCCAGCTCGACCTCGTAGGTCTGCATGCGCGGTGCCGCATCCTTGTCCGGATCGTAGCGGTAGACTTCGAAAATACGCTTCATTTCTGTGGGTCCTGTTTTCTCTACGACGCGGTGCTCAGAAGGTACGGGCCTTCGGCGGCACGCTTTCCACCGTCAGCGGTTCCATCTTCACCGGCTTGTAGTCGAGGCGGTTGCCTTCGCTGTAGAACAGCGTGTGCTTGAGCCAGTTCTGGTCGTCGCGGTTCGGGAAGTCGCTGTGCGCGTGGGCACCGCGCGATTCCTTGCGGGCCGCCGCCGAGATCATGGTGGCCTTGGCCACTTCCACCAGGTTGGCCACTTCCAGGGCTTCCACCAGCGCGGTGTTGAAGACCTTGGACTTGTCCTTCAGGTGGATGTTGTTGGCGCGCTCGGACACTTCCAGGATGCGCTCGACGCCTTCGTCCATCAGCTTCTGCGTACGGAACACGCCGGCATGCGACTGCATGTTCTTGCGGATGTCGTTGGCGACGTCCTGCGTGTACTCGCCCGACGACGTGGCCTGCAGCTTGGCCAGGCGCGACAGCGCGAGGTCGGCGGCATCGGCCGGCAGCGGCTTGTGTTCCTTCTGCTTCAGGTTCTGCGCGATGATGTGGTTGCCGGCGGCACGGCCGAACACCACCAGGTCGAGCAGCGAGTTGGTGCCCAGGCGGTTGGCGCCGTGCACCGACACGCACGAGCATTCGCCGATCGCATAGAAACCGTTCAGGACTTCGTTCGGGTTGCCGTTCTTCGGCACCACGACCTGGCCGTGATAGTTCGTCGGGATACCGCCCATCTGGTAGTGGATGGTCGGGACCACGGGGATCGGTTCCTTGATCGCGTCGACGTTGGCGAACTTCATGCCGATTTCGCGGATCGACGGCAGTCGCTTCATGATGGTCTCGGCACCGACGTGGGTCAGGTCGAGCAGCACGTAGTCGCCGTTCGGGCCGCAGCCGCGGCCTTCCTTGATTTCCTGGTCCATCGAGCGCGAGACGAAGTCACGCGGCGCCAGGTCCTTCAGCGTCGGGGCATAGCGCTCCATGAAGCGTTCGCCGTCCTTGTTGCGCAGGATACCGCCTTCGCCGCGCACGCCTTCGGTGATCAGCACGCCCGCGCCGGCCACGCCGGTCGGGTGGAACTGCCAGAACTCCATGTCTTCCAGCGGCACGCCAGCGCGTGCGGCCATGCCCAGGCCATCACCGGTGTTGATGAAGGCGTTGGTGGAAGCGGCGTAGATACGGCCGGCACCGCCGGTCGCGAACAGCGTGGTCTTGGCTTCGAGGATGTAGACCTCGCCGGTTTCCATTTCCAGCGCGGTCACGCCCAGCACGTCGCCGTCCTGGTCGCGGATCAGGTCCAGCGCCATCCACTCGACGAAGAAGTGGGTCTTGGCGCGCACGTTGCGCTGGTACAGCGTGTGCAGCAGCGCGTGGCCGGTACGGTCAGCCGCGGCGCAGGCGCGCTGCACCGGCTTCTCGCCGTAGTTGGCGGTGTGGCCGCCGAACGGGCGCTGGTAGATGGTGCCGTCCGGGTTGCGGTCGAACGGCATGCCGAAGTGTTCGAGCTCGTACACGACCTTCGGGGCTTCACGGCACATGAACTCGATGGCGTCCTGGTCACCCAGCCAGTCCGAGCCCTTGATGGTGTCGTAGAAGTGGTAGTGCCAGTTGTCTTCGCTCATGTTGCCCAGCGAGGCACCGATGCCGCCCTGCGCCGCCACGGTGTGCGAGCGGGTCGGGAACACCTTGGACAGCACGGCCACGTTCAGGCCGGCTTCCGCGAGCTGGAGGGATGCGCGCATCCCGGCGCCGCCAGCACCGACGATGACCACGTCAAAGCGGCGACGCGGCAATCCAGTCTTGACTGCGACCATTTATTACACCCTCCAGAGAATCTGAGCAGCGTAGCCCGCGCAACCGACGAGCCACAGAATCGTAAGTACTTGCAGCACGAGGCGCACCGCCATCGGCCTCACATAGTCCATCCAGATGTCGCGCACGCCGATCCAGGCGTGGTAGAGCAGCGACAGGATGGTCAGGAACGTGATGATCTTCATCCACTGGTTGGCGAAGAGCCCTGCCCACGCTTCGTACGAAGCGCCGTTCGACAGCAGGAAGGCAATGGCCAGGACCACGGTGAACACCACCATGATCACGGCCGTGACGCGTTGCGCGAGCCAGTCTTTCAGGCCGTAGTGGGCACCGACGACCAGACGCTTGGGACCGATATTGTTATTTGCCACCTTGATTCTCCTCAGAACAGGCCGAACAGCTTCAGGCCGAAAATCAGGGTAAGCAGCAGGCTGACAACCAGCACGCTGATGGCAGACTTAGCCGAAGCGGGCTTGGACACACCAACGTGCACATCCAGCAGCAGGAAGCGGATACCCGCGCAGAAATGATGCAGATACCCCCAGATCAGGGCCAGCACAACCAGCTTGACAAAGCCACCGGACAGCAGGGCCGAAAACTTTGCGAAGCTCAGTTCGGAGGTGATGCTCTGCTCGAACAGATACAGGACGAAGGGAAGGAGGAGGAACATCAAGGCACCGCTCACGCGATGCAGGATGGATACCTTGCCGGCCCAGGGCAACCGGTATTTCGCGATCTGCGAAATACCGATATTCCGGAACTCCGGCCTGGCTTGTTTGACGGCTTCAGCCATGCGAGACCCCATTAGCGGTAAACAAAGAAACGAAACTGCCATTGCCTGCATGCAGCGGGATGCACTGTGGCAAATCCACGAGATTTTAGCGCCTTTGTTGCGCGCTGCACCAATAATTTTCAGCTATCGCGCACCAACACGCGCCGCCCGACAATCGCACACTGCACACAAAACACGGCAATTGCCACGCAACATCCACCTGCGCCGCGCAACAGCCAACGCCACCATCACGAAAGCCGCAATAATCCACACCAATGCGGGAGAACACCGGCGCAGTAACTCAGCTCAGGTCGTTCTGGTAGTAATGCCTGGTCGTCACATACAACCCGCGGCGCACCTCTACAGGGCGATCGCCGTAGGTATAGGAAACGCGCTCGACCGACAGCAGCGGCGAGCCCAGCGGCACGGACAGCAGCTCGGCCGCCGTCTCGTCGGCGGCCACGGCACGGATCTTTTCCGAGGCGCGGATCATGCGCGTACCGAACTCGGCCTCGAACAATGCATACATGGGGCCCTTCCACTCGGTCAGCTTTTCCGCGGTGAGGCCCTTGAAGTTGGCGCCGAGCAGCCAGATCTCGTCGAGCACGGTCGACTCGCCGGAGAAATTCAGCACGCGGCGGATCTGGACCACGCTGTCGCCGGTGCGGATATCGAGCAGCCGCGCGATCTCGGCGGGCGCGCGCAGGCGCTTGCACTCCAGCACGTGGCTGGCGCCGTAATGGGGCTCGCCTTCGTCGGGAACGAGGCGCAGGAAACGGAACTTGACCACGTCCTCATGGTGCGTGGTCACGAAGGTGCCCTTGCCCTGCCGGCGCGCCACCAGGTTCTCTGCGGCGAGTTCGTCGATGGCCTTGCGCACCGTGCCCTGGCTCACCTTGTACCGTGCCGCCAGCTCCATTTCGCTGGGGATCATCTCGCCTGGCTTCCACTCGCCGGACTGCAGGCTGCGCATGATGAGCGCCTTGATCTGCTGGTACAGCGGGCTGAAGGTGGGCGACGGGGAGGCCTGCGGGCCTGGCTGCGCGACGGCCTGCGGTGCGGGGGATGCCGACGGGGTGGACGGGGGCAACGAGGGCGACGAAGACGGCTGCGTCCCGGCGCCAGGGGTGGCCGCGCCAGAGTCCTGCGCGCCAGGGGCGGCAGCGCCGGAGAGGGACGTAGACAGGGAGGACATAGCGGGGATTTCACCACAAAAGGGCGGCGGGCGCCAGCCTGACGTTAATTGTCTTATGTCTTATATAAGACATATGAATTGACAGCCAGTGAGGCCGGGCCTACACTCGCGCTGGTCCATGCCCGCGAATGCCGTGAATGCCGCGCTCGTGCCGCCGGCGGATGCCTTTGCCGGCACCCTCCCCCGCGGCCCGGACTGGAAATCAGTCTGGAAATGGCGGCTCGCTTCGCAGTAGACTTACGCTTCGTTGTATCACCATGACCCGTTGTGGCTCTCCCTCACCGGTTCCGCCCCGTGGCCCCCGCCACCTGGCGCCGGCGGACGGCCGCTCCCCGCTGTGGCGACAACCAGCACCCGGCGTGCACGCCGCCTTGAGTTGGCGACGGTGTGCCGCCGACCGGCTACCCCCTTCTATCGTTTGGAGATTTACTCATGGCTAAAGCCCCAATGCGCGTCGCAGTGACCGGCGCCGCTGGCCAGATCGGCTATTCCCTGCTGTTCCGCATCGCCAACGGCGACATGCTGGGCAAAGACCAGCCGGTCATCCTCCAACTGCTCGATCTCCCGCAAGCCCAGGCCGCCGTCAAGGGCGTGGTGATGGAACTGGAAGACTGCGCATTCCCGCTGCTGGCTGGCGTGGTCATCACCGATGACCCCAAGGTTGCCTTCAAGGATGCCGACGTGGCCCTGCTGGTTGGCGCCCGTCCGCGTAGCAAGGGCATGGAGCGCAAGGACCTGCTCGAAGCCAACGCCCAGATCTTCACGGTGCAGGGCAAGGCGCTGGACGAAGTCGCCAGCCGCAATGTCAAGGTGCTGGTGGTCGGCAACCCGGCCAACACCAACGCCTACATCGCCATGAAGTCGGCACCGAACCTGCCGCGCGAGAACTTCACCGCCATGCTGCGCCTGGACCACAACCGTGCCCTGTCGCAGATCGCCGCCAAGACCGGCAAGCCGGTGTCGTCGATCGAGAAGATGTTCGTGTGGGGCAACCATAGCCCGACCATGTACGCCGACTACCGTTACGCGACCGTCGACGGTCAGAGCGTCAAGGACCTGATCAACGACCAGGTGTGGAACAACGACGTGTTCCTGCCGACCGTCGGCAAGCGCGGCGCCGCCATCATCGAAGCGCGTGGCCTGTCGTCGGCTGCCTCGGCCGCCAACGCCGCCATCGACCACGTGCATGACTGGGTCCTGGGCAGCAACGGCAAGGTCGTCACCATGGGCATCCCGTCGAACGGTGAGTACGGCATCCCCGCCGACACCATGTTCGGCTACCCGGTGACCACCGCCAACGGCAAGTACGAAATCGTCAAGGGTCTGGAGATCGACGCCTACAGCCAGGAAAAGATCAACATCACCCTGAAGGAACTGGAAGAAGAGAAGGCCGGCGTGCAGCACCTGCTGGGCTGATCTTCAGCGCGTTCCAGGAAAAGGACCGGGGTTCCGCAACGATTCAAAAAATCGGCGCGGAACCCCGGTTTTTTCGTATTGGGGCGCTATGATGTGCCCTCCCCGAGCAACCATAACCACCTGAATTCCCGTGCATCCATCCGAGGTCTTGTTCCAGGGCGAAGCCATCCCGGTCCAGTTGCCGGTGTGTGACCACTACGCGGGCAGCGAAAAGCTGATGCGCAAGTCGCTTGCCCTGCAGCAAGAGCTTGGTCCCGTCTTCGACATCACCTTCGATTGCGAGGATGGCGCCGCCGTCGGCGAGGAGCGCGAGCACGCCGAACTGTGCGCGCAACTGGTCAACAGCCCGCTGAACGCGCACAACCGCGTCGGCGTGCGCATCCACGATCCCGCCCACCCGAACTGGCGCCAGGATGTCGACATCCTGGTGCGCGCCGCCGGCGCGCGGCTGGCCTACGTGGTGGTGCCCAAGGTGACCGACGTGGTCGAGGTCGCGCGTGTGACCGACCATGTCAACCAGGTGGCGCGCAATGCCGGCATCGCCCGCCATATCCCTATCCATGTGCTGATCGAGACACATGCCGCGCTCGAGCAAGCTTTCGATATCGCCGCGCTGGTACAGGTGGAGTGCCTTAGCTTCGGCCTGATGGACTTCGTCTCGGCGCACCACGGTGCGATCCCCGGCGATGCCATGCGCTCGCCGCAGCAGTTCGAGCATCCGCTGATCCGTCGCGCCATGCTGGAAATCTCCGCGGCCTGCCATCGCCACGGCAAGGTGCCGTCGCACAACGTCAGCACCGATGTGCAGGCACCGCAGCGGGCGGGCGACGACGCACTGCGCGCGCGCGCCGAATTTGGCTACCTGCGCAAGTGGAGCATCCACCCGGGCCAGATCGCGCCGATCGTCGCCGCCTTCCGGCCGGGCGCGGAAGAAATCGGCGCAGCCAGCCAGATCCTGCTGGCCGCCCACGAAAACAACTGGGCGCCGATCCGCCACGACGGCCAGCTGCACGACCGCGCCAGCTACCGCTATTACTGGTCGCTGCTGCAGCGCGCCCAGGCCACCGGCACCCCGCTGCCGGACAATGTGGAAGCGCTGTTCTTCGCCTGACACCGCCAGAACAACAAAATACGGACGCGACCGAAGGAGACCCGGATGTCCGCTTCGAAGACCGCTGCACCCGCCGCCACGACCGAGCCCACGGCGCCAAAAGCCAAGAAATCCGTCGCCCTGTCCGGTGTTGCCGCCGGCAATACCGCGCTGTGCACCGTCGGCCGTACCGGCAACGACCTGCACTACCGCGGCTATGACATTCTCGATATCGCCGAAACCTGCGAATTCGAGGAAATCGCCCACCTGCTGGTGCACGGCAAGCTGCCGACCAAATCCGAACTGGCCGCCTACAAGGCCAGGCTCAAGGCCCTGCGCGGCCTGCCCGCCAACGTCAAGCTGGCGCTGGAATGGGTTCCGGCCAGCGCGCATCCGATGGACGTGATGCGCACCGGCGTGTCGGTACTGGGCACGGTGCTGCCGGAGAAGGATGACCACAATGCCCCGGGCGCGCGCGATATCGCCGATCGGCTGATGGCCAGCCTGGGTTCGATGCTGCTGTACTGGTACCACTACAGCCACAATGGCCGCCGCATCGAGGTGGAGACCGACGACGACTCGATCGGCGCCCACTTCCTGCACCTGCTGCACGGCGAGAAGCCCTCGGCGCTGTGGGAGCGTGCCATGCACACCTCGCTGATCCTGTACGCCGAGCACGAGTTCAACGCGTCGACCTTCACCGCACGGGTGGTCGCCGGCACGGGCTCGGACATGTACTCGTCGATCTGCGGCGCGATTGGCGCGCTGCGCGGCCCCAAGCATGGCGGCGCCAATGAAATGGCCTTCGAGATCCAGAAGCGCTATGACAACGCGGACGAGGCCCAGGCCGACATCACCCGGCGCGTCGAGAACAAGGAAGTCGTGATCGGCTTTGGCCACCCGGTGTACACCACCGGCGACCCGCGCAACCAGGTGATCAAGGAAGTGGCGAGGAAGCTGTCGAAGGATGCCCGCTCGATGAAGATGTTCGCCATCGCCGAGCGGCTGGAAACCGTGATGTGGGACATCAAGAAGATGTTCCCGAACCTGGACTGGTTCAGCGCGGTGAGCTACCACATGATGGGCGTGCCGACCGCGATGTTCACGCCGCTGTTCGTGATCGCGCGTACCTCCGGCTGGGCCGCGCACATCGTCGAGCAACGCATCGATAACAAGATCATCCGCCCCAGCGCCAACTACGTGGGCCCCGAAAACCTCAAATTCGCGCCGATCGGCAAGCGTAAGTGAACCCGGACTAACCGGACACCCGGATTATGTAACCAAAGGCCAGCGCACTTCGCCGGCTCAGGCAAATCGTAGAGAATAGCGGCGGACTTCCATTCCAGGCGCCGCCTGATGTGACGGCGGCGAACGACAAACAGACCAGATTTCAGAATCCGAAAGGCACTCACAAAATGAAACATCTTGTACTCGCAGCCTGCATTGGCGCCTTCAGCCTGACCACCGCGACCGCCGTGATGGCGCAGGAACCGGCCAAGAAGACCACCACGAAGAAGTCCTCGACCAAGAAGAAGGCCGCAGCCGGCGCCGCTGCCGGCGCAGGCGCCGCCGCCGCTGCCACCCCGACCGGTGAAAAGTGGCAGTGCGAGCTGGGCAACAGCATCTATATCTCGGGCGACATGCTGCGCGACGAAGTGCTGACCGTCCACTGGCAAGGCCGCGACTACAAGCTGCCGCGCCAGTCCACCGTGACCGGCGCCGACCGCTACTACGACGCCCGCACCGGCCTGGACCTGGTGGTGATCCCGAGCAAGGCCATGCTGTTCAACAAGAACCTGGGCCAGCGCCTGGCCGACGACTGCCAGAGCGCCGCCATGCAGGCCGGCGCCGCCGCACCGACCCAGGCCGGCGGCCTGCGCGCCCCGGTTACCGCCCCGCTGCTGGTCACGCCCCCGGGCGGCCCGACGATCCAGCCGCAGCAGCCTGACGCCGCCCAGCAGTCCGCGGCACCCAAGCAGTAAATCCGTGCAGGGCACTCGCGGCCGCCTGCCTGGCGGCCGCCGGGCGCCCTGCCTGCCTTGCCGGCGGGGGCAATCCCCGCGGGAAGCCGCTGTCGCGCCGACAGGGCAAGCGACCTGGCCGATCGAGACCGGGTGGCGGCAAAGCCGCGCGGCGGTTAGAGTATGCAGTTGCAGTGCGCTGCCGACCTCGGACCGCGGTCACATGCCGCGGCAGCGCACCGGGGTCTGATTCCAGTTTCAGAGGTCCGAGCCAAATGCCATCGCATCATTCTTCGATCGGAGTACGGCAATGCCCCATAACCTCAAGAACACGCTAAAAGAATTCAAGATCGGCGCTTCCGGCAAGGGCCAGTTCTATTCCCTGCCGCAACTGGCGCAAGAACTGGACCTGGACCTCGGGCGCCTGCCGGTATCGATCCGCGTCGTGCTGGAAGCGGTGCTGCGCAACTGCGACGGCAAGAAAGTTACCGAAGAACACGTCAAGCAGCTTGCCGGCTGGAAGCCGATTGCCGAGCGTGTCGACGAGATCCCGTTCGTCGTGGCCCGCGTGGTGCTGCAGGACTTCACCGGCGTGCCGCTGCTGGCCGACCTGGCCGCGATGCGCAACGTGGCCGAGAAGATGGGCCAGGATCCCAAGAAGATCGAGCCGCTGGTGCCGGTCGACCTGGTGGTCGACCACTCGGTGCAGGTCGACCATTTCCGCGAGAAGAAGGCGCTGGACCTGAACATGCAACTGGAATTCAAGCGCAACCACGAGCGCTACCAGTTCATGAAGTGGGGCATGCAGGCGTTCGACACCTTTGGCGTGGTGCAGCCGGGTTTCGGCATCGTCCACCAGGTCAACCTGGAATACCTGGCTCGCGGCGTGCACAAGAAGGATGGGGTCTACTACCCTGACACGCTGGTCGGCACCGACTCGCACACCACCATGATCAACGGCATCGGCGTGGTCGGCTGGGGCGTCGGCGGCATCGAGGCCGAGGCCGGCATGCTAGGCCAGCCGGTGTACTTCCTGACGCCGGACGTGGTCGGCGTGGAGTTGACCGGCCGCCTGCGCGAAGGCGTCACCGCCACCGACCTGGTGCTGACCATCACCGAGATGCTGCGCAAGGAGAAGGTGGTCGGCAAGTTCGTCGAGTTCTTCGGCGAAGGCACGGCCAGCCTGTCGGTGCCGGACCGCGCCACCATTGGCAACATGGCGCCGGAATACGGCGCCACCATGGGCTTCTTCCCGGTCGACGGCAAGACCATCGACTACTTCCGCGGCACCGGCCGCACCGACGAGGAAATCGACGCGTTCGAAGGCTACTTCCGCGCCCAGCAGATGTTTGGCATCCCCCAGGCAGGCGACATCGACTTCAGCAAGACGCTGAAGCTGGACCTGTCCACGGTGGCGCCGTCGCTGGCAGGGCCGAAGCGCCCGCAGGACCGCATCGAGATCGGCAACGTCAAGAGCACCTTCGCGTCGCTGTTCAGCAAGCCGGTGGCCGAGAACGGCTTCAACAAGGATCCGGCCGAGCTGGACCAGCCCTACAGCACCAGCAACGGCATCGAAGTGAAGAACGGCGACGTGCTGATCGCCGCCATCACCTCGTGCACCAACACCTCCAACCCCAGCGTGCTGCTGGCCGCCGGCCTGCTGGCCAAAAAGGCGGTCGAGGCCGGGCTGGAAGTGGCGCCGCACATCAAGACCTCGCTGGCGCCGGGCAGCCGTGTGGTGACCGAATACCTGAAGGCCGCGGGCCTGCTGCCGTACCTGGAAAAGCTGGGCTTCGGCGTGACCGCCTACGGCTGCACCACCTGTATCGGCAATGCCGGCGACCTGACGCCCGAGCTGAACGAGGCCATCATCCAGAACGACCTGGTGGCGGCCGCCGTGCTGTCCGGCAACCGTAACTTCGAGGCGCGCATCCACCCGAACATCCGCGCCAACTTCCTGGCTTCGCCGCCGCTGGTGGTGGCGTACGCCATCGCCGGCAATGTCACGCGCGACCTCATGACCGAGCCGGTCGGCAAGGGCAAGGGCGGCCGCGACATCTGGCTGGGCGACATCTGGCCGACTTCGGAAGAAATCCATGCGCTGATGAAGTTCGCGATGGACGCCAAGACCTTCAAGGGCAACTACGAGCAGGTCAAGAAGCCGAGCAAGCTGTGGGGCGCGATCCAGGGCACCAAGGGCCAGGTCTACGACTGGCCCAGGTCAACCTACATCGCCGAGCCGCCCTTCTTCCAGGACTTCAGCCTGGAGCCGTCGGGCGCCACGGCCAGCGTGCGCGGCGCGCGCGCTCTGGGTATCTTCGGCGATTCGGTGACCACCGACCATATCTCGCCGGCCGGCTCGATCAAGGACACCTCGCCCGCGGGCAAGTACCTGCAGGAGCATGGCGTGCTCAAGGCCGACTTCAACAGCTACGGTTCGCGCCGCGGTAACCATGAGGTGATGATGCGCGGCACCTTCGCCAACGTTCGCATCAAGAACCTGATGATCCCGCCCAAGCCGGACGGCGCACGCGTGGAAGGCGGCATTACCATCCACCAGCCCACCGGCGAGCAGATGTCGATCTACGACGCGGCCATGAAGTACGTCGCCGAGGGCACGCCCACGGTGGTGTTCGGCGGCGAGGAGTACGGCACCGGCTCGTCGCGCGACTGGGCCGCCAAGGGCACGCAGCTGCTGGGCGTGAAGGCCGTGGTGGCGCGCAGCTTCGAGCGGATCCACCGCTCCAACCTGGTTGGCATGGGCGTGCTGCCGCTGCAGTTCAAGGGCAGCGACAGCGCACAGACGCTGGGCATCACCGGGAACGAGACCTTCGACATCGAAGGCATCGAGGGCGACCTCAAGCCACAGCAGGACCTGGTGCTGGTGATCAAGCGCGCCAACGGCGACGTGCAGCGCGTGCCGGTGTTGCTGCGCATCGACACGCCGATCGAGGTCGATTACTACAACCACGGCGGCATCCTGCCGTTCGTGCTGCGTCAGCTGCTGGCAGCCGCCTGACGCCCCGCGGACCGCGATCCGCGATCCGCGAAAGCCAACGCCGCCTGCCCGGCCCCGTGACGCGGGGCCGGGCAGGCGGCGTTTGTCATTGTGAGCATGGTGCGGCCTCGGGATCACCTCGCGCCCCTGCGCCGTCTGGTGCCCGTGTAAGTTCCACGCAAGGCAGTGCTGCCACACTGTGTCCCAAAGAACAGCGGTCGCAACGACCCGGAGGCGGGGCCACCCCGCCTCAGACAGATACAGGAGACAACATGGCAAAGATCATCATCGCATTCGTCGTCATTGCCGGCGCGGCCCTCTACCTGCTGACCAAGGGCGGCAGCGACGTGTCGATTTCCGGCGAGCAGCACGGTGTCGAGACCCACGCACCGGCGGTGCCGGCAGCCAGCGAAAAGAAATAAGAGCGATCCTTCAGCCTCGCCAAGTACAAGGCGCAACGTATCGCGCGGCCGCCTTGTCAACGCAACGAGTAGAATACCGTTTTACGCATAAACGGACGGTTTCATTCTATGGCAGGTTTTCGCCCCAAGGCTTCCCCACGTCTTTCGCCCGACGCCGAGCGGTTGGTGGCCGATGCGCTCGCCCTCGACGCATCGGGCAGCCGCATGGAGGATGGCTACTGGGAACGGCGACTCTCGCAGCGCCTGGGCCGCCTGCTGAAGAACGGTAGCCAGACCGCGCTTGACGCGGCGTTGGAACACCTGTTCAAGCACAACGCCGACGCCTCCGACGTGCTGGCCGAGCAGGCCGAGACGCTGGCCGAATCGGCCACCATCGAGGTCGATGGCCAGCGCTACGACGCGCTGCTGATCGCCGCGCCGATCCTGGCGCACACGCGTTACGCCATCCCCTCGGGCGCGCTCAAGCCGGAGCTGGCCCAGACGCTGGCCGTGCACTTGCAGGCACATGTGCTGGCTTCGGCCACCAAGGTCGCGCTGTCGCCGTACCTGTACAGCATCGACCAGCTGCCGCGCACGCACAGCGACACGTTTGCGCTGACGCACAAGCTGGCCGCGGCCGCGCTGGCCGGCTCGGTGCCCAAGGTCGACCTGCGCGACCTGCCCGAGACCGCGCCGATCCTGGCCGACCCCCGCTACCTGCTGGCCGTGGTGGTGGCCCCGCACGAGCAGGCGCTGTTCCGCTGGCAGGAGGACGCCAAGGAGCACCATGCCGAGCGCTCGGTATGCCTGGAGCAATGGCGCAGCCAGGTCCAGCCATCGGTGGCGCTGCTGCTGCCGGGCTGCGAGTTCGAGTTGCTGTTGCCCGACGCCTTCTTCCTGTCGTGCCGCGAATCCGACAAGAGCATCCGCCCGCTGACGGTGCGCGCCGCCGTCAACTACCTGGCCGGCACGCTGGATATCTCCGCCGGCCAGCTGGCCGCGGTGGTGGCCGCGTTCGGCGAGGAAGTGGTCGAGGAATACCGCGTCGGCTTCACCATGCGCGGCGAGAAGGACGTGATCTACGGCATCGTCTGGCCGGTCTACGGCCGCGAAGCCGGCGAAGTCGATGCCGACGAGAAGGGCAACCCGCTCGAGCAGATCTGCGAGGAACTGCGCAATGCGGGCGTGGAAGACATCTTCCGCCACGCGGCGCTGTTCGATCCGGAGTACTGCGAGGATTGCGGCACGCCGCTGTATGCCGACCGCAATGGCGAGATCGTGCATGCAGAACTGCCGGAAGACGCGCCGACGCAGCAGCCGCTATTTCACTGAAATCCTGCGTCCTGGCAAGCAAACGGCCCGCATTGCGGGCCGTTTTTGTTTTCCTTGCTGGCTTCAGGCACCCCGCTCGCTGACGCAGCGCCACAGACCATGCCCCGAAGCCGCGTACTTGCGTTCGAACGGCGTCATCGCCTGCGCCGGCTGCCATGGCTCGACCACCTGCGCCGGACGACCTGCCAGCGCCAGCGCCTGCGCGAACTCGTCGATATAGACCTGCCAGTTGCTGCGGCATTCCAGGTATTCGCCGCACGCCGCCAGTGCCGGGAACACCGCATGGCCCTGCCAGCGCCGCCCCAGGTGGCCAATCTTTGGCCACGGGTTCGGGTACAGCACGTAGTGGCGCGCCACCGGCACCGCGTCGGCCTGCAGCATGCGCCAGACATCGACCAGGTCGGCCCGCGCCCAGCAGAAATTGGCCGGCATCGTTGCCTCGCCCCACCAGTCCTTGCCGGCCGCCAGGCGCTTTTCGGACTGGTCGACACCGATCACGTAGTGGTCCGGGAACGACGTCGCCAGCCGCAACGTGCTTTCGCCCACGCCGCACCCGGCATCCAGGATCAGCGGCGCGCCGCCGGCCTGCTGCCAGTTGTCGAGCGCTACGGCCAGCGCGCGGCGGCTGGCTTCGCCGATGGGCTTGCGGAACGGCTCGGCCAGGTGGCGCGCGACGCGCGCGGCCAAATGCTCGTGGACATCGGACTGCGCCGAAACGATGGTGCGGGAATTGGCAAACATGGCCGCCATTCTACCGGCGCCGAACCCGTCGGCTTGCACAGGACGCTGCAACCATGCCACTTTAGCGGCACAATGCGGGACAAACCGCCTGAGAACCCGTCCGCAAGCGCCGGACCCGTATGAGGAGCCAGCCCCATGCCATCGACAACCGCTACGTCCCGCCCGCCTGCCCGCCAGTCCGCTCCCCGCAATCTGCTCCACGCCACCGCCGCGCTGGTGCTGGGCAGCGCTGTTTTCACCGCCTTGGCGCTGCTGCCGGCCGGCGCCGCCCATGCCGAGGACCTGCGCATCGGGCTGGCCGCCGACGTCACCTCGATGGACCCGCACTGGAACAACGCCGGCCCCAACAACGCGATCGCGCTGCATGTTTTCGAGTCGCTGGTGTTCATGGACAAGAACGCCCGCTATATCCCCGGCCTGGCGCTGTCGTGGAAGCCGGTCAATGCCATCACCTGGGAAATCAAGCTGCGCCCCAACGTGAAGTGGCATGACGGCTCGCCCTTCACCAGCGAAGACGTCAAGGCCTCGCTGGAGCGCCCGGACAAGCTGACCAACAGCCCGGGCTCGTTCACGAGCTATACCAAGCCGATCGCCCGCATCGACACGCCCGATCCGCTGACGGTGCGCCTGACCATGAGCGTGCCCAACTACGCCAACCTGGCCAACGACCTGAACAGCGTGCCGATCATGCCGAAGAAGGTCGCCGCCACGCTGACGCAGGCCGATTTCGATTCGGGCAAGGCCATGATCGGCACCGGGCCATTCAAGTTCGTGCGCTTCGCGCGCGGGCAGGAAATCGTGATGGAGCGCAATCCTGACTACTGGGGGCCCAAGCCGGAGTGGGACCGTGCCGTGTTCCGGATCATCACCGACAACGGCGCGCGCAGCGCCGCGCTGCTGGCCGGCGACGTCGACGTGATCGAAAGCGTGCCATCGGCCGACGTGGCCAAGCTCAAGCAGAACCCGAAGTTCAAGGTCGAGCAGCAGGTGTCGTGGCGCACCATCTTCTGGCAAATGGACCAGTCGCGCGACAGCCCGCCCTTCGTCACCGACAAGGCCGGCAAGCCGCTCGGCAAGAACCCGTTCAAGGATGCACGCGTGCGTGCCGCGATCAGCAAGTCACTGAACCGCGACGCCATCGTCAACCGCATCATGGAAGGGCTGGCGGTGCCGGCGTCGTCGATCGTGTCGCCGCAGATCTTCGGGCATCCGGGCACCAAACCCGAAGCCTACGACCCGGAAGGCGCCAAGAAGCTGCTGGCCGCCGCTGGCTACCCGGACGGCTTCGGGCTGACGCTGCACGCCACCAACAACCGCTACCTGAACGACGCCGCGGTGGCGCAGGCCACCGCGAGCATGCTGACGCGCATCGGCATCCAGACCAAGGTCGAGACCATGCCGGTGGCGGCCTACTTCACGCGCGCGCGGCAGGGTGAGTTTGCCTTCCAGATGCTGGGCTGGGGCTCGGCGGCGGCTGATGTGGCGCTGCGCTCGATCACGGGCACGCCCAATCCCAAGACGGGGTATGGCACGTGGAACTGGGGCAAGTACAGCAATGCGCAGCTGGACCAGCTGATCGAGAAATCGCTGACCACCGTTTCCAGCGAGAAGGCACGCGAAGAGAACGCGCGCACGGCGGCAAAGTTTGCGCTGGCCGACCACGCGATCATTCCGTCGCACAGCCAGCTGGCGATGTGGGCGATGAAGAAGGGATTGAAGTATGAGGCGCGGACGGACGAGTGGTCGTTGGCGCAGTTTTTCCACAAGGAGTAAGCGCGGCGGCTCGTCATCAGCCCGCGGTTTTCTCCCTCTTCCGCTGAGGGGAGAGGGAGAACACCTTGCTTGGGCGAGTTCAGGCAGCTTGGGCGCACCCCACACCGCCCTCCCCTTTTCGTGTTTTCGCTTAGATCTTCAACCGTTCTTCCTGCCGCGCATTCGCCGCGCGCAGCTTCTGCACCCAGTCCCGCGCCGGCAGTCCGGTGGTGCTTTCGACCACCTCGGCACGCGCTTCCAGCACTTCCCACGCCACATCGATCTCGGGGCCGTTGAACGCCATCGCGATGATGTTGCCGTCATGCACCTCCGGGAACACCAGCACGCGGTTATCGAAGGCTTCGCAGATGCGCTCGATATTCTTCGGGAAGCTGTCGTGGTCGCCGAACAGGTTGATGGTCATCACGCCCGGCCCCTTCAGCGTGCGGCGGCAGGCGCGGTAGAACGCGGTGGTATCGAGCACCGGGCCGCGCGCGGTGGCGTCATACAGGTCTACCTGCAGCACGTCGATGGCGTCGGCGTGGGTGCCGTCCATCACGTAGTCCCACGCGTCCTGCTCGCGCACGGTCAGGCGCGCGTCGTCCTGGCGCAGGCCGAACATGCTGCGCCCGGCAATGATCACCGCCGGGTTCAGTTCGACCGCGGTCACGCGCGCGCGGCTGAACTGGCGATGGCAGAACTTGGTCAGTGCCGCCGCCCCGAGGCCGAGCTGCACCACATGGAACTCATCCACCGAGGGCGACAGGAACAGCAGCCACGCCATCATCTGCTGCGCGTATTCCAGCTCGATCGCATCCGGCTTGCGCAGGCGCATCGCCCCCTGCACCCACTCCGTGCCGAAATGGAGGTAGCGCACGCCATCCAGTTCGGAGAAGGTCACCGGCGCAAAGCGCGGCGTCATGCGTTTTTCTTCGCGTGCTGTGTCGGAGCCTGGCGCCTCGCCACGGTTGCGGTTTCCACGTGCCGGTCGGCGCGAGGCCACGGCTTCAATCGATTTGCGTTTCAGTAGGGTCATAGTGTCGAGAATTTCACGGCGGCCATGCACGGGCCGGCAGGCGCCTTACTTGCCCAGCGCCGCCTGGGCGCGCTGCAGCCACTCGCGGTTGTGTTCGCGGGCATGGCGCGGCCAGTGACGGGCATCGTGGACGATTTCGGCATACAGCTCGCGCGCGCGTTCGCGGTCGGCGGCGTCGGGCTGCGTTGCCAGCCAGTCGGCGAACAGGCAGCGCGGCGCGACGTCGCTGGCGCTGGTCAGGGCCTGCTCGAACGCGGCGCGCGTGCCGGGCGCGCCGGTGGCAGCCAGCGCGCGAGCATACAGCAAGGCGGGGTCGGGCTGCTGGCGCGCGTGCGGGCTGGCGGCGAACAGCTTCTCCAGCGTCACCAGCGCGGCGGACGCGTCGCCGTTGGCGAACTGCGCCTGGGCCAGCCCCTGCAGCAGCGCCGGATCGGACGCGAACGGGCCGTTGGCCGCGGCCTGGTAGTGCTGCAGCGCCTCGGCCGGCTCGCCGGCTTCGAGCAGTGCGGCGCCCAGGCGCATGCGGTGCGCCACGGTCGGGGCACGGTCAAAGTCGGCGCGGGCCTCGCGCACCGCCCGGTTGGGATCGACCAGCTGCGAAATGGCGCGCGTGGCCACGCGTGCGCCGCGCGACTGGCGCAGCTCGGGCAGGAAGATCGCAAAGAAGTAGACCACGCTGCCCAGCCCCGGGAACAAAAACAGAATCAGCAACCAGTACATGTTCTGGTGCGTGCGCACCGCATGCACGGCGAAAAACAACGCAACGATGATATGGAGGCTGATGCCGAAGATACGCATGGATAAGTCACCCTGTGAGGTCACCCTTTGAGGTCACCGGTGGAGCAATGGCCAGCGCCGAAGCACTGGCCGCCGGCATTTTGACAGAATGGCGGCGGCGCGATTCCCACGACTCATGCATTCAGCCCGGAATGCCCGCACCGGCCGGCTGCAGCCCCGCCACCGCCTGCGGCGTGAGCACCGCTTCGCCTTTCACCGCGCGCGCCACCAGCGCATCGGCGGCGTCGATGGCAATGCGCTGCTCGGCATACCAGTCTTCGTCGTAGTAGGTATTGCCATAGCGGTCGCCGCTGTCGCACAACAGGGCGACGACGGACCCGGCCTGCCCTGCCGCTTGCATCTGCTGCGCCAGGTACAGCACGCCGACGAAGTTGGTGCCGGTCGAGCCGCCGACGCGGCGGCCGAAGCGCTTTGCCAGGTAGCGCATGGCGGCGAACGACAGCGCATCGGGCACCTTCAGCATGGCGTCGATGCAGCTGGGGATGAACGAACGCTCCACGCGCGGCCGGCCGATGCCCTCGATGCGCGAACCGGTCGGCAGGGCCAGGTCCGGTTCCGGCTTGCCCGCCAGGGAGCTGCGGAAATAATCAAAGAACACCGAGTTCTCCGGGTCGGCGCACAGCACGCGCGTCTTGTAACGGCGGTAGGCAACGTAGCGGCCAAGCGTCGCGATCGTGCCCCCGGTGCCGCCGCTCGATACCAGCCACGCCGGCACCGGGTGCTCCTCCTCGGCCATCTGCTTGAAGATGGACTCGGCGATATTGTTGTTGGCGCGCCAGTCGGTGGCACGTTCGGCGTAGGTGAACTGGTCCATGAAATGGCCGCCGGTTTCCTGCGCGATGCGGTGCGACGCGGCATAGATCTCCGACGGGCTGTCGACCAGGTGGCAGCGCCCGCCATAGAACTCGATCGCCTCGACCTTGGCGCGCGAGGTGCCTGCCGGGATCACCGCCACGAACGGCAGCCCCAGCAGCCTGGCAAAATACGCCTCGGAGATCGCGGTCGAGCCGCTGGACGCCTCCACCACCGTGCTGCCCTCATGCAGCCAGCCGTTGCACAGCGCGTACAGGAACAGCGAGCGCGCCAGCCGGTGCTTCAGGCTGCCGGTCGGGTGGCTGGATTCGTCCTTGAAGTAGAAGCGGATGTCGGGATAGCCCGGCAGATCCAGCGGGATCAGGTGGGTATCCGCGGAGCGGTTGAAATCCGCCTCGATCTTGCGGATGGCTTCATGGGTCCAGTCGGAAAGTGGCATGGCGGCTTGCGGGCGCGGTGGCCGGGCATTGAGACAGGCCGTCAGCATGCCAGAAGCGACCACGGGCGGCAAAAATACATCCCCGCGCCGGCCCGCAAGCCGGCGGCTGACGGCAGGGCCGCAAGCTTACCGGTAGACCAGCACCGGGATCTTGCTGTGCGTCAGCACCTTCAGGGTCTCGCTGCCGATCAGCAGCCCCTGAACCCCGCGTCGCCCGTGCGAGGCCATCACGATCAGGTCGCAGTCTTTTTCTTCGGCCGCATTGATGATGGCTTCGTAGGGATGGTCGTTGACGGCGTACGTGGTATCGCACTTCACGCCTGCGCCGCCGGCCTCGTCGGCCAGGCCGCGCAGGTAGCGGGTGGCATCTTCCCACGCCTGCTTCACATAGGTCTCGCGCGTGTCTTCCAGCATTTCGACCTGGTAGGTCAGCACATGGTAGTTCGGACAGACGCGCACCGCGGTGATCCGCGCCCCCGTTTCCCGCGCCAGCACGATCGCCTTGCGGAATGCCGATTCAGACAGGTCGGAGCCATCGACCGCCAGCAGGAGATGCTTGAACATGATTGCCTCCTCGCTCGCCTATTGCGCTCACTTTCGATGTGTCATCGCCTTGCGGCCGAAAGTGTGAGCCGCAAGGCGCACGGCAAGGAGCGACCGATACCCCCGGTTTCGAATGATTCGTCACTCGATTGCAGTATAGGGCGCCATGACCCACGGCAATACGGGATACCTCACGCGCGCGATGCACCAAAAATGAGGAAGCCGGACTACGCCACCAAGGCGCGCCACAGCGCCAGCTTCTGCTCGAAATTGCGCGCCGCGTGCGCCGGGCTGGACGAAGGCAGCACCACCGTCTGATAGCCCTGCCCGGCAAACTGCGGCGCGAAGCGGCCGGAAGTGCCGCCATTGAAGCCGACGCGCTCGAGCGCGGGCGCCAGCTGGCGCAGCCGCGTGAAGTCGTTGGCCTGCGGATAGCGGATATTGCTGTCGAGGCTGCCCTCGCGCATGCATGCGCCGAGCACGTCCCAGACGCCGATGCGGTGCGCCAGCAGCCGCCCCAGCCGTTCGGCATAGGGCAGCGCCGGCAGCGGTTCGCCGGTCAGTGCGGCCATCAGCGGCCAGAACTGGTTGCGGGGATGGGCGTAGTACTGGCGCGCGGCCAGCGAGGCGGCGCCGGGGAAGCTGCCCAGCACCAGCACGCGGGTGTGGGTGTCGATGACGGGCGGCAGGCCCTGGTGCAGGTCGGTCTGGGACGGTATGGTGTCTGGCATGGCAGAAACGCAGCGGCCCCGACTACCTGCTTCGGGGCCGCTGCGTCAGTCGCCGGCCGTCAGGCCAGCAGCTTGTTGACGCGCTGCACGTAGGCGGCCGGGTCTTCCAGCATGCCGCCTTCGGCCAGCAGCGCCTGGTCGAACAGCACCTGCAGGCGGTCGCTGAACGCATCCCCTTCCGGCAAATCGCGCAGCTTCCTCACCAGCGCATGTTCCGGATTCAGTTCCAGGATCGGCTGGGCGTCCGGCGCCTTCTGCCCCGCCTGCTTCAGCAGGCGCTGCAGGTAGCCGCTCATGTCGCCCTCGTCCGACACCAGGCACGATGCCGATTCCGTCAGGCGCAGCGTCACGCGCACGTCCTTGGCCTTGCCTTCCAGCACTGCCTTGGCGCGCTCGACCACGTCCTTCCAGTCGGCCTCGGCCTTTTCCTGCTCGGCCTTCTCGGCTTCGTCGGCAAGCTTGCCCAGGTCGAGGTCGCCGCGCGCCACCGACACCAGTTCCTTGCCGTCGAATTCACGCAGGAACGACAGCATCCACTCGTCGACGCGGTCGGTCAGCAGCAGGACTTCGATGCCCTTCTTGCGGAACACTTCCAGGTGCGGGCTGTTCTTGCCCGCGGACCAGGTATCGGCCGTGACGTAGTAGATCTTGTCCTGCCCTTCCTTCATGCGGCCGACATAGGCGGCGAGCGACACGTTCTGCTCGGCGGTGTCGTTGTGCGTCGAGGCAAAGCGCAGCAGCCTGGCCACGCGTTCCTGGTTGGCCTGGTCCTCGCCGGCGCCTTCCTTCAGCGCCTGGCCGAACTGCTGCCAGAAGGTGTCGTACTTGGCGCGTTCGGCTTCATCCTCGCTGTCGGCCAGCGCTTCCAGCATCGACAGCACGCGCTTGGTGCAGCCCTCGCGGATCGCCTTGACGTCGCGGCTTTCCTGCAGCAGTTCGCGCGATACGTTCAGCGGCAGGTCGGCGGAATCGACCACGCCCTTGACCCAGCGCAGGTAGCCCGGCAGCAGCTGCTCGGCGTCGTCCATGATGAAGACGCGCTTGACGTACAGCTTAAGGCCGGCCTTGTGGTTGCGGTCCCACAGGTCGAACGGTGCGCGCGCCGGGATGTACAGCAGCTGCGTGTATTCGCTGCGGCCTTCGACGCGGTTGTGGGTCCATGCCAGCGGCGCCTCGTTGTCATGCGCGATATGCTGGTAGAACGCGGTGTACTGCTCGTCGGAAATATCGGACTTGTTGCGGGTCCACAGCGCGCTGGCCTGGTTGACGCTTTCCCACTCGTCGGTGCGCTTGTAGGTGCTCGACTCGGCGTCCCACACTTCCTTGGGCATGCGGATCGGCAGCGAGATGTGGTCCGAGTACTTCTGGATGATGCTCTTCAGGCGCCAGGCCGACAGGAAATCGTCTTCGCCCTCGCGCAGGTGCAGCGTGATGGTGGTGCCGCGCTCGACGCGCGAGATCGCATCGACGCTGAACTCGCCGTCGCCAGTGCTTTCCCAGCGTACCGCTTCCTCGGCGCCCACGCCGGCGCGGCGGGTTTCCACCGTGACCTTGTCGGCGACGATAAAGGCCGAGTAGAAGCCGACGCCGAACTGGCCGATCAGCGCGGCGTCCTTCTGCTGGTCGCCGGAAAGCTGCTGGAAGAATTCCTTGGTGCCCGACCGGGCGATGGTGCCGAGATTGCGGATCGCTTCGTCGCGGCTCATGCCGATGCCGTTGTCGGTGATCGTCAGCGTGCGCGCCGTGGCGTCGGCCTCGATGCGGATGGCCAGGTCGGCGTCGTTTTCCAGCAGGGAAGGATTCGCGATCGCCTCGAAGCGCAGCTTGTCAGTGGCGTCCGAAGCATTCGATACCAGCTCGCGCAGGAAGATTTCCTTGTTGCTGTACAGCGAGTGGATCATCAGGTGCAGCAGTTGCTTCACTTCCGCCTGGAAGCTCATCGTCTCGTGCGGTGCGGTCATGGTTCTCCTCTTGAATCTCGAAAACAGGCGAATCTGGGGTGGTCGGGTGGCCGTCGGGGGCCGGTGACGCCAGAAATAGGGCCGCCCGGGCCATTTTTCAAGGCCCGGGGAATGTAACGGGTGCAGCAAGAAGGCGGCTCAGCGCCGTTCCAGCTGGCGCGCCAGGAAGCGCAGCATGTCCGGGTCGCCGCTGCTGGCGACGTTGAAGCGCATCCACCCCGACGGCATCTGCGACGGCGAGAACAGGCTGCCCGGGGCGAACAAATAGCCCTCTTCATGCCCGGCGGTGGCGATGGCATTGGTATCGCGCCCGGTATCGGCCCACAGGTACATGCCAGCGTGCTGGCCCGGGAACAGGCGCAGGCCCAGCCGCTCCAGCTCGCGCCGGGTGTCGTCGCGGGCGCGGTCCAGCCGGGTGCGCACGCGCTCGACATGCTTGCGGTAGTGCCCCTCGGTCAGCACCTTGTACAGCACCCGCTCGTTGATCTCGGGCGAGGCCAGTCCCGCCAGCAGCTTGCTGTCGGTCAGCGCCGACGCCATCTCCGGCGGCGCGGCGATAAAGCCCACGCGCAGGTTGGCCGCCAGCGTCTTGGAAAAGCTGCCCAGGTAGATCACCCGGCGCAACTGATCCAGGCTGGCCAGCCGGGTCGCGGCGTGGCCAGGCGGGCACAGGTCGCAATAGATATCGTCCTCGACGATCAGGAAGTCGTACTGCTCGGCCAGCTTCAGCAGCTGGAAGGCCTTGGCGGCGGACAGCGAGGTCCCGGTCGGGTTGTGCAGCACCGAGTTGATGACGAACAGCTTCGGGCGCCGCGCCTGCACGATGCGCTCCAGCGCCTCCAGGTCCGGCCCCTCGGCGGTGTAAGGCACGCCGATCACCTGCGCACCCTGCGCGGCAAAACGGGCGAACATCACGAACCACGCCGGGTCCCCGACCAGCACGGCATCGCCGGGCTGCAGGTAGAGCCGGGCGATCAGGTCGAGTGCCTGGGTGATGCCGGAGGTCAGCACGATCTGCTCGGCGCCGGCGCCGATCTCCAGTTCCTCCAGCCGGGTGCGCAGTTGCTGGCGCAGCGGCAGGAAGCCCTGCGGCGTGCCGCTGGCCAGGAAATGGTTGCCCGGCTGGCGGCCCAGCCCGCGCAGCGCGCTGGCGATCAGTTCGCCATCGAGCCATTCGTTGGGCAGGAAGCCCAGCCCCGGCGCCTTGTGTGCCTCGGCGGTATGGAACATGCTGCGCAGCAGCCAGGTGACGTCGATATTGCGCGACTCGGCCACATTGGACGACACCGCCGCGGCCGGCGCCGCCGGCGCGCGCTCGCGCACGTAGAAGCCCGAGCCCCGGCGCGATTCCAGGTAGCCGAGCGCCACCAGCCGCTCATAGGCCTCGACCACGGTAAAGCGCGAGATGCCTTTTTCCTGCGCCAGCTGTCGGATCGACGGCATGCGCATGCCGGCTCGGAACACGCGTTCGTCGATGCGCATGCGGGCCCATTCGGTCAGCTGCTCGACCAGCGTCATCTGCGCCGACGGGATCGGGTCGGGCAGGCGCTCGGTAGGCGGCAACACCAGGCGCAGCGGGCGTCCGCCGGCCTGGGCGGAGGTCACGCGGGCGCCACTTGCGCCAGGCTGACTGGGGATCGCGGGGGTGGTGTCCGCGTCCCGGGTGTTCGCATCCATGTGCTGCTCCTGCAACTGTACTGAAGACGATCCGCAGAACTGTACCGGTACTGTACCGACTACCTTGTCTACCATCAAGCCACGATGAAGCTAGCCGTACCAACAAGCACAAGCATCCCCAAGGAGACACCGATGTCCGCGACCCGCAAGCGTTTCGACCACGATCCCTACCTCGATCACTGCGCCGCTACCGTGCTGGCGGCCAGCGCGGAAGGCATCGAGCTGGACGAGACCGTCTGCTACGCACGCAGCGGCGGGCAGGCCGGTGACACCGCCACGCTGGCACTTCCCGACGGCCGCACCGTGACCATCGTCGACACGATCTATGCCCAAGACCGCAGCCGCATCCTGCATATACCTGCGCCGGACGCCGCGCTGCCACGCGTGGGCGAGCGCGTCACGGTCACCATCGACTGGGCGCGCCGCCACCGGCTGATGCGCCTGCACACCTGCCTGCACCTGCTGGGCTCGCTGATCCCGGTGCCGGTGACCGGCTGCGGCATCTCGCCGGACTCGGCGCGGATCGACTTCGACCTGCCGGAATCGACGCTGGAAAAGGCCGACCTGACCGAGCGCCTGAACGCGCTGATCCGCGCGGAAACGGCGGTGCGGATCACGCTGATCACGCCGCAGGAGCTGGCCGCGCAGCCGGAACTGGTGCGCACCATCGGCGCGGCGCCGCCGGCGGGAACGTCGAGCATCCGCATCGTCGAGATCCCCGGCGTCGACCGCCAGCCCTGTGGCGGCACGCATGTGGGCAATACCAGCGAGATCGGCACCGTGGCGGTAACCAAGATCGAGAAGAAGAGCCGCACCAACCGCCGCGTGGTGGTGGCGTTCGCATGACCGCCGTGACTTCTGGCCTGCTCACCGGCCTGAGCGCCGCGCAGTTCCTGGCCCTGCTGACGCTGCTGACGGTCGGCCTGTTCACGCCCGGGCCCAACACCACCATTGCCGCGGTGACCGGCGCCAACTTCGGCCTGCGCGCGACGCTGCCGCATTGCGTCGGCGTGGCCTTCGGCTTTGCCAGCATCCTGGCGCTGTGCGCGGTGGGCGTGGGCGCGCTGATCCTGGGCCAGCCTGCGCTGGCATCGGCCGTGCACCTGGCCGGCGTGGCCTACCTGCTGTGGCTGGCGTGGAAGATCGCGCGCAGCACGGCGCTGGCCGAAAAACAGGTGCTGCGCCCGCTGAACGTGTGGCAATCGGCGGTGCTGCAGTACGCCAACATCAAGGCGTGGATGCTGGCGCTGGCCGTGGCGGCGTCCTACATGGCCGGCGCCCCCGCGCCGCTGCAGCGCCTGCTGCTGGTGTGCGGCGTGTTCGCGCTGCTGGGCTTCGTCAGCAACGGCGTGTATGGCGTGCTGGGCGCGGCGCTGCGGCAATGGCTGAAGCAAGGCCAGCGCGTGCGCTGGTTCAACCGCGCCATGGGCGCGGCGCTGGCGCTGACCGCGCTGTGGATCGCCGTCAGCGCCCGGCCCGGCGTGCATTGAATCGACCGACAAGAAAGCAAGAGGCCAACCATGCCCGCTCCCTCGCCCTCGTCCTCGTCCGTATCTGCCGCGCCCCCTGCCGCGCCTCATTCCGCGCCCCAATCAGGCGGCATGCTGCTCGGCTTTATCGGCGTGGCCATCTTCAGCCAGACGCTGCCGTTCACGCGCATGGCGGTGGCTGAACTGGACCCGATTTTTGTCGCGCTGGCACGCGCCGTCCTGGCCGCGCTGCTGGCGCTGGCGCTGCTGGCCATACGCGGTGCGCTGGCCGCGGCACGGCGCCCGCGCGGCGGCCAGTGGCCGCGCCTGGCGGTGACGGCGCTGGGCGTGGTGGTCGGCTTCCCGGTGTTCTCGTCGCTGGCGATGCGCGAGGTGCCGGCCAGCCACGGCGCCATCGTGGTCGGCCTGCTGCCGCTGGCCACGGCCGTGTTCGCGGCCTGGTTCGGGCGCGAGCGGCCGTCGGCGGGGTTCTGGCTGTCGGCCGTGGCCGGCAGCGCGCTGGTGGTCGGCTTTGCCGTCTGGCAAGGCGCCGGCGGCCTGCAGCACGCCGACTGGTACCTGTTCGCCGCGGTGGTGCTGGGCGCACTGGGCTATGCCGAGGGCGGCAAGCTGTCGCGCGAACTGGGCGGGCTGGAGACGATCAGCTGGGCGCTGGGAGTGTCGCTGCCGGTGCTGGTGCCGGTGGTGGCCTGGCTGGCGCTGCGCGACCTGCCGGCGATCGCCGCGGCGTCGCCGCGTGCCTGGGGCGGCATGGCCTATGTTTCGGTGTTCTCGATGTTTGTCGGCTTCCTTTTCTGGTACGCCGGCCTCGCAAAAGGCGGCGTGGCCCGCGTCGGGCAGATACAATTGCTGCAGCCGTTCCTGACGCTGGCGGGCGGTGCGCTGATCCTGGCCGAGCCGCTTGACGCCCCCACCATCGCCTTTGCAGTGGCGGTAATCGCTGTCGTGGCCCTCGGCCGCCACGCCGCCGTGCGCCAGGGCGCACCTGCCCCCGCCCCGGAAACGTCCCCTGTCCTTCCAGGACACATTCACTGACCAGGAGTCCAACGCATGTCCGTCTACGACACCCTTGCCCGCCTCGGCGTCGAACTGCCGACCGCCAACGCCCCTGCCGCCGCCTACGTGATGGCCGCGCAGACCGGCAACACCGTATTCCTGTCGGGCCATATCGCCCGCAAGGACGGCAAGGTATGGACCGGCAAGCTGGGCAAGGACATCGACACCGAGTCCGGCAAGGCCGCCGCACGCGCCATCGCCATCGACCTGCTGGCCACGCTGCATGCGCACATGGGCGACCTGAACCGCGTCACCCGCATCGTCAAGGTGATGAGCCTGGTCAACTCCACCCCCGAGTTCACCGAGCAGCACCTGGTCACCAACGGTGCATCCGAGTTCCTGGCCGAAGTCTTCGGCGAACAGGGCAAGCACGCGCGCAGCGCCTTCGGCGTGGCGCAGATCCCGCTGGGCGCCTGCGTCGAGATCGAGATGATCGTCGAGGTCCAGGGCTGAGGCCCCATGCGCATCGACAACCTGCCCTTCGGCACCACCGACTGGTCGGCCATCGCGCCGACCCGGCACCCGGGCGAGCAAGGCGAGGCCACCTGGCGTACGCGCCAGTTCGGCGATATCCGCGTGCGGATGGTGGAATACTCGCCCGGCTACCTGGCCGACCACTGGTGCAGCAAGGGGCATATCCTGTTCGTGCTGGACGGCGAGCTCCACACCGAACTGGATGACGGCCGGCAGTTCGTGCTCACCGCGGGCACCAGCTACCAGGTCGCCGACCAGGCGGAAGCGCACCGTTCGTCCTCGCCGACAGGTGCCAGACTTTTTATCGTTGACTGAGCGGCAGGCTAGCCTCTCTCCAGAATTCCCCCAGACCACAAGAGACACATCATGAAATGGGCCATCTCCCGCCGGGCGCAGCAACTGACCAGCTCGGCCATCCGCGAAATCCTCAAGGTCACCGAGCGTCCGGAAGTCATTTCGTTCGCCGGCGGCCTGCCCTCGCCGGAGTCGTTCCCGGTAGCGGCCATGGAGGCAGCGACGGCCCGCGTATTTGCCGACAACCCGCAGGCGGCGCTGCAATACGCCGCGACCGAAGGCTACCTGCCGCTGCGTGAATTCGTCGCCAAGCGCCATGGCGTGGCCGTGGAGCGGGTGCTGATCGTGACCGGTTCGCAGCAGGCGCTGGACCTGATCGCCAAGGTGATGATCGACCCGGGCAGCAAGGTGATGGTGGAAACCCCCAGCTACCTCGGCGCGCTGCAGGCGTTCTCGCTGTTCGAGCCCGAGTTCGTCTCTATCCCGACCGACGACAAGGGCCTGGTGCCCGAGGCGCTGACGCCCGAGCTGACCACCGGCGCGCGCTTCCTGTACGCCCTGCCCAACTTCCAGAACCCGACCGGCCGCCGCCTGCCGCTGGAACGCCGCCAGGCGCTGGTGGCCCGCGCGCAGGAACTGGGCGTGCTGGTGGTGGAAGACGATCCGTACGGCGCGCTCAGCTACACCGGCGACCAGCTGCCAACGCTGCTGTCGATGAACCCGGACGGCGTGATCTACATGGGCTCGTTCTCCAAGATCCTGGCCCCCGGCATGCGCCTGGGCTACGTGATCGCCCCGCCCGAGCTGCATTTCAAGCTGTGCCAGGCCAAGCAGGCATCGGACCTGCACACGCCGACCTTCACGCAGCGCGTGGCCTACGAGACCGTGCGCGACGGCCTGCTCGACCGCCATATCCCGACCATCCGCGAGCTCTACAGCAAGCAGTGCCAGACCATGCTGGACGCGCTCAGGCGCCACATGCCGGAAGGCGTGACCTGGAACACGCCTGAAGGCGGCATGTTCATCTGGATGGAGCTGCCCGAGGGCCTGGACAGCATGGCTATCCTGGAAGAGGCGGTGAAGCGCAACGTGGCCTACGTGCCGGGCGCGCCGTTCTACGCCAGCAACCCGAAGCGCAATGCGCTGCGCCTGGCGTTCGTCACGGTGCCGCCCGCGCGCATCGAGCAGGGCGTGGCGATCCTGGGCGAGCTGTTCCGCGAGTCCATCGCCGCCGCTGGCGCCAAGCAACCGCGCGCGGCCTGACCACGTCCGGGCGCGCACCTTCCAGGAGCCGACATGCTGCGTATCTGGGGCCGACTCTCCTCCATCAACGTGCAGAAGGTGGTCTGGTGCGCACGCGAGCTCCACCTGGACCATGAGCGCGTCGATATCGGCGTCAACAAGGGCGACCTCGACACCGAGGCCTACGTCCGCCTGAACCCGAACCGCCAGATCCCGGTAATCGAGGACTTCCGCGGCACGGACGTGGGCGGCGAGCCCTTCGTGCTGTGGGAATCGAATGCGATCGTGCGCTACCTGTGCGCGCGCTATGGCGAGGGCACGCTGTGGCCCGAAGACGTCAAGGCGCGCGCCTCGGCCGACCGCTGGATGGACTGGCAGACCACGACCTTCAGCCCGGCCATGGTGACGGCTTTCCTGAACCTGGTGCGCAAGCCCGCAGGCGAGCGCGACGAGGCCGCTGTCCAGGCATCGCGCGCGCGCACCGAGCCGCTGGCAGACTTGCTCGACAAGGCGCTGGCAGGCCGAGAATTCATCGGTGGCGACCGTTTCACCATGGCTGATATCTCGCTGGCCTGCGCCGCGCACCGCTGGATGGGACTGCCGATCCAGCATCAGCCGCGGCCCGACCTGGAGCGATGGCTGGCGTCGATGCGCGCCCGCCCTGCCGCCGGCGGGATCCTGGAACTGCCGCTGCGCTGAGCGGCGGCAGTTTTTTCCTTCCCCTGCTTCTGCCTGCCTACTTCGCGGCGCGCGAGCCCGACGTCGCCGTAAAGATCCCCAGCCCGATAAACGCCGCACCCGTCAGGTAGCGGCCAAACGCGCGCGCGCGCCCGGCACGGCGCAGCGCCGGCATTACCGCGGCCGCGGCCATGACGTAGCAGGCGTCGGTGGTGGCGGCGATCAGCACGAAGGCCACGCCCAGCGCCAGGCTCTGCGCCAGCGCCGAGCCGGCCGGGTTCATGAACTGCGGCAGGAAAGCGGCGAAGAAGATCGCGGTCTTGGGGTTGAGCAGCGCCACCACGAAGCCGTCGCGCATCACCTGGCGCAGGCTGCGCTGCGCCACTTCGGGCGTGCCGCCGTCCGCCGCCGCACCGCCGCCACGCAGCGCGCGGATGCCCAGCCAGATCAGGTAGGCCGCCCCTGCGTACTTGACCACCGAGAACGCCAGCGCAGACACCGAGAACAGCACTGCCAACCCCAGCGACGCGCCGATCGCGTTGCCCAGGTTGCCCAGCGCCACCGCGCCGATCGAAGCCAGCCCGGCCTGCCGGCCTTGCGCCAGCGTGCGCGTCACGATATAGACCACGGCCGGGCCGGGCGTGATGGCCAGCGCCAGGCTGGCCAGCACAAAGGCGGTCAGCAGCGGCCACGCGGGCAGGAATTCAGTCATTGGGCAGCCTCGTTGGATATGGGGATACGGGCAGCGCGCCCGCTTGATGGCGAACGCCAGTATGCGCCGGCCCACCGCGCTTGCGCCAGTCCCCGCCATGGCTGGCGGGCCAGTCATCCGAGCCGTACGCCGGCAGGCAGACTTTTGCAACAGGCGCCGTTTAGAGTACTCTGGCCGGTGTGCCGGGCACATCCCACGTGCGCTGTAATGCCCCCAGGGAAACCCTGATCCCTGAATGTGGCTCATGCCATGCATGACGCAATATACGGCAGCGAACACGGAACCCGTTCCTACAATCGCTGGTTCTTTCCCGCGCGCGGTGGATGTCGCGCGCCGGCTGCAAAGCGCAAGCAGGCGGCCCAGGGCACGCAGATCGCCCGGGCGCCCGAGCCAACCTGAGGAGGATTTCGATCGTGTGGAGTCAAGTCTATGACCCGCTAGGCAATATGGCGCTGTCGACCATTGCCGCGGGTATTCCGGTCGCCGTGCTGCTGGCAGCGCTGGCGTTCTTTCATATGCAGGCACACCTGGCCGCGGGGCTGGCGCTGCTGATCGGCATCGTGGTCGCGTCCACGGTGTTCGGCATGCCGGCGGCGATGGCCGGCAAGGCCGCGGGGCTCGGCATCGTGTCCGGGCTGTTCCCGATCGGCTGGATCGTGCTGAACATCATCTTCCTGCACCGGCTCACCACCCTGAACGGATCGTTCAAGGTGCTGCAGAACTCGATCTCCGGCATCACCGAGGACCGCCGCCTGCAACTGCTGCTGGTGGCGTTCAGCTTCGGCGCGTTCTTCGAGGGCGCGGCCGGCTTCGGCACGCCGGTGGCCGTGACCGGCGCCATCCTGATCGGGCTGGGCTTCTCGCCGCTGGCCGCCTCGGGGCTGGCGCTGATCGCCAATACCGCGCCGGTGGCCTATGGCGCGCTGGGCGCGCCGATCATCGGCCTGGCCTCGGTGACCGGGCTGGACCTGCTTGACCTGTCGGCCATGATCGGCCGCCAGTTGCCGTTCTTCTCGGTGATCGTGCCGTTCTGGCTGATCTGGGCCTTTGCCGGCTTCCGCGGCATGCTGGCGATCTGGCCGGCGATCCTGGTGGCTGGCGTGAGCTTTGCCGTGCCGCAGTACCTGGTGTCGAACTTCCACGGCCCGTGGCTGGTGGACGTGATCGCGGCGCTGGTGTCGATGGGCTCGCTGACGCTGTTCCTGAAGGTCTGGCACCCCAAGGACATCTGGACTTCGACCAAGATCCTGGGCCGCCACGACGACTCCAAGGTCGACCACCCCGAAGCGCTCGAAGCCGACGCCCGCGCCAGCGCCGCCTCGGCCGGCATTTCGGTGGCGAAGGCCTGGATGCCGTGGGTGATCCTGACGGTGTTCGTGTTCGTCTGGGGTATCCCCGAGTTCAAGAAGCTGATGGATAGCCTGTGGGCGTGGAAATTCCCGGTCCCGGGCCTGGACAAGGCTATCGTCAAGGTGCCTCCGGTGGTGCCCAAGGAAGTCATCGAAGGCGCCGTGTTCAACTTCAACGTGCTGTCGATGGCCGGTACCGGCATCTTTGTCTCGGCGATCGCGGGCGGCCTGCTGATGGGCTACTCGGTGCCGCGCCTGTTCAAGGAGTACTGGGAAACCATCAAGCTGGTGCGCTACTCGCTGCTGACCATCTGCGCGATGTTCGGCGTCGGCTACCTGACCCGCTACTCGGGCCTGGATGCCACGCTGGGCCTGGCTTTTGCCCACACCGGCGTGTTCTACCCGCTGTTCGGCACCATGCTGGGCTGGCTGGGCGTGGCGCTGACCGGTTCGGACACGGCCTCCAACGTGCTGTTCGGCGGCCTGCAGAAGACCACCGCCGAGCAGCTGGGCCTGTCGCCGGTGCTGATGGCGTCGGCCAACAGTTCGGGCGGCGTGATGGGCAAGATGATCGACGCGCAGTCCATCGTGGTGGCCTCCACGGCGACCAAGTGGTACGGCCACGAGGGCGACATCCTGCGCTACGTGTTCTTCCACTCGATCGTGCTGGCGATCCTGGTGGGCCTGTTCGTGACGCTGCAGGCCTACGTGCCGCCGTTCACGCACATGGTGATCCACCACCCCTGATTGCCCTGCCGCCGCAGCAGTTTCGGCATGGCGTTTCAGACAAGGCCCCGCCCCAGGCGGGGCTTTTCCATTGGGCAATGGCGCGTATCATGTTGCGTCTGATCCGCCGCAAGCGCCCCCGGCATCCCACAAGGACAACACAAGGACGACCGGGCGCGCCGTGCCACACAACGGGAACCTGCCATGTTGCGTCGCCTGGAAAGACTGATCGACCCCTTCCGGAACATGCCCGACCGCGAGCCGCCGGGTCAGGTCTTGCGCTTCTATACCTGGTACCTGCGTGAAGTGTGGGGCGTGTTCGCGCTGCTGTTGCTGGTGGGCCTGGTCGGCGCGCTGATCGAGGTGGCGCTGTTCAGCTTCCTTGGCCGGCTGGTCGACATGGCGCAGACCACGCCGGGCGCGGAATTCTTCAGCCGGCATCGCGACGAACTGATATGGATGCTGGTGGTGGCAGTGCTGCTGCGGCCCATCTTCTTCGGCCTGCACGACGTGCTGGTGCACCAGGTCATCAACCCCAGCCTGTCCAACCTGATCCGCTGGCAGAACCACCGCTACGTGCTCAAGCAGAGCCTGTCGTTCTTCCAGAACGACTTTGCCGGCCGCATCGCCCAGCGCATCATGCAGACCGGCTTCTCGCTGCGCGACTCCGCCGTGCAGGCGGTCGACGCGCTGTGGCACGTGGTGATCTACGCGGTCAGTTCCCTGGTGCTGTTCGCGCAGGCCGACTGGCGGCTGATAATCCCGCTGCTGCTGTGGATCGTATGCTATGTGGCCGCACTGCTGTACTTCGTGCCGCGCGTGAAGGAGCGCTCGGTGATCGCCACCGAATCACGCTCGCGGCTGATGGGGCGCATCGTCGACGGCTATACCAACATCACCACGCTCAAGCTGTTCGCCCATACCCGGCAGGAAGAAGACTACGCGCGCGACGCCATGGCCGAGCAGACCGAAAAGACGCGGCAGGCGGGACGCATGGTGAGCGGCATGGACGTCACCATCACCGCGATGAACGGCGCGCTGATCGCCGGCACCACCGGGCTGGCGGTGTGGCTGTGGAGCACCGGGCACGTCACCACGGGCGCGATCGCGCTGACCACGGGGCTGGTGATCCGCATCAACAACATGTCCGGCTGGATCATGTGGGTGGTCAACGGCATCTTCGAGAACGTCGGGCAGGTGCAGGACGGCATGAAGACCATCGCCGTGCCGCGCAAGGTCACCGACCGCGCCAACGCGCAGCCGCTGCGCGTCACACAGGGCGAAGTCCGCTTCGAGCAGGTTGGATTCCACTACGGCAAGGGCTCGGGCGTGATCGAGGGCGTCAACCTGATCGTGCATCCGGGCGAGAAGATCGGGCTGGTCGGGCCTTCCGGCGCCGGCAAGTCGACGCTGGTCAACCTGCTGCTGCGGCTCTATGACGTGGAAAGCGGCCGCATCCTGATCGACGGGCAGGACATCGCCGGTGTCACGCAGGAAAGCCTGCGCGCGCAGATTGGCATGGTGACGCAGGACACTTCGCTGCTGCACCGCTCGATCCGCGAGAACCTGCTGTACGGCAAACCCTCCAGCACCGACGCCGAGCTGGCCGAAGCGCTGCACCGCGCCCGCGCGGACGAGTTCACGCCCAACCTGGTCGATGCCCACGGCAATACCGGGCTGGAAGCGCAGGTGGGCGAGCGCGGCGTGAAGCTGTCAGGCGGACAGCGCCAGCGCATCGCGATCGCGCGGGTGCTGCTGAAGAACGCGCCGATCCTGATCCTGGACGAAGCGACCTCGGCGCTGGATTCTGAAGTGGAAGCGGCAATCCAGGACAGCCTGGAAACGCTGATGCAAGGCAAGACGGTAATCGCCATCGCGCACCGGCTGTCGACGATCGCGCGCATGGACCGGCTGGTGGTGCTGGACAACGGGCATATCGTCGAGAACGGCACGCATGCGCAACTGCTCGCGCATGGGGGGCTGTATGCGCGGTTGTGGGCGCATCAGACTGGGGGATTTGTGGGGGTGGATTGATCCCGCTGGTTTCCTCCCCTCTCCCGCTTGCGGGAGAGGGGCCCAGAGGGAGAGGGAAGACAACAATCGGTTGCGGGTCGGAAATCGATCAATTGCCGCCGGTCGCCTCCACCCGCACCGGATCGATCCTCGGCTCCTTCAGCCTGGCCTCGATCTGCTTGCCCTTGCGCGCGCGCTTGCCGACATACGGCAGCAGCGACTGCCCGGCCAGCTTCTGTGACGACGGCTTGCCGCCGCGGCCCGCGCCCGACAGCATCAACCCCAGCGCGCCCACGGCAACCGCCTGCAGCAGCTTCTCCTTGGACTCCAGTTCCATCAGGATCACGCCGCGGCCGCCGGCCGACAGCACCTTGACCTCGTCCAGCGCCACCAGCAGCAGGCGGCCGTTGCCGGACAGGCAGGCCGCATGCGTGGCCTCGTTGCCGATCGGCGCCGGCGGCAGCGGTGCATCGCCGTCATCCAGCGTCAGGAACGACTTGCCGCCCTTCTGCCGGCCGGTCATGTCGCCCACCGTGGTCTGGAAGCCGTTGCCGCCCGCGGTGGCGAGCAGCACGCGCTGGGTGGGGCTGCCGGCAAAAGTGTGCGCCACCTGGCTGCCGGACTGCAGCTCGATCAGCGTGGTGATAGGCACCCCATCGCCGCGCCCGCCAGGCAGGCTGGAAACCGGCACGGAATAGACCCGGCCATTGGTGCCGAACACCAGCAGCACGTCGACCGTGCGGCAGTCAAAGGTGTTGTAGAGCGCATCGCCCGCCTTGAAGGTGAACTGCTGCGGATCGTGGCCATGGCCCTGGCGCGTGCGCACCCAGCCCTTCTGCGACATGATCACCGTCACCGGCTCGTCGATCACGCGCACTTCGGCGGCGGCGCGGCGCTCTTCCTGGATCAGCGTGCGGCGCGGGTCCTTGTCTTCCGGGCTGAACTGCCTGGCGTCGGTCTCGATCTCCTTGATGATGCGACGGCGCATCATGGTCTCGGACTTGAGCAGCACATCCAGGTCGGCCTGTTCTTCGCGCAGGTCCTTCAGCTCCTTCTCGATCTTGATCGCTTCCAGCCGCGCCAGCTGGCGCAGGCGGATTTCAAGGATGTCCTCGGCCTGGCGGTCAGTCAGTTCGAAGGCTTCGATCAGCGCCGGCTTGGGCTCGTCGCTCTCGCGGATGATGCGGATCACCTCGTCGATATTGAGCAGCACCAGCATCCGGCCTTCGAGGATGTGGATGCGGTCCTCGACCTTGCCCAGGCGATGGCGCGTGCGGCGCGTGACCGTCTCGAAGCGGAACGCAATCCACTCTCCCAGGATCTCGCGCAGGCCCTTCTGGCGTGGCCGGCCATCGGTGCCGATCATCACCAGGTTGATCGGCGCGCCCGATTCCAGGCTGGTATGCGCCAGCAGCACCTGGATGAACTCCTGCTGGTCGATGTTCTTGCTCTTGGGCTCGAACACCAGCCGCACCGGCGCATCCTTGCCGGATTCATCGCGCACCGCATCGAGCACGCCCAGCACGGTAGCCTTGAGCTGCTGCTGGTCCGGCGTCAGCGCCTTCTTGCCGGTCTTGATCTTGGGATTGGTGATTTCCTCGATCTCTTCCAGCACCTTCTGCGCGGAAGTATTCGGCGGCAGTTCGTTCACCACCACCTGCCACTGGCCACGCGCCATTTCCTCGATGGTCCAGCGCGCGCGCACCTTCAGGCTGCCGCGGCCGTTCTCGTAGATCTGGGCAATGTCCGACGCCGGCGAGATGATCTGGCCGCCGCCGGGGTAGTCCGGTCCCGGCATCAGCGCCAGCACCTCGGCCAGCGAGATGTTCGGGTTGCGGATCATCGCCACGGTGGCCGCGGCGACCTCGCGCAGGTTGTGCGGCGGGATCTCGGTGGCCATGCCCACGGCGATGCCCGAGGCGCCGTTGAGCAGCACGAACGGCAGCCGCGCCGGCAGCAGCTTCGGCTCCTGCATCGAGCCGTCGTAGTTGGGGATGAAGTCGACCGTGCCCTGGTCGATCTCATCGAGCAGCAGCCGCGAGATCGGCGTCAGGCGCGCTTCGGTGTATCGCATCGCCGCCGCGCCGTCACCGTCGCGCGAGCCGAAGTTGCCCTGGCCGTCGATCAGCGGATAGCGCAGCGAGAAGTCCTGCGCCAGGCGCACCAGCGCGTCATAGGCGGACTGGTCGCCGTGTGGGTGGAACTTGCCCAGCACGTCGCCGACCACGCGCGCGGACTTGACCGGCTTGGCATCGGCGCGCAGGCCCATCTCGTGCATCGAGAACAGGATGCGGCGCTGCACCGGCTTCTGGCCATCGGCCACTTCCGGCAGCGCGCGGCCCTTGACCACGCTGACGGCGTAATCGAGGTAGGCGCGCTCGGCGTAGCGGGCCAGCGTCAGCGAATCGGCCGGCTCTTCAGGTTGAAACGTGATGTCTTGTTGTTCCATGGATAGGCAAGAATTCGGCGCGCCATGTTGAAGCAGCGCGCCGGGTTGCTTGTGGTTCGGTCATGCCGGTCAGGGCATATTGCGCCGCGCGCCGATCACCATCTTCACGCGCGGGCCGTCGGCACTGGCACGCATGGGACCCGCGCCTTGCGCGGGTTGGTAGAAGCGATAGAACTGCAGCACCGTGCTGACATACTGCTGCGTCTCGGGGTACGGCGGAATGCGGTTGTTGTAGCGCTGCACCGCGCCCTCGCCCGCGTTATATGCCGCCAGCACCAGTTCCAGGTTGTTCGGAAACAGTTGCATCAGCCAGCGCAGGTAGCGCACGCCGGCGGTGATGTTGGTGCGCGGGTCAGCCAGTTTCTGCTCGACCGTGCGGCGCTGGTCGGCGCTGACGCCAAAGCGCGCGCCGGTGTCGGGAATCACCTGCATCAGCCCGATCGCGCCCTTGGGCGAAACCGCGCCCGGGTTGAAGCCCGACTCCACCGCCATCACCGCCTTGACCAGCGCGGGATCGACATCCTGCTTGCTGGCGATCTGGTGGATCAGCGGCTCGACGGTCTTGATGTTGGGATGGTTGACGACGTAGCGGTAGAGCTTGTGCCGCTCGAGGTCGACATTGTCCGCGCCGTCCGCGCCGGCCGGCGCCTTGCCCCGCTGGATCGCCGCCAGACGCGCGCTGTCGAGCTTGCCGCCGTCCTTCATGAACAGCTTGTAGCGCGCGTCGAGCTTCTCGTCGGCGAAGTGCGCGACGCCGTCGGTATCGATATAGCCCCACAGCTCGGCATGGGCCGCCGGCGCGCAGGCGAGCCCGGCCAGCGCCAGCACTGCGGCTGCCGCCTTGCGCCATGGGTTGCCGGGGGGTCTCGTCGTCATCGTGCGTTCCAGCTGGTCATGCGGACTCGGGGATTATCCCCCAATCGCGGGCCGCCGCTCCTGCGATCAGATATCGGCCTCGACCTCGTTGCCCTTCTCTTCGAGCCAGCTGCGGCGCTGCGCGGCCTCGCCCTTGCCCATGAGCATGTTCATCATCTCGACGGTCTGCGGCAGGTCGTATTCGCCCAGCGTCACGGGCAGCAAGCGGCGCGTGTCAGGGTTCATGGTGGTTTCCCACAGCTGCTCGGCGCTCATCTCGCCCAGGCCCTTGAAGCGAGATATCTGCCAGCTGCCATCCTTGACGCCGTCCTTGACCAGCTTGTCCTGGATGGCCACGAGTTCGCCTTCATCCAGCGCATACAGCTTCTGCGCCGGCTTCTTGCCGCGCGCCGGAGCATCGACGCGGAACAGCGGCGGACGCGCCACATAGACGTTGCCGGCGTCGATCAGCTTGGGGAAGTGACGGAAGAACAGCGTCAGCAGCAACACCTGGATATGCGCGCCGTCCACGTCCGCGTCCGACAAGATGCTGATCTTGCCGTAGCGCAGGTTGGACAGGTCGGGCTCGTCGTTGGTGCCGTGCGGATCCACGCCGATCGCCACCGCGATGTCGTGCACCTCGTTGTTGGCAAAGAGGCGGTCGCGCTCGGTTTCCCACGTGTTGAGCACCTTGCCGCGCAGCGGCAGGATGGCCTGGAATTCCTTGTCGCGGCCCATCTTGGCCGAGCCGCCTGCGGAATCGCCCTCGACCAGGAACAGCTCGTTGCGGGTCACGTCGGTGGATTCGCAGTCGGTCAGCTTGCCGGGCAGCACGGCCACGCCGGAACCCTTCTTCTTCTCGACCTTCTGCGCCGCGCGCGTGCGCGCCTGCGCCTGGCGGATCACCAGCTCGGCCAGCTTCTTGCCGTACTCGACATGGTGGTTCAGCCACAGCTCCAGCGCCGGACGGCTGAAGGTGGAGACCAGCCGCACCGCGTCGCGGCTGTTCAGGCGTTCCTTGATCTGGCCCTGGAACTGCGGGTCGAGCACCTTGGCCGACAGCACGAACGAAGCGCGCGCAAACACGTCTTCGCTCATCAGCTTGACGCCCTTGGGCTGCAGCGCGTGCATCTCGATAAAGCTCTTGACCGCCTGGAACAGGCCTTCGCGCAGGCCGGACTCATGCGTGCCGCCGGCGGGAGTGGGGATCAGGTTGACGTAGGACTCGCGCACCGGTGCGCCGTCCTCGGTCCAGGCCACCACCCACGACGCGCCCTCGCCGTCGGCAAAGCCTTCCTCGCCCGGGTTGGCGTCGGGGTCGGCGAAATGCTCGCCCTCGAACATCGGGATCACCAGCTCCGAGCCGCTTCCTTGCGCCAGCGCTTCGACCAGGTAGCCCTTCAGGCCCTGGTCATACTGCCAGGTCTGGGTTTCGCCGCTCTTCTCGATCACCAGCGTCACCTTGACGCCCGGCAGCAGCACGGCCTTGCTACGCAGCAGCCGCTGCAACTCTGCCTGCGGGATCGCGGCCGAATCGAAATACTTGGCGTCGGGCCACACCTGCACGCGCGTGCCGTTCTTCTTCTCGCCGCGCTCGAACTTGCGCGAGGCCAAAGGCACGGTCACGTCGCCCCCGGAGAAGGTCAGCGTCGAGCACATGCCGTCGCGCCAGACGGTCACGTCCAGCTGCGTCGACAGTGCGTTGGTCACCGACACGCCCACGCCGTGCAGGCCGCCCGAGAAGGCATAGGCGCCGCCCTTGCCCTTGTCGAACTTGCCCCCGGCGTGCAGCCGGGTAAAGACGATCTCGACCACCGGCACGCCTTCTTCCGGGTGGATGCCCACCGGGATGCCGCGGCCGTCGTCCTCCACGCTGACGCTGCCGTCGCGGTGCAGGGTCACCAGGATCTCGGAGCCGTGGCCGCCCAGGGCCTCGTCCGAGGCGTTGTCGATCACCTCCTGCACGATATGCAGGGGGTTGTCGGTCCGGGTGTACATGCCGGGGCGCTGCTTGACCGGCTCCAGGCCCTTCAGGACCCGGATGGAAGATTCGCTGTACTGACTGGTTTTGCTCGCCATGGAGTCGCTACGAAAGTGGATGTCCCGCCTGCCGCGGGCGTACAACTGTGCACGCGCCGGGGCACCGGGCACTGCATTGTAATGGATGCCGGCGGCGGTATTCCCGCCGGAAAGCGCTTGCCGCTGCCGCCGGGGACTCGCGCCGCATTTGCCGCGGCGCCGCCACTTTTTGCCGCGCCACCGGCTTCAGGCGGCGGCGTACGCGTTTTCCGCGTCCGGGGTAAACTCGCCTCCACCCGGCCCACGGCAAGCCTGATTGCCGTCCCGGCACGGTACACAACAAGCACAGACAATCCATGCCGGCGCCGCGCCACCGCGCGGTCAGCCGCACACCGAGCCAAGACATGCAAAACCGACAACTTTCCCTGACCACCGTACTGGTGTGCGGGGGCCTGCTCGTGACGCTCTCGATGGGCATCCGCCACGGCTTCGGCCTGTTCAACCTGCCGATCACGCAGGCACACGGCTGGAACCGCGAGACCTTCGCCTTCGCGCTGGCGCTGCAGAACCTGATGTGGGGCGCCAGCCAGCCCTTCGCCGGCGCACTGGCCGACAAGTTCGGCGCGCTGCGCATCATGCTGGTCGGGGTGGCGCTGTATGTGGCGGGCCTGGTGGTGATGGCGCTGGCGACCAGCGGCACCGCCTTTGCCACCGGTGCCGGGGTGCTGATCGGCATCGCCCAGTCGGGCACCACCTACAGCATCGTCTATGGCGTGATCGGCCGCGTGGCCAGCCCCGAGAAGCGCGTGTGGGCAATGGGCATCGCCGCCGCGGCGGGCTCGTTCGGGCAGTTCCTGATGATCCCTATCGAACAGGGGCTGATCTCGGGCCTGGGCTGGCAGAACGCGCTGTACGTAATGGCGCTGATGGCCTGCGTGATGCTGCCGCTGGCGCTGACCCTGCGCGAACCGCGCGAGGCGGCGCACACGGCGGGCCAGCACCAGACCATCGGCCAGGCGGTCCATGAAGCCTTCAGCAACCGCAACTTCCAGCTGCTGACGCTGGGCTACTTTGTGTGCGGCTTCCAGGTGGTGTTCATCGGTGTCCACCTGACTCCGTACCTGAAGGACAAGGGCCTGACCGACCCGAAAGTCGCCGTCGTGGCGCTGGCGCTGATCGGGCTGTTCAACGTGTTCGGCACCTACACCGCCGGCGCGATCGGCCAGCGCCTGCCCAAGCGCTACCTGCTGGCGTTTATCTACCTGGCGCGCTCTGTCGTGATCGCCGGCTACCTGCTGTTGCCGCTGACGGTGGCCAGCACCTGGGTGTTCGCGGCGCTGATGGGCTTCCTGTGGCTGTCGACGGTGCCGCTGACCAACGGCATCATCGCGCAGGTGTTCGGCGTGAAGTACCTGTCGATGCTGTCGGGGGTGGTGTTTTTCTCGCACCAGATCGGCAGCTTCCTGGGCGCGTGGCTGGGCGGCTATCTCTATGACCGCACCGGCGGCTACAACACGGTGTGGCTGATCTCGATCGGGCTGGGCGTGATGGCGGCGCTGGTCAACCTGCCGATCCGCGAGCAGGCGCTGGTGCGCACCCAGCCGGCGGCGGCGTGATGGTGGCGGCCCGCGCGCGCATCGCGAAGGCAGCCGGGCTGGCGGTGCTGGCCGGGGTGCTGGCGGTTGGGTTCGTGGGGTATTTGCGGCCTTCGTTTATGGTCGATCTGACCAATATGGTGTTGGCTTGGTGTGGGTGAGGTTGGGCAGGCCGCCCGTGGAACCGCCGCTTTCGCTGTTGGTGACATGCTGTCGGCCGTTGAACCGCCTGGTTCCGCCCTGCTGGGCGGGTCACTTTTTGTCCGAGCGACAAAAAGTAACCAAAAAACGCGTCGCCTGAGCGGCTGGCTATCAATTTGGCGGTGTGGGTAGTTCGGGCGGTGGTGATTTCCGTTTGGGCTTGGGTGGCCGTTCGAACCTGCTAACGCCAGGTGAGTGAGTGTGGGTGCCTGGCGTTAACCGGCTCTTGAACGATCCCCATGCCGGGCGTAGGCCGCCTGCTAGATCCTATGAGATAGAGGGAGCCATCGACAAGCGCCCATACCTAAAATCAGCGTGTCGTGCTTGGCTCACAGGAGAGCATCATGCGTACAGATCAGACCACGGGTACCGAGGAGCGGGTGTTGGCGGTGTCGCTCGAACTGGCGGCCGCGAAGTGGAAAGTGGCGTTACACGACGGGCACCGCGAGAAGCCTGCGGTGCATACCGTCGCGCAGCCGCAAGCCTCAGCGCGTCTGCAGGCCGTCATGGAGCTAATCGAACAACACAAAGACAAGTGGTCGCTGCCAGCAGGTGTGCGCGTCGTCATAAGCTACGAGGCAGGCCAGGACGGGTTCTGGATCTGTCGCGCGCTTCAGGCACGCGGCATCGAGTGCTACGTCATCGATCCGGCCAGCATTCCGGTCGAACGCCACAAGCGGCGCGCGAAGACCGACCGGCTCGATGTCATCAAGCTGGTGATCAGCCTGCGCGCCTGGCTACGCGGCGAGCGCGACCGCATGCACGTCGTTCACGTGCCATCCCCGCAGGACGAAGCGTCGCGGCACCTGATGCGCGATCGCGGGCAACTGCAGAAGGAAGTGCTGCAGCACTGCGACCGCATGCGCAAACTGTTGGCCACCTTCGGCTGCTGGGATGAGGTGCATCACAGGCACTTCGCCGGCCGGCTCGCCCGTGACGAGGTGAAGTGTCACGACGGCGCGCCGTTGCCGCCCGAAATGCGCGAGCGGCTGCTGCGCGAGTGCGATCGGCTGGCGCTAGCGCAGCAGCAACTCGCGGCGCTGGAGAAGACGCGGCAGGCAAGCCTGCCCGCACCCGCGTGCCAGCGACGCGATAACCTGGCGCGCCTGAAAGGAATTGGCGAAGTGGGCGCGTCACGCCTCGCGCTCGAACTGTTCTGGAGGGAGTTCGGCAACCGGCGCCAAGTGGGTGCCTGTACGGGGCTGGTGCCCCAGCCTTACGACAGCGGCGAGAGCCAGGTCGACCAGGGCATTAGCAAACAGGGGAACCGACGAGTGCGCGCGTTACTGATCGAGATGGCATGGTGCTGGCTCCGCTACCAGCCCGACAGCGCACTCACGCGCTGGTTCAACGAGCGCACCCAGAGCACGGGACCAAACCGGCGCGCCCGGCGTATCGCGATCGTTGCAGTCGCACGGCGACTGGCCATTGCGCTGTGGCGCTATCTGAAAGACGGTGAGATTCCCGAAGGCGCACGGCTGAAGTCGGCATAGGCCTCCTAAAAGCTTGCAGGAAAGAGGTAACGCTCGGTCAGGGCAACTACGCAAGCACAAACGGTCTGAGGTGAACATGCCCGTTAGGCTCCTGGGTTGCTGAAGCAACCGATTTATCTAGATGGGGCATTTGTTCCTGGTTGATGATTCCGGCGTAATGCGCATGCAGGATGAGGCCGGCCAAGCGCCGGCGGATAGAAGGTGGTCGGACGTCACGTCTGACGCGCGCACACAAACGGACTTCAGACCTATGCACCTACCAAAGTAGGAATGTTCGATCGCCCGGTCGACTTAGCCAGTTCTGCAAAAGGATTTGACAAACCACTGTTCATAGAAGGAGCCTCATCGGTGGGACGCCTTCGGCTGCGCTACGCGCGGGCCCAAGGTGGCAGAGCGGCCGATTTCGATTCGGTCACCAAGCGCCCTGCGAGCGCAGCGATGCAGGTCCGTGCCCGAGCATTTCACCGGCGAGACTGAGCCGCGCGCAGCGCAGCCGTAGGCGATGATGCGATACCGCAGGCAGCAGGCGGCCTACGCCCGTCCTGGGGATTGTTCAAAAGTCGGGAATCGTCAGGCACCCACACTCACTCACCTGGCGTAGCAGGCTGGAATCGCGACCACGCCTCACTGAGACCAAAATCGCCAATATCACCAAAATCGCCAAATTGGCTCAGCCAGCCGCAGGCGACGCGCTTTTTGGTTACTTTTTGGCCCTCGGCCAAAAAGTGACCCGCCCAGGAGGACGGAACCAGGCGGTTCAACGGCCGACAGCATGTCATCAACAGCGATAGCAAGACGCTAAAACAGCCGACAGCATGTCACCAACAGCGACACCGGCGCTTGAACAAGCCGAGAGCCTGTCGCTCCTTATTCACCCTCCCCCTTCCCCTTCCCCTCCAACACCTCCCACCGCTCCAGCGCCTCCAGCAATTCCATCTCGATCTCATCATGCCGCGTGGCGAGCTGCGCTGCCTTGGCCGCGTCGCTTACATAAAGCGAGCCATCCTCCAGCTGCCCCGAGATCGTCTTCTGCTCGGTCTCCAGCGCGGCGATGCGTTCCGGCAGGCCGTCCAGTTCGCGCTGCTCCTTGTATGACAGCTTGACGGTCCGGTTGGCGCCGCGCGCCTCGCGCGAATCCTTGCCCTTGGCCGGCTCGGCCGCCTTCTGCTCCGGCTTGCGAGCGGCCTGGATCGACGCGGCGCGGGCCGATTGCTCGACCCAGTCGGAATACCCGCCCACCGACTCGCGCCACACGCCTTCGCCCTCGGCGGCAATGGTGGACGTCACCACGTTGTCCAGGAACGCGCGGTCGTGCGAGACCAGGAACACGGTGCCGCTGTAGTCCTGCAGCAGTTCTTCCAGCAGTTCCAGCGTGTCGATATCGAGGTCATTGGTCGGCTCGTCCAGCACCAGCACGTTGGCCGGGCGCGCGAACAGCCGTGCCAGCAGCAGGCGGTTGCGTTCCCCGCCCGACAGCGACTTGACCGGCGAACGCGCGCGCTCCGGCGCGAACAGGAAGTCGCCCAGATAGCTCATCACGTGCTTGCGCTGGCCGTTGACCTCGACCCAGTCGCTGCCCGGACTGATGGTGTCGGCCAGCGATTTCTCCAGGTCGAGCGCGGTGCGCATCTGGTCGAAGTACGCCACCTGCAGGTTGCTGCCGTTGCGCACCGTGCCGCTGTCCGGCGCCAGCTCGCCCAGGATCAGCCGCAGCAGCGTGGTCTTGCCGGCGCCGTTGGGACCGATCAGGCCGACCTTGTCGCCGCGCATGATGGTGGCGGTGAACTCGCCCACCACCGCCTTGTCGCCATAGGCCTTGTTCACATCGATCAGCTCGGACACGATCTTGCCGGAGCGGTCGGCCTGCGACACCTCCAGCTTGACGTTGCCCTGCACCTCGCGGCGCGCGGCGCGCTCGGTGCGCATTGCCACCAGCCGCTGGATGCGCGACACGCTGCGCGTGCGGCGCGCCTCCACGCCCTTGCGGATCCACACTTCTTCCTGCGCCAGCAGCTTGTCGAACTTGGCCTGCTCGACCTGCTCGGCGGCGAGCAGCTCTTCCTTGCGCGCCTGGTAGGCGGCGAAGTTGCCGGGGAAGGACACCAGCCGGCCGCGGTCCAGCTCGATGATGCGGGTGGCGACGCGGTCCAGGAAGGCGCGGTCGTGGGTGATCAGCAGCACGCTGCCGCGGAACGTCAGCAGCAGGTCTTCCAGCCAGCGGATCGCTTCCACGTCGAGGTGGTTGGTCGGCTCGTCCAGCAGCAGGATGTCGGGTTCGGCCACCAGCGCCTGCGCCAGCGCCACGCGCTTCTGCAGGCCGCCGGACAGCGCATCGACGCGCGTGTGCGAATCCAGCCCCAGCCGGGCCAGCGTGGTTTCCACGCGGGTGCGCAGTTGCCAGGCGTTGGCGGCGTCCAGCTCGGACTGCAGCCGGTGCAGCTCGGCCAGCGCGGCTTCGTCGTCATGGTGCTCGGCGACGCGCTCGGCGGCGGCCTCGTAGCGCACCAGCAGGTCGTGCGCGTCGCCCATGCCCTGCGAAACGGCATCGAACACGGTGATACCCGGCTCGAACTGAGGCTCCTGCGGCACGTAGGCGCTGGTCACGCCGCTCTGGCGGGCGATCAGGCCGTCATCTGGCGCCGAGAGTCCGGCCACGATTTTCAGCAGCGAGGACTTGCCCGAGCCATTGCGCCCGATCAGGCCCACGCGTTCGCCGGCCTCCAGCGAGAAATCGGCGTGGTCGAGCAAAGCCACGTGCCCGAAGGCGAGCTGGGCGTCGGTGATGGAAAACAGGGCCATGGGAAGAGGACGACGGAAAACGGCGTAAGGAAAGACAGACGGGATGGTTGCCGGCTATGGCACGGCAGCCCGCATTGTAGACGACCCCGGGGCGACGCTGAGTTGCCCCCTCGGCGACCCCGCTGGCCGGAAGGCGGCCCAAAAAAGAAAGGCCCGCGCATTGCGGGCCCAAGAGTCTCTCCTCGGTGCCCTGCTCGCAAGGCACGACTGCAGAATATCAATGCTGCCAGTCCCGCTCCAGTCGGAGAACTCCGTAAGGGAAAGTCCCGTCAACCCGGCCATGTGGCGCCGTTGGTTGCGCAGTACGGTTGCCCCGACGGCAGTTGTCCGCACCCGGAAGACCGGCGCGGCGGATTGGTACGGCCAAGGCACTCGTGCGAACATGGCGGCCGTGCCAATGTGCGCGCTCATTTTCCGCGCCTCCCCGATGACCACCGCTTCACTGAAATTTTCCGACCTGTCCGTCTCCGCGCTCGTTGCCGGGCTGGTCGCCACGCTCACCGGCTATGCCAGCTCGCTGGTGCTGATGATCCAGGCCGGCCAGGCCGCGCACCTGACCGACGCGCAGGTCTCGTCGTGGATCTGGGCGCTGTCGATCGGCATGGGCGTGACCACCCTCGGCCTGTCGCTGGCATCGCGCATGCCGATCGTGGTGGCCTGGTCAACGCCCGGCGCCGCGCTGCTGATCGCCAGCCTGCCCGGCGTGCCCTATCCCGAGGCGATCGGCGCCTTCCTGATGTCCGCGCTGCTGATGGTCGCCGCCGGCATGACCGGCTGGTTCGACAAGCTGATGCGGGCGTTGCCGGCCAGCATCGCCTCGGCGCTGCTGGCCGGCATCCTGTTCCGGATCAGCGTGGATGTGTTCGTGCAGGCGCAACACCAGACCGTGCTGCTGCTGGCGATGTTCGCCGCCTATCTGCTGGGCAAGAAGCTGTGGCCGGCCTACGCGGTGCCGGGCGTGCTGGCGACCGGGGTGGCCATAGCCGGCGTACTCGGCCAGCTTGATTTTTCCGGCCTGCGGCTGGAGCTGGCGGTTCCGGTATGGACCACGCCGGCGTTCTCGCTGTCGGCCTTCATCAGCATGGCGATTCCGCTCTTTATCGTCGCGCTGGCGTCGCAGAACATCCCGGGGCTGGCGGTGCTGCGCGCCGACGGCTACCACGTCCCGGCCTCGCGCCTGATCACGGTCACCGGGCTGGCGTCGGCCGTGGTGGCTCCGTTCGGCTCGCACGGCATCAACCTGGCGGCGATTACCGCCGCCATCTGCACCGGCCCGCAGGCCGACCCGGACCGCAACCGCCGCTATACCGCGGCCGTGGTCTGCGGCATCGGCTACCTGGTGGCGGGCACGCTGGCCGCCAGCATCGCCGCGCTGTTCGCCGCCTTCCCCAAGGCGCTGGTGGTCGGCGTGACCGCGTTCGCGCTGCTGGGCTCGATCGCCAACGGCCTGACCGTCGCCATGCAGACCCCGGCGGAGCGCGAAGCCGCGCTGCTGACCTTCATGATCACCGCCTCGGGCATGACCCTGGCAGGCATCGGCTCGGCGTTCTGGGGCGTGGTCGGCGGCATGCTGGCGTTCTACGTGCTGCGACCGCGCGCGGCCTGAGCGCTCCCCGGGCGCGGCTACAGCATCAGGAAGCCAACGTCGGCGGCGCGGATCTCGTCCGGCGGCACGCCCTTGCGGCGCTGGAACAGGATGTGCTGCAGCACGCGGTCGCGGTGCGCGGCAAAGGTCTGCGGGTCCAGCCGCAGCGCCATGCGGGCGTAGTGCTCGGCCATCAGCTTGTAGACCCGGTGGCGCACCAGCAGCATCTCGTTTTCCGCCTTGAGCCGGCTCATGGCCCCGGTGTGGTCGTCCTCCAGCTGCCGCATGCCGACCACCACCCGCGCATGCATGCCCCGGTAGCGGTCGATCTCCGCATGGGCCTTGCGCAGCTCTTCGCGCAGCGACCGGACTTCCTGCATCAGCTTGAGGTTGTGCTCCACGCCGCGCTGGATACGCGTGGCTTCCTCCAACGCATGGTCCGCGGCGGCGATGGTGTCCTGCCACGGCGTCGCGTCTGGCGCGGGCGCCGGCTCCCCGAACTGCGTTTTCGGCCAGACGGTGGTTCCGTCGATACCGGTGTGACTCATACCGCTCCCCTTACCCCAAAGCCAGCCGCCGGCATCGTGAAGTTCGTGCCGGCTTGGTCAGGCCGCAATACCGCGACTGCCTTGTGCCGCAGGCCCGCGCGGGACCTGCCATTGTTCTTGGTTTTTGTGCCATTCAAAACCGCTTTGCCGCTTCGCACAACCACCGCAAGGGAGGGAGGAGGCTTTGGCGCAACATGGCGGCGGCGCTAAGATGCCGGTCTGGCACTTACCGCCCCCCTTTCCCGCCCCAGCCATGAACGGATACCTGCTCCTCGCCCTCGCCATCGTCGCCGAAGTCATCGCCACCAGCAGCCTGAAGGCCTCGCAAGGCTTTACCCGGCTGGTGCCCAGCGTGCTGGTGGTCGGCGGCTACGTGGCGGCGTTCTGGCTGCTGATGCTGGTGATGCGGACCGTGCCGGTGGGGATTGCGTACGCGATCTGGAGCGGTGCCGGGATTGTGCTGGTGTCGCTGATTGCGGTGGTGCTGTACCGGCAGATTCCAGACCTGGCGGCTTGCCTGGGCATTGGTCTGATTATTGCCGGCGTCGCGGTAATTCAGCTTTTCTCGAAGACGAGCGCGCACTGAGCAACGCTATGCTCGGATGGCGGAGCGCAACGCGGCTTGACTGGTGGCAGCCGAACCGCTTACCGCACCTCGCACGGCCCAGGCGTGCAGGTCACGGTGGACCCCGGCGGCACGATGACCGTACGACCGCTCGGCGGTGGATCGGAAACCGTTCGTTGCACCGAGATGCAGCTGGCGAGCCCAAGAAGCGGCAACAACGCCAGTGAACGTACGAGCAGTCCGACACGTGCCATGGCAATCTCCCTGTCTGGCAAGGCCGCCGCGGGCAGGTGCCCGGAACGCAACCTTTTGCCTTTGCGAAAGTATAGGCAACGAAAGGCGCAATTGGCCCCGGAGGCGATCGGACTGGGAGGGGAAGAATTTACTGAAGGAATGGTCCCGCCGACAGGAATCGAACCTGTATCTAGCGCTTAGGAGGCGCTCGTTCTATCCATTGAACTACGGCGAGGGGACCCTGAAGCAGGAGGGGAGTATATCAAAATCCTCTTGCCGGAAGCCACCCGACACAGCCCCCACCCCACCATCGAGGATTTGCAGCGGCCGTGCCTCAGTGCGACTGGAGGTCCGCCGCGAATGCCAGTGCCTGTCCAAGCGACTCGCATTCGGTAAGGTTGCCGAAGTCGTCTGTCACGCATATATCCCGATGCCCCCAGAAAGGTGTCCTCACGACGCTTAGTCCAAGGCGGTTCAGGGGTTCGACGATGGTCAGCAGGATCAGCATGACGCCCTCGCAAGGTTGCGTGAGGGCTCAGTGTCGCCGCGGGCACGTGCCGCATCGGTGGTCTGCGTCACATAACAGAAGAATATTGCGGTTGAAGCCGGGTTGGTCCGCCAGCGCCCCAGTGATGGGGAAATGCCGACACGTGTTCGCGCGGGTGTCGGCACCAGGCCAACGCAAGCTGCCGGTGCGCTGATGGCGCGACGCCGTGCCGCTGCCCGGCTAGCCGCGCCGGATGGCATGCTGGCGCCGACCCGGCCAGCCGCCGCTGTCCATGGCACGCGCCTTGCTCTAATCCGGTACCGCCCCCGGCGCCACGCCGCTACTACCGGAGACAGAAACATGGCCACCCTAGCTATCCACGACCTTGCCAGCTGCCGCGAACTTGCATCCGACGCCATGGCCCGCGTGCGCGGTGCCGGCGGGCAGTGGGTGTTCGGGTGGATCCGCCCGTTCGTGCCGTCGTCGCCGGTGCCGGCTGGCGCAGTGATCAACTTTTACGAGATCAACTACAGCTTCTATGCTGATCAGATGAACAACCAGTTCCAGAACATCGATATCCGCAATAACGCGCCCAACTCCAATATCAGTGTCCAGGGTGACCAGGGCGCGAGGAACGACGGCCGCTTGGTCTGAGCGAGCGTCGTGGCACGCCCCGGCGCGAGGAGGCACCAAAGGCACCAAAGGGGCAATAAAGGGGCGCGATGCGGAGCGGAGGCTAGATTTGGGTTTCGATTCGCACTTTCAGTGGACCTCGGCGGCCTGCACCGATGTGGGCCGCGTACGCGAACGCAACGAGGATGCGTGCCTGGACCTGCCTGCGCAGCAGTTGTGGGCGGTCGCCGACGGCATGGGAGGACACGCCGTCGGCGACTTTGCCAGCCAGGCCGTGGTCCAGGCGCTGGCCGCGCTGCCGCCGCAGCCGTTGCTGGAAGACCGGATGGAGGCCACGCGTGCGGCGATGCAGGGCGTCAACCTCGCGCTGGTCGATGAAGCCGCGCGGCTGGGCGTGCGCTGCATCGGCAGCACGGTGGTGGTGATGCTGGCCGGCGACCGCCGCTGCGGCTGCCTGTGGGCCGGCGACAGCCGGCTGTACCGGCTGCGCGGCGGCGAGCTGGTGCGGCTGACGCGCGACCACAACCAGGTCGAACGCCTGCTGGCGCGCGGGCTGATCACGCCCGACCAGGCACGCCATCATCCGGCGCAGAACACCATCACGCGCGCGGTCGGCGCCGCGGCGACGCTGATGCCGGAACAGCTGCTGACCGACGTTGCCGATGGCGACATCTTCCTGCTGTGCAGCGACGGATTGAGCAATGAGGTCGACGACCCCGACATCGCCGCGGTGCTGGCGCAACAGGACCCGCCGCAAGCCGCGCAGACGCTGCTGAAGATGGCGCTCGATGCCGGCGGGCGCGACAACATCTCGGTGGTGGTGATCCGCGCCGCCGATCCCTACGGCTCGGACAAAACGCTGGTCAATCCCGAGCTGGACACCTGAGCCCCGCCCCTACCGAGTACCGCCCCTACCCCTTGCTCCCGTCCGCCTGCCGGCTGGCGCGGAAATCCTTGGAGTGGATGCCGTGCTTCTTCAGCAGCATCTGCAGGTGCGAGCGGTTCATGTCGAAGCGCCGCGCCAGCTCGGCCACGGTGCCGCCAACCTCCTGCAGCCCGCGTTCCAGGAAGGCGCGCTCGGCTTCGTCGCTGGCCGCGCGCTTGGCCTCGCTGAGCGACGTCGGCATGGCGATGTCCGCCGCACCTGCCCCCACCGCCCCAACCACCGCCAGCGCCGCCGGCTTGGGCCGGATGTCCTGCGGCAGCTGCGCCAGGTCGGCGGTGTCGCCGGCCAGGCACGAGAGCCGGTACATCAGGTTGCGCAGCTCGCGGATATTGCCCGGGTAGTCGTAGTGCAGCAGGAAATCGCGCAGCCGCGGCGTCAGCCTGACCGGCGCGCGCTTGAGCATGCTGGCGGCCTCGTCGCTGAAGTAGGACACCAGCAGCGGGATCTCGTCGTGCCGCTCGCGCAGCGCCGGCAGGCTGACGTGGATGACGCTCAGTCGGTAGAACAGGTCTTCGCGGAAGGTGCCGACCTCGCTCATCTTGCGCAGGTCCTTGTTGGTGGCGGCAACGATGCGCGTGTCGACCGAGATGATCTCGTCCGAGCCCACGCGCTGGATCTCGTGCGCCTCCAGCACGCGCAGCAGCTTGACCTGCCCGGTCAGCGGCAACTCCCCGATCTCGTCCAGGAAGATGGTGCCGGTATGCGCGCTCTCGAACTTGCCGCGCCGGTCGTTGCTGGCGCCGGTGAATGCGCCCTTCTTGTGGCCGAACAGTTCGGATTCGAGCAGGCTGTCGGGAATCGCGCCGCAGTTGACCGAGATGAACGGCTTGTCCGTGCGCGAACCATTGGCGTGGATCACCTTGGCCATCAGTTCCTTGCCGGTGCCGCTCTCGCCGTCGATCAGCACCGGCAGGTCGGTTGGCGCGGCTTTCTCGGCAATTTCCAGCGCTTCGAGCAGCTTGGGGTTGTCGCCAAAGGTGCCCTCGAAGATAAAGCTGCGCTCCATCAGCGCCTGGCGCCGCTCGCGCGGCATGCGCTCGACTTCCTGCGCCGGCGGCGCGGCTTCGGCATCGGCCGAGGTTGCCGCCTGCACGAAGCGCTCCTTGTGCGACAGCCCCATGACCTCGTCGCGCAGCGTGGTGGCCTGCTTGAGCAGCTTCTCGATATCGGGCCGGTCTAGCCGGGATGCCCAGCGCAGCGTCGAGCGCAGGATCTCGATCTTCTCGATCAGCCCGGCGAACGACACCGGCGAGGTCACCGAGGCGGGGGTGGCACCCTGGTTGAATAGCTTCATGCTGCGCTCAGTTGCTTCTGCACCAGTTGGAAATACATGCCCTTGCGTTCCAGCAGTTCTTCGTGCCTGCCCTGCTCGACGATCGAGCCTTCATACAGCACCAGGATCTTGTCGGCCTGCATGATGGTGCTGAGGCGGTGCGCGATGATGACCGCGGTGCGCCCACGCAGGATCTCCTGCATGTTCGCCAGGATGTTGCTTTCAGATTGCGTATCCAGCGCCGAGGTGGCTTCGTCGAACACCAGCAGCCGCGGGTCGTGGTACAGCGCGCGGGCGATGCAAAGCCGCTGGATCTGCCCGCCCGACAACCCCATGCCGCGCTCGCCCACCACCTGCTCGTAGCCGAGCGGCAGCTTGCTGATAAAGGCGTGGGCGTCGGCCATGCGGGCCACTTCCTCGATGCGGCGGCGGTCGGGACTGTCGTCGCCGCAGGCGATGTTCTCGGCGATGGTGCCGGAGAACAGCAGGTTGGACTGCATCACATAGCCGACCTGCGCGCGGTAGAACGCCGCGTCGATCACGTTGAGGTCATAGCCGTCCACCGACATCGAGCCCTCGGTCGGCTTGTAGAAGCCCACCAGCAGCTTGGCCAGCGTGGTCTTGCCCGAACCGCTGCGCCCGACGATGGCGACCATCTCGCCTGGCCGGATGGTGAAGCTGATGTTCTCCAGCACGTAGGGCGTGTCTTCGCCGCCGTAGCGGAAATACAGGTCCTTCATCACGATCTCGCCCTGCAGGTCGGGCAGCATCACGCGCGACAGCACGTCCTGCGGCTTCTGCTCTGGCTCCAGGTCGAGCACGTCGCCAAGCCGCTCCATCGCCACGCCCGCATCGTTGAGCTGGCTCCACAGGGCGACCAGACCCATCAACGGCGCCAGCACGCTGCCCATGAAGGCGTTGAAGGCGATCAGCTGGCCGATGGTCAGCTCGCGCTCCAGCACCAGCGTCGCGCCCACCCACAGCACCGCGATGGTGGTGGCGGCGTTGAGCAGCTGGCTCACCAGCCCCACCAGGATATGGAACGCCTGCGCCTTGTACTGCGCCTCCAGCGCCTTGGTGTACTTGCGCTCCCAGCGCAGCCGCACCGGACGCTCGATGCCCATGCCCTTGACGGTCTCGGCGCCGCCCAGCGTTTCCATCAGGTAGGCCTTGGCATCGGTCGACGCGGCAAAGACCTCGCGCGCATAGGTCTTGACCTTCGGCGTCACCACGATCGTCAGCGCCGCGATCGGGATCACGAAGGCAATCAGCAGCAGCGTCAGCTTGACGTTGTAGAGGAACATGATGGTGAAGTAGATAAACACCATCAGCAGGTTCAGCGCCGTGGTCACCGTCGACTCCGTCAGGAAGGCGCGGATGGTCTGGTTCTCCTGGAAGCGCGCGAAGATGTCGCCGGTCTTGCGCTTGGCGAAGAACGAGAGCGGCAGCGACATCGTGTGCTTGAAGAAGTGCGACATCATGGCGAAATCCATGTTGCGCACCATGAAGTTGGCCAGGTAGGCGCGGATCGTCGACATCAGCTGCGAGAACACGTTGGCGATGATGAGCCCGGCGATCAGCAGGTGCAGCAGCCCCACGTTCTGGTGCACCACCACACCGTCGAGGATGTTCTGGATGATCAGCGGCGGCACCACGCCCAGCATCTGGATCACGAAGGTGGCCAGGAACAGGTGCGCCAGGATCTTCTTGTACGGCGCCAGGTAGCTGATGAAACGCAGCCACGGCGAGCGCTGCACCGACAGCTGCGTCATGCTCTCGCCCGGCGAGAACAGCAGGCAGGTGCCGCTCCAGCCGCGCTCGAACTCTTCCGCGCTCATCTTGCGGAAGCCGATGGCGGGATCGGCCACCCACACCCAGCGCGACGAGATGCCGTACACCACAACGTAGTGGTAGCCTTCCCAGTGCACGATGAACGGCAGCTCGAAGCCCATCAGCGAGTCGCGCGTGCATTGCACGCCGCGCGTGGTGAAGCCCAGCGACTCGCCCGCACGCGCCAGGCTGTCGAGCGTGGCCCCCTGCGTGGTCACGTTGGCCAGCTCGCGCAGCTTGCCCAGCGTCATCGGGATGCCGTAGTGCCGGCAGATCATCGCCAGGCAGGCCGCGCCGCAGTCCATCTCCTCGGCCTGCTCGACCAGGCCGAAGCGGCGGATCATCTTCTCGCCCAGCTCGGGCTTCGAATGCAGGTCCAGCAGCACCGGGCGCTTGCGCCGCTCGGCCAGCTTCTTCTGCCGATGCAGCTCGCGGTCGAGCGCGCGGATGCGCTCTTCCAGCACCTCGCGCAGGCGCGGGTTGCGCTCAAGGATCAGCTGCACGGTCTTCTCGGGGATGACCAGCAGGCGCACGTCGGTCTCGGCGATGGCCGATGCCAGCTGCTCCTGCCGCATCACGCAGGCGCGCTCGCCGAAGATGTCGCCCTGCCCCAGCGTCGCCAGCGGGAACTCGCTGCCCTCCTCGCTGCGCACCACGCGCACGGTGCCCTGGCGCACCACGTACAGGCGGCGGTCCTCGCGCCCGTCCTGCTTCAGGATCTCCTTGCCGGCTCCCACGCGCTTGACGCCAACGCTGCGCACGGCATCCGCAAGTTCCTGCTTGTCGAGCTTGCCGCGAAGGTCGAACAACCGCGCGACAAAGCCCCCGGCGGAACTGATCGCGACATAGCTGGTAACAAAGGACAGCGCGGCCGGGTTGCCGGCGACCAGCGGTTCGGCCACGCTGCGCGGGATCATCAGCAACTCGGTCTTGCCCGAGGCGCGCACCGACGATTCGTGCCGGTACTCGCGCAGCAGCGCGATATCCGCAAAGACCTCGCCGGCCTTGCGCACGCCCATGCTGATTTCCTTGCCATGCTCTTCGTTGAACACGCGCACGGAGCCCGACTTGACGATAAACAGGCCAGGCGCGGCGTCGCCGGCATTGCAGACCGTGTCGCCAAAGCCAAAGGTCAGCACCTGCGCGGCGTCGGCCAGGCGCGCCAGCTCCTCAGGCGTCAGCACCGACAGGATTTCCACGCTGGCCAGGAAAACGGCCAGCGCGGATCCGCCCTCGGCCATTCCCGAGGCTGTCGGGGCCGTCGGGGCAGTGGCGGCGGCCGATTCGCCAGACTCGCTAGCGGGCTTCGATGACATGTTCCTGCGCCCTGCCCATCAGCCAGTCCTCGCGCAGCAGCCGTCGCACTTCGACCGCGACTTCGCTGTCGAGCGTGGCGGGATGCTTGGCGCGCACCAGGAAGACCTCGAAGAAGGAGCGGTCCGGCGCCGGGAACGGTCCCAGCAGGTCGCCCGGCTCTGCGTTGAACACCTTGGCCTCGATATCGGTCTTGAGCGAGCCGCGCAGCACCTTGCCGATCTCGCCGCCGTGCTCGCGCGTGTCGGCGATCGAATGCTCGCGCGCCATCTCGGCGAAGCTGTCGGGATCGTCCTGCAGGTAAGAGATCAGCTCCTTGGCCTTGCCTTCGCTGTCGACCACGATATGGCTGACCTCGATGCTGTCGAAGCGCGGCGAGTTGAGCGAAAAGTACTCCTGCACCGCACCCTCGCTGCAGACCTGTTCCATCATCCGCTCCTGGTACAGGTTGTCGGTGATGAACGCTTCGAACTCGTCGAGGCTGACGTTCAGCGCGTCGAGGTAGTGGTTCATGTCGGCGGCGCGATGCAGCCCCTGCACGCGGCGGAACTGGTCGGCGCGCTCCTGGATTTCCTCGGGCGTGACCACCATGCCCTGCCGTTTCGCGGCATGCACGGTCAGCTTGTCGCGCACCATCTGCTCGACCAGCCCTTCGAACTGCCCGGTCAGCTTGAGCAGCCGCACGAATTCCTCGACGCCGAGCACCTCGTCGTCGATACGGACAATGCCAGTCATGTCTAGGCTCCTTTGACGGCCCGGTGCGTGCGCACGGGCTTCCAGATCGGGTATTCCTGTGTTCCCCCGGCTGCTGCCGGCATTTATCCCGCCACCTCGCGGAAGGGGTCGAGCCCCAGGTCGATCAGACGGCGCTCGCGCACCACGATCTCCGCCGTGGCAGTCATGCCATAGCGCAACGGATACTTGCTGTCGGCCACGGTGTAGTAGTCGCGCGCGAGGCGCACCCTGCCTTCGTAGACCGGCTGCTTGTCGGGGCCCGGCTTGGTCGCGGGCGAAATGAATTCGAGCGTGCCTTCCAGGATCCCGTAGCGCTGGTACGGGAATGCGCTGAACTTGAGCTTGACCGGCAGCCCTTCGCGCAGGAAGGCGCGGTCGCGCTCGGCGATGACGATCTTGACCACCGGGCGCGCGTCCTTCGGCGCAATCCCGCCCAGCGGCGAATTGGCCTGCACCTTGTCGCCGCGCTGGGTAGAGGTGACGTCAGTGATCACGCCCGACACCGGCGCCAGGATCAGCAGGAAGTTGTCCTTGTCGATGTTCTCGAAGCGGATGCGCGCGGCCGCGTCGGCCACCAGCCGTGCGGTCTGCACCTGCAGCCGCAGCTTGTCTTCGGTACTGGAGATTTCGCGCATCGCGGCGTCGTACTGCACGCGCAGCCCGGCCAGGTCTTGCCCGCTGCTTTCGAGCAGCGCGCCGGCCTGGGTCATCTCGCGGGCCAGTCGCGCGTCGAGTTCGCTCAGCCGAGACTGCGCCACACGCAGGTTGTTCTCTGCGTCCTGCGCCGCGGCGCGCTTGGCATCGACCTGCGACTGCGAGACACCGCCGCCACCGGGCAGCGCCAGCAGGCGCGCATAGCGGTCCTGTTCCTGGCGCGCGAACTCGCGCGCACGCCGGCTGTTCTCCAGGTTGCTGCGCGCTTCCTGCAGCTGCGCGCGCTGTTCCTCGGCCAGCCGCGTGGTGCCCTGGGCCAGGCGATTCTCGTGCTGGCGCGTGGCCACGTCGATCTGCTGCTTGAGCGCGGCCGCGCGGCGTTCCATCAGCGCCTTCTTCTCCGGGAACTGCTTCCAGTCGCGCTCGGAATCCTCCAGCTTGAGCTGCGCCTCCAGCGCATTGGCGGCGGCCTCGATCGCGCCGCGCGCATTCAGCCGCGCCAGCACGTCGTCCTTGGACACCGGCTGCCCTTCGGCGACGTACAGGTCGGCCAGCTCGCCGTCGACCGGCGCATAGAAGCGCCGCACTTCCGATTCGGGGGCCAGCGTTCCCTGCGCGGTGACGATGACATCGGCATGGCCGACGAATGACCACACCAGCCCGCACATCACCAGCGCAAACGTAGTGACGATGGTCAGCATGCCCAGCCGCGAAGGCTCGGCGGTCAGCAGGCCGATGCCTTCGGCGCTGTGGTCTTCCAGCGCTTCGGACAACGGCTTCAGGCCAGCCTGGCGGGAATCGTCCTTCATGGTTGCCACGCTGGCTTTGGCGGCGCGGCGGCCGCGTCTGTAGTGGCGGCATCCGCGGGAACCTTGCCGCTGTCTTCGCCGCCGATCAGCTCAAGCTTGGTCTTGAGTACGGCGGGATCGAGCACGGTGCGCAGCTCTTGCAACGCATGGCGCTGATGGTCGGCCTCGGCACGGATCTCTTCCTCGACCTTGGCCAGCTGCGCCAGGTCGGCACTTTCGCCGGCGCGCAGCTGCGTAAAGATGCGCATGCCCTGGCGCGCGTCTTCCTGCGCCTGCGACAACAGCCGGGCCTGCGCACGGAACTTGGGCGAGATGCCGGGTTCGAGCCGCTGCTCGCTGCCGATCACGCCGTTGCTGCGGTATTGCTTCCACGCGGCGACGGCGCTGCCCATCAGTTCGCGCGCGCGCCGCAGCGCGCTGTCGCGCACGCCGTTGACATCGGCCTCCACCGCCTTGGCGAAGAACTTGTCCTCGTCGGCGTCGAGCATGGCGTAGAAGCCGAGCAGGCGGTCTTCATAACCCTTGCTGCCGCGCGCCGACTGCAGCTCGGCAAACTGCGCCGCCACCTTCTGCTTGTGCGCGAGGTCGCGCGCCACGTCGTCGGCCCAGGCACCGCCGCGGATCTGCCTGATCCCTGCCAGCGCGGTGTTGCTGTCACCCTTCTGCCACGCGCTGGCGGCGCTGGCGTACTGCGTTGCCATCTCCGGCGGCGGCAGCCGCGGTGCCAGTTGCGCGAACTGGGCCCGGAACGGCGGCGTGGCAAAGCGGCTGTCGGCCAGTCGCGCCACCAGCGTGCCGGGGCGGCGCGCGCGCAAGGCCTGCAGCAGCGCGGTATAGCGGTCCAGGTCGCCCTGCACCTGGTCCAGGCCCGACAGGCGCGGATACTTCTCGCGATAGTCGGCGATTACCGGCTGCAGCGCTTCCGGGCGGTCGCGCCCGAGTTCGGTGGCGATGCTGGTGTCGAGCCGCGCAATCGCCGCCAGGTAGACCGACGCATCGTTCTGCAGCCGGCGCACGTCGCTGAGTGCCTCGGCGTAGAGATCGCGGAAGGCCGGCACATCGGCGGCGATGCGCCCAAGCGCGCGCTGGTGCGCGATGGTGTCCTGATTCCAGTGTGCCAGCAACTGCCGGATCGGCGCCTCGTCGGCGTAGAGGCGGACCGGGGCGTCGGCGCCGCGCTGTGCGGCATAGCGTTCGAGCCGGCCGATCCATTCGAGCTCGGCCACCAGCGGCCGGACGTCGGCGTTATGCGTGCCGAGCTTGCGCATCTGCGCGAGCGCGTCATCGGCGCCACCGAAGTCGCCGGCCTTGAGCTTCGTGACCCAGCCAGGCACATAGGCGCGCAGCAGCGCTTCGGTGCCAAGCGCTTGCACCTCGGCATCGTCGGGGTGGCGTGCGAGATAGCTGTCGGCAGCCCTTGCCGCGCCGGCATAGTCGCCCGCCGCGTGCAGCGTCTGCACCGCGCGCTCGTCGGCGCCGTGCCAGTAGAGCGCCACGCCGGCCAGCACCGCCAGCAGCAACAGCGCGCCGCCCCAGCGCGCGGCGCGCCGCACGCGTGCGCCGTCGTCCAGGCCAAAGCTGCGCGCCGCCTCCGCCAGCAGCAGCGCGACGCGCCCGCGCTTGCGCGGCGGATGCGCACCGTCCGGCGCGGCGGTGGCGGCCGCGGCCTGTGCCTCGGCGTCGGCGTTGACTTCGTCTTCCTGGTGCGCGGCGTAGTCGACACAGAAGATGTCGAGGAAGGAATCGGCCGCGCCGACGAAGGTGGTGCGGTCCTCATCATCGCCTGCGTTCGGTTCGGCAGACACGGGCACCGGCACGGCAGGCTCCAGCACCGAACGCGTCGCGGTGGCATCGTCGTCGCCGGCGCGGCTGACCTCGGCCTTGTAGACGAAATGGCTGCCGCCGAACGCGATGCGGTCGCCGTTGTCCAGCGCCACGCCGTGGTCCGCCAGGCGCCTGCCGTTGACGAAGGTGCCGTTGGTGCTGCCCAGGTCCTCCAGGAACGGCACGCCGCCCTTCAGATAAACGTGCGCGTGCCGCCGCGACAGGTAGTTGACCTGCTGCGGATAGTTGTCACGATAGCGCGCAAAGGCATCGTCGGCCTTGCTGATCAGGTATGGGAAACCGTCGACGTGGATTGGCTGCAGGCCGACATCGCTGCGTTCGGGCAACAGCGTCAGCGCCACCCGCGGCGGCTCCGGCTGCGGCGCGCGCGCCGACAGCCGCACGCGGAACGACAGCGCGGGACCGAATGCCACCTCATCGCCATCGCGCAGCTGCGCCGGCTGGCGCGCAACCGCGGCACCGTTCACGCGCGTGCCGTTCTTGCTGCCCAGGTCAGCGACATAGACCGCGCCGTGCTCGGCAAAAATGCGCGCGTGGCGCCGCGACAGCGGCGCGGCCAGGTCTTCGGGATAAGCGGCAAACGGCAGCTCGGTGCGGCCGACCGGGAACAGGTCTTCGTCGATGCGGATCTCGCCCAGGTCCGGCCGCGCGACCGGCGTCAGGAACACATCGAATTCCCGCCCCAGATCCTGGCTCGAGTCCCGAGCGATCCCCTGGGCCATTTTCACCGGCATTTCCATGATCAGTGCTTCGTCAGGAGCCATGTTTCCAGGGAGCCAACAGCGCGGCTGCCGCGGCGGCCGGCCAAGGGGGGGTGAAGCGACTAAGAACATAGTAGGCGACGGCTTAGGCTAGTCAATCGGCTGCGGCACGCGCGCAGACGCGTGTTTTCACGGCGTTGGGCAGGAAAAGAGACAATGGCCGCGCGCATTGCGCAACGCGTTGCGTACGCATGCGTCACGTCGCGATTCAGCGCGCTGCGGGCGCAGCCGGAACCGGCCCGCGCCGCGCGGCAGGGAGCGCACTATTGCGGCTGGCTGGCCGCCGTGTTGCGCACTTCGGCATCGGGCCAGCCGCCGCCAAGCGCCTTGTACAGCGTGACAGTGTCGGCCAGGATCTGTTGGTGGACCGCCAACAGCTGCAGCTGCGCGTTCAGCAGCGAGCGCTCGGTCTCGAACACCTCGAGTTGCGAGACCACGCCTTCCTTGAGTTGCGCCTCGATCTGCGCGGAGACCACGCGCAGCTGATCGACCTGCTGCTGCAGCTCGACGCGCTGCTTCTTGTGCGCATCGACGTTGACCAGTGCGCTCTCCACCTCTTCGAACGCGGTCATCACGGTGCGGCCATATTCGTTTTCCGCCACGCCCACCTGCGCCTCCGTGGTTTTCACGCGGGCGCGCACGCTGGGATCGAGCATGGGCAGGTTGATGCTGGGCATGAAGCCGAAGGTGAAGGACTTGAGCAGGTCGCTCAGCGCAAAGCTGGCGGTGCCGCCGCGCGCGGTCAGGCTGATGGTGGGCAGCTGCGCCAGCCGCGCCTGGCCAACGATGTTGTAGGCCGCCAGCACGCGATATTCGGCCGCGACGATATCGGGACGGCGCGCCAGCAACTGCGACGGCAGGCCAGCCGGCACGCTAGGCGGCTTCACGCGGTCCTGCAGGCGTCCCGCCGGCACCTTGAGGTTGCCCGCGGGCACGCCCACCAGCGTCGCCAGCGCGTTCTCCGCCACATCGCGCGAGCGGCGCAGCTCCAGCAGATCCTTGTTGAGCCGGTTGATTTCGGCCTGCTGCTGCATCACGCGGATTTTTGGCACCAGGCCGTTCTGGTACATGGCCTGGTAGGTGGTGAGGATCTGACCGTTCTTGGCGACGGTGCGCGTCTGCTGCTCGATCTGCTCGTCGAACTGCAGGATCGTGAAGTAAGTGGTCGATACATTGGACACCAGCGTCAGGTAGCCGGCGCGCCAGTCGGCTTCGGTGGCGCGGAACTCAGCCGTCTGCGCCTGCACGCCCTTTTCGACCTTGCCCCAGATATCGATGTCCCAGTTCAGCTGCGCGCCGGCGTTGTAGGTCCAGGTCGACTTCTGCCCGGTGCTTTTCTCGAAGCTTGCACCGGCGCCGATATCGATCACCGGCAGCCCGCCGGCGCGCGCTTCGCCGATCTGGGCATTGGCCACGCGGATGCGCGCGGCCAGCACCTTGATGTCGTAGTTGCCGGCCAGCGCCTGGTCGATCAGCCCGTTCAGGTACGGGTCGTTGAAGCTATGCCACCAGTTGGGCTGCACCGCTTCCCTGGGCGACACCGTGATCGAGTCCTGGCGCGACCATTCGGCCTTGGCCGGCGTTTCCGGGCGCTGGTACACCGGCGGCCGGAAATCGGCGCAGCCGGCCAGCAACGCAGCGCAGGCTGTGGATGCGAGCCAGGCAAGGCGGCGCGAGGCTTGGGTCGGCATGACCCTGGAAGCGGCAGTAAGGGATACGGGCACGGTGCGTTCCTGCGTGCGTGCGCGGCGGGCGGGACGCGCTGGCGTGCCGTGGCCGCGGATGTCTGTCTGTATTGTGGTGCGCGCGGGCGCGCGCTCCAACCCCGATCTGCATCAGGGGCGATCGGGCATGGATGGGCGCATATTGCGCCGCGGGGACGCCCCCGCGGCGCAGCGCCATCTCAACAAGCTTCTCAACGATAGATATTGTTGCTGGCGTTCTGGTTGGTATCCACATGCGAACGGACATGGTCGAGGAAGGCCGAGCCGTTGCCATTCAGGTTGGTGACAGACTGCATCTGCGCGATTTCCTGCGTGGCGGTGATGCTGCTGTCGAGCTTGAGCTTGATCGGGGCGTAGACCGCCGCGAAAGGCATGTAGGCGAGACCGCCGCGCACGGCTTGCATGCGCTTGCTGTCGAGGGTTTCGGTGGCGGCCAGGTCTTTGATGGTCAGCATGATCGTTCTCCGGGTATCGATGTGTGTGCGTGTGTGCGTTGGCAGCTATGGCGTGGGGCTCAGCCGTAGATGTTGTTGGTGGCGTTCTGGTTGGTGTGGACGTTCGACTTGACGTGGTCCAGGAACGCGGAGCCGTTGCCGTTCATGTTGGTGACGGTCTGCATTTGCGCGATTTCCTGCGTGGCGGTGATGCTCTTGTCGATCGACAGCTTCAGCGGCATGTAGGCGGCGACGAACGGGACGTAGGCGAAGCCGCCGCGGACGGCGTGCATGCGCTTCTGGTCCAGGGTGTCGATGGTGGTCAGGTCGTTGATGGTCAGCGTGGTCATGATGGGCTCCTGGTGCGGATGGTGTTGCTTGGGTTGGGTTCGAGCATCGGGTTGGTGTCGCGCTCGGTTGGGATATCGCAGGGAGCGTGCCAGGGGATGGGGTTGGGTGATTGGTGTTTCGTAAACGCTTGAAAATATGGGGGTTTTTTATCGATCCTGGGGTTCCGCTCGGGTCAACGCGGCTTTGTGGCGGGCTGCGGATGATGGGTACTGACCAACAGGTTGGGGCTGGGTGTTGGGTGAGTTGTGACAGGGTGGATTGGTATTCAGAACGCGTTCGCCTGCGCTTGGGAATCTGGCGGTTGGCCTTGCGCCCTGTTCCGCCCTGAAGGGCGCGGGTAAAGGCGGCCACTCTTATCGTACTGTGCGAGGGATTACGCACGGGGCCGCGCTTCCTCACATAGCGGCGCTGCCTGCCGCAGGGGTGCACCACGGTGGCAGGGATGGACAGGCTGGCTGAACGAGCCCAGAAGGTTGGTGGCCCCTGCTATCCGGATCAACGTAAGAACGCCTGCGGCTGCGCTGCGCGCCGGTCCTATGTGAGCCGTTCTACTTCACGTAGATCGTGATCCGCTTCGAATACACCGGCGGGTTGGTAGGAATGTGCTTGTCATCCCCCATGATCAGCTGCAACGTATGCTTTCCCGGCGGCAGCTCCAGCATGGTCTCTGTCTCGCCGGCGCCGAAATGCAGGTGGTTGCGGTCGTTCGGGATTTCCTTGTCCATCGGCGGCAGTTCGACGTCGATCAAGAGGTGGTGGTGCCCGGTGTTCGCGTACTTCACGTCCTTCGGAGCCACCCCCATGTTGCGCAGGCCGAACCACACCTTGAACGGCTTGCCGGCAGGCATCACCTGCCCGTCATTGGGCCAGCCGATGTAGAGATAGGCATTCGGCGGCGCCGGCGTCGATCCGCCCTGGGCCGCGAACGACAACAGCACGCTGGCAGCCAGCGCAGCGGCAGCAAGTAGTCTGGACATAACCCTCTCCCCTGGTGACCGTGCAATGCCACGCCGCGCGCAACGCTAGCGCACGGTGATCGTGATCTTCTTCGAATAGATCGGCGGCTCGAACGGTATGTGCTTGGCGTCGCCCATCAGCAGCTGCAAGGTGTGCTTGCCAGGCGGCAGTTCGATGCGCGCATCCGTCTCGCCCGCCCCGAAATGCAGGTGGTTCCGGTCGTTCGGGATTTCCTTGTCCATCGGCGGCAGTTCGACGTCGATCAACAGGTGGTGATGGCCACAGCGCGGCAGCTCGATGCCCTTGGGACACACGCCCATGTTGCGCAGCCCCATGCGCACCCAGAACTTGCCGCCGCTGATCACGGTGCCGTCGTGTGGCCAGATGATGTAGGCCTCGGCATTGGGCGGAGCCGCCGTCGACAAGGACAGCGATGGCGCGGCGGCAAACAACGCGGCCGCCGCCAGGCGGAACAGGAATCGTCTGGACATGCGCCCTCCCCGGAGATCTGCCCGAAACCCGATCACGTTGTCCCGTCAGCCCATTCTTGTTGCTTGTTGGCCAGCGCTCGGCGATTCGTCATTCAGGTTAGGACGCAAGACCGGAAAATGCGACCCCGGCGAAGCGTGGCGGGATTGCAATGCTTCGCCCGGGACACAGGCGCTGTGCTATCTTGAAGCAAGCCGGTCGAGGTCTCGGCAACACCACAATGCGCCCGCAGGCATGTGCCGGCATGCAATCGGGTTCGCTGCCGTCCGACGAGGTGTGAAGATGTGGCGCAATCTACCAGTCGTGCATCTGGCCGCGATGGCCGGGATTCTCGCCTCCGCTGCACTCTCCGCGGGTGCGGCGTCTGCAGCGCCCGCCGCGGACCCGCTGCTGCTGGCCGGCATCCTGCCCAAGGATACCGACGAGCAATACGAGCTCAGCTTCTGGGAATCGATCAAGAACAGCAACTACGCCGCCGACTATGAGGCTTACCTGAAGCAATACCCCAACGGGCGCTTCGCGGTGCTGGCCAAGGCACGGCTCGAGCGGCTGAAGGCGTCCGCGCCACCCGCCAAGGCGCAGCAGCCGCCGCCCGCAGCTGCGGCGCCGCCCGCACGCCCTGGCACGTCGGCCGGCGGACAGGTCTCGCGGGCGCCGGCTGCTTCGCCGCCCGCCGCACGCCCTGCCACGCCACCGCCAACCGCGGCAGCGCCCAAGGCAGGCACCGCCGCCGGTGGCTCGGTCAGCGTCGCAACCCCGCCACCGCGAGCCGGCGAAATCCGCGATTGCCCGGCCTGTCCGGCGCTGATTGCGCTGCCCGCAGGCAATTTCACCATGGGCAGCAACACCAGCGATCCGGCGGAGAAGCCGCCCCATCACGTCACCATCAGCCAGCCGTTCGCGATCGGCCGCTTTGAAGTCACGGTCGAGCAGTGGAATGCCTGTGTCGACGCAGGCGGCTGCCAGCGCGTGCCGACCGTCGCCGAAAGCGCAAAGAACTCGCCCGTGCGCGATGTCAGCTGGGACGATGCGCAACAGTATGTGGCGTGGCTCAGCAAGACCACTGGCAAGGACTACCGCCTGCCGACCGAATCGGAATGGGAGTACGCGGCGCGCGGCGGCACCGCCAGCGCGTTCTGGTGGGGCGACCAGATGCGCAAGGGCAACGCCAACTGCAAGGATTGCGGCGATCCGTGGAGCAATGATGCACCTGCGCCGGTGGGTTCGTTCGCCGCCAACCCGTGGGGCCTGCATGACGTCAACGGCAGCGTGTGGGAATGGGTGGCCGACTGCTGGCACAGCACGTACAAGGGCGCACCCGCCGACGGGCGCGCATGGAACGAGAACGCCTGCGGTTCGCGCGTGATACGCGGCGGCTCATGGCGTGAAGGGGCCAGCTACATGGTGTCTTCCACGCGCTTCAAGTACAGCCCGAGCGTGCGGCAGTCGCAGAACGGCTTCCGCGTCGCGCGCGACATGAAATAGCGAGTGGATAGCGCGTGAAGTAGCGTGGAATAGCGTGGCCGGGCGCGTGGCAGGGCGCGTGGCGTGAAGCGCAAGTCCGCGCGGGCCGCCCCGTCAGCGTGCGCGCGTCGAGATCTGCACGACCTCCGCGCTGATGCGGTCATTGCCGTAGGTGCGCGCCATCTGCGCCAGCGGCTTCTCCAGCGCGCGCAGGTAGTCCTGCCGCGCTTCCACTTCCGTACGGCGCCCTTCGAACAGCGGCACCGGCGTGGTCAGCAGCACCACCAGCTCGGTGCCGAACGGCGCCGACACGACCCACGCGCCGCCCTCGCCAATCGTTGCCTGATGGCCTGCCGGGGCCTGGTGGGCCGGCACGCGCGTGCTGGGGACCATGTGCGCGACCTTGCCGTCGGCCGCGAAGTAATCGACGTAGACATAGGACTCCTGCGCCGGCGTGCGCAGCTCCAGCACCAGCGGCGTGCCATCGGTCAGCTGCGAGCTCTTGCCGCGCAGCCGCAGCGATGACGCGCCGCCGCCCTCGCGATTGCCGGACCAGTACGGCGCGATCAGTTTGGCGACATCGCACTTGTCGGCGGCAAAGGGCTGGGTTTCGACGGTCACGCCCTTTACGCCGGGCATTGCCGCCAGTTGCTCGCGCAGGCGCGCCGGCCCCACGCTCTCGTCCAGGAAGCCGCGCACGCGCAGCGTATGGGCCTTCTCGCTGACGCTGAGCAGCGAACACGGCACCGCGGCGAGCGCCTTGCTGACGTCGGCCATTGAGAACACGGCCGGGCGCGGCGGAGGTGACACGGGAGGCGGCGCGGGTGTTTCTGCCCGCGTTGGCGCAGGCGGCGTGGCGGGCGCTTCCGCAGGCGATTCGGCGCGTGACTCGGCGCGCGACTCGGCCGGCGGCTCGGCCTGCCGGGAGGCATGCCAGGCGTAATAGCCGATCGCCGACACCCCGGCGAGCACGGCGGCGACACCGCCGAGCATCATCGGCGAGCGCTGCGACGGGGTTGTCGCCGGCACCGCGCTCATGCCGTGCAGGAAGCGCGCGACGGTCGGCGTGCGCGTGGCCCGGTCCAGCGACAGCGACTCGCGCAGCGTTTTCCATTGGGTGCGGCTGAGCTGCGGCGGCTGCAGCGGCTTGACGCCCGCTTCGCGCGCCTGGTTGGCCGACATGCGCTGGTACGGATGCTTGCCTGTAACCAGTTCGTAGGTCACGCAGGCCAGCGCGTAAATGTCATCGCGCGGATCGGGCTCGCGATGCTCGAACATCTCGGGACTCGCATAGGCCGGCGTCATGCCGCCCAGCGAGCCCGGATCGAACACGGTCCGGTCTGACTCGTCCGCCGGCGGCAGGAAGCCCCGCGCGATGCCGAAGTCGATCACCTTGACCTCGCCGCTGTCGGTCAGGAACACATTGGCGGGCTTGAAGTCGCAGTGCACGAAGCCGCGTTCGTGCGCGTAGGCCAGTGCGTTGCCCATGCCATTGATGATGGGCATGGCGCGCGCCATCGGCATGCCGCTGAAACCCGGCGCCTTCAGCACATGGTTGAGCGAATTGCCCGACAGGTATTCCATGGTCAGGAAGACCACCGGCCCGTCGCGGTCAAAGTCGTAAACGGTAACGATGTTCCGGTGCGCCAGCGTCTGGGCCTTGCGCGCTTCGCGCTGCAACGCGATCAGCGACTTGGGATGGCCGCTGAACTGCAGGTTCAGCACCTTGATGGCGATATAGGGCTTGCGGTCAGACGCTTCCAGCTTGCGCAGGTCCAGCGCCTTGTACACCGTGCCCATGCCGCCCACGCCCAGGCACTCCTCCAGCACGAAGCGGCCGTTCAGCGTATCGCCCACGCCCTTGGTATGCGCCGCATTCGGCAGCGTGCCGGCCTCCGGCGAGGTCGCGTAGAGCGAACCGGTATGCGGGCCGCTGGCCATGCGCGTGGATTCAGTGGCGCCCTCGTACTGGGTGGCACTGCGGCGCTCGATGCGCCGCATGACCTCCGCATAGACCGCGGGCGGGAACGGGAAGCGCGTGTTTTCCTCGATCACCACGCGCGCCGCCTGGCTGGGCGAGGTCGGGTCCTGGGCCAATGCCGTCTCGAACGACGCAACGAATTCGTCGTCGGACAGTCCGCCGTTCTGGAACTTTCGGATCAGGTCTTTAAGACTGGCCACGGCTCGCCCTGACATGGTTTTCGGGCAGGGTCGCCCGCGCTCTGTGTGCAGTGCGAAGTTGCCCTGTCTCCGATGGATACTAGTGCGCACCCATGGCATGCGCAATCCGTGCGCTTCCCTTGCGCTGTCGGCACGCAACGCCATGCACGTGCGGATTCAGCGTGCGTCGGCCGCGATCGGCGCCAACTGTCACTGCTGCGCCAACACCAGCGCTTCACGTGTTGGCGCGACACCGCCATTCCTGGCCCCGCTTTTCCGCATGCGGCCCGTGCTGCCAAGCCGACATGCCGGCCAAAAATCCCTTGTTTTCAGGCATTTACGCGCGGCACGCGAAGCCGGCCGCAGCGCTGGCACGCTCCCTGCGATATCCAACCCGAGCGCGACACCAACCCGATGCTCGAATCCAAACCCAAAGGCAATACCTTCCGCTACCGGAGACCATCATGACCACGCTGACCATCAAGGACCTGTCCTCCGCCGAAACCCTGGACCGCAAGGGCATGCAAGCCGTACGCGGCGGCATGACCTACATGCCGTTCGCCGCGGTGTACATGCCGCTGAAGCTGTCGATCGACAAGAGCATCACCGCCACGCAGGAAATCGCGCAGATGCAGTCTGTCACCAACCTGAACGGCAACGGCTCCGCGTTCCTGGACCACGTCAAGTCGAACGTCCACACGAACCAGAACGCCACCAACAACATCTACGGCTGAGCCCCGCGCCATAGCTGCACACGCACACACGCACACACATCGATACCCGGAGAACGATCATGACCACGCTGACCATCAAAGACCTGTCCGCCGCCGAAACCCTCGACAGCAAGCGCATGCACGCCGTGCGCGGCGGCCTCGCCTACCTGCCCTTCGCCGCTGTCTACGCGCCGATCAAGCTGGCGTTCGACGGCAGCATCGACGCCAAGCAATCGATCGCGCAGATGCAATCCGTCACCAACCTGAACGGCAACGGTTCGGCCTTCCTGGATCACGTCAAGTCGAACGTGCATACCAACCAGAACGCCACCAACAACATCTACGGCTGATCCAGCCACGGCCGCGGCGCGCGGTGGACATATGCAACCTCCGCGCCAGCCGCCCCGCCAAACTCATCGAAATACCTGAAGGAGCACCATCATGTCATCCATCATCGTTCGCGACCTCGCCGTCAGCAAAGACCTCGACCGTGCCTCGCTGCGCGCCGTGCGCGGCGGCAATTCCTGGCTCACCCGCGGTGTCGGCAACGTCGGCCCGCTGGCCAACGTCACCGTCAACGTCAACCAGAACATCGCCCAGTTGCAGAGCATCAATGTCAACACGCTCAACAACAGCTTCGTCGGCCACGGCGTGGGCCCGGTGAAGGTCGACGTCAACCCGTCGCAATGGGCCGGCAACTTTGCCGCAGTCTGAGCGCCTGGGTACGGGGAGCGGCGGCCGGCCCGCGGGTGAGCACCGCGAGCCGGCCGCCTATACTGAAGCGGTCCCGCGGCCGCATGGCCGTGGCGCCGCGTTACCGGAGACAGCCATGGCAGTAATCGTCATCAAGGATTTGTCCGACAGCATGGATCTCGACCGGCAGGCCATGACCGCCATCCTGGGCGGCGGGCGCACTGCCGGCGGCCAGGGATGGCACGGGCTGCGGCGTAGCGGACCGGCGCGCATCGTCGATTACCCGGGCGGCCTGCCCGGCAATCGCCATGTGATGCCACGGGAGGTCCCGCTGGGCCGGTTGCCACGCAAACCGGCAGACAAGGGGACGGGCGGCTAAGCGCGGGCGGTAACGGGTAGAAAGAAACGGTCAAGCAAATGAAAAGCCCGCCAGTCACTGGCGGGCTTGGTTGCGGACGGGCCCGGACCTTCTGGGTCACACGGTCAACAGTTCGGTCATTCTTTGCCAGGCAGGCTTCCCATGATTCCGCCCATGACGCGGACGCCCATCCGGACCACCCGGAGAGTCGCAGGAAGACTGGCGCTTGGGCGCAATGACCGCAATGCTCGCCGCTAGCAGTGGCGCAATGCCGCTGGAGGAGGTCAAAGCGGGAACGTTATCGTCCGCCCCGTGCGGGCATCCTGTGTGCTCGCGCCTCCAGTATAGGCAGGCGCCGCGGCCTTTCAACCCGGCTGGCACGTTCTGCGAGCCCGGGTGGCGGCGGCGATGCATGCAGGTGACGCCCAGCCGACATATCTGGTTACATTTTCGCAGTGCAACAAAAATTCCCCACTCTGCTATAATCCGCGCCGTGAGTTTCGCAACTGTGAGATCCGCCAACCGCCCGGCACCGGCTTCACCTCAATGCCGCGGCGAATCCGCTGCCCTCCCATGCTCTGTTTCCTCGCTGCCGGACGCCTAGTTGTTGTTTGCGCCAGCCGCCCAGCAGAACGCACCGCTCACCTGACGTCGCCTCGTCTCCGATCCTGTTGAACAGCCTGAAACCTGAGCTGTTTGCCTGCCAGGGACATGGCCGGACCGCCTAGCGGAACCAGCCAACGCCCTGCCTGCCGCCGTACTGCCAGCTGTGTCTGTCGTAACGGCCTCACCGATTGGCGCCGAAGCCTTTTTAAGACTTTGCACTGCGCCCACCCCATTCTGCGTTCGGGGTGCCATGCATTTATTTGACCATTACGACATGACCCAGCACGACATTCGTGCGGAGCAAGCTATTGCCTCCGCGACCGACGCTTCGATCACTTCCGACGCTGCCCAGATTATCGAGAGCCCGCTCGACAAGCTCGACGCCATGCTCAACGGCAACCCGGCAGCCGAAGCTGCGGCCGCCACTGAAACCACTCCGACTGAAAGCGGCTTTGCCAAGCTTGGCCTCGACGCGGCCATCCTGCGCGCGCTTTCCGAACTGAACTACAACACGCCGACCCCGGTGCAGGCGCAGGCCATCCCCGCCTTCCTGGCCGGCCGCGACCTGCTGGTGTCGAGCCAGACCGGCTCGGGCAAGACCGCCGCATTCATGCTGCCCGCGATTCAGCGCATCAGCGAAATGCCGGCGCCGCAGCGCTCGACCGAACCCGCCAAGCGCATGAAGGGCAAGCGCCCCCGTCCGTCGCCGGCCCAGCCCGCACTGCTGGTGCTGACCCCGACGCGCGAACTGGCGCTGCAAGTGACCGAAGCCGCCGCCAAGTACGGCCGCAACCTGCGCCGCATCGTCTGCGCCAGCATCCTGGGCGGCATGCCCTACCCCAAGCAGCTGGCCGCGCTGTCCAAGATGCCTGACATCCTGGTGGCGACGCCGGGCCGCCTGCTCGACCATATCGACGCCGGCCGCATCGACCTGTCGGCACTGCAGATGCTGGTGTTCGACGAGGCCGACCGCATGCTCGACATGGGCTTTGCCGACGACATCGACGCCATCGTCAACGCCACCCCGGCTTCGCGCCAGACGCTGATGTTCTCGGCCACGCTGGATGCGCGCATCGCCCAGCTCGCCTCGCGCCAGCTGAAGGATCCGCAACGCATCGAGATCGCCGCGGCCCGCGCCGACCAGAGCCATATCGAGCAGCGCCTGCACTACACCGACGACATGTCGCACAAGGAGCGCCTGCTCGACCACCTGCTGCGCGACGCCGGTCTCAAGCAGGCGATCGTCTTCACCGCGACCAAGCGCGATGCCGACTCGCTGGCCGAGCGCCTGTCCGACACCGGCTTCGCCGCCGGCGCACTGCACGGCGATATGACCCAGGGCGCGCGCAACCGCACGCTGACCGCACTGCGCCGCGGCAACCTGCGCATCCTGGTGGCCACCGACGTTGCCGCGCGCGGCATCGACGTGCCCGACATCACCCACGTGGTGAACTTCGACCTGCCCAAGCAGGCCGAGGACTATGTGCACCGCATCGGCCGTACCGGCCGCGCGGGCCGCTCGGGTATCGCCATCAACCTGGTCAACCACGGCGACGTGTTCCAGTGGCGCCGCATCGAGCGCTTTACCAACCAGCGCGTCGACGCGTCGGTGATCGAAGGCCTTGAGCCGCGCCGCTCGCCCAAGCCGCGCTCGAACTTCGGCGGCAAGCCGGGCGGCCGCGGTGATTCCCGTGGCAACGGCGGCGGCTACCGTGGCGGCGAGCGCAGCTTCGGCGACCGCAAGTTTGGCGGCAACGGCGGCGAGCGCAGCTTTGGCGACCGCAAGTTCGGCGGTGAAAGCCGCGGCTTCGGCAACCGCACGGAAGGCGCGCGCCCGTTCGGCGACGACAACCGCGGCGGCTTCGGCAACCGTGAGGGTGGCTACCGTGGCCAGGGCGGCAATGGTGGTAACGGCGGCTACCGCGGCGCGAATGATGGCGCCCGTGGTTTCGGCAACCGTGAAGGCGGCCGCAGCTTCGGCGACGAGAACCGCGGCGGCTTCGGCAACCGCGACGGCGCCCGCAGCTTCGGCGACGAGAATCGCGGCGGCTTCGGCAACCGCGATGGCGCCCGCAGCTTCGGCGACGGCAACCGCAACAGCGGCGGCTACCGTGGCAACGGCGAAGGCCGCAGCTTCGGCAACCGTGACGGCAACCGCGGCTTTGGCGGCGGCTTCGGTGGCAATGGCGGCAATGGCGGCAATGGCGGCAACCGCAACAGCCGCTCGCGCTACGAGCGCTGATCGGCCGGTGCGCTGAGCGCACCTTGCCTCCAGCAGCAAAAAGGGCACCCACGGGTGCCCTTTTTGCATGCGCGCGTGGAGACGCTGGAGCGCGCTACAGCGCGCAGGTACGGAACCCGACGAACGCCAGGTCATCCTCCGGCAGCAGTGCCCAGCGCGCCCGCGCATGGCGCAGCCGCGACGGGCTGGCGAACGATACGCCGCGCACCGCCTGGTGCGTGCCGAAGCGGCCGACAAACTCGCCGTCCGACGGCGCCGCGGTGAAGCCCGCATAGGGCTCGTACGGCGTCGCTGTCCACTCGCGCAAGGCCCCCCACTGCAGCCCGCGGTTTTGTGTGGCCGCGAGCTCCCATTCCGATTCCGCCGGCAGACGCCGGCCGGCCCAGCTACACCACGCCTGCGCTTCGAACAGCGTCACGTGGCGCACCGCCTCGTCAGGGTTGAGCGTGCGCAGCGTACCGAAGCGCTCCATCATCCATTGGCGCGACTCCGGGTGGCGCGACCAGTAGCGCGGAACCGAGCGCTCCTGCGTCATCAGCCACTGGCGGCCCGACACCGACCACCACGCGGGCCGCTCGTAGCCACCGTCTTCGATGAATTCCAGGAACTGCGCGTTGCTGACGGGCGCGACATCCATCTCGAAGGCCGGCACATAAGTAGGTTGCGGCGGCAGTTCGTCGGGCCAGGCGAACCCGTCCGCCTCGCACCAGCCCAGCGTGAAGCGCCCGCCCGGGAACTGCAGCGTGCCGCCCTGCCCCGCCGGCCGGGCGCTGCCGAGGGCAGGCGCAGATTCCGTGGGCGCCATGCCCAGCGCCTGCAGCAGCGCGGCCAGCCCCTCGCCTTGCGCATCTTCATGGAGCAGCGCGCGGCGGTACGGATACAGGGTCAGGTCGCTGTCGTCGGGCAACAGCGCTATCCGGCGCAGCACGCCGTCGAGCACATCGGCGGCATAGCGCTTGACCACGGCCACATCGGGCAGCGTGACTTCCCAGCGCTCATCGGGGCCGATGCGGTCGGGATCAAACCATTCATCGGCGCCGTCGAGCAGGGAAGGATCGGACGCCACCGGCACCGGCACCCCGCCGCGGTCGACCTGGCGCACGCCACGCAGGCACCACCACTCGGCATGCCAGGCGACATGACCCAGCGTCCACAATGGCGGATCGGCATCGTACTGGCGCGGCACGTCCCAGGCACGGCGGGTCTGGCCGAACGGGGCCAGCCACCCTAGCGTGCGGTTGCGCGTCTCGACCAGCGCCTGCGCCAGGCCTTCGCGCGGCAGCCGGCGCGGGTCGGACCATGCCGCCTTGCCGCCGGTGAAATAAAGATCGGGAAGCATGGGAAAGCCGCTCATCGGTAGATCCGCGCAGGGAAATGGGGTGGACAGGCAACGGCCGCATCGGCGTGAGGCCTGCAGCGCACGCCGGTGCGGCCATTATGACACCACCTTCCAGCCCTGCCCGGGCGCGGACCGGGACGACCGGCGGAACTCAGCCGCGCGCGTGGAACACCGCGAACCAGCCGCGCGGATCGGTCCAGCAGACCGGATCCTCGAAGCCCGCGGCTTCCAGCAGCAGGGCGAAGTCGGCCGGCTTGTACTTGTACGAGTCCTCGGTATGGATGCGCTCGCCCGTGCGGAACTCGCGCGCGCCACCTTCCCACTGCACACGCACGTCGCGGCACGCCTCCAGATGCATCTGGATGCGCGAAGCCTCGCGGTCGAAGCTGGCCACGTGGCGCCAGTCCGCCAGCACGAAGTCGGTGCCCACGATCCGGTTCACGTTGCGCAGCATGTTCCGGTTGAAGGCGGCCGTGACGCCCAGCGCATCGTCGTAAGCGGACACCAGCGCGTCCTCGTCCTTGTGCAGGTCGACGCCGATCAGCACGCCATCGCCCCGCCCCGCCGCGCCGCGCATCCGCTGCAGCAGCGCCAGCGCTTCCATCGGGGAGAAATTGCCGATGCTCGAGCCGGGGTAGAAGAACAGCCGCCGGCCGCGCCTGACGTTGCGCGGCAGGTCGAACGGTGCGCACAGGTCGGCGCCCAACCCCAGCATCGGGATGCCAGGATGTTGCTGCTGGAGCGATGACAGCGTCGCACGCAGGAAGTCGACCGAGATATCCAGTGCCACGTACTGCGCCGGCCGCAGGCTGCCGAACAGGCGCGCCGCCTTCTCGCAGTTGCCGGCGCCCAGGTCCACCAGCACGCAGCCGCTGCCGGCCCGTGCCGCGATGGCGGGGGCGGCGCTGGCAAAGATGGCCGCCTCGGTGCGCGTCGGGTAGTACTCGGGCAGGTCGGTGATGGCCTCGAACAGGCGCGAGCCGAGCACGTCGTAGAAGAACTTGGGACTGATCGCCGCCGGCTCGGCGCACAGCCCGGCCAGCACCTGCTGGCGCAGGGCGCCGCTCTCCTCGCGATACTGCTGCACGAACTCGGGCTGTGGCGGCGGGCGGTGCGCATGGCCGTTGGCCAGCGCCACCAGTGCGGGCTGGGCGCCGGGCGCTGGCGACACGGCATGGCCGTTATGGTGGTGGTTGCGGGAAAGATTCTGGGGGATGGATTGCGGGGAGGCGTTCGGCGGGTTCGGGACAGCCGGCATGACGTTTCCTTGTGTGGTCGCGAATGGTCACTGCTTCACTGCGTATTCCCCAAGGCCGCGCGGTGGATGTCGTGCGCGCCGGTCTCTGCAACCCGCCCCTGTGCTGTCCGGGGCGCATCAGGCGGAGCCGAGCTTCAAGGATAGGACCATCCGGCGGATTGCGCACCGTTGCATGCCCGGACGGGCACGATGCGGCACACGCCGCAGCTTTAGTCGGTATCTCCCCCAATGTGCCACTCCAGCAACAGTTCGTTTATAATCCCGCCCAGCGCGGCCTCAGCGGCCCGCGACCCTCAAAGGGGAGTAGCTCCGGGGCCTGAAGCCCTTAGCACAATCGTCATTCCGGGATCCACGTCCCCGGTTGTGCTGACCGCCGGCGCGCATACCGCGCCTGTGGTCGAGCAAGACCTTTGCAACCTGGACTTCATGGTTTGCAAAGGCGCCCCCACGCTCCCGTGCTCCGCGAATCCAGGCGAACCAACGTTAGACGTGCGCATTAGCGCTGTTATGTACCCTGAGGAGAGTTCATGGAGTGGTTTACCGATCTGTTCACGATGCAGTTCCTGACGGCCCTGCTGTCGATCGTCGTCATTGACCTGGTGCTGGCCGGCGACAATGCCATCGTGATCGCACTGGCGGCACGCAACCTGCCCCCGCACCTGCAAAAGAAGGCCATCATCTGGGGCACCATCGGTGCCGTGGTGGTGCGTTCGGCCATGACGATCGGCGTGGTCTGGCTGCTGAAGATCCCCGGGCTGCTGCTGGTCGGTGGCCTGGCGCTGGTTTGGATCGCCTACAAGCTGCTCTCCGACGAAAGCGGCGAAGAAGGGCACGGCTCGGGCGCCGCGACCCTGTGGGGCGCGATGAAGACCATCATCATCGCCGACGCGGTGATGGGCGTTGACAACGTGCTGGCCGTGGCCGGCGCCGCGCACGGCAGCTTCCTGCTGGTGGTGCTGGGCCTGCTGATCAGCATCCCCATCGTGGTGTGGGGCTCGAGCCTGGTGCTCAAGCTGATGTCCCGCTTCCCGGCCATCATCTACGTGGGCGCGGGCGTGCTGGCGTTCACCGCGGTCAAGATGATCGTGCACGAGCCGCTGGTCAAGGCCTTCTTCGAGGCCAACCCGGTGGTCAACTGGGGCCTGTATGTGCTGATCATCGGCGGCGTACTCGGTGGCGGCTACCTGGTGCAGAAGCGCCGCGTGCAGCAAGAGCCGGCCGGCAGCCACTAAGGCTTGCCGCCGCGCCAGGGCCGCGAGCCCTGGACCACCTGCGAGAAGGGCTGCCCGAGGGGGCGGCCCTTCTTGCTTTAAAATGCCTGCTTTGCGGGTCCAGCGCCCGCGTCACATCCCCTGCCCCGCGCCGATGAAACAGTATCTCGACTTCATGCGCCATGTGTACCAGCATGGCACCGACAAGGCCGACCGCACCGGCACCGGCACGCGCTCGGTGTTCGGCTACCAGATGCGCTTCGACCTGCGCGAAGGCTTTCCGGTGGTCACCACCAAGAAGCTCCACCTGAAGTCCATCATCCTCGAACTGCTGTGGTTCCTGCAGGGCTCGACCAACGTGCGCTGGCTACAGGAAAACGGCGTCAGCATCTGGGACGAATGGGCCGACGAGAATGGCGAACTGGGCCCGGTGTACGGCTCGCAGTGGCGCTCGTGGCCCGCGCCGGACGGCCGCCATATAGACCAGATCACCGACCTGATGGCGCAGATCCGCGCCAACCCGGACTCGCGCCGGCTGATCGTGTCGGCCTGGAACGTGGCCGATATCCCACGCATGAAGCTGCCGCCCTGCCACGCGTTCTTCCAGTTCTACGTGGCCGACGGCAAGCTGTCGTGCCAGCTGTACCAGCGCAGCGCTGACATCTTCCTTGGCGTGCCGTTCAATATCGCCAGCTATGCGCTGCTGACGCACATGATCGCGCAGCAGGCCGGGCTGGAAGTGGGCGACTTCATCTGGACCGGCGGCGACTGCCATATCTACAACAATCACTTCGAGCAGGTGCAGACCCAGCTGGCGCGCGAGCCGCTGCCGCTGCCGCAGCTGAAGATCCTGCGCAAGCCCGACAGCATCTTCGACTACCGCTACGAAGACTTCCAGCTGGACGGCTACCAGTCGCACGCCGCCATCAAGGCACCGGTGGCCGTATGACGATCCTGACCCTGGTTGTCGCGAAGGCCCGCAACGGCACCATCGGCCGCGACAACACGCTGCCATGGCGCCTGCCGGAAGACCTCGCGCATTTCAAGCGCACCACCATGGGCGCGCCGGTGATCATGGGCCGCAAGACCTGGGACTCGATCGGCCGCCCGCTGCCCGGCCGGCGCAATATCGTGGTCAGCCGCAATCCGGACCTGCGCATCGAAGGCGCAGAGGTAGCAACGTCGCTGGAAGACGCGCAGCGCTTGTGCGTGGGCGTCGACCAGATCTTCCTGATCGGCGGCGCGCAGCTATATGCCGAGGCGATGCCTTGCGCCGACCGTCTGGTCGTGACCGAGATCGATGCCGACGTGGAAGGCGACGCCTTCTTCCCGCCCATCGACCGCACGCAATGGCTGGAAACCGCGCGCGAGACGCATCATTCCGAGGCCAACGGCTTCGACTATGCGTTTGTCACCTACGATCGGCCGCCTTCGGAAGAGTCTTGAGCCGATGCCGGCGGCATTGACAAATCCCGCCGCATCGCCCAAAGTCTGGCCCATGGACCGCCGTCGCTTCCCCATCGCGCGAATTATTCGCACCATTCTCCGAATGGTGGGTTAGCGCGCGTCCAGAACCAGTTTTCCGCAAACACCCGCCCTGCAGGCGGGTGTTTTGTTTTCCGGCTCCAGGGCAATCGACAACGAATCCCGGAGCCACCCCATGCAGGCCACTGCCGAAGCCACCGCCGAAGTCGCCACCCAAGTCGCCACCGAAGTCGCCACCTCAGCCGCGTCCGACCAGCACGACTACCTGAAGCGCATTCTGACCGCGCGCGTCTACGATGTGGCGCGCGAGACCGAACTGGACTTTGCCAGGCACCTGTCCGCGCGGCTGCACAACCAGGTCTACCTCAAGCGCGAAGACACCCAGCCGGTGTTCTCCTTCAAGCTGCGCGGCGCCTACAACAAGATGGCACACCTGAGCCCCGAGGCACTGCGGCGCGGCGTCATCACCGCCTCGGCGGGCAATCATGCGCAAGGCGTGGCGCTGTCCGCGGCGCGCCTCGGCGTGCGCGCGCTGATCGTAGTGCCGACCACGGCGCCGCAGGTCAAGGTCGATGCGGCGCGTGCGCACGGCGGTCCGACTGTCGAGGTGGTGCAGGCCGGCGACTCCTATACAGATGCCTACCGCCACGCGATGCAACTGCAGGCGGAACAAGGATTGACCTTTATCCCGGCATTCGACGACCCCGATGTCATAGCGGGCCAGGGCACGGTGGCGGCGGAAATCCTCAACACGCACCGCGGCCCCATCCACGCGATCTTCGTGCCGATCGGCGGCGGCAGCCTCGCCGCGGGCGTGGCCACCTACGTCAAGGCGGTGCGGCCGGAGATCAAGGTCATCGGCGTGCAGACCGAAGACTCATGCGCGATGGCGCAATCGGTCCGCGCGGGACGGCGCGTCGAACTGGAGGAAGTGGGACTGTTTTCGGACGGCACCGCGGTCAAGCTGGTCGGCGAAGAGACCTTCCGGCTGTGCCGCCGCTACCTGGACGAGATCGTCACCGTCGATACCGACGCGCTGTGCGCGGCGATCAAGGATGTCTTCGAGGACACCCGCAGCGTGCTGGAGCCCGCCGGCGCGCTGGCGGTAGCCGCGGCCAAGCAGTATGCGGCGCGCGAGGGCCTGCGCAACCAGACACTGGTGGCGGTCACCTCCGGCGCCAATATCAACTTCGAGCGCATGCGTTTTGTCGCGGACCGCGCCGAGCTCGGCAATGCGCGCGAAGCCATGTTCGGCGTGACGCTGCCCGAGACCTGCGGCGCGTTCCGGCGCTTGTGCGCCCGTTTGGGAGATCGGATGGGCGACCGGCAGATCAGCGAATTCACCTACCGCATTGCCGATGCGAAGACCGCGCACGTCTTTGTCGGCATGCAGCTGCGCGCACCCGGCGAGGCGGCAGAGATCCTGGACACGCTGCACGCCGATGGCTTCCCGTCAATCGACCTGACCGCCGACGAGGTGGCCAAGGAACATGTCCGGCATATGATCGGCGGCCGCTCGCCGCTGGCGCGCGGCGAGCGCTTGTTCCGCTTTGAATTCCCCGAGAAGCCGGGAGCATTGATGGCCTTCCTGTCGGCGCTGGCGCCGGACTGGAACATCAGCCTGTTCCACTACCGGAACCAGGGCGGCGATACGGGCTCGGTGCTGGCCGGCATCCAGGTGGCCGACGGCCAGGCGCAGGCGTTCCGCGAGCGGCTGGCCACGCTGGGCTATCCGTGGCAGGAAGTCAGCGACAACGCGGCTTACCGCATGTTCCTCGCATAATTCGTGGCGTAGTTCGTGGCATAAACGAAAACGAGCCGCCCGAAGGCGGCTCGCGCATCTGTCAGTCTCTGATCAGTTGCCGGCGATGGTCATCTGCTCGATCAGGATCGAGCCGGTTTCCTTGGTGCCGCGGATCAGCGAATCGGCGCCGATGGCGACGATCTGCTGGAACATTTCGGCCATATTGCCGGCGATGGTGATTTCCTCCACCGGGTACTGGATCACGCCGTTCTCGACCCAGTAGCCCGAGGCGCCGCGCGAATAATCGCCGGTCACGTAGTTGACGCCCTGCCCCATCAGCTCGGTCACCAGCAGGCCGGTGCCGAGCTTGCGCAGCATCGCCGGGAAGTCGTCGCCGGGCTCGGTCAGGTTGCTGTGCAGCGTCAGGTTGTGCGAGCCGCCGGCGTTGCCGGTGGTCTGCATGCCGAGCTTGCGCGCCGAATACGTCGACAGGAAGTAGCCCTGCACCACGCCGTCGAGGACTACGTCGCGCTCGCGCGTGCGCACGCCTTCCTCATCGAACGGGGCGCTGCCCATCGCGCCCGGGGTGTGCGGCTGCTCGTGGATCTGCACGTGCGGCGCGAACACGGCCTTGCCCAGCGTATCGCACAGGAAGGTGGACTTGCGGTACAGCGCGCCGCCCGACACCGCCTGCACGAAGGCGCCGAGCAGGCCGGCGGCCAGCGGCGCCTCGAACAGCACCGGGCAGCGGCGCGTGGACAGCTTGCGCGACTGCAGCCGCGCCAGCGCGCGCTCGGCGGCATAGCGGCCGATGTCCTCGGGGTTGGCCAGTGCCAGCGGCGAGCGCTTGGACGAGTACCAGTCATCGCGCTGCATGCCACTGCCGCTGCCGGCGATCGGCGCGCACGAGATGAAATGGCGCGAATACGGATAGCCGCCCGAGAAACCACGCGTGGTTGCCAGCACGAACTGCGAATGCTGCGCCGACACGCTGGCACCGTCGCTGTTGCGGATGCGCGGCGACACCGCGAAGGCGGCGGCCTCAGCGCGGGTGGCGATATCGATGGCGGCCTCGGCATCGATGGCCCAGGGATGGAACAGGTCCAGGTCCTGCGGCGAGCGCTCCAGCAGTTGTTCCTCGGCCAGGCCCGCGCACTCGTCTTCCGCGGTGAAGCGGGCGATGTTGTAGGCCGCCTCGGCGGTGGCGCGCAGCGCGGCCGGCGAGAAGTCCGAGGTGCTGGCGTTGCCGCGGCGCTTGCCGATCATCACCGTGACGCCGACCACCTTGTCGCGGTTCTGCTCGATGGTTTCCACCTGCCCCTTGCGCACCGATACGGACAGGCCGCTGCCTTCGGAGATCTCCGTGGCAGCGTCCGTCGCGCCCAGCTCGCGTGCCACACGCAGCACATCGGCGGCCATCTCGCTGAGCTGGGCCTGGGTGTAGGTGAAATGCGCGGTCTGTTCTGCGATCTGGTCCATGTGGGATCCGTGCCTGGGGGTCATCAAAAGTCCAAGGGGCAATCATAGCAAGATAAAATGCCGGTCATGACGCGAAATTCCCGTAATTCCCAAGGCTCGCGCTTCCCCGGCGCATTCTCGCCGGAGCCCGAAGACGACGAACCAAAAAGCAAGTCGCAGCGCAAGCGCGACATGACCGCCCTGCAGGATCTTGGCGCCGAGCTGGAAAGCCTGGCCAAGGACCGGCTGGCGCGCGTGCCCATGCCCGAAGCGCTGGCCGACGCCATCCACCAGGCGCGCCGCATCACCAGCCATGAAGGCAAGCGCCGCCAGATGCAGTTCGTGGGCAAGGTCATGCGCGGCCTCGACGACGACGAGGTCGAGGCGATCCGCGCGGCGCTGGAAGGCTTCAAGGGCACCAGCAAGGCCGAAACCGCGCGCATGCACCTGATCGAACGCTGGCGCGAGCTGCTGCTCGCCGATGACGCGGCGCTGACGCGGTTTCTCGGCGAGCACCCGGTCGCCGACGTCCAGTCGCTGCGCAATATCATCCGCAACGCACGCAAGGAGAAGGAGCAGGCCAGGCCGCCGCGCTACTTCCGCGAACTGTTCCAGGCCATCAAGGCAGCGCTCGACGCCAAGGACGGCGCTGCATCCAGCGACGCAGCCCCTTCCCCGGAGCCCGAGGCATGACCCAGACCACGCAGTCCACGCAGCCGGTGTCCCGCAACCATCCCGACGAACTCGTCGTCGGCTTCGTCTCGATCTCGGACCGCGCCTCGGCCGGCACCTACCAGGACGAAGGCATCCCGGCGCTGCGCGAGTGGTTTGGGCGCACGCTGACCTCGCCGTGGCAGGCGGTGGAGCGGCTGATTCCCGATGAGCAGGCGCAGATCTCGCGTACGCTGATCGAGCTGGTGGACGTGGCTGGCTGCGACCTGGTGCTGACCACCGGCGGCACCGGGCCGGCGCGGCGCGATGTCACGCCGGAGGCCACGCTGGCGGTGGCCACCAAGGAAATGCCGGGCTTCGGCGAGCAGATGCGGCAAGTGAGCCTGCACTTCGTGCCGACCGCGATCCTGTCGCGCCAGGTGGCGGTGATCCGCGAGACCGCCAGCCGCGCCGCGCTGATCGTCAACCTGCCCGGCCAGCCGCGCGCCATCCGCGAGACGCTGGAAGGCTTGCGCGATGCCGACGGCAAGCCGGTCGTGCAAGGCATCTTTGCTGCGGTGCCGTATTGCATCGACCTGATCGGCGGCCCTTACATGGAAACCGACGAGGCCGTGGTAAAGGCCTGGCGGCCGAAGAACGCGGTGCGCGCCAAGCCCGCGGCGTAAGTCAAGGATGCTGCCCGCCGGCGCCTGCCGGCGGCAGCCCTCTCCTGCGCTTCAGCGCAATCCCAGGTACAACCCCACCGGCACGAACACCACCGCGGCAATGTTGCCGAGCAGCACGATCGACGCCACCTGGTCGGGCTCCTGCCGGAAATGGTCGGCAATCAGGAAATTCAGCACCGCCGGCGGCAGCGCTGCGAATACGAACAGCAGCCCGCGCTGCAGTTCCGTCAACGGCACCCACTGCGCCAGCACCAGCGCCACCGCGATCCCCGTCAGCGGGCATGCCGCCGCGCCCACCACCCCCATGCCCCAGTTGCGCAGGCTCACGTCCTTCATCCGCACGCCCAGCGCGAACAGCATCAGCGGCACGGTGGCATCGCCCAGCAGCTTGATGGACTGGTAGACCGGGTCCGGCAACGTGAACCAGGGACGCGCCAGCGACAGCCCGACGCCGGCCACCGTGGCCAGCACCATCGGGTTACGCGCGATCTGCGCCATCGACGCATGCCGGTTGACGATCTTCAGGCCGAGGGTGAAGTGCATCAGGTTTGACGCCGCGAACAGCGCCACCGCCGGCGCCAGCCCGGCGTGGCCAAAGGCAAAGACCGACAGCGGCAAACCCATGTTCCCGCAGTTGTTGAACATCATCGGCGGCACGAAGGTGCGCGGATCGACCTTGAGCAGCCGCGCCGCCCCCCACGCCAGCACGCCGGAACCCAGCACCACCGCCACCGCGCAGACCAGCAGCACCAGTTGGTCGGCCAGCACGAACTCCTTGCTGACGAAGGCCGACACCACCAGCAGCGGCGCGATCACATCGAGCGTGGCGCGGTTGATGCCGGCCATGTCCGGATGGGCCTTGCGCCCGTACAGCCACCCGACCAGGATGATCAGGATGACCGGCGTGATGATGGAAACGATGCGCTCGAACATGGCAGGCTCGACGGGAAGTGCCCGGGAGGGTGTCCCGGTCAGCGCGCGCCCCGTCGGTGGTGGTTGGTTGTTGTTATCGGAGGCCGGGAACCCGGCTTATTGCGCGGGCGTGTCGGCAGCCGGGGTGTCAGCAGCCGGAGTATCGGCAGCCGGGGCGCCCGGCGGCGTGTGACGGATAAAGTGCGTGCGGTAGTAGCGCAGCTCTTCCACCGACTCCAGGATGTCGGCCAGCGCCGTGTGCAGCTGGCGCTTGACGAAGCCCTTGTGGATGACCGGCTCCCAGCGCTTGCACAGTTCCTTGAGCGTGGACACGTCCAGGTTGCGGTAGTGGAAGAACGCCTCCAGCTTGGGCATGTAGCGTGCCATGAAGCGGCGGTCCTGGCAGATCGAGTTGCCGCACATAGGCGACTTGTTTGCGGGCACCCAGCGCTTGAGGAAGGCCAGCAGTTCGGCCTCGGCCTGTTCCTCGGTCAGCGTGGACGCCTTGACCTTGTCGATCAGGCCGGAGCGGCCGTGGGTGCCCTTGTTCCAGTTGTCCATGCCGTCGAGCACGGCATCGCTCTGGTGGATCACCAGCACCGGGCCTTCGGCCAGGATGTTGAGTTCGGAGTCGGTAATGACGACCGCCACCTCGATGATGCGGTCGGTATCCGGCTGCAAGCCGGTCATTTCCATGTCCAGCCAGATCAGGTTGTTTTCGCTTTTGACGGATTTGGCGGTGGCGTGGGTTGTCATCGGGACTGCGGAAAAAGGATTTCAGAAAGGCGGCCGCGGCGGAGGCGGACGCGAACAACTTATAATTCTCGCATATCCGTCCCAAGGCTCTTGCCGATGTTCACGATTGTCTTCCTCGCCGCGCTGGTGCTGATGGTGCTGACCAAGCTCTGGCTGGCCGCGCGCCAGGTGCGCCATGTGGCACAGCATCGCAACGCGGTGCCGGCGCGCTTTGCCGACACCATCACCCTCGCCTCGCACCAGAAAGCGGCCGACTACACCATCGCCCGCACCCGGCTGTCGATGCTCGAGGTGCTGGCCGGCGCCGCGGTGCTGATCGGCTTCACCATGCTGGGCGGGCTGCAGTGGCTCAACCAGCTCTGGCTGGAAACCTTCGGCCCCGGCTATGCATATGGCGTGGCGCTGGTGGCCAGCGTGGCGGTGATCGGCGGGCTGGTCGACCTGCCCTTCTCGCTCTACGGCCAGTTCGGCATCGAGGAGCGCTTCGGCTTCAACAAGATGACCTTCGGCCTGTGGCTGGCCGATATGGTCAAGATGCTGGCGGTCGCGAGCGTGCTGGGCCTGCCGCTGCTGCTGGCGGTGCTGTGGCTGATGGAGGGCGCCGGCTCGCTGTGGTGGCTGTGGACGTGGCTGGTGTGGATGGGTTTCAACCTGTTCCTGCTGGTGGTGTTCCCCACCTTTATCGCGCCGCTGTTCAACAAGTTCGAGCCGCTCAACGACGAATCGCTGCGCCAGCGCATCGAGGGCCTGATGCAGCGCTGCGGCTTTGCCAGCAAGGGCCTGTTCGTGATGGACGGGAGCAAGCGCAGCGCGCACGGCAATGCCTACTTCACCGGCTTCGGCGCGGCCAAGCGCATCGTCTTCTTCGACACGCTGCTGGCACGCCTGTCGGGCGACGAGATCGAGGCGGTGCTGGCGCACGAACTCGGCCACTTCAAGCGCCGCCACGTGGCCAAGCGCATCGTCGTCACCTTTGCACTGAGCCTGGTGTTCCTGGCGCTGCTGGGCTGGCTGGCCACCCGCACGTGGTTCTATACCGGCCTGGGCGTGGCGCCCAACCTGGGCGTATCCAACCACGCGCTGGCGCTGGTGCTGTTCTTCCTGACGCTGCCGGTGTTCACCTTCCTGCTCGGCCCGCTGTCGAGCCAGTCGTCGCGCCGCCATGAATTCGAGGCCGACGCCTTCGCCGCCGACCAGACCAATGCCGGCCACCTGGTGTCGGCACTCGTGAAGCTGTACAAGGACAACGCCTCGACGCTCACGCCCGACCCGCTCTACAGCGCCTTCTACTACTCGCATCCGCCCGCCGCGCAGCGGATCGACCGGTTGCTGGCGCACGCATGAGCCGCACCACGCGACACCGCACTGCCGGCGGCGCCAATACCGGCACAAGCACCGAACCCGCGCTGATCATCGCCGCGCACGGCCGCCACTACGTGGTCGAACTGGCCGACGGCACGCGCATGCATGCCTTCCCGCGCGGCAAGAAGAGCGACAGCGCCGTGGGCGACCACGTCGGCGTCGAGCGCGCCGCCGCGGACCAGTGCGTGATCACCAGGGTCTCGCCGCGCAAGAACCTGCTGCATCGCTCGGACCAGTTCAAGTCCAAGCTGCTGGCGGCCAATATCGACCAGGTCATCATCGTGCTGGCGACCGAGCCGGGCTTCTCCGAAGACCTGCTGGGCCGCGCGCTGGTGTCGGCCGAGGCGCTCGATATCCGGCCGCTGATCGTGCTCAACAAGACCGACCTGCCCGATCGGCTGGACGAGGCGCGCCGCCGCCTGGCGCTGTACGGCGAACTGGGCTACGACACGCTGGAGCTGTCGGTGCGCGCCAATCCGGAGCAGGCGCTGGATGCGCTGCAGCCGCGGCTGGCGGGGCTGTCCAGCATCCTGATCGGCCAGTCGGGCATGGGCAAGTCATCGCTGCTGAACCTGCTGATCCCCGGGGTGGACGCGCAGACGCGCGAGATCTCGGCCAAGCTCGATTCCGGCAAGCACACCACCACGTTCACGCGGCTGTACCACCTGCCGGCGGACTGGGGCACGGTCGACGGCCGCCTGGGCGCGCTGATCGATTCGCCCGGCTTCCAGGAATTCGGCCTGTACCACCTGAGCGAAGGCATGCTGGAACGCGCTTTCCCGGAGTTCCGGCCACGCCTGACCGAGTGCCGCTTCTACAACTGCCATCACACCAACGAACCCGGCTGCGGCGTGCTCGCCGCGGTGGCATCGGGCGAGATTGCCGAGCGCCGCCACCAGCTCTACGCGCAGTTGCTGCACGAATCCAGCCAGCAGAAGCCGTGGTGAGCCGGTGCTGAATCGCTACTGGCACCGTGGTAAGGTAAGTGCACCTGGGTAACCGGTGCGCCGCCATGAAACTGCTACTGTCAGCCACCTCTCTCGTCCACGCCGCCCATTGCCAGAACGTCCTGCGGGCGGCCGGCATCCGGGCGGAACTGCGCAATACCTGGCTGGGCGGCGCCACCGGTGAAATTCCGTTCCGGGAAAGCGCGCCGCAGGTCTGGCTGGTCGATGACGAGATGGAGGCGCAGGCGTGGGCCGCGCTCAATGCGGCGGCCAACCCGGTACCGGGTCCAAGCTGGCAATGCCGGCATTGCCACGAATGGCATGAGGCGCAATTCGGCGCCTGCTGGCGTTGTGGCGCGGCGCGCGACTAACGCCAGCGGCCGCTTTCACATACGCAGGTATCAGCCCACCCAGAGCGCCAGCGACAGCATGGCGAGCAGCAGCATCCACAGCACCACCGCGCGCCATACCAGGCCAACGGCGGACTGCAGCGTGCGCACGCCCGGCTCGGCACCGAATTCCGGCGCCGATGGCTCAGGACCGTTGTCTTCTTCCATGCCTGGCGCGTAGTCGATCGCCGGGCCGACCACGCTGGCGCGCAGCACCACGGTAGAGTCGTCCTCGGCCAGCGGCGTGCCCAGGCGCACGCCCAGTGCCCCGCCGCCGCTGGCAAGCAGGATGCCGTTGACCGCATCGTTCCACTTGCGCGCATGGTTGCGCCACGCGTACACCGCATCCTCGAAATTGCCGACGATGGCAAAGCCGATCGCGGTCAGGCGCGAGGGGATCCAGTCGAGCAGGTAGAACGCGCGCGCGGCGAAGCGGCCCAGCGCGGGGCTGCGTTCGGTCGACGGCTCGTTCCAGTGGCGGCCGAGGTATTCCGCGACGCGATACAGCACCACGCCGCCGGGACCGATCGGCACCAGGAACCAGAAGAACACGCCGAACACATGCCGGTGTACGGCGATGATCGCCGCTTCCAGCGTGTGCCGCACGATCTCGGTGACCGGCATCTCGACCGTGTCGATACCGGTCCACTCATGCAGCAGCGTGCGCGCGGTATGGACGTCGTCGCGGTTCAGTGCCTCGTGGATGTCGGTGAAGTAGTGGCTGAACTGGCGGAAGCCCAGCGTCATGTACAGCACCAGCACGTTCCAGGCGAGCGTCAGCGCCACGCTGATCGAAGCCAGCAGGTAATGCACCACGACCACGGCCAGCGTCAGCGGCAGTACGACGGTGAACCAGGCCAGCGCGGCATCGCGGGGGCGGCCGGTGTCGAAGGCGTGCTCGGCGCGGTCGCCCAGTGCGCGCACGATCTCGTAGATCGGGTTGTTGCGGCCCAGGGCGCGGAATTGCTCGGCGATCAGCGCCAGGAGAATAGAAACAAAGGTCATCTTGGTACGGGTGTTCCAAGGGGCGCGCCTGCCCGATGTGCCGGTGCAGGCGCAATGCATAGCGAGAAGATAGCACAGCGGTACCTGACCCTACCCGTTGCGACACAAAAAGCAAAAGCCCGCCGGTGGGCGGGCAAGATTTTCCGGATCAAATTGGCGTGGTGTTGGTCAGGGCAGGTCGAACACCAGCACCTCGGCGTCATCGCCACCAGACAGCGCGACCTCGCCGACCGACTCCAGCCTGGCCGCATCGCCCGCTTCCAGCGCCTTGCCGTTGACGAGCACACGGCCACGCGCTACATGGACATAGGCGCGGCGTCCCGGCGCGAGGGCCAGCGTGGCCGCCTCTTCGCCGTCGAACAGCCCGGCGTACAGACGCACGTCCTGGTGCACCACTACCGAACCGTCGGCGCCGTCCTGGCTGGCCACCAGGCGCAGCTTGCCCCGCTTGTCAGCCGGCTCGAAGTGCTTTTCCTCGTAGCCCGGCTCGATGCCGTTCTGCGCCGGCATGATCCAGATCTGCAGGAAATGCGTGGTGTCGTGCGCCGCGTGGTTGTACTCCGAGTGCCGCACACCCGTGCCGGCGCTCATGCGCTGCACGTCACCGGGCCGGATCACGCTGCCATTACCCATGCTGTCCTTATGCGCCAACTCGCCTTCGAGCACGTAGCTGATGATCTCCATGTCGCGGTGGCCATGCGTGCCGAAGCCCATGCCCGGCGCGACGCGGTCCTCGTTGATCACGCGCAGCGGCCCGAACTGCACATACTGCGGATCGTAGTAGTCGGCAAACGAGAAGGAATGATAGGACTTCAGCCAGCCGTGATCCGCATAACCGCGCTCTGCAGACTTTCTGATTTCAATCATTTTGATGGCCCTCCTTGGCCTGTTTCCGTGTCGCCACCGGCATCGGAACTGCTTGCAACCGTTTGGCGGCATGTGTTTCGTTGTTGATGCTAGGAAGTTTAGGCCGCCAGGCGTATATTTACGGGGACCGCCTTAGAAGCACTCATTCAGAATTTCTGAATATGCCACTCTCACTCGAATCCCTTGAAGTCCTGGACGCCATCGAACGCAAGGGCAGCTTCGCCGCCGCCGCCCACGAGATGGGCAAGGTGCCTTCCGCGCTGACCTACGTGGTGCGCAAGCTGGAAGAAGACCTGGACGTGCTGCTGTTCGACCGGCGCCGCCACCGCGCCGAACTGACCCCGGCCGGGCGCGCGCTGCTCGACGAAGGCCGCCACCTGCTGCACGCCGCCGACGACCTGGCGCGCCGCGTCAAGCGGCTGGCCACCGGCTGGGAAGCCACGCTGACCATCGTGGTCGACGACCTGATCAATTTCCGCGCGCTGCTGCCGGTGATCCATGACTTCTATGCCGAGAACACCGCCACGCGGCTGCGCTTTGCCAAGGAAGTGCTGGGCGGCGCCTGGGACGCGCTGGTCAGCAACCGTGCCGACCTGGTAATCGGTGGCGCCTACGATGCGCCGAGCACGCAAGGCTTCCAGATCCGGCCGCTGGGCACGGTGCCGTTCGTGTTCGCGGTGGCGGCGCACCACCCGCTGGCGACCGAGGAAGGCCCGCTCACCACCATCCAGATCGCCAGGCACCGCATCGTCGCGGTGGGCGATACCTCGCGCAACCTGCCCGCGCGCACCCACGGCGTGCTGGCCGGCCAGGACGTGCTGGTGGTGCCGACCATGCGCGACAAGATGGAAGCGCAGATCCGGGGCCTCGGCTGCGGCTGGTTGCCGGCGCCGATGGCGCAGCCCCATATCGAAAGCGGCGTGTTGCAGGTGCGCGAGACCGTCGAGGTGCGCGCCCCGGGCAACTTCAAGGTGGCCTGGCGCACCAGCAACCGGGGCAAGGCGCTGCAGTGGTGGGCCGGCAAGCTGGAAGACCCGCGACTGGCGCAGGCGCTGCTGCAGCAACCCGATTTCGCCGGCTGAGGGCCTCCGCATGGCAGTGACGGCTGCAATGTTTGCCTCGGCGGCCGGCTACCGCGGCCGCTTTGCCCCCTCGCCGACCGGCCCGCTGCATATGGGCTCGCTGGTCACCGCGCTGGCCAGCTGGCTGGATGCGCGCGCGCACGGCGGCCAGTGGCTGGTGCGCATCGAAGACATCGACATGCCGCGCTGCGTGCGCGGCGCCGACGAAGACATCCTGCAGACGCTGGAGCGCCTGGGCATGGCGCCGGACGAGCCGCCGGTGTGGCAGAGCCGGCGCGAGGTGCATTACGCCGAAGCGCTGCGCCAGCTCGACGCCGCCGGGCAGCTCTACCCCTGCGGCTGCTCGCGCAAGGAAATTGCCGATTCGCTTGTGCACGTGCGGGAGCGGCACCAGACGCTGGGCTACCCCGGCACTTGCCGCCACGGCCTGAACGGCAAGCTGCCGCGCGCCTGGCGCGTGCGCGTGCCGGATGGGCCGGCCGCCACGATCTGCTTCCACGACCGCTGGCAGGGCCGTCAGTGCCAGGACCTGGAAACCGAGCTGGGCGACTTCGTGCTGCGCCGTGCCGACGGGCTATGGGCCTACCAGCTGGCGGTGGTGGTGGATGACGGGCTGCAGGGCATCACGCATATCGTGCGCGGGGCCGACCTGCTCGACTCCACGCCGCGCCAGATCCACCTGCAGCAACTGCTGGGCCTGCCCACGCCGAGCTACCTGCATGTGCCGGTGGTGGTCAACGAGATCGGGGAAAAGCTGAGCAAGCAGAGCGGCGCACAGGCGATCGACACCGGCGCGCCGCTGGAGGCGCTGCGCCAGGCCGGCATGCACCTGGGCCTGGCGAACAACGAAGGGAATGTACAGGACTGGCTGGCGCGCGCAACGGAGGACTGGCGCCAGCGAATGGCGGCGGCCTGAGCCTGAGCCTGAGCCGCAGGCCGCATCAGGCCCGATCAGGCGGGCCGCCGGATCAGGACTTGCGCGGCACGCCGCCCAGCAGCGCCGCGACCGGACGCTTGGGAGCCTGGCGGCCACGGCTCAGCGCGGCGGCGATTTCCTCCGACGGCTTCACCTGCGAGCTGCTGGCGCTGGGCTCGTACGGACGCGAGAAGAACGGATCGTCGGAAGGACGGAACACCTGGCGGCTGCCGCTGTGCTCGTGGCGGCGCGGGCGCTCCTCGCCTTCGCCGTTGCCGCGCGCGCGGCGCAGGTCGCCGCGCTGGCGGCGGCGCTCGGCTTCGTCCTGGCGCGACTTCTCGCCGGTCGGGTCAAAGCCTTCCAGCTTGCCGCGCGGGATGCTGCGCTTGATCAGCTTTTCGATATCGGACAGCAGGCGCTCGTCATTGCCAGGCACGTAGATCGACAGCGCATCGCCGCTGGCACCCGCACGGCCGGTACGGCCGATACGGTGCACGTAGTCCTCGGCGCTGTACGGCACGTCGAAGTTGATCACGCACGGCATGTCGGGGATATCGAGCCCGCGCGCCGCCACGTCGGTGGCGACCAGCGCGTCGATGGTGCCGCTCTTGAAGCCGTCCAGCGTCTGCATGCGCTCAGTCTGGGTCTTGTCGCCGTGGATCGCGGAGGCATTGATGCCCTCGCGCTCCAGGTGCCGTGCCAGGCGCGAGCAGCCGATCTTGCTGTTGACGAAGACGATGCACTGGCGGGACAGGCCCTGGTCGGCACGCTGCTTGAGCAGGTGCACCACCGCCGCCTGCTTGTGGCCATCTTCGACCTGGTACACCATCTGGCGCACGTTCTCGTTGGTCGAGTTGCTGCGCGCCACCTCGATGGTGACCGGCTGCTTCAGGTAGCTGGCGGCCAGCCGCTTGATTTCCGCCGAGAACGTCGCCGAGAACAACAGCGTCTGGCGCTGCGCCGGCAGCAGGTTGATGATGCGCTGCAGGTCCGGCAGGAAGCCCATGTCGAGCATGCGGTCGGCTTCATCCAGCACCAGCATCTGCACCTGCGACAGGTTCACCGACTTCTGCTGCACGTGGTCGAGCAGGCGGCCGGGCGTGGCCACCAGGATCTCGACACCGCGGCGCAACGCATCGGTCTGCGGGTTCATGTCGACACCGCCGAACACCACCGTGCTGCGCAGGTCGGTGTGCTGGGCGTAGCGGGCAACGTTGTCGTAGACCTGGTCGGCCAGTTCACGCGTGGGCGTCAGCATCAGGGCGCGCACCGGGTGGCGTGCCGGCGAGGCGCTGGCGTTGGCCAGCGGCAGCAGGCGCTGGATGATCGGCAGCGCGAAGCCGGCGGTCTTGCCGGTGCCGGTTTGCGCGGCGCCCATCACGTCCTTGCCGAGCAGCACGACGGGAATGGCCTGCGCCTGGATCGGCGTGGGCGTGGTGTAGCCCTGGTCGGACAAGGCACGCAGGATGCGCGCGTCCAGGCCAAAGCTTTCGAAGGTTTGCACCGCGGTCTGCCCTGCGGTGGTGGGTTCTGGTGCGGTCGTAGTGGTCATGGGTATCGGTGTCTGGCGGGAGGCGAACCCGGCACAAACGGATACGCGTCTGGAACTCATCTCGCCCTGGTTCTCGGCTGGCACCGGAGGGGCGCCGGCGCGGCCATGCCGCTTAAAGAGAGCTTGCAGCTTTTGGCCAAGAGAATCAAAGACTTAAATTTTAGCATTTCTGCCAGCACAGTGACCAGCTTGGCGCGGGCGTGCGAGCGCCGCGACAGTGCGCGGCCTGGCCGGGCGGTTTTCAAGAAACTGTCACATCGGCGATGGATGATGCCGGCGGCGCCATGGACAAGGCCAGCCCCGACCGGCCACGCGGACGCCACCCTCCGACCACCGAGACCATTATGGACTTCGAGCAATTCCGCCAGACCTGCCAGCAGTTCCTGCGCACTTCGAGCCAGTTTCTGGGCCTGGCTGCCGCGCTGCCCGTGCCGGCACTGCCGATTGGCCAGCCGGCCCAGCCTGTGCAGCAGCCGGCCTGATTGAGCTTTCCAGCGAACGGCCGCGCAGCGGCACCAGGTGATTCAATCGACGCGCATGCCGTGATCCTGGATCACCGCCCCCGTTTCCTGTAGTCCGCGCTCATGCGGAATTACAGGCAAGTACAAGCGCATTACAGGCGCATCTATAGGCGCAACTGCAAGCGCAACTACAGCCGCATGGTGCCGGCCAGGAACAGCCGCGCATCCATCTGGCGCAGGTCCGGCGCCACTGCCACCGGCGTGGCGCACTGGTCGAGCACGTCGCGTTGCAGGTCAACGCCGGGCGCGATTTCGACCAGCGTGAGGCGCGGCTCGCCGTCATCGCCCGCGCGCATCTCGAACACCGCGCGCTCGGTGATGTACAGCACCGCGATGCCCAGCGATGCCACGTACGGGCCGTTGAAGCTCAGGTGCGAGACCGCCGGCACGATCTTCCTGACGCGGCCTTCGCGCACGATCTGCAGCTGGCCATCGCAGGCGCGGACTTCCAGCCCGCCCGCCGTAAGCGTGCCCATGAAGACCACGGCACGCGCGCTCTGCGTGATGTTGATAAAGCCGCCCACGCCCGCGATCAGAGCGCCCTCGCCTTCACCGAACTTGCTGACATTGACGTTGCCGTGGCCATCGAGCTCGGCCAGCCCGAGGATGGCCAGGTCGATGCCGCCGCCCTCGTAGAAGTCGAACTGCGCCGGCTGGTCGACCACCGCTTCCGGATAGGCCGAGGCGCCGAAGCTGAGCCCGTCGGCAGGCGTGCCGCCGATCGGGCCTGCCTCCACCGTGAGCGTAAAGCCACCCAGCCCGGCCTCGTGCGCCAGCGCGCCGACCGCCGCCGGCATGCCGACGCCGAGGTTGACCACGCGCGGCGCGCGCCGGGCCAGCTCCATCGCCGCACGACGCTGGACGATGGTGCGCGCGTCGAGCGCCCCGCCGACGGCCGGCACCAAAGCCGCTTCCACGGCGGCAGCGGCGGCCTCGCCCTGCCACGGCGTGACGTAGGCCGGATTGAAGGCCTCGGCAAACGTCATCTGGTGGTTGGCGGGGTTGTCGCAGACCACCACGTAATCCACCAGGATGCCGGGCACGTGGATGGCGTGCAGGTTCTCGTGATGATCGACCAGGCTTTCCACCTGCGCGATCACGATGCCGCCCGAGTTGTGCGCGGCCTGCGCCATCGCCAGCAACTCGTGGTGGAAGGCTTCCCGGTGCGTGCTCAGGTTGCCGCGCGCATCGGCCGCGGTGCAGCGGATCAGCGCGCAATGGATCGGGAAGCTGGGATAGAACAGGTATTCGTCGCCGCGGAAGTCAACCGCCTCGACCCAGCACGCCTTGCCCTCGGCCAGCGCCTGGCGCGCGCGCTCGTTGACCGCGCCGCCGTGGTAGCGCGGGTCCTGGCCGGTGCGCGGATCGACAAACGTGTGCAGGCCGATCTTGGTCATCACACCGGGCTTGCCGCCGGCGATGGCGCGATACAGGTGCGTCAGCACGCCCTGCGGCAGGTTGTAGCCCTGGCATTGCTCCGCCATTGCCAGCGTCGCCAGCCGCGTGGCCGAGCGCCAGTGGCCGCCGACGATGCTGGCGGTCATGCCGGCATTGCCGAAGTGGTTCACGCCGCGCGCGCCGCGGTCGCCCTGCCCGGCCGAATACACCAGCGTCAGGTCGCGCGGCAGGCCGCTTTGCAGGAAGCGCTGCTCCAGCGCCTCGGTCACGGCCTCGGCATGGCCGGCGCCGACAAACCCCGCGCTGGCCACGGTCCAGCCATCCCGCACCAGGGCGGCTGCTTCGCGTGCGGTGATCACCTTCATCGCTGTCTCCGGTTCTTGTCTCGCCTCCTCATCGGGGGCGGCTTGTGCCTGCATGGAATCGCGAACGCCAGCCGCTTCGCAATGGAAAAAGCCCCGCGTGCCGGGGAGGGCAGCGGGGCTTAAGTGGTAGCGGGGCAACCTTCCGATTACCCACGCAGTGATCTTGGCTGATCGCGCCGCGGCCCACATCACCCAAATGCGGGTTTTTGAGCGGCCGGCAACCTAGCGCCGGCGGCGGCGCGCCTGACGCTGCCTGTAAAGCCTGTCAATCATCACTCGCGCCTTCCGGCCCTGGAATCGGGGTTTTCTCCGAGCGGGTTTCCGCCAGCTTCCCGTCCCGCCGCGCATGCGGTCTACTGGTATCACATTGACAGGGCAAAGCCAACGCGGCGTAACGCCGCAGTCGATGGAGCACCAAGACGATTCCAATAACCGGGAGACAGACCATGGTGACGAAAAAAGAAGACGCATTCGTACTGAAGAACCTTCTTGCCCTCGCAGCAGTGGAAACCGTTGGCGGCGCGATCGCCCTCAGCATGGTCTTCCACCTAATCTGATCTGAATTTGCCCGGGCACCGCGCCGCCACGCCGGCGCGGTGTTTGCTGGCCCTGCGTTAATCGGCGCCCTTCGGCGCCCTCCCGGCGCCCTAGGCGTCGACAATCACCTCGAAGCCGCCGTAGATCATCCGCTGGCCATCGAACGGCATCGGGTCCATCCCTTCCTTCAGGCGCGGGTCTTCCATTGCTGCCTTCATGCCGGTGTCGCGTTTTTCACGCGACGGCCACAAGATCCAGGAAAACACCACCGCTTCGTCATCCTTGCGCTTGACCGCCATGGTGAAGGACGTAACCTTTCCTTCCGGCACGTCATCGCCCCAGCATTCCACCACCTTCAGCGCGCCGTGCTCCTTGAATACCGCAGCGGCTTTCTGCGCCACCTGGCGATAGGTTTCGCGATTGGCCTGCGGCACGGCCAGCAAGAATCCGTCGATATAAGGCATGGATCTGACTCCTCGTCGGGTTGAACGGTTGCGAACGGCAGCGAACAAGTCGCCTCCGAATACCTTAGTCCATCGTTAGGCGGGCCGAGGTTCCCCCAGGGATCGCGCCGTTCACCTCGACGAGCGGTGCGCTGCCGCCGGAAACGCTCGCGGCAAAGCAAACGCAACAACGCAAAAGGGGTTACGGCATTCACCGTAACCCCTTTTTTGACAGCATTGGTGGGCCTCCCGTGAGTCGAACACGGCACCAACGGATTATGAGTCCGCTGCTCTAACCAGGCATGAGCTAGAGGCCCTTGGAAGCGTTTAGTTGCCTTCCAGGAAACTCTTCAGCTTGTCCGAGCGGCTCGGGTGGCGCAGCTTGCGCAGTGCCTTGGCCTCGATCTGGCGGATCCGTTCACGCGTGACGTCGAACTGCTTGCCGACCTCTTCCAGCGTGTGGTCGGTGCTCATTTCGATGCCGAAGCGCATGCGCAGCACCTTGGCTTCACGCGGCGTCAGCGAGTCCAGCACGTCCTTGACGACGTCGCGCATGGAGCCGTGCAGCGCCGCTTCGGCCGGGGCCAGCGTGTTGGTGTCCTCGATGAAGTCGCCCAGATGGGAGTCGTCGTCGTCACCGATCGGCGTTTCCATGGAGATCGGTTCCTTGGCGATCTTCATGATCTTGCGGATCTTGTCTTCCGGCATCTCCATCTTCTCGGCCAGCGTTGCCGGATCCGGCTCATTACCGGTTTCCTGCAGGATCTGGCGCGAGATGCGGTTCATCTTGTTGATCGTCTCGATCATGTGCACCGGAATACGGATGGTGCGTGCCTGGTCGGCGATCGAGCGCGTGATGGCCTGGCGGATCCACCACGTGGCGTACGTCGAGAACTTGTAGCCGCGGCGGTATTCGAACTTGTCCACCGCCTTCATCAGGCCGATGTTGCCTTCCTGGATCAGGTCGAGGAACTGCAGGCCGCGGTTGGTGTACTTCTTGGCGATCGAGATCACCAGGCGCAGGTTGGCCTCGGTCATCTCGCGCTTGGCTTCGCGGGCACGACGCTCGCCTTCGGCCATCTTGCGGTTGACGCCCTTCAGTTCCTTCAGCGGCAGCACCACGCGCGACTGCAGGTCGATCAGCTTCTGCTGCAGCTCATGTACGGCCGGTACGTTGCGCTCGACGATGCCGCTGTAGGCCTTGCCGTCGGCCACCACGGTGCTGATCCACTCGAGGTTGGTCTCGTTACCCGGGAAGCGGGCGACGAATTCAGAGCGCGGCATGCCGCACTTGTCGACCACGATATTCAGGATCGAGCGCTCGAGCTTGCGCACTTCATCCACCTGGCCGCGCAGCGTGTCGCACAGGCGCTCGACATTGCGGGCGGTGAAGCGGATGCTCATCAGCTCGGCCTGGATGGCTTCCTGTGCCTTGACGTAAGGCTTGGACTTGTAGCCCTCCTTCTCGAAGGCACGGCGCATCTTGTCGAACTGCTCGGCGATCACGCGGAATTTTTCCAGCGCGTTCTGCTTCAGCTCTTCCAGCTGGCGCGCGGAAGCACCGGCGCCGGCATCGCCTTCGTCGTCTTCTTCCTCGTCGGCTTCCTCGTCGTCGTCGGACTCGATGTCCTCGTCGTCGGACGCTGCAGCCGGTGCCGAGGGCGCTTCCGGTGCTTCGTCGGCGTTCGGATCGATCAGGCCGTCGACGAACTCGTCGATCTTGATCTCGTCGTTGGCCACGCGCTCGGCATGGGCCAGGATCTCGGAAATGGTGACCGGGCACGCCGAGATCGCCATCACCATGTCCTTCAGGCCGGCTTCGATGCGCTTGGCAATCTCGATCTCGCCTTCGCGGGTCAGCAGCTCGACCGTGCCCATTTCGCGCATGTACATGCGCACCGGGTCGGTGGTGCGGCCGAACTCGGAGTCCACCGTGGACAGGGCCGCCTCGGCCTCTTCCTCGGCTTCTTCCTCGCTGGTGGCCGAGGGCGCGTTGTCGTTGAGCAGCAGCGTCTCGGCATCCGGCGCCTGTTCGTAGACAGCGATGCCGATGTCGTTCAGCGTGGCGACCAGCGTGTCGATCGTTTCCGAATCGACCATGTCGTCCGGCAGGTGATCGTTGATTTCCGCATAGGTCAGGTAGCCGCGCGACTTGCCGAGCTTGATCAGCGCCTTGAGCTTCTGGCGACGCAGCTCGAGCTCCTCTTCGGTCCCCTGCTGGGTCGAGGCGAACTCCTTGAGCAGGGCCTTTTCCTTGGCCTTGCGGTCCTTGGCTTTCTGCTTTTCGGTCTTCGGCGCGGCTGCGGGCGTCGCGGCGCGCTCGTTCTCGTAAAACTCTTCAGTCACGTCGTCTGTTGTGCTGTCGTCGTGCTGCATCTCGGCCTTGGGCTTGCGGCCGCGCTTTTTCGGCTCCGGCTTGATTGCCGGGGCAGCGGGACGCTCGGATGCAACGGATGCAGGGGTCGCGGTGCGTGCCTTGGATGCCGTTGCGGTGCTGTCCGCCTTGGCGGCTCCGCTCTTGGCGCCGGCTGCTGCCGCTCGCTTGCTCTCGACTTCGGTATTCTGCTGTTTCGCCACGGTGATACTCTTGCCTTTCACTGGTGCAGACACGGCAACCTTGCCGCTCGTACTGGCGCCCTCGCGTGCCGAAGTCGAGGCCTGTGTTTCTTTGGATGTGCGAGTCCTGGCAGGAGTCGTCACGGCGGGCGCTTGCGCGCTACGCACTGACTTGGATGGCGCAGACCGGGCTGGTGTCTTGACTGGCGCGGTCGATGTCTTCGCCGCCGTCGTTTTCGCAGACGCCTTGCCGCTCCCTGATTGGGGAGCCTTCGTTGTAACCTTTTCGGTTGCTTTGGCCTTTGCCATTGGCACGCTCACTTTCACCAGAACTGGGAAGAAAGATTTCGCAATCCAAACCGGCTATTGTAGCACGCCACGGATAGCCGGCTTCCTGTCAGGTGAGGTTTTCACCTGAAAAATCAAGGCTTAAGCTCGGCGATGCCGGCCTAGACCTCCATCCAACGCCTGATACTGCCTCCCGGTTGATAGCCGTTGCGCCGCGACGCCTCAGCCAAGTTGACGCCGCCGGTGGATCTCCCCCACCAGCCAGCGCATGCGTTGCTTGGCCGCCTCATCCGCGGTCCCTGCCACCACTTCGGCCTGCAGCATGTCGAGTTCACGCCGCAACGGTTCGGCCAGCAGCTTGGTGATGGCGGCATCGAACTCGTGTGTGGCAGGCTCCTCTTCAATCTCTTCCTTCAGCACGGCGGTGCGCGCGCCCGCATATACCTCGGCATAGGGCGACTGGGCCAGCTGCTCGCTGAATGCCGCGAAATTCACCTCGCCCTGCAGGCCGTCGCACGCCGACACCAGGTGAGAAAGCACTTCGCTCTCCCCGCCCATGCCGCCCTCGCCGTCCAGCAGCAAGGCACGCGCATCGTCGTCGAGCCGCGCCGACAGCGCCGGGTAGCACATCAGCAGCTGGATCACGCGCTGCTCCAGGCCCGTCGGCGCCTGCCGCCGCGCGCGCGGGCGCGGTTTCTCGAAACGGCCCACACGGGCCGGGTCGCTGCGCAGGCCGCAGATGGCTTCGATCTCGGCAGGTGTCGTACCCGTGGCATCGGCAAGTTCGCGCACGATCTGTAGCCGCAGGCCGCCGGCGGGCATCGCCTGCAGCAGCGGCTTGGCCTCGTACTGGGCGCGCGCGCGGCCCTCGGGCTGGCGCAGGTCCAGTTCCTCGGTCACCGATTGCAGCAGGAAGCGCGACAGCGGCATGGCATTGCGCACCTGGGTGGCAAAGGCCTCGGTCCCTTCTTCGCGCACATAGCTGTCGGGGTCGTGCTCGGCCGGCAGGAACAGGAAGCGAATGGTCTTGTTGTCGGCCACGTGGGGCAGGCAGGCTTCGAGTGCCCGCCGCGCCGCGCGGCGGCCGGCGGCATCGCCGTCGAATGAGAACACCACCGCGTCGGTCTGGCGCAGCAATTTCTGCACGTGCACGGGCGTGCACGCCGTGCCAAGGGTAGCGACGGCATTGGCAAAACCGAGCTGGGCCAGTGCCACGACATCCATATACCCTTCGACCACCAATACGTAGCCGGTTTCCCGGATCGCATGGCGCGCCTCGAACAGGCCGTACAGTTCGGTGCCCTTGCTGAACAACGGGGTTTCGGGCGAGTTCAGGTACTTTGGCTCGCCCTGCCCCATCACGCGGCCGCCGAAGCCGATCACGGCCCCCTTGGTGTTGCGGATGGGGAACATGATGCGGTCGCGGAAGCGGTCGTAGCGCCGCGGCTTGCCGTCGGGGTCGCGCTTGTCGCTTTCGATCAGCAGGCCGGCCTCGACCAGCGGCGCGGCGATATTGTCGTCGCGATAGCTGCCGAACACCGTTTCCAGCCCTTGCCAGTCATCGGGCGCATAGCCCAGGCCGAACTGCGCGGCGATCTCGCCGGTCAGCCCACGCCCCTTCAGGTACTGGATCGCCTGCGGCGCGGTGCGCAGCTGCCGGCGGTAGAAGTCGGTCGCGCGGCTCATGACGTCGGACAGCGCCACCGAGCGGGCCTGCTGTTCGGCGCGCTGACCAGGCGGCAGGCGATCGCGCTCTTCCGGCACGGTCATGCCGACCGACTGGGCCAGTTCGCGCACCGCCTCCGGGTAGGACTGGCCGGAGTACTCCATCAGGAAACCGATGGCCGAGCCATGCGCGCCGCATCCGAAGCAGTGGTAGAACTGCTTGGTCGGCGAGACCGTGAAAGACGGCGATTTCTCGTTATGGAAGGGGCACAGCCCCATGAAATTCGCGCCGCCCTTCTTCAGCTGCACATACTTGCCCACCACATCGACAATGTCGACACGGTTGAGCAGGTCCTGAATAAAGGATTGCGGAATCACCCGACTGACCGTCCTGAGGCTTGGCCGTCCCGCGACGGGAGGCAATTTCTAGGAATGCGTGACCGGTGCGACGCCCGGTTGCTATCGGAATATTGTAGTGCAGCGCGCTCAGCCCGCCCGCGATGTTATCAACTCCGTGCATTTACGCCGAATCCCAGCGATCCGGCATGCATCACACCAATATCTGATTAAATCAGCACTTACTTCGGAGCCAACGCCGCCTTGACGAGCGCCGACACGGCAGTCATGTCCGCACGGCCGGCGAGCTTGCCCTTGAGCACGCCCATGACCTTGCCCATGTCCTGCGGGCCGGCGGCACCGGTGGCGGCCACTGCTTGCTGGACCTCGGCGGCGACTTCGGCCTCGGACAGCGCGGCAGGCATATAGATCTTCAGCACCTCGACTTCGGCCAGTTCCTTGTCGGCCAGGTCATTGCGGCCGGCCTGCTGGAACTGGGAGATCGAGTCCTTGCGTTGCTTGATCAGCTTCTCGACCACGGCCAGCACGGCGGTATCGTCAAGCTCCGTGCGCTCGTCGACCTCGCGTTGCTTGATCGCGGCCAGCAGCAGGCGGATGGTGCCGAGGCGCTCCGCTTCGCGGGCGCGCATGGCGTTCTTCATGTCTTCGCTGATACGGGCTTTGAGGGACATCGTGATCTTCCAGAAAGTGGGCGGACACTCACAGGTGGCGGCGGGAGCCGCTCGCTGCAAGGCCCATAACGCAAAAACCCGCCGAAGCGTGCGCCACAGCGGGTTGGTGCAAGCGCAAGGCCCGGTCAGTACAGCTTCGATTTTCGGGATAGCGGCTTTACGAAGCTCTGGATTGTAGCACCAAGCCCGGAGCCCGGAAGTGGCGCGCAGCGTACACTTGGAAAACGACGCCCTGGCTCAAACAGACCGGCTCTCAGGCCACTGACTGCCCCGCGGCGGCGCTGCGGCTGGCCTCCGCTACCGCCTTGCCCGCCGCAACGGCAGACGCCCAGGCCCATTGGAAGTTGTAGCCGCCCAGCCAGCCGGTGACATCGACCACTTCGCCAATGAAGTAGAGCCCCGGCACCTCGCGCGCCATCATCGTCGCAGAGGACAGCGCGCGCGTATCGACGCCGCCGATCGTCACCTCGGCCTTGCGATAGCCTTCGGTGCCCGACGGCACGATGCGCCAGTCGTTGAGCGATGCGCCAAGCTTGCGCAGCGCCTTGTCCGTGACATCGTGCAGCGGCATGGTGGCATCGACGCCGGCGGCCGCGCACCACGCGTCGGCCAGCCGCGACGGCAACCGCTGCGCCAGCAGGTTGCCGAGGTGCTTGCGGCTGCCGCCCTTCTGCTCCAGCAGCCAGTCCGCCGCGTCTTCGCCGTCGAACAGGTCGATGGCGATCGGCGTGCCGGGCTTCCAGTAGCTTGAAATCTGCAGCACCGCCGGGCCGGACAGCCCACGGTGGGTCCACAGCAGGTCTTCGCGGAACGCGCCGGCCGTCTTGCCATTGCCGGTGGCGATGTCCACTTCCAGCGACACGCCGGCCAGCGGTGCGAACGGGGCCCAGTCCTTGCCGTCGAAGGTCAGCGGCACCAGCGCCGGCCGGGTTTCAACGATGCCCAGCCCGAACTGGCGCGCGATGCGGTAGCCGAAGTCGGTGGCGCCGATCTTGGGGATCGACAGCCCCCCGGTGGCGACCACCAGCGCGCCAGCGCGCACCGTGCCGGTGGAGGTCAATAACAGGAAGTCATCGCCCTCGCGGCGGATTTCCGTCACCGAGCAGCCCGCCTGCCAGCGTACGCGGCCTGTGTCGCATTCGGCGCGCAGCATGGCGATCACGTCTTCGGCGCTGTCGTTGCAGAACAGCTGGCCGCGATGTTTTTCATGCCAGGCGATGCCGTGGCGGCGCATCAGGTCGAGGAAGTCCGGTGGCGTGTAGCGGGCCAGTGCCGAACGGCAGAAATGAGGATTGGACGACAGGTAGTTGGCCGGACCCGCCTGCAGGTTGGTGAAGTTGCAGCGGCCACCGCCGGAGATGCGGATTTTCTCGGCCAGTTTGGTGGCGTGATCGACCAGCACCACGCTGGCGCCGTTCTGGCCGGCGACGGCGGCGCACATCATGCCGGCCGCGCCCGCGCCCAGCACGGCCACGTCATACCGGCCCGTCCGGGTTCCCGTCGCCCCGCTCATTGCTTGCCTCGCCAATCCATCTGTTGCCACCGCTCAAGAAAGGGCAGATTGTAGCGAAAAGCACGCGCCGCGCCGGTGTGCTACCCTGCGCGCTTCCTGCAACCTGTTGTTTCAACGGCCGTTTCGCCCCGTTGCGGCGGCCTTCAGCTTCTTCCTCATGCTTGTCCTCGGCATCGAATCTTCCTGCGACGAAACCGGGCTGGCCCTCTATGACACCGAGGCCGGCCTGCTGGCGCATGCACTGCATTCGCAGATCTCCATGCACCGCGACTATGGTGGCGTGGTCCCCGAACTCGCCTCGCGCGACCATATCCGCCGTGTGCTGCCGTTGCTCGAACAGGTGCTGGCCGACGCCGGCCGCACCCGCAAGGACATCGACGCCATCGCCTTTACCCAGGGACCGGGCCTTGCCGGCGCGCTGCTGGTCGGCGCCTCGGTGGCCAATGCGCTGGGCTTCGCGCTGAATGTGCCGATGCTCGGCGTCCACCACCTGGAGGGCCACCTGCTGTCGCCGCTGCTGACGCGCGAGCCGCCGCCGTTCCCGTTCGTGGCGCTGCTGGTGTCGGGCGGGCATACCCAGCTGATGGATGTGCGCGGCGTTGGCGACTACACGCTGCTGGGCGAGACCCTGGACGACGCCGCGGGCGAGGCCTTCGACAAGACCGCCAAGCTGCTCGGCCTGGGTTATCCAGGCGGGCCGGAAGTGTCGCGGCTGGCCGAGTTCGGCACGCCGGGCGCGTTCGCGCTGCCACGGCCGATGCTGCATTCAGGCAACCTCGATTTTTCCTTCGCGGGGCTGAAGACCGCGGTGCTGACGCAAACCCGCAAGCTGTCCAATACCTGCGAGCAGGATCGGGCCAACCTGGCTCGGGCCTTTGTCGATGCGATCGTCGATGTGCTGGCGGCCAAGTCGTTCGCGGCGCTGAAGCAGACCGGCCACAAGCGGCTGGTGGTGGCGGGCGGCGTCGGTGCCAACCGCCAGTTGCGCGAGCGGCTGGACCAGCTCGGCAGGCAACGCAGGATCGACGTCTATTACCCGGACCTGGCGTTCTGCACCGATAACGGCGCGATGATTGCGTTTGCCGGCGCGATGCGCTTGCAGGCCGCGCCGGAACTGGCCCGGCGCGAGTATGGCTATGGCGTGACGCCGAGGTGGGACCTGGCGGATATCCGGCTGCCGTCCGCGGCCTGACAGTTTTCTCGCCAAAGAAAAAGCCACCGCATGCGGTGGCTTTTTCGTATCAGCGACGGTTTCCGCAACCGAGGGGATCAGTTCACCCGCTTGTCCCGCTCGATCACCGCATACGCGCTGTGGTTGTGGATCGACTCGAAGTTCTCCGCCTCCAGCACATAGGCCGCGATGCGGTCATCCGCATTCAGCCGCATCGCGATGTCGCGCACCAGGTCTTCGACGAACTTGGGGTTCTCGTACGCACGCTCGGTGACAAACTTCTCGTCGGGACGCTTGAGCAGCCCCCACAGTTCGCACGACGCCTCTTCCTCGGCCATGCGCACCAGCGCTTCCACCGGCAGCTCGTCGGCCAGCTCCACGTCCATCGTGATGTGCGAGCGCTGGTTATGCGCGCCGTACTGCGAGATCTTCTTCGAGCACGGGCACAGGCTGGTCACCGGCACCATCGCCTTCAGGAACACGCGCGTCCGGCCGTTGCGCACTTCTCCGGTCAGCGTGACTTCGTAGTCCAGCAGCGACTGCACGCCGGACACCGGCGCGATCTTGCTGATGAAATACGGGAAGGTGACCTCGATGCGGCCCGCCTCGGCTTCCAGCTTTTCGAGCATCTTGTCGAGCAGCAGGCGGAAGCTGGCCAGCTCCAGCGGCGCGCGCTCTTCTTCCAGCAGCGCCACGAAACGCGACATATGCGTACCCTTCTGGTCCGCCGGCAGGTGCACGTCGAGGTTAAACGTGCCCACGCTCGGCACGATGCCGGTCGGGGTCTTCAGGGTCACGGGATATCGCACGCCCTTGACACCGACGCGCTGGATGGGGATCTGGCGGGTGTCGACGCTCGACTGGACGTCGGGCATCACGAAGGCGGGATTGATGTCATTCATCTACGGTTTCCTCCAGGGCTGCGCCAGCGGTTGAGCGATTGGCACAGGTCCTTACGGTCGCGGCATTTTCGCAGTCCATCCAAGCCGCGCAACGAGTGTGAAACCACGGGACCCGGCACTGGGCGCGCCGACCCGCAGCTGCGAACACAAAAAAGGGGAGTTTAAGGGAATTCGGACGCACTCGTTGCCGAGGGCCGAATCCCCTTAGCCTGCGCGGGTGATCTCAGCCACCCGCCAGGAACACGCCGGCAGCGGTCAGGCCACGCGCGAAGCGACCGTAACCTTGGGCTGGTCCAGGCCAAAGCGCTCGCGCACCGAACGCTCGATGCCGGCCGCATCCAGCCCGCATTGCTGCAGCAGGTAGGCCGGGTCGCCATGGTCGACGAAGCGGTCGGGCAGGCCCAGCACCAGCACCGGGACATCGATGCCGGCTTCGGCCAGCGCTTCGAGCACCGCGCTGCCCGCGCCGCCCATCACGCTGCCCTCTTCCACCGTGACCAGAAAGTCGTTCTCGGCGGCCAGGCGCTTGACCAGCTCCACGTCGAGCGGCTTGACGAAGCGCATGTCGGCGACGGTCGCATCCAGCGCCTCGGCGGCGCCCAGGGCCGGATGCAGCATCGAGCCAAAGGCCAGGAAGCCGACACGCTGGCCGGCGCGCGCCGCGCCTTCGCGGCGCACCACGCCCTTGCCGACCGGCACGCTGGCCAGTTCGGCGGCGATCACCGCGCCCGGGCCGGAGCCGCGCGGATAGCGCACCGCGGTCGGGCAATCCTGGTGGAACGCCGTGGTCAGCAGCTGGCGGCACTCGTTCTCGTCCGACGGCGTCATCACCATCATGTTGGGGATGCAGCGCAGGTAGGCGATATCGTAGGCACCCGCGTGGGTGGCACCGTCGGCGCCGACCAGGCCGGCGCGGTCCAGCGCGAACACCACTGGCAGGTCCTGCAGCGCCACGTCGTGGATCAGCTGGTCATAGCCGCGTTGCAGGAAGGTCGAGTAGATCGCCACCACCGGCTTCAGGCCTTCGCAGGCCAGGCCGCCGGCGAAGGTCACCGCGTGCTGCTCGGCAATGCCGACATCGTAATAACGATCCGGGAAGCGCTTCTCGAACTCGACCATGCCTGAGCCCTCGCGCATCGCCGGGGTAATGCCAACCAGCCGCTTGTCGGCGGCAGCCATGTCGCACAGCCATTCGCCGAACACCTGGGTGTAGGTCTTGCGCGCCGGCTTGGCCGCCGGGCGGATGCCCTCGGCCGGGTTGAACTTGCCCGGGCCGTGGTACAGGATCGGGTCGGCCTCGGCCAGCTTGTAGCCCTGGCCCTTCTTGGTGACCACGTGCAGGAACTGCGGGCCGGCGCCTTCCAGCGCGCGCTCGCGGATGTTCTGCAGCGTCGGCACCAGCGAATTCAGGTCGTGGCCGTCGATCGGGCCGATGTAGTTGAAGCCGAATTCCTCGAACAGCGTCGCCGGCACCATCATGCCCTTGGCGTGTTCCTCGAAGCGCTTGGCGAATTCCAGCACCGGCGGCGCCACCGAAAGCACCTTCTCGATGCCTTTCTTGGTGGCCGCATAGAACTGGCCGCTCAAGAGCCGCGCCAGATGGCGGTTCAGCGCGCCCACCGGCGGCGAGATCGACATGTCGTTGTCGTTGAGCACCACCACCAGCGGCAGGTCCTTGTACACGCCGGCGTTGTTCAGCGCCTCGAAAGCCATGCCCGCGGTCATGGCGCCGTCGCCGATCACTGCCACCGAGACGCGCTTCTCACCCAGCGTGCGCGCGCCCAGTGCCATGCCCAGCGCGGCCGAGATCGAGGTCGACGAATGCGCGGTGCCGAAGGTGTCGTACTCACTCTCGCTACGGCGCGGGAAACCCGAAATACCGCCCCACTGGCGCAGCGTGCCCATGCGCTCGCGGCGCCCGGTCAGGATCTTGTGCGGGTAGCTCTGGTGGCCCACGTCCCACACCACCCGGTCATCAGGGGTGTTGAAGACGTAGTGCAGCGCGATGGTCAGCTCGACCGTGCCGAGGTTCGAAGACAGGTGGCCGCCGGTCTGCGAGACCGACTCCAGCACATAGGCGCGCAGTTCATCCGCCAGCGTCTGGAGCTCGCGCCGGTCGAGCTTGCGCAGGTCTGCGGGGGCGTCAATCTTCTTGAGGAGTGCGTAGGTCATGATTTCCGTTCGGCCGCCGGTTTCTTTCGTCCGGCTCGTCATTTCAGTGTGTGCGCAGCACAATCAGGTCCGCCAGGTCGGCCAGGCGGGCCGCGCGGCTGCCGAACCCGGCCAGCGCCGCATGCGCCTCGGTGCGCAGCGCCCCGGCAAGGTCCCGCGCCGCTGCCAGCCCCATCAGCGACACATAGGTCGGCTTGTCGTGCGCGGCGTCCTTGCCGGCGGTCTTGCCCAGCGTGGCGGTATCCGCGGTGACGTCCAGAATATCGTCAACCACCTGGAACGCCAATCCCACCGCCGCTGCATACTTGTCCAGCGCGGCCAGGCCGCTGCTGTCGATTTCCCCACACAGCGCGCCCATGCGCACGCTGGCACGCAGCAGCGCACCGGTCTTCATCCGGTGCATGGCCTCGAGCGCGTCGCGCGTCATGGCGCGGCCCACGTTCTGCAGGTCGATCGCCTGGCCACCGGCCATGCCGGTCGAGCCCGATGCCTGGGCCAGCTCTGCCACCAGCTTCAGCCGTGCCGCGGGCGTCACCGCTTCGGCGCCGGCCAGCACGAGGAAGGCCTGGGTCTGCAGCGCGTCACCCACCAGCAGCGCGGTGGCCTCGTCGTACGCCTTGTGCACGGTGGGCCGGCCGCGGCGCAGGTCGTCGTCGTCCATGCACGGCATGTCGTCGTGGACCAGCGAGTAGGCATGGATCATCTCCACCGCACAGGCCGCGGCGTCGCAGGCGGCGGGGTCGGCCCCGCTGACCTCGCCGGCGGCATGCACCAGCAGCGGCCGCACGCGCTTGCCACCGCTCAGTGCAGCATAGCGCATGGCTTCGTGCAGCGTATGGGGCACGGTGTTGGCATCGGGCAACGCCGCCTGCAGCGCGGCTTCGGTACGGGCGCCCTGCGCCTGCATCCATTGGGCGAAATCGGTCATGCCTCGTCCGCCCCCTGCGCACCATTGGCCCCGTTGCCTTCGCCGGCGAGCGGCTTCAGCACCTCGCCTTCCAGCACCCTGACCTGCTGCTCCACGCGCTCCAGCTTCTGCTGGCAGTAGCGCACCAGCTCGGCGCCGCGCCGGTAAGCCGCCAGCGAGGCCTCGAGCGGAAGTTCGCCGCTCTCCATGCTGGCCACCAGGGTCTCGAGTTCGGCCATCGCCGCTTCATAGGAAGCAGGAGGCGCGGAGGCCATGGTGGTGTCTTCGGTCTGGACCGCAGCGGTCGTCGTCTTTGGCATGTAGGGCCCTGAGAATATGGCGCCGGGGGAAAACCCGGATGGGGAAGCCCGGATTTTACGCCAAAGCCGGCGCTTGCCCCATCCTTGAGCATGCACGAGTGGACCGCAAAGGAGTGGCAAAGGAGTGCTGTCGGGGCATATGTGACTTGTGCGCTCGGGTCGTCTTTACGAATGCGCCCGGAACGGCACCCCGATGACGACCCGGGTCGACTTTTTCGCTAAAAAGGCAAAAAAATCAGGCCCTTAACTTTTTGGCTCGGGTACAATCCCCCGTTCGCCGCAGGGGTCCCGATGGAATGCTTCCAACCCCCGGCCGTGTTTCCCAAATCGATTCAATTTTCGATGGTTGGGTTGTTCACTGCTTTCACCTGTTCATCTGGGAGTGGGGATAATGTCCAATCTCAGCACCGCGCTTAAGTTGGCGCCGGCTGATACGCAATTGCCCGTCGGCGTCTACTTCGACGAAGCGCTGCACCAACAAGAACTGGAACTGCTGTTCAGGCAAGGTCCGGGCTACGTCGGCCACGAACTGATGGTTCCCGAGGTCGGCGACTACCACACGCTCAAGGCCGAGGACGAGGGCCGCATGCTGGTGCGCAATGCCGCCGGTGTCGAGCTGATGTCCAACGTGTGCCGCCACCGCCAGGCCATCATGCTCAATGGCCGCGGCAACAGGCAGAACATCGTCTGCCCCCTGCACCGCTGGACCTACGACCTCAAGGGCGAACTGCTCGGCGCGCCGCATTTCGACCAGCAACCCTGCCTGCACCTGAAGCGCTCCCCGCTGCAGAACTGGAACGGCCTGCTGTTCGACGGCAAGCGCGACGTTCGCGCCGACCTGGCCAGGCTCGGCGTGGCGCAGGACCTGAACTTCGACGGCTACATGCTCGACCACGTCGAGGTGCACGACTGTGACTACAACTGGAAGACCTTTATCGAGGTCTATCTGGAGGACTACCACGTCGTGCCGTTCCACCCGGGGCTCGGCAGCTTTGTCTCGTGCGACGACCTGAAGTGGGAGTTCGGCGAGTGGCACAGCGTGCAGACCGTGGGCCTGCATGCCGGCCTGAAGCGTCCCGGCAGCCCGACGTACCAGAAATGGCACGACGCGGTGCTGCGCTTCAACAACGGCGTGCTGCCCAAGCACGGCGCGATCTGGCTGACCTACTACCCCAACATCATGGTGGAGTGGTACCCGAACGTGCTGGTGATCTCGACGCTGCACCCGCTGGGCCCGCGCAAGACGCGCAATGTGGTGGAGTTCTACTACCCCGAGGAAATCGCGCTGTTCGAGCGCGAGTTCGTCGAGGCCGAGCGTGCCGCCTACATGGAAACCTGCATCGAGGACGACGAGATCGCCGAACGCATGGACGCGGGCCGCCTGGCGCTGATGAAACGTGGCACCAGCGAGGTCGGGCCGTACCAGTCGCCGATGGAAGATGGCATGCAGCACTTCCACGAGTGGTATCGCCGCGCCATGTCTTACTCTGGCTAATACGCCGGCCAGCGCGATAACCGCACGGCTCGCGCAAAGACGGACCGCCACGGCGGTCCGTTTTGCCTTGCGGCCCGATGTGCGCTGATAGAATCATTGCTCCGCAACGCCGGGCCACCGCGCCTTGCGCACGAGCACGACCCTCGCAACACCTTCCCCCCTTCCCACCCCCTTCCCATCTCCCGCCCCCGCCATGCAATCGCTCTGGATGCTGTTCGCCGCCTTCTCGTTCTCCTTGATGGGGGTAGGCGTCAAGCTGGCATCTGACCTGTACACCACGGGCGAGATCGTGTTCTACCGCGGCCTGATCAGCGTGCTCATCATGTGGGTGCTGCTGTCGTCGCGCGGCGTGCCGGTGCGCACGCCGTACATGCTGTCGCATATCAAGCGCAGCGTATTCGGCGTCACCGCGCTGATGCTGTGGTTCACCTCGATCACGCTGCTGCCGCTGGCCACGGCGATGACGCTGAACTACATGTCGCCGGTGTGGATTGCGTTGATCCTTGGTGCCAGCGCGGCCCTGGCCGGCACCGCCGGCAATGCCGACCGGCGCCTGGTCATGGCGATCCTGCTGTCGTTCGCCGGCGTGATCTGCCTGCTGCAGCCCTCGGTCGGCAAGGACCAGCTCACCGGCGGCCTGGTCGGCCTGATCTCCGGGGTCTTTACCGCGCTGGCCTATGTCGAGGTCCGCCAGCTCGGCCAGCTGGGCGAGCCCGAGGGCCGCATCGTGTTCTATTTCTCGCTGGTCGGCATGGTCGCCGGCCTGGTGTGGATGCTGTTCAGCGGGGTCAGCCCGCACACCTGGTATGGCGCGGGCCTGCTGCTGGCCATCGGCATCCTGGCCACGCTGGGCCAGACCGCGATGACCCGCGCGTACAAGCGCGGCAACACCCTGCTGACCGCCAACCTGCAGTATGCCGGCATCGTCTTTTCCAGTATCTGGGGCATGCTGATCTGGTCCGACAAGCTCAACTGGCTGTCGTGGCTGGGCATGGGGCTGATCATCGCCAGCGGTATCGCCACCACGCTGATGCGCGCCCGCCAGGGCACCGACGCCAAGCCGACGCCGGCCACGCCGGTCAAGTCGCCCGAGGCGGAAGTGCATCCAGAGGTGTAGCATCGGATAAGCTTTTCCCCCCCTCATACTTTTTGGCTCGCTACAGGATTCCCATGCAGAAACCGCTGATTTCCGTCACCGCACTGCAGGCGCTGCTGGCCGGCCCGGGCCGCTGCGTCGTGATCGATTGCAGCTTTGACCTGGCCAATCCGGCCGCGGGCCGCGAGGCCTACCACACCGGGCACCTGCCAGGCGCGTTCTACCTGCACCTGGACAACGAGCTGTCGGGGCCCAAGACCGGCTCCAACGGCCGCCACCCGCTGCCCGACGCCGACGACTTCGTCGCCCGGCTGCAGGCGCTGGGCGTGGAAGACGACACCCCGGTGGTGGCCTACGACGCGCAGGGCGGCATGTTCGCCGCGCGCCTGTGGTGGCTGCTGCGCTGGATCGGCCATGACGAGGTGGCCGTGCTCGACGGCGGCGCACAGGCCTGGGTCAAGGCCGGCCTGCCGCTGGAACATGATGCCGCTCCCGAGCCGGAATTCCCCGGCAAGGTCGCGCGCCGCAAGTCGCTGGTGCCGACAGTGGAAGCCGCCGCGCTGCTCGACAACCTGGACCGCGCCGCGCTGCTGGTGGTGGACGCACGCGCGCCCGACCGCTTCCGCGGCGAGAACGAAACGCTGGATCCGGTAGGAGGCCATATCCCGGGCGCGGCCAACCGCTTCTTCAAGGACAACCTCGACGCCGAGGGCCGTTTCAAGTCGCCGGAAACGCTGCGAGCGGAATTTGGCGCGGTGCTGGGCCAGCGTGCGCCGGCGCAGGCGGTGATGCAGTGCGGCTCGGGGGTCACGGCCTGCCACAACCTGCTGGCACTGGAAGCGGCCGGCCTGGGCGGCGCGGCGCTCTACCCGGGCTCGTGGAGCGAATGGTGCGCCGACCCGGCGCGACCGGTGGCGACGGGCGGCGCCTGACGCCAGCGCCCGCTCAGTGCGATGACGCCACCGGCGCGGCGCTGCCGTGCCCGTGGCCGTGCCGCTCGTGCACGCCGTTGGTGATAAAGACGATCGCCGAAATCCCCGCCGCCACCAGTACCACCTGGATCGCCGACTCGCGCCAGCGCGGCTTGCGCTGCATCTGCGGCATCAGGTCACTGACGGCGATATAGAGGAAGCTGCTGGCGGCGATCACCAGCACGTACGGGATCCAGCCGCTCATCTCGTCGAGCAGGAAGTACCCCACCAGGCCGCCGGCGAGGGCGGCCACGCTCGACAGCAGGTTGAAGGCAAAGGCGCGCGCCTTGGAGAACCCGGCGTTGAGCAGCACGATGAAGTCGCCCACTTCCTGCGGGATCTCGTGCGCGGCGATCGCCAGCGCGGTGACCACGCCGATGTGCGGGTCGGCCAGGAAGGCCGCCGCGATCACGATGCCGTCGGCAAAATTGTGGAAGGTATCGCCCACCAGGATGGTCAGCCCGCTGCGCCCCGCCTCCTCGCGGTCATGGCCGTGGTGGTGGTGGTGCCCGTCGCCCTCGTGGTGGTGCGAGTGGCGCAGCAGCGAGATCTTCTCCAGCAGGAAGAAGCCCAGCAGCCCCGCCAGCAGCGTGCCGAACAGCGCGCGAGGGTCGGCGCCGGACTCGAACGCCTCCGGCAGCGAATGCAGCAGCGCGGTGGCGAGCAGCACGCCCACCGAAAAGCTCACCATGCGCTCGACCACGCGGGACGCCACGGTCAGCGACAGCAGCGCCGCCCCGAAGATGCTGCCCACGCCCGAGATCGTGGCGGCGAGCAGGATGTACAAAAGCGTCGAATGGATGATGGGCTCCCAGGTGGCGACGCTGCCGGCCTTTCAGCCATCCCTTACGCGGGTCAAGCAGCTCCGCCGTTCCACCCGCATTGCGCCGGGCGGCTAACGCAACAATGTTGCAACAACTCAAAGGCCGCATTGTACGTATCCGCCGGGACTTTGCAATCCTGCTGTCGGCCGGGTCACCCCGAAAGCATCACGCCACGCCGTGCTGCCTGAACCAGGCCAGGCACTTTTGCCAGCCGTCCCTGGCGTCCGCCTCGCGGTAGCTCGGACGGTAATCGGCATGGAAGGCGTGGCCCGACTCGGGATAGACGACGAAGCGCGAGGCCTTGGCGGCCGGGTCGGACGAGGCCGCCAGCGCCGCCTTCATCTTCTCCACCTGTTCCAGCGGGATGCCGGTGTCCTTGCCGCCGTACAGGCCGAGCACCGAGGCATGCAACTGGCCGACAAGGTCGATCGGGTTCTTCGGCTTGAGCGGCGTCGGCTCGGGCGACAGCTGGCCATACCAGGCCACGGCGGCCTTGAGCTGCCGGCTGTGCGCCGCGAACAGCCAGGTGATGCGGCCGCCCCAGCAAAACCCCGTGATGCCGAGCCGCGACACGTCGCCGCCATTGGCGCCGGCCCAGGCCACCGCGGCGTCGAGGTCGTCCATGACCTGCGCGTCCGGGGTCTTGGCGATGACCTCGCGCTGCAGCTCCTGGATGGAGCCGAAGCTCTGCGGGTCGCCTTGGCGCGCAAACAGTTCGGGCGCGATCGCCAGGTAGCCGAGCTTGGCGAAGCGCCGGCAGACATCGGCGATGTATTCGTGCACGCCGAAGATCTCGCTGATGACCAGTACCACCGGCAGGTTCTTCTTGCCTTCCGGCTGGGCGCGGTAGACCGGCATGCTGAAGCCGCCGGACGGAATCGTGACCTCGCCGGCGGTCAGGCCGGCGAAATCGGTCTTGACGGCTTGCTGGGCCATCACCGGCAAGGCGGCGGCGGCAAAGGCGGAACCGAGCGCGGTCTTGACGAAGCCGCGGCGGTCGAAGGTCTGGCCGGGGACGAGGCTTTCTACTTCTGGTTTGAGCATGCGTGTCTCCAGGAACGTTGGTGGCTGGCGCGCCAAAAATCGCCAGCCACCGATTCTAAGCAGACATGACGCTTCGTGCTCATGCTTGCACGGCGCTCTTTCAGTGCAGCTTCAGTGCAGTTTCACCCGCGGGCTGGTCTTGCTGCGCAGCCAGTGCGACACCGTGTCCAGCGCCATGCCGACCGCGCCGTGCAGCGCCATCACGTGCATCCGGTACAGCGAGGTGTACATGACGCGCGCCATCAGCCCCTCGATAAACATCGAGCCGCCGATCAGCCCGCCCATCAGGCTGCCCACCGCACTGAAGTGGCCCAGCGAAACCAGCGAGCCGAAGTCCTTGAAGCCGAACGACGGCAGCGGCTTGCCTTCGAGCCGCGCGCACAGTGCCTGGTAGAGGAAGGTCGCCTGCTGGTGCGCCGCCTGCGCGCGCGGCGGCACCGAGGTCTGCTTCTCCGGCCACGGGCAGCTGGCGCAGTCGCCGAAGGCGAAGATGTCGGGATCCCCCTCGCTCTGCAGCGTCGGGCCGACCACGATCTGCCCCTGGCGGCTGGTCGGCAGGCCCAGCGTGGCCAGCACCTGCGGCGCGGTAATGCCCGCTGCCCACACTGTCAGGTCAGCATCGATGTTCTTGCCGCTGGCGGTCAGCACCGCCTGCGGCGTGACCTCGGTAACGCGCTCGCTGGTGAAGACATCGACATCGAGCTTCTGCAGCAGCTTGGCAGTCTCGGCCGAGACGCGCTCGGACAAAGCCGGCAAGATGCGCGGGCCGGCTTCGATCACATGGATGCGCACGTCGCGGCGCGGGTCGAGACGGTGCAGGCCGTAGGCGCTGAGCACATGCGCGGTGTTGCGCAACTCGGCCGACAGTTCGACGCCGGTGGCACCGGCGCCGATGATGGCCACGTCCACGCGCGGGCGGCCGTCCTCGCCCATGCGCCCGCGCCCGTTCTGGGCACGCACGCAGGCGGCGATCAGGCGCTTGCGGAAGCGTTCCGCCTGCGCCACGGTATCGAGCGCGATGGCATGTTCGGCGGCGCCCGGCACGCCGAAGAAATGGGTGACGCAGCCGATCGCCAGCACCAGCGTGTCATACGGCAGCTCGCGCGCGGGCAGCAGCTCGGCACCGTCCTGGTCGTAGCAGGCCGACACCGCAATGGTCTTGCTGGTGCGGTCGATGCTTGTCAGCTCGCCCTGCTGGAACTCGAAATGGTGCCAGCGCGCCTGTGCCGCGTATTCGAGCTGGTGCGTGTTGGGATCCATGCTGCCGGCGGCAACTTCATGCAGCAGCGGTTTCCAGATGTGGGTGGGCAGGCGGTCCACCAGGACCACTTGCGCCGTTCCCTTCCTGCCGAGCTTGTCGCCCAGCCTGGTTACCAGTTCCAGCCCTCCTGCCCCGCCACCGACAACGACGATGCGGTGCGCCTTTGCTTCTGTCATGGTCTACCCGATGCGTATTGTGAAATCCGTGCCTGAGGCATGGCCACAGTCTGCTGCATTGCAGCATGCATGGCAAGCCGCATAAACCGACTCAGCAGTCGCTTCAATCGATACCGCCATGCAGCACCATGCAGCGGCGGGCGGACGTTGTTAGCTCAACCTTCAGCTCAACCTGTCAGCTCAACAACTTCAGTGCGCTTCTTCCCAGTTGGCGCCGCTGCCCACCTCGGCCACCAGCGGCACGCGCAACTGCGCGACCGAGCACATCAGTTCCGGCAGGCGCGCCTTCACCAGCTCCAGCTCATGCTCGGGCACTTCCAGCACCAGTTCATCGTGTACCTGCATGATCTGGCGCGTCTGCAGCCCGTCACCCTCCAGCCAGCCCTGCACCGCGATCATCGACAGCTTGATCAGGTCGGCGGCAGTGCCCTGCATCGGCGCGTTGATGGCCGCGCGCTCGGCGGCCTGGCGGCGCGGACCGCTGCCGCCATTGATGTCGGGCAGCCACAGCCGGCGGCCGAACACGGTCTCGACATAGCCCTGCTCGCGCGCGGTCTGCCGGGTTTCTTCCATGTAGTGCGCCACGCCCGGGTAGCGCATGAAGTAGCGGTCGATGTAGTGCTTGGCCGCCTCGCGTTCGATGCCCAGGTTGCTGGCCAGCCCGAATGCGCTCATGCCGTAGATCAGGCCGAAGTTGATGACCTTGGCGTAGCGGCGCTGCTCGCTGCTGACCGCTTCGCGCTCGACGCCGAAGATCTCGGCGGCGGTAGCGCGGTGGATGTCCTCGCCGTTGGCGAAGGCACGCAGCAGGTTCTCGTCGCCCGAGATATGGGCCATGATGCGCAGCTCGATCTGCGAATAATCCGCCGACACGATCACGCTGCCCGGCTCGGCGATAAAGGCTTCGCGGATGCGGCGGCCTTCCTCGGTGCGCACCGGGATGTTCTGCAGGTTGGGTTCGGTCGACGCCAGCCGGCCTGTCACCGCGGTGGCCTGGCCGTAGCTGGTGTGCACGCGGCTGGTGCGCGCATTGACCATCCTGGGCAGCTTGTCGGTGTAGGTGGACTTGAGCTTGGCCAGGCCGCGGTAGTCGAGCAGCAGCTTGGGCAGCGGGTAGTCCTCGGCCAGCTTCTGCAGCACCTCTTCGTCGGTCGACGGTGCGCCGCTGGCAGTCTTCTTCACCACCGGCAGCTTCATCTGGTTGAACAGGATCTCGCCGATCTGCTTGGGCGAGCCCAGGTTGAACGGCTGGCCCGCGGCCTCGTAGGCGGACTGCTCCAGCGCCAGCATGCGCTGGCCCAGTTCGGCGCTCTGCGCGGCGAGGCGTTCGGCGTCGATCAGCACGCCGTTGCGCTCGATCTTCTGCAGCACCACGGAGACCGGCATTTCGATCTCTTCGTACACCCGGCGCAGCCCCGCGGCGGCTTCCACCTGCGGGAACATCTTGCGGTGCAGGCGCAGCGTCACGTCGGAGTCTTCGGCGGCGTACTCGGTGGCGCGCGCCAGGTCGATCTGGTCAAAGCAGATCTGGCCAGCGCCCTTGCCGCACACCTCTTCGTAGGTGATGGTCTTCAGGCTGAGCAGCCGTTCGGCCAGGCTGTCCATGCCGTGGTTGCGGTGCGAGGCCAGCACGTAGCTCTGCAGCATGGTGTCGTGCGCCACGCCGCGCAGCGTCACGCCGTGGTTGGCGAAGACGTGGATGTCGTACTTCAGGTTCTGGCCGAGCTTGAGGCGGCCGGCGTCTTCGAGCCAGGCGCGCATGCGCTCCAGCACGGCTTCACGCGAGAGCTGTCCATGCTCGGGCAGGCCGGCCACGTCCGGGCCGCGGTGCGCCACGGGGATGTAGCAGGCTTCGCCCGGCGTCGCCGACAGGGAGATGCCGACCAGCTGCGCCTGCATCGGGTCGAGCGAATCGGTCTCGGTATCGATCGCCACCAGCGGTGCCGTCTCGATGCGCCGCATCCAGTCTTCCAGCATGCCTTGGGTGGTGACCGTCTCGTAGCGGATCTCGGTCGGCGCGCTCTCTTCCGTGGCCTGGACCACATTGCCAGCAGACGCAGCCGGCGCATCGAACAGGCCGCCCTGCGCCGGCGCCGCCGCCGCGCGGGCCTGCGCGCGCGCCTGGGTGCGCGAATCCGGCAGGCGTTCGCCGGTGGCTTCGCGCAGCCAGGTCTTGAAGCCGTAGCGCTGGAAGAAATCGACCAGCTTGTCCTTGTCTTCGCCGATCTCGCGCAGCGCATGGAAGTCCGCCACCGCCTTGCTCAGGTCGCAGTCGGTCTTGACCGTGACCAGCTGGCGCGCCATCGGCAGCCAGTCGAGCGTATTGCGCAGGTTTTCGCCAACCACGCCCTTCATGCCCGGCGCGGCAGCCATCACGCCGTCGAGCGAGCCATGCTCGGCCAGCCATTTGACCGCGGTCTTGGGACCCACCTTGGGCACGCCGGGGACGTTGTCGACCGCATCGCCGATCAGCGACAGGTAGTCGATGATGCGCTCGGGCGGCACGCCGAACTTGGCCGCCACACCCGGGGGATCGAGCACTTCACCGCTCATGGTGTTGACCAGCGTGACCTGCTCGTTGACCAGCTGCGCCAGGTCTTTGTCGCCGGTGGATACAACCGTACGCACGCCCTGCTCGGTGGCCTGGCGCGACAGCGTGCCGATCACGTCGTCGGCCTCGACGCCGTCCACCACCACGATCGGCCAGCCCAGTGCGCGCACGGCTTCGTGGATCGGCTCGATCTGGCGGGCCAGGTCTTCCGGCATGGATGGGCGGTGTTCCTTGTAGGCCGGATACATGTCGTCGCGGAAGGTCTTGCCCTTTGCGTCGAACACGCAGGCGCTATACTCTGCCGGGTAATCGTTGCGCAGCTTGCGCAGCATGTTGATCATGCCGTAGATTGCCCCTGTGGGCAGACCCTCTCCATTCCTCAGGTCCGGCAGAGCGTGATAAGCGCGATACAAATAGCTCGATCCGTCGACGAGCAAGAGTGTTTTTGGACTATCCGACATTCCCATGGACTCAAAATTGACTGGTGCCGCTGCGGGCGGTGCCTCGACCGCCCCCCTTGCTGATCCGGATGTTTCCGATATCTCCGGCGATACCGTGCAACCCCCGCCGGAAGCAGCGTCCGAACACGCCGCGGCCATAGCCGCCGCAGCCGATGCCGCCGCCGCAGGCCATCCTCCCGAAGTGGCGGCCGAAAAAGCCGCCGCGGCGGCCGCTCGCGCCAATCCGCGCAAGATGATCCCCAGCCTGCGTGCGCTGGCCGACGAAGACCGCGCTACCGCAAAGAAGGCGCGCGCATCGTGGCAAATGTTCACGATTATGGCAGAGTTCATCGAGGCGACCGAGTACCTCTCGGAGATCCGCCCGGCCGTGTCGATCTACGGCAGCGCGCGCCTGCGCGAGGATTCGCCCTACTACCAGCGCACCATCGAGATCGCGCGGCTGTTCTCCGATGCCGGCTTTGCCGTCATCTCGGGCGGCGGCCCCGGCATCATGGAAGCGGCCAACAAGGGCGCGCACGCCGGCAAGTCGGCCAGCGTGGGCCTGAACATCGAGCTGCCGCACGAGCAGCAGGGCAATCCGTACCAGGACATTGCCATGCGCTTCCGCCACTTCTTCACGCGCAAGGTCACCTTCGTCAAGAACTCGGACGCGTTCATCGTGATGCCGGGCGGCTTCGGCACGCTCGACGAGCTGGCCGAGGTGCTGACGCTGGTGCAGACCGGCAAGTCGCGTTCGGTGCCGGTGGTCATGTTCGGCAGCCGCTTCTGGAAGGGCCTGCTCGACTGGTTCCGCTTCACGCTGCTGCCGATGGGCCTGATCGCCGAACACGACCTCGACCTGATGAAGATCGTCGACGAGCCGCATGAAGTGCTCGAAGCGGTCTACGACTACTACGAGCGCCGTGGCGGCGACAAGCCGATCCCGCCCAAGGAAGAGATGTTCTACCTGTAAGCGCGCCGCCGGGCCCGGGCCTCGTCCGGCTTGCCGCCGCAAGCCACGTGTCCGGCACACCGGGCGTTGCGCGGGGTGCGCCGCGGGGCACGGCACGGCCTCCGGGCACGGCAGAATTGCTAGAATGGAACCTGTCCGTTCTGCCAAGCCCGGCGCCGCCGGGTTGCAGCCAACCGCCGCATGCCGCGGCGCCGCCCGCCGCCCCCGCGCCGCGACGCCGCACAGGAGCCCCTGATGACCTCCCGTTCCACCCGGTCGTGCCGTTCTGCCCGGTCCGACGACCCCCTGCCCGCAGGCCTGCGCCTGGTGGCCGCAGCTGTCGCCACGTTGGCGCTGGCGGCCCCCGTGCTGGCCCAGGGCAACCAGGAAAGCAGCGCACTGACGCAGCAGGAACTGAACCAGATCAACAACCAGCCGATCGCGCCGGCAGCCAAGACGCAGCTGAACCAGCCGCGCCAGCCGAGCTTCCAGCTCAACGAGCGCGACGGCACGCAGGTGCGAGAGTACCGTGACAAGGGCCGGGCCACCGATATCCAGGTCAAGTCGGGTTTCGGCACCAAGTACGAGATGAGCAAGCCGGAAGACAGCTCGCCCCGGATCCGCGAGCACGATGTCAACCGCGTGCCCTCGGTCAACCTGAAGTTCTGACCACGCAAGCGCCCTGCCGCAGCGGCGGCGGGACGCTGACCCACGGCCTGGCAAACACCGGGCCGCGCCGGCCCTCCGGCAGTCATGCCGCGGCGGCGGCCCTTGTTTTGCCGCCGCTTTCCGATTCGCTTCACACAACGAGTATGGCCGTATTCACCACGGTCTCGCAGGACGAGATCGCCAGCTGGCTGCTTGATTTCGACCTTGGCGAAGTGCGCGAACTGCGCGGCATCGCCTCGGGCATCGAAAACAGCAATTTCTTCCTTACCATGGAGCAGGATGGCCAGACACGCCAGTACGTGCTGACCATCTTCGAGCGGCTGTCGTTCACGCAGCTGCCCTATTACCTGCACCTGATGGCGCACCTGGCCGAGCGCGGCATTCGCGTGCCGGCGCCGATCCCGGCGCGCGACGGCGAGATCCTGCGCCCGCTCAAGGGCAAGCCCGCCACCATCGTCACGCGCCTGCCCGGCGCCTCGCAGCTGGCACCGGACGCGCAGCACTGCGCCGAAGTCGGCGACATGCTGGCGCGCATGCACCTGGCCGGCCAGGACTACCCGCGCCGCCAGCCCAACCTGCGCAGCCTGCCGTGGTGGCAGCAGACCGAGCCCGAGGTCCTGCCCTTCCTCGATGCCGGCCAGCGCGCGCTGCTGCAACAGGAAATCGCCCATCAGGCCGCGTTCTTCGCCAGCGCCGACTACGCGAGCCTGGGCGAAGGCCCGTGCCACTGCGACCTGTTCCGCGACAACGTGCTGTTCGAAGAAGACGGCAGCGGGCGCCACCGTCTCGGCGGTTTCTTCGATTTCTACTTTGCCGGCAACGACAAGTGGCTGTTCGACCTGGCGGTCACCGTCAACGACTGGTGCATCGACCTGGCCAGCGGCGAACTCGACCACGCGCGGGCGCAGGCGATGCTGCGGGCTTATCATGCGGTCAGGCCGCTGACCGACACCGAGGCCGCGCACTGGCAGGACATGCTGCGCGCGGGCGCGCTGCGCTTCTGGGTGTCGCGGCTGTGGGACTTCTACCTGCCGCGCGAGGCCGACATGCTGCAGCCGCACGATCCCACTCATTTCGAACGCATCCTGCGCCGGCGCCTGGACGCCAGTCCCGCGCGGCCGCTCCCCTGGATCTGATCCGTATGCAACTACTGGAAGTCTCTGCCAAGGAAGGCTACGTCTGGTTCCGCCAGGGCATCTGGCTGTTCCGCAAGAACCCGCTGACCTTCCTGATGCTGCTGTTCGTCTACCTGATCGCCGCGCAGCTGGCCATCGTGGTACCGCTGATCGGCATCATCGCGCTGCTGGTGGTCACGCCGGGGCTTTCGGTCGGCGTGATGACCGCATGCCGCGACGTGATCCAGAACAAGCGCGTGCTGCCCACCGTGCTGCTGGCGGGCTTTCGCGCCAACGGCAAGGAAGCCACGCGCAACCTGCTGGTGCTGGGCGGCATCTACGCCGGGCTGGTGTTCATGCTGGGGCTGATCGCCGGCGCCGTGGTCGACATGAGCGCGCTGGTGCCGATCGTGCTGAAGGAAGAAGCGCCGTCAGCCGAAGCGGTGCGGCAGCTTTACTACGCGATGCTGATCGGCGCGATGCTGTACACGCCGATCGCGATGATGTTCTGGTTCGCGCCGCTGCTGGCGGCCTGGCACGGCGTGCCGCCGGTCAAGGCGCTGTTCTTCAGCTGGACCGCGTGCTGGCGCAATCGCGGGGCGTTCTTTACCTATATCGTGCTGTTCGCGATGCTGCTGGTCGCGATCCCGTTCCTCCTGGAAGCGGTGTTCAGCGCGTTCGGGGCGGAGACGGTGCTGTCGTTCCTGGTGACGCCGTATTCGCTGCTGATGCTGGCGATCCTGTATTGCTCGTTCTATGCGACGTACCGCGGTTGCTTCAACGTGACGCCGCCGGGCGTGGAGCCGGCTGCGCCGGCGGTTTAAACCACCTGCCCCCTGCCCCTCTCCCGCAAGCGGGAGAGGGGAGCAAACCCACTACTCCCCGAACGTCTTCACCATCGCGTCCGCCGCCATGCGCAGGTCGGGCACGAATCCCATCAGCCGGTCCATCGTCATCCGCGCCATCGGCGCCTGCACCGCGATCGCGGCGCACGCGCGGCTGCGGTTGCGCATCACCGGCACCGCTACCGCAATCATCCCTTCAAGGTTCTCCTGGTTGTTGACGCCCAGGCGCCGCCGCCGCGTCTCCGACAGCTCCGCGTGCAACGCCGCGGCATCGGTGATGGTATGCGCGGAATGCGCGCGCAGCGGCAGGTTGGCCACCAGGCGCTCGCGCTGCGCGCTGGGCAGGAAGGCCAGCAGCAGCTTGCCGCTGGCAGTGCAGTGCAGCGGCACGCGCGAGCCCGGCTGCAGGTGCATGCGCAGCGGCCATTGCGTTTCCACCCGATCCAGATAAACGACGTCGTCGCCCGACAGCATGGTCAGGTTGCAGGTCTCGCCGACCTTGTCGACCAGTTGCTGCAGGATCGCGTGGCGCGCCGCCGCCGGCCCCGCCTGCATCAGCACATTGACCGCAAGCTGCCGCACGCGAGACGAACATTCATAGCCCGGGCTGCCCGCCGTGCGCGACACCAGCCAGGTGCTTTCCAGCTGCTTGAGGATGCGGTGCACGGTCTGCTTGGGCAGTCCGATCTCCTCAACGATGGCGCACAGCGGCATGGGTCCGTCAGCGGCGGACAGGATCTCCAGGATGCGGAAAGCGCGCACTGCGGCGGCGTTCGAGTGATTGCTCATGGATGCAATTTAGCGGATTCCGGGACGCCCTGGCGTCCCGAAAACTGCATTACCGGGTGCAGCCCGCAGCCGTGCTCGCGAAAGCGCACAAATTGGGACGGCATGCCAGTTTGGGTTCACTAGATTCGATCCGGGGCCCGCCGCGGCGGACCTACCTGACCCAACCCCGGAGCCGATCCATGAGTGTGCAATCACTGCAGCGCCAGCAGTCCCATTCCACCGATGTGCCCGTACAGGGATATCCGGCAGACCAGGCGGTCGATGCGATCGTGGCGCGTGCCCGGCAGGCGCAACGCGCATTCGCGCGTGCCGGCCAGGCCACCGTCGACACCGCCGCGGCGGCTGCCGCGTGGGCCATCATGGAGCCCGCGCGCAACCGCCAGCTTGCCGAGCGGGCCGTGGCCGACACGGGCCTCGGCAACGTCGACGACAAGATCCGCAAGAACCATCGCAAGACGCTGGGGCTGCTGCGCGACCTGCACGGGCGCAAGACCATCGGCGTGATCGCGCGTGACGCCGCCACCGGCATCACCGAGATCGCGCGGCCGGTCGGAGTGGTCGCCGCCATCACGCCGTCGACCAACCCCGGGGCGACGCCGGCCAACAAGATCATCAACGCGCTCAAGTGCGGCAACAGCGTGGTGGTGGCGCCGTCGCCCAAGGGACAGGGCACGTGCGAGTTGCTGCTGTCGTTCATTCACGCCGAATTCGCGCGCGCCGGCCTGCCTGCGGACCTGGTGCAGATGCTGCCCGCGCCAGTGTCGAAAGCCTCGACCGCCGAGCTGATGCGGCAGGCCGACCTGGTAGTGGCCACCGGCTCGCAGGCGAACGTGCGCATGGCCTACACCTGCGGCACGCCGGCGTTCGGCGTCGGGGCCGGCAATGTGGCCGCCATCGTCGATAGCAGCGCGGCGCTGGGCGATGCGGCGGCAAAGATCGTCCGCTCCAAGACCTTCGACAACGCCACCAGCTGCTCGTCGGAAAACAGCCTGGTGATCCTCGACGCGGTCTACCAGCCCATGCTGGAAGCACTCACCGCCGTCGGCGGCGTGCTGCTGACCGCCGAGGAAAAAGCCCGGCTGCAGGCGCTGATGTGGCGGCACGGCAAGCTCGCCGGCGACATGACCGGCCAGAGCGCCCGGCGCATTGCCGAGCTGGCGGGCCTGCCGCGCGTGCGTGCGTTGCAGCCGGCCATGCTGCTGGTGCCGGAGACCGGCGTCGGCAGCGACTATCCCTTCTCCGGCGAGAAGCTTTCGCCGGTGCTGACGCTCTACCGCGCCGCCGATTTCAACGCCGCCGTGGCGCGCGTGGCGAGCCTCTACGACTACATGGGCGCGGGCCACTCGGTCGGGCTGCATACAGCTGATCCTCAGCAGGCGCTGCAACTCGGGCAGGAACTGCCGGTGGCGCGCGTGATCGTGAACCAGGCGCACTGCTTCGCCACCGGCGGCAATTTCGACAACGGCCTGCCGTTCTCGCTGTCGATGGGCTGCGGTACCTGGGGCGGCAACAACTTCTCCGACAACCTCGGCTGGCGGCAATACCTCAACATCACCCGCATTGCCGAACCGATCGCCGAACGCGTGCCCGACGAGCGCGAGCTGCTGGGCGACTATTTCGCGAGGGTCGGCCAATGAACGCGCGCATCCGACCCGAAGTGCTCGACACGCTCGCGACGTTGCTGGCCGCCCGTGCCGCGCAAGTTCCCGACAAGCCCTACCTGCTGTCTCCCGACAGCGGCCGCGCGCTCAGCTTCGGCGCCCTGGCCGCCGACGCGGATGCGCTCGGCCGCCGCTACGCCGAGGCCGGCCTCGCCAGCGGCCAGACGGTGTCGGTGTACCTGCCCAACGGCGAACAGACCGCGCGGCTGCTGCTGGGCACCATGGCGTGCGGGCTGGTGGCCAATCCGATCAACCTGCTGTGCCAGCCCGCACAGCTGCGCTACATCCTCAGCCACTCCGACACGCGGCTCGTTTTCACCTCGCCTGAAGGTGAAGCCGCGATCCGCACGGCGCTGGCCGAAGCCGGCGTGGCGGTGCCCGTGGTGGTCACCGCGCCGGACGGCAGCGCCTTGCCCGCGCTGCCGGTGCGGCAGCCCGGCGCAGCTTCCCTTGCGCCACCGCAGCCACACCAGCCGGCGCTGCTGATGTACACCTCGGGCACCACCGGCACGCCCAAGGGCGTGCTGCTGACCCACCGCAACCTCGCCGCCAACGGCGCCAGCGTCAGCCGCGAGCACGCGCTCGGCGCGGGGGATCGCGTGCTGGCCACGCTGCCGCTGTACCACATCAACGGGTTGGTGGTGACCGCAATCGCGCCGCTGGTGCACGGCGGTTCGGTGGTGATGCCGATGCGCTTCTCGGCCAGCGCGTTCTGGCATGACATTGCCCGTCATGGCTGCACCTGGCTCAACGTGGTGCCGACCATCATCGCCTACCTGCTCAACGATGCCAATGGGCGGGCACCGGCCGGCGTGCGCTTCTGCCGCTCCGCATCCTCCGCGCTGCCGCCCGAGCACCACCGCGCCTTCGAGCAACGCTTCGGCATCGGCGTGATCGAGACCATGGGCATGACCGAAACCGCGGCGCCGGCCTTCAGCAATCCGCTCGACCCCCAACTGCGGCGCATTGGCAGCATCGGCCGTCCCTCAGGCGCGCATGCGCGCGTGCTGGGGCGCGATGGGCAACCGCTGCCCGACGGCGAGATCGGCGAGATCGTGCTGCAAGGCGAGAGCGTGATGGCGGGCTACTACAAGGCACCCGAAGTCACGCGCGAGGCCTTCACGCCCGACGGCTGGCTGCGCACCGGCGACCTCGGCTACCGCGATGCGGAGGGCTACTTCTACATCACCGGCCGCGCCAAGGAACTGATCATCAAGGGCGGCGAGAACATCGCGCCGCGCGAGATCGATGAAGCGCTGCTGCGCCATCCGGGCGTGCTGGAAGCGGCGGCGGTGGGCGTGCCCGACCCGGCCTACGGGCAGGAGATCGTCGCCTTCATCGTCAGGCGCGAGGCCGTGGCCTGCGACGACGCGGCGCTGCGCGCGCACTGCCTGCGCGAGCTGGGCCGCTACAAGACGCCCAGGGAATTCCGCTTTATCGCGGAATTGCCGCGCGGGCCCTCCGGCAAGGTGCAGCGGCTGAAGCTGCTGGACCCTGCCTGACCTGAGGCCCCGTCCCTTCCCCCAACCCTCGCCAAGGAGCCCGCTCACCCGCCACACGACATCCGGAGACACGCTCAGAGACACACAGAGACACGCAGCTGATTGCTCAAGGACGGGGCAGCGCAGCCAGGACTTGCCACTGGCGCGCTCCGGCGAGCCGCAAGCGCATGGCAATGACCATGCGCCGGCCGCCGCCCCGTTATCGCCACGCGCGCCCGCCGCGCATAGGAGGTGGTTATGAAGCAACGCATCAAGACCCGGCACATGATCCTCGGCGTCATGTGCCTGATGTATTTCATCGCCTATATCGACCGCGTCAACATCTCGGTCGCCGCCCCGCTGATCCGTGAAGAGATGGGGCTGACGTCATCGCAACTCGGGCTGGTGTTCTCTGCCTTTGCCTATCCCTATGCCGCCATGCAGATCCTCGGCGGCTGGATGTCCGACAAATTCGGACCCAAGAAGGTGTTGATCGTGCTGTCGCTGATCTGGGGCGTGGCCACGGTGCTGACCGGATTCGCCGGCAGCGTGATGATGCTGGTGGTGCTGCGCTTCGTGCTGGGCATCGGCGAGGGCGGCGCGTTTCCGACCGCAACGCGCGCCTTCACCTACTGGATGCCGGTGGCCGAACGCGGCTTCGCGCAGGGCATTACGCACAGCTTCGCGCGGCTGGGCGGCGCGATCACGCCGCCGATCGTGCTGGCCATCGTCGCGGCTGCGGGATGGCGCGAGGCCTTTGTCGTGCTGGGTGTGGTGAGCCTGGGCTGGACCGTGCTGTACGCGATGATGTTCAAGGACTCGCCCGACAAGCACAAGCGCGTCACCCCCGAAGAGCTGCAGGAAATCGGCTACCGGCGCGGCGACTCGCAGCAGGCGGCCAAGGCGCCCACGCCGTGGCGGCGGCTGTTCCGGCGCATGTGGCTGGTGACCTTCGTCGACTTCTGCTACGGCTGGTCGCTGTGGGTCTACCTGACGTGGCTGCCGTCATACCTGAAGGAAGCGCGCGGTTTCGACCTGAAGCAGCTGGCGCTGTTCACCGCGCTGCCGTTGATGGCAGGCGTGGTCGGCGATACGCTCGGCGGCGTGCTGTCGGACCGCATCTACCGGCGCACCGGCAACCTGCGGCTGGCACGCGGCGCGATCCTGTTCGTCGGGCTGGCCGGCTCGCTGATGTTCATCGCGCCGATGACCTTCACCGCCGATGCCGTCAACGCGGTGATCCTGCTGTCGCTGTCGTTCTTCTTCCTGGAGCTGACCAACGCCGTGCTGTGGAGCCTGCCGCTGGACATTGCCGGCAAGTACGCCGGCACCGCGGGCGGCATGATGAACACCGGCTTCGGCCTGGCCGGCATGGTGTCGCCGGTGGTGTTCGGCTACCTGATCGAGCGGACCGGCAGCTATGACCTGCCGTTCATGATCTCGGGGGCGTTGCTGGGCGTCGGTGCGGTGGCGTCGCTGTTCATCAACCCGTTGCTGACCGTGGACAGTCCCGAGCCCAAGGCCGGCGAAGTACGGCACGCCCTGTCCTGAGCCTGCCAGCGGCGCCGGCTCCCGGCCGGCGCCGCTCAGTCGATCGCGTCGAGCTTCGCCACCGACAGCGCCAGCCACTTGGCGCCGTGGCGCTTGAACTTGATATTGGCGCGGGCATCGTTGCCTTCGCCCTCCAGCGCGGTGATCACGCCTTCGCCAAACTTGTTGTGGAACACCGACTGGCCCACGCGGAAGCCGGTGCCCGCCTCGCGCTTGGCGTCGGCATAACCATTGCCCTTGTCCATGCCGCCGGTCGGGCGCGTGCCCGTGTAGGGCACATCCTCCGGCTTGCGGAACCAGTCGCGGCCCCAGGCGTTGTCGCGTTCCTGGCGGCGTACGCCACCGTAGTTCTGCACCGCGGGCGTCAGCCACTTGAGCGCTTCCTCGGGCAGTTCCTCGAAGAAACGCGAGCGCACGTGGTACTTGGTCTGGCCGTGCAGCACGCGGCTCTGGGCGAACGACATGAACAGGCGCTTGCGCGCGCGCGTGATCGCCACGTACATCAGGCGGCGTTCTTCTTCCAGCCCGTCGGGATCCATCATGCTGTTCTCGTGGGGGAACAGCCCTTCTTCCAGCCCGGTGATAAAGACCACGTCGAACTCCAGCCCCTTGGCCGCGTGCACCGTCATCATCTGCACCGCATCCTGGCCGGCCTGGGCCTGGTTGTCGCCGGCCTCCAGCGAGGCATGCGTCAGGAACGCGACCAGCGGCGTCATCACCACCGGCAGCGCCTCGGGGTCCAGCACCTGCAGGGACTGGTCGCCATCGGCCAGCACCGGCGTGGCGGGGGCACGATCCGCGGGGATCACCGCGGCGAGCGCATCCAGCCCGTAGCCTTCTTCCACCACGAAGGCCTGCGCGGCGGTCACCAGTTCCTGCAAGTTCTCGATGCGGTCCTGGCCTTCCTTCTCGCCCTGGTAGTGGGTGATCAGGCCGCTGGTGTTGATCATGTACTCGACGGTCTCGGCCAGCGTCATGCGGCGGGTATCGTCGCGCATCTTGTCGACCAGGCGCGTGAAGGCGGCGAGCTTGCTGCCGGCCGCGCCGGGCACGTAGGCCACCGCCTCGGACAGCGCGCAGTTGTACTGGCGCGCCATGTCCTGCAGCACTTCCAGCGAGCGCGCGCCGATGCCGCGCGCCGGGAAGTTGACCACGCGGCCGAAGGCCGCGTCGTTGCGCGGGTTCTCCAGCAGTTGCATATACGCCAGCGCGTGCTTGATTTCGGCGCGCTCGAAGAAGCGCAGGCCGCCATAAACGCGGTACGGGATGCCACCGGAGAACAGCGCGTGTTCGATCACGCGCGACTGCGCGTTGCTGCGGTACAGGATGGCGATCTCGGCGCGGCTGGCGCCCTGCGCGATCTGGTCGCGGATCTCCTCGATGATCCAGCCCGCTTCCTGGCCGTCGGAGCCGGCCTGGTACACGCGCACCGGCTCGCCGTGTCCGGCATCGGTGCGCAGGTTCTTGCCGAGGCGGCGCGCGTTGTGCGAGATCAGGTGGTTGGCCGAATCCAGGATATGCCCGTGCGAGCGGTAGTTCTGCTCCAACTTGATCAGCCGGCGCACGCGGAACTCATGCTCGAAGTCGCGCATATTGCCGACGTTGGCGCCGCGGAAGGCGTAGATGCTCTGGTCGTCGTCGCCCACGGCAAAGACCGCGGCCGGGTTCTGCGTGCCGTGGCCGGCCAGCAGCTTGAGCCACTGGTACTGCAGCACGTTGGTGTCCTGGAACTCGTCGACCAGCACATGGCGGAAGCGGTGCTGGTAGTGCTGGCGGATGGCGTCGTTGTAGCGCAGCAGTTCGTAGCAGCGCAGCAGCAGCTCGGCGAAGTCGACCACGCCCTCGCGCTGGCACTGCATGTCGTAGGCGGCGTAGAGGTCGACGAAGCGCTTGTTGAAGTCGTCGTTGGCCTCCACGTCGGCCGGACGCAGGCCCTGTTCCTTGGCGTTGTTGATGAAATACTGCAGGTTCTTGGCAGGGTACTTCTCGTCGTCGACGTTGAGCGACTTGAGCAGCCGCTTGAGCGCCGAAAGCTGGTCCTGGCTGTCCAGGATGGCAAAGGTCTGCGGCAGGCCGGCGTCGCGGAAATGCGCGCGCAGCATGCGGTTGCACAGGCCGTGGAAGGTGCCGATCCACATGCCGCGGGTGTTGATCGGCAGCATCGACTGCAGCCGCGTCTGCATTTCCTTCGAGGCCTTGTTGGTGAAGGTCACCGCCAGGATGCCCGCCGGCGAGACCCGGCCGTTCTGCAGCAGCCAGGCAATGCGCGTGGTCAGCACGCGGGTCTTGCCGCTGCCCGCGCCCGCCAGGATCAGCGCCGGCTCGTCAGGCAAGGTGACGGCGGCAAGTTGTTCGGCATTGAGGTTGGCGAGCAGGTCGGACATCGGAGGGGCCTTGTGGAATGGCGCCAATTATACCGGTCGACCCTGTCCGATCCGTCACATTGAAGGGGCGAAAACTGCCCCGCATGCGGCCGTGCACCGGCCCCGTCCAGCCTTTCCGGGCCGGGGCTGCTGTCTGCAAAATAGGCGCCGACCGGCCCGCCCCCGTATAATTTGGGGTTTCACTGGCGCAACGCCGCCAGGCGCAGGCTGCCGCACCCCGCTGAGCCCTGCGACGCATCCAGACGCCAACCTCGACATCCCAGCATGACCGCCCAAGACCAATCGCTTGCCAAGAGCTTCGAACCCGCCGCCATCGAGGCGAAATGGGGCCCCGAGTGGGAGAGCCGCGGCATCGCCAAGCCGACCTTCGACCCTGCCCGCCCGGACTTCGCGATCCAGCTGCCGCCGCCGAATGTGACCGGCACGCTGCACATGGGCCATGCGTTCAACCAGACCATCATGGATGGCCTGGCGCGCCATGCGCGCATGCTGGGCGCCAATACGCTGTGGGTGCCGGGCACCGACCACGCCGGCATCGCCACCCAGATCGTGGTGGAGCGCCAGCTGGAGGGCCAGGGCGTGTCGCGCCATGACCTCGGCCGCGAGAAGTTCACCGAGAAGGTGTGGGCCTGGAAGGAAGAATCGGGCTCGACCATCACCCGCCAGGTGCGGCGCATGGGTGCGTCGATCGACTGGAGCCGCGAGTACTTCACCATGTCGCCGGAGATGTCGACGGCGGTGACCGAAGTGTTTGTTCGCCTGTACGAGCAGGGCCTGATCTACCGCGGCAAGCGCCTGGTCAACTGGGACCCGGTGCTGGGCACCGCCGTGTCGGACCTGGAAGTCGACAGCGTCGAGGAAGAAGGCTCGCTGTGGCATATCCGCTATCCGCTGGTCGAGGCTGACGCCAAGGGCGGCCTGACCCACCTGACCGTGGCCACCACGCGTCCGGAAACCATGCTGGGCGACGTGGCCGTGATGGTTCACCCGGAAGACGAGCGCTATGCGCACCTGATCGGCAAGTCGGTGCACCTGCCGCTGACCGGCCGCCAGATCCCGGTGATCGCCGACGAATACGTCGATCGCGAGTTCGGCACCGGCGTGGTCAAGGTGACCCCGGGCCACGACTTCAACGACTACGCCGTCGGCCAGCGCCACAGCCTGCCGCAGCTGTCGATCCTGACGCTGGACGCAAAGATCGTCGCCGACGCGCCGGCCGCCTACGCCGGCCTGGACCGCTTCGACGCACGCAAGGCCGTCGTGGACGACCTGGAAAAGCAAGGCCTGCTGGCCGAGGTCAAGAAGCACAAGCTGATGACCCCGCGCAGCGAGCGCACCGGCAGCGCGATCGAGCCGATGCTGACCGACCAGTGGTTCGTCGCCATGAGCAAGCCGGCGCCGGAAGACACGTACTACCCGGGCCGCTCGATTGCCGAGGTGGCACTGGAAGCCGTGCAGAGCGGCGAAATCAAGCTGGTGCCGGAGAACTGGATCAGCACCTATAACCAGTGGCTGGGCAATATCCAGGACTGGTGTATTTCGCGCCAGCTGTGGTGGGGCCACCAGATTCCGGCGTGGTATGACGATGCCGGCAACTGCTTCGTTGGCCGCACCGAAGAGGAAGCGCTCGCCAAGGCCAGGGCCGCCGGCAGCACCGGCGCCCTGCGCCGCGAGGAAGACGTGCTCGACACCTGGTTCTCGTCGGCGCTGGTGCCCTTCTCCTCGCTGGGCTGGCCCGAGGAAACGCCTGAGCTGAAGCACTTCCTGCCGTCGTCGGTGCTGGTCACCGGCTACGACATCATCTTCTTCTGGGTGGCGCGCATGGTCATGATGACCAAGCACTTCACCGGCAAGGTGCCCTTCCATACCGTCTACGTGCACGGCCTGGTGCGCGATTCGGAAGGCAAGAAGATGAGCAAGTCCGAGGGCAACACGCTCGACCCGGTGGACCTGATCGACGGCATCGACCTCGACACGCTGCTGAAGAAGCGCACCACCGGCCTGCGCCGCCCCAAGGACGCGCCCAAGATCGAGAAGAAGACCAAGAAGGAATTCCCGGAAGGCATTCCCGCCTTCGGCGCCGATGCGCTGCGCTTCACCTTCGCCTCGCTGGCGACGCTGGGCCGCAACATCAACTTCGACACCGGCCGCTGCGAGGGCTACCGCAACTTCTGCAACAAGCTGTGGAATGCGACCCGCTTCGTGCTGATGAACACCGAGGGCCATGACTGTGGCATGGGCCCGTGCAACAACGACTGCGGCCCGGACGGCTACCTGCACTTCTCGCAGGCCGACCGCTGGATCGTGTCGCTGCTGCAGCGCGTGGAGGCCGACGTCGAAAAGGGCTTTGCCGAGTACCGCTTCGACAACGTCGCCAACGCGATCTACAAGTTCGTCTGGGACGAGTATTGCGACTGGTACCTGGAACTGGCCAAGGTACAGATCCAGAACGGCACCGAGGCCCAGCAGCGCGCCACCCGCCGCACGCTGCTGCGCGTGCTGGAAACCGTGCTGCGCCTGGCGCACCCGATCATCCCGTTCATCACCGAAGAGCTGTGGCAGAAGGTGGCCCCGCTGGCCGGGCGCGCCAGGGGCGACGGTAGCGAGACCCTCGCGCTGCAGCCCTACCCGCTGCCGGCCGTGGCCAAGATCGATGAAGACGCCGAGCAGTGGGTCGCGCGCCTGAAGGAAGTGATCGATGCCTGCCGCAACCTGCGTGGCGAGATGAACATCTCGCCGGCGCAGCGCATTCCGCTCTATGCCGAAGGCGACAGCGAATTCCTGAAGGCGGCCAGCACACATATCCAGGCACTGGCGAAACTTTCCGAGGTGCGCGTCTTCGAAGACGAGAGCGCCCTGCAAGCCGAAGGCGCCGGTGCCCCGGTGGCCATCGCCGGCGGCAACCACCTGCTGCTGAAGATCGAGATCGACGTCGCCGCCGAGCGCGTGCGCCTGTCCAAGGAGATCGAACGCATCGGTGGAGAGATCGGCAAGTGCCGCGGCAAGCTCTCCAATGAGAGCTTTGTCGCCAAGGCGCCGCCCGCGGTGGTGGCGCAGGAGACACAGCGCCTCGCCGATTTCGAGCAAACTCTGGCCAAGCTGCAGGGCCAGCTGCAACGGTTGCCGGCCTGACCGGCAACCGATGACGCCCCTGCCAGTCTGGTCCCCGTCCGGCCTCGTCGGACGGAACCGGACAGACGGCGCCGGCAATGGCTGGCAGGGTTATGAACCAGAATCTGAGAGGTACACCTGATATGGAAAATCGCGTCACCAAGGCCGTCTTCCCGGTCGCGGGCCTGGGCACCCGCTTCCTGCCAGCCACCAAGGCCAGCCCGAAGGAAATGCTGCCGGTGGTGGACAAGCCGCTGATCCAGTACGCCGTGGAAGAAGCCATGGCCGCCGGCATTACCGAGATGATCTTCGTCACCGGCCGCTCCAAGCGCGCCATCGAGGACCATTTCGACAAGGCCTTCGAGCTGGAAGTCGAGCTGGAAGCCAAGAACAAGCAGGCCCTGCTGGACGTGGTGCGCTCGATCAAGCCCGCCAACGTGGAGTGCTACTACGTGCGCCAGCCCGAGGCACTGGGCCTGGGCCACGCGGTGCTGTGCGCCGCCAAGCTGGTCGGCGACACCCCGTTCGCGATCATGCTGGCCGACGACCTGATCGACGGCAGCCCGCCGGTGATGAAGCAGATGGTGGATACCTACAACCACTACAACTGCTCGGTGCTGGGCGTCGAGGAAATCTCGCCGGAACAGAGCCGCTCCTACGGCGTGGTCGATGGCCGCGAGTGGGAACCGGGCGTGATCAAGGTGTCGAACATCGTTGAGAAGCCGGCGCCGGAAGACGCCCCGTCCAACCTGGGCGTGGTCGGCCGCTACATCCTGACGCCGCGCATCTTCGACCACCTGCGCGAGCTGAAGCCCGGCGCGGGCGGCGAGTTCCAGCTGACCGACGCGATCCAGTCGCTGCTCAATCAGGAACAGGTACTGGCGTACCGCTACCAGGGCCGCCGCTATGACTGCGGCAGCAAGCTGGGCTACCTGAAGGCGACCGTCGAGTTTGCGCTGAAGCACCCGGAAGTGGGCGCGGAGTTCAGCGCGTACCTGGAGTCGCGCGAGCACCTGACGCGACCGAACAGCTGAGCGATCGCTCCGCCCAAAACGAAAAAAGCCGCTTCGAGCGGCTTTTTCTTTGTTTTTCTTCGATCAGCGGCGCCGCATGTAGAACACGAACACCTTGTCGACTTCCGAATGCGACAGCAGCTCGTTGCCGGTCTGCTTGGCAAAGGCCTGGAAATCGCGCGTCGCGCCGGGATCGGTCGCCAGCACTTTCAGCACTTCGCCGCTGGCCATGTCGGCCAGCGCCTTCTTGGTGCGCAGGATCGGCAGCGGGCAGTTCAGGCCGCGCGCATCCACTTCTTTCTGGAACTCCATTCGTCTCTTCCTTCGGTTTCTGGGACTGTTACCAGCGGTATTGTAGCGAAGCCCCGACCTGGCTGAAGTCATGCGGGCGGCGCGGGTCGGGGATGTCCTCGCCGGTCTGCCGGTCGAAGAAGCGCACCGGGTAGCCGCGCGCGGCCAGCCAGTCGGCAACGGCGAAGCCGGTGCCTGCCGACCACACGCGCACGTCCTCGGGCGCCACCAGCTTGTATTCGGCCAGTTCCTCGGACAGTTCGACGGTGCCGGTCGCCTTCACGTGGTAGGCGATGATCAGCTCGTTCTTGCGCATGAACTCGTAGACGCCGATCAGCGAGACCGACTCGGTATCGAGGTTGGTCTCCTCCTTCAGCTCGCGCGCGACGCCCAGTTCGGGCGGCTCGTCGCGCTCCAGGAACCCCGTCACCAGCGCAAACATCTTCTCCGGCCAGGCAGCATTGCGCGCCAGCAGCAGCTTGTTCTCATACTCGACAACCGCGGCCAGCACCGGCAGCGGGTTGTTCCAGTGCACGAAGCCGCATTCATGCTGCACGCAGGCGTGGCGTTCGCGCCCGGACAGCGGCAGCACCTCGAGCGGCGCGCCGCACTGCGGGCAGAATCGGTATTGCATTTGGGGGCTCCTGTAGGTGTCTCGTTATCAGTATGATCGCGCTGCCGCGTTCAGGCACCCGTTCCGGCACCGCAGGCCGCGCGCATGTCGGCGGCCAGCGCCTCCACCGTCTGCGGCTGCAGGTCCCACGAACACATGAAGCGGCAGCCGCCGGCGCCGATGAAGGTATAGAAGCGCCAGCCTTTGGCGCGCAGTGCCTCGATCGCCGGCAGCGGCAGCTCGGCAAAGACGGCGTTGGACTGCGTCGGGAACATGATGCGCACGCCGGGGATGTCGGCAATGCGCTGCTGCAGCAACTGCGCCATCGCATTGGCATGGCGCGCGTTGGCCAGCCACACATCGTTTTCGAGCAGTCCCAGCCACGGCGCCGAGATAAACCGCATCTTCGACGCCAGCTGCCCGGCCTGCTTGACGCGGTAGGCAAAATCCTCGGCCAGGCGGCGGTCGAAGAACACCACCGCCTCGCCCACCGGCAAGCCGTTCTTGGTGCCGCCGAAGCACAGCACGTCGACGCCGGCACGCCAGGTGATCTCGGACGGATGCACGCCCAGCGACGCCACCGCGTTGGCAAAGCGCGCGCCGTCCATATGCACGCGCAGCTGCCGGCGCTTGGCGATGGCGGCGATCGCGCGCACCTCTTCCACGCTGTACACCGTGCCGACCTCGGTCGACTGCGTCAGCGACACCACCTTGGGCTTGGGGTAATGGATATCGGAGCGGCGCGTCACCAGCGCCTCGATCGCATCGGGCGTGAGCTTGCCGTTCTCGCCCGGGGCGGTCAGCAACTTGGAGCCGTTGGAGAAGAACTCCGGGCCGCCGCACTCGTCGGTCTCGATATGCGCCAGCTCGTGGCAGATCACAGAGTGGTACGACTGGCACAGCGCCGACAGCGCCAGCGAGTTGGCCGCCGTGCCGTTGAACACGAAGAACACCTCGCAATCGGTCTGGAACAGGTCGCGGATACGGTCGCAGACCTTCTGTGTCCAGCTGTCGTCGCCATAGGCCTGTTCGTGGCCGCTGGCATTGGCTTCCAGGAAATACTTGAGCGATTCCGGGCAGAAGCCGGCGTAGTTGTCAGAGGCGAAGTGCTGCATGGTGTTCAGTCAGGACGGCGAGCGAGGACGGCCAGGGAGGACTCGGCGGATTACTCTCGGCGGACTACTTCTTGTCGGCCCAGAGTTCGCCGCCGGTGGCCCAGTTCTCGCGCTTGACGTCGGTGATGATGATGTCGACGGCCGAAGCCGAGCAGCCCAGCGTCTCGCAGGTAACGCGCGTCACTTCCTCGACGAACTTGCGCTTCTGATCGATGGTACGGCCTTCAAACATTTCGACGTGGAAAGTCGGCATGCAATGCTCCTTGTGATGATTGGTATTCTGGAAAGTCGCCAGGGAACGTGGAAATCAGTCCCGGTAGGAAGGATCGATTCTATCGAGTTTGCGCAGCAGCGCGGGCCACTCCATCACGCCCTCGACCGCGCCGTTGTCGAACAGTTGCCCGGATGTCCTGTGCGCGACCGCCTCATCCGGCTGCACCAGCGCGCCGCCCGCCTGCGCGGCGATCTGGATCTCGCAGGCCTTGATCAGCGTCGCCATCAGCACGTAGGCCTCGGCCACGGTGCGGCCGGCCGTCAGCGTGCCGTGGTTGCGCAACAGCATGGCCGGGTGCTCGCCCAACGACGTGGTCAGACGCCCGCCTTCGGCCGGGCTGAAGGCCAGACCCTCGTAGTCGTGATACGCGATGCGGCCGTAAAAGCGCATCGCGTGCTGCGACAGCGGCAGCAGGCCGGCGGCCTGCGCCGACACCGCGATACCGGCGGTGTTATGCAAGTGCATCACGCACATCGCGTCGGGGCGGGCCGCGTGCACGGCGGCATGCAGCGCGAAGCCGGTGACGTTGACCGGGTGGACCGTCTCCCCGACGACCTCGCCGCGGCCGTTGATCTTGACCAGGTCGCTGGCGCGGATCTCGTCGAAGGCGAAGCCGAACGGGTTGATCAGGAAGTGGTCGGGCTCACCGGGCACGGTGGCCGAGATATGGGTGTAGATCAGGTCATCCCAGCCCTCGCGCGCGGCCAGCCGGTAGGCCGCGGCAAGGTCGACGCGCACACGCTGCTCTTCGGCGGAGGCAGGCTGCGGGGAGGCGCCCGCGGCACGCGCGGGCTGCAAGGCAAAAGACATGGGGCTCGCTCCTGCGCCGCCCGGTCTCGCGTGCCGGGGTCGGCCCCGGCCTTCTGTGCTGCGCCACCGGCTGCGGCGCACGCGCGGCAGCCGCGATGCGTGGCGCGTCAGGCGGCAAAGGCAATATCGTAGCGCACCTTCACGATCCGCTCCGTGCGGGCGCCAGCGGCCAGGCGCGGCGCATCCAGGCGAACACCAGCGCGCCCACCAGCAGCGACGCCGCCGCGCACGACAGCGAGCTGGCGAAGCCGCCCGTGCGCGCCACCAGCGCGGTCGCCAGCGGCGGCCCGGCGATCTGGCCGAGGCCGTACGACGCGGTCATCAGCCCCATCAGCCGCGGCGCGTGCGGACCCCACAGGCGCCGGGCCTCGCGCATGGCGAACGCCACCAGCGCGGTGAACGGCAGGCCGGTCAGCAGGCTGCTCAGCGCAAACCCCGCCACCGTCGGCCACAGCACCGCAATCCCCACACCCAGCGCCTGCATGCCGTACGCATACGCCAGCAGCTTGCGGCTGTCGTGCGCCATGCTCACCCGCGTCGCCAGCAAGGCGCCCACCGCTACGCCGGCGCCGAAGATCGGCCAGAACAAGTCGGCCCAGACCGTGCCCGGCAGCGCCTCGCGCGCGATCACCGGCAGGAAGGTGGCGGTGATGATGTAGCCAAAACCGGCCAGGCCGTAGGCCAGAGTCAGGGCCCAGGTCTGGGCGTCAAGCCGCGCGCCGGCGCCGGCCGGCTGCGCGGCGTCAGGCGCCTGGCTGGCGTCCGCGGCCATCGGCCTGGCCGCGAAGATGCGCCACACCAGCGCCACCAGCACCGCGGCCAGCACGGTGAAGGCCAGCCAGCCATGGTCGGCATGCCAGCCCGCGCCGACCATGCCGGAGGCACCCAGGCCCGTGGCGACGATGCCCAGCCCCGGCCCGCAGAAGATCAGCCCGCCCAGTTCCGGCTTGCCCAGTTCGGCCAGCCGCTGCAGGCACCAGCCGGCGGTATAGACCAGCACCACGGCGCTGGCCACGCCGGCGGCGAAGCGCCACAGCGACCACGCCGGCATGCCGCCCGGCAGCGCCATTCCCAGCGTCAGCAGCACCGTCGCCACCAGGCCCCAGCGCACCATGCGCACGGCGTCCGGGCGGATAAACATGCACAGCGCGGCGCCAAGGAAATAGCCGATGTAGTTGACCGTCGCCAGCCACCCTCCCTGATGCAGGTCGACGATGCCGTCGTGCAGCATCATCGGCAGCAAGGGGGTAAAGGCGAAGCGGCCGACCCCCATCACCACCGCCAGCGACACCAGTCCGGCCAGCGCCACCGCCACCGGGCCGGCCTGGCGCAGGTCGGGCCGCGTGGCGGGCTGCGGACTGGCGGCGTCGGCGGCGGCCTGGTCGGGATCGAGGCTGTGGAGCTTGGACATTGACTCTGGCTGTGTGGGGCAGCGGTTGCATTGCAGTCTCTGTATGCTACGCTGGGCAAACCATCCCGAAAAATGAATTATCAAGATGCAATGCATCCTGAGTCGAGATGGATCCTGGATTCACGTTCCGGAGCCGGTGCCATGGACCTTGCAGCACTTGAAATCTTCCGTGCCGTCGTCGAAGCCGGCGGCATCACCCGCGCGGCCGAGCGGCTGCACCGGGTGCAATCCAACGTCACCACGCGCATCCGCCAGCTGGAGCAGTCGCTCGGTGTCGAGCTGTTCGTGCGCGATGGCCGGCGCATGGTGCTGACGCCGGCGGGACAGACGCTGTTCGACTACGCCTGCCGCATCCTGCAGCTGACCGAAGAAGCGCGCCAGGCCGTGCTGCCGGCACGTCCCAGTGGCCGCCTGCGCATCGCCTCGATGGAAAGCACCGCCGCCAGCAGGTTGCCCAATGTGCTGGCGGCGTATCACCAGGCGTGGCCCGAGGTGCAGCTGGAACTGGTAACGCTGGCGACGCGGCAGGCGCTCGATGCGCTGGCGCGCTTCGAGGTCGATTGCGCCTTTGTCGCCGAGCCGCTTGCCGAGCCGGGACTGGCGGCCATTCCCGCCTTCGAGGAAGAACTGGTGGTGATCGCGCGGGCGGGCCATCGCCCGATCCACTCCTCCGCCGACCTCGAAGTGCCGACGCTGCTGGCGTTCGAGCCCGGCTGCAACTACCGCGCGCGGGTCGAGGCCTGGTATGCCGGCGGCGACTCGGCGCCGCCGCCGCGCGTGCTGGAGCTGGGCTCCTACCATGCCATCGTCGCCTGCGCGGCGGCCGGCATCGGCGCCGCGATCGTGCCGCGTTCGGTGCTGGGCCTGTACCGGGACCTGCCCGCCATCAGCCAGCACAGCCTGGGGCTTGCGGGCCGCGTGCGCACCATGCTGGCCTGGCATCCGGCCATGGCCGGCGCCGCGCTGCATGCCCTGGTCGATATGCTGCGGGCGCACGCGCCCGGGCCGCAGGGCGAGGCCGAACTCGTCGCCGCCTGAACGACGGCCGGCGGCGGCCGGCTGTCGCAGCATGCATCCGGCATGCATTGCCGGCATGCAAGATGTGGCCGGTGGCCTACACTGAAAGTGGCGCCACCCCGGCACCTTGCGTGCCCCGCCCTTGCGATGAAACCTGCCACCGCGTCCATGCGGGCGATTCGGCTGCTGGCCGGCCTGGTGCTGGCATGCAGCGCTGCACTGGCCATCGGCTTCGCTGCCCTGCATGCCCGCGCCGCACCCGCGTCCGCCCCCGCCTCCGCGCCTGCCGCCACGGCCACCGCGCCGGTCTACGTGATCCCGCTCAAGGGCGCGGTCAGCCCGGCCAGCGCCAGCTTTATCCTGCGCAGCATGGCGCGCGCCCGCGAAGCCGGCGCGCAACTGGTGGTGCTGGAAATGGACACGCCGGGCGGGCTCGACGCATCGATGCGCGAGATCATCCAGGCCATCCTGGCCTCGCCGGTCCCGGTGGCCACCTATGTCTATCCGGGCGGCGCCCGCGCGGCCAGCGCGGGCACCTACATCCTCTACGCCAGCCACGTCGCGGCGATGGCGCCGGGTACCAACCTGGGCGCGGCCAGCCCGGTGCAGATCGGCATCGGCGGGCCACAGAAGCCGGACGCCCTGCCGGGCGCGACGCCGGCCTCGTCTCCCGCCAGCGAACCGGCCGCGGCCGACACCATGGCCCGCAAGCAGATGCACGATGCCTCGGCCTATATCCGCGGCCTGGCCCAGTTGCGCGGGCGCAATGCCGAATGGGCCGAGCGCGCCGTGCGCGAAGCCGTCAGCCTGTCGGCCGACGAAGCCCTGGCCCAGAAGGTGATCGACGTGGTCGCGCCAGACCTGCCGGCGCTGCTGCGCCAGGTCGAAGGCCGCAAGCTGGCCACCGCCGGCGGCAAGACCAGCGAACTGCGCACGCGCGATGCCCCGGTGGTGACGCTGGAACCTGACTGGCGCAACCGCTTCCTGGCCGTGATCACCGAGCCCAGCGTGGCGCTGATGCTGATGATGATCGGCATCTACGCGCTGATCTTCGAGTTCTCCACTCCGGGCATGGTGGTGCCCGGCATCGTCGGCGCGATCTGCCTGCTGCTGGCGTTGTTCGCGCTGCATATGCTGCCGGTCAACTACGCCGGGCTGGCGCTGGTGGTGCTGGGTATCGGCTGCATGGTGGCGGAGCTGTTCCTGCCGACCTTCGGCGCGCTCGGCGTGGGCGGCATCATCGCCTTTGCCTTCGGCGCGGTGATGCTGATCGACACCGACGTGCCGGGCTTCGGCGTGCCGCTGTCGATGGTGGCGGCGCTGTCGGCGATGTCCGCGTTCTTCGTATTCGGCATGTCGGCGCTGCTGGTGCGCTCGCGCAGGCGGCCGGTGGTCAGCGGCGCCGACACGCTGGTCGGCAGCCGCGGCGAACTGCTCGACGACCTGCGCGATGAAGGCTGGGCCATGGTGCGCGGCGAGAACTGGCGCGTGCGCAGCGCCAGCCCGCTGGCGCGCGGCACGCCGGTGGTGGTCACCGCGCGCCACGGCCTGCTGCTCGACGTGATCCCCGCCGGTAGCGCCCCGCCCTGCTCAACGACTCCACCCCAACCGACTCCAGACAAGGGAGCCTGACCATGGCATTCGGAATCAGCTTCGGCGGTTTCATCTTCCTGCTGGCACTGCTCGTCATCATGTCGTTCCGCGTGCTGCGCGAGTACGAACGCGGCGTGGTGTTCATGCTCGGACGCTTCTGGCGGGTCAAGGGTCCGGGACTGGTGCTGCTCATCCCGGCCGTGCAGCAGATGGTGCGGGTGGACCTGCGCACGGTGGTGATGGATGTGCCGCCACAAGACGTCATCTCGCGCGACAACGTCTCGGTCAAGGTAAATGCGGTGGTGTACTTCCGCGTGGTGGACCCGGAACGCGCCATCATCCAGGTCGCTAACTTTCTCGAAGCCACCAGCCAGCTGGCGCAGACCACGCTGCGCTCGGTCTTGGGCAAGCACGAACTGGATGAAATGCTGGCCGAGCGCGAGAAGCTGAACCTCGACATCCAGCAAGCGCTGGACGCGCAGACCGACGGTTGGGGCATCAAGGTTTCAAACGTCGAGATCAAGCATGTCGACCTGAACGAGACCATGATTCGCGCGATTGCGCGGCAGGCCGAGGCGGAACGCGAGCGGCGCGCCAAGGTGATCCATGCCGAGGGCGAACTGCAGGCTTCGGTGAAGCTGCTCGAAGCCGCCCAGATGCTGGCGCGCGAGCCGCAGGCCATGCAGCTGCGCTACCTGCAAACCTTGACGCAGATCGCCGGCGACAAGAGTTCGACCATCGTTTTTCCGCTGCCGATCGACATTCTCACCCGGCTGGCCGGCAAGCCGACCAGCGGCGAGGATCGCCCATAGAAAATGGCGCCGAAGCGCCATTGAGGGAGTGCTGTTGGCGGGGGTTGCCCCCCCTCAGCCGATCAGACCTTGCCCGCCACCCACTCGCTGACACCCGCCAGCGCCTGCGGCAGCTTGGCCGGCTCGGTGCCGCCAGCCTGCGCCATGTCCGGACGGCCGCCGCCCTTGCCACCCACCTGCTGGGCGACAAAGTTGACCAGTTCGCCGGCCTTGACCTTGCCGGTCGCATCGGCGGTCACACCGGCGATCAGGCTGACCTTGCCGTCGGCCACGGCCGCCAGCACGATGGCCGCGCTCTGCAGCTTGTCCTTGAGCTTGTCCATGGTCTCGCGCAGCGTCTTGACGTCGGCGCCGTCGAGCTGGGCAGCCAGCACCTTCAGGCCCTTCACGTCGACTGCCTGCGCCGCCAGCTCATCGCCCTGCGACGCCGCCAGCTTGCTCTTCAGGCGCTCCAGCTCCTTCTCCAGCGCGCGTACCTGCTCCTGCACCTGGCCGATACGCGGCACCAGTTCGGACGGCTGCGCCTTCAGCACGGCAGCGGCTTCGTTCAGCTTGGCATCGAGGCTCTGCAGGTAGTGCAGAGCGTTATCGCCGGTGATCGCTTCCACGCGGCGGATGCCGGCAGCGACGCCGCCTTCCACCACGATCTTGAACAGGCCGATATCGCCGGTGCGGTGCACGTGGGTGCCGCCGCACAGTTCCTTCGAGGTGCCGATCGACAGTACGCGCACGTCGTCGGCGTACTTCTCGCCGAACAGCGCCATCGCGCCGCTCTTGACGGCATCGTCGAACGGCATGATTTCGGCGTGCGTATCGTCGTTGCGCAGGATCTCGGCGTTGACGATCTCTTCCACCCGGCGGATCTGGTCTTCCGTCAGCGCGGCGTTGTGCGAGAAGTCAAAGCGGGTCTTGTCCGCATCCACCAGCGAGCCCTTCTGCTGCACGTGCGTGCCCAGCACCTCGCGCAGCGCCTTGTGCATCAGGTGGGTGGCCGAGTGGTTACGCACGGTGCGCGCGCGGCGCTGCGCGTCGACCTGCGCCGACACGGCGTCGCCCACCTTCAGCGCGCCGCCTTCCAGCGTGCCCTGGTGGCCGAACACGTCGGCCTGGACCTTGGTGGTGTCGGCAACCACGAATGCAGCATTGCCGGCCTTCAGCACGCCCTGGTCGCCAGCCTGGCCGCCCGACTCGGCGTAGAACGGCGTGTTGTCCAGCACCACCACGCCGGTCTGGCCGGGCTGCATGGCATCGACCGACGCGCCATCCACATACAGCGCGGTGACCTTGGCCTGCGGCAGCTCCAGCTTTTCGTAACCGTGGAACACGGTCTTGTCGCCCGTGTACTCCAGGCCGGCGGCCATCTTGAACTTGCCGGCGGCGCGAGCCTGCTCGCGCTGGCGGTTCATGGCGGCGTCGAAGGCGGCCTCGTCCACCGCGATTTCCTGCTCGCGGCACACGTCCTGCGTCAGGTCCAGCGGGAAGCCGAAGGTGTCGTGCAGCTTGAACGCCAGTTCGCCGTCCAGCGTCTTGCCGCCCTTGAGCTTCAGGTCGGCCAGCGCGGCGTCCAGGATCGACATGCCGTTCTCGATGGTCTCGAAGAAGCGTTCTTCCTCGGCCTTCAGCACTTCGACCACGCGCGACTGGGCTTCGGCCAGTTCCGGATAGGCTTCGCCCATCTGCGCGACCAGGTCCGGCACCAGCTTGTGAAAGAACGGGGTCTTCTGGCCCAGCTTGTAGCCGTGGCGGATGGCGCGGCGCACGATGCGGCGCAGCACGTAGCCGCGGCCTTCGTTGCCGGGGATCACGCCGTCGACGATCAGGAACGAGCACGCGCGGATATGGTCGGCGATGACCTTCAGCGAGTTCTGGTTCAGGTTGTCGATATGGGTCTCGCGCGCGGCGGCCTTGATCAGTGCCTGGAACAGGTCGATCTCATAGTTGCTGTGCACGTGCTGCAGCACCGCGGCAATCCGCTCCAGGCCCATGCCGGTGTCCACGCACGGCTTGGGCAGCGGCGTCATGTTGCCCTGCTCGTCGCGGTTGAACTGCATGAACACCAGGTTCCAGATCTCGATGTAGCGGTCGCCGTCTTCCTCCGGCGATCCCGGCGGGCCGCCCCACACGTCCGGGCCGTGGTCGTAGAAGATTTCCGAGCACGGGCCGCACGGGCCGGTATCGGCCATCTGCCAGAAGTTGTCCGAGGCGTAGCGCGCGCCCTTGTTGTCGCCGATGCGCACGATGCGATCGGTCGGCACACCCACTTCCTTGGCCCAGATGTCGTAGGCTTCGTCGTCTTCCGCGTAGACCGTCACCCACAGCTTCTCGGCCGGCAACTGGTAAGTCTTGGTCAGCAGTTCCCAGGCGTACTGGATGGCTTCGCGCTTGAAGTAGTCGCCAAACGAGAAATTGCCCAGCATTTCGAAGAACGTGTGGTGGCGCGCGGTGTAGCCCACGTTCTCCAGGTCATTGTGCTTGCCGCCGGCGCGCACCGAACGCTGCGACGAGGTCGCGCGGGTGTACGGGCGCTTGTCGGTGCCCAGGAACACGTCCTTGAACTGCACCATGCCGGAATTGGTGAACAGCAGCGTCGGGTCGTTCGCCGGCACCAGGCTGGACGAGCGGACCACGGTATGGCCCTTCGATTCGAAGAACTGCAGGAACTTGCTGCGAATGTCTGAGACTTTCATGGGATGGCGGACGCTTGCCGCTGCGTGGCAGGGCGCGACGAATGATGTTGGATTTGCAAACCGTTGATTATACGGGCAAGCCAGCCCGCAAGGCACACCGGGCGCGGCGTCACGGGACCGGCCGGCTATCGCCCAAATCGAACACCAATAAGAGCCTCATGAATCACCCCTCACCCCGCCTTGCCGGTCCCGGGTGGTAGAGTGCAGGCAACCCGCGCCGGCCCCCACGCGATGCAGCGCCGACAGCCGGATTTCCGATTCTTCCCCCAGCATTTCTCAGCCTTCGCCTATCGCCATGGGAGCTTTAAGCCATCTCCGCGTCCTCGACCTGACCCGCGTCCTCGCCGGGCCATGGTGCGCCCAGAACCTAGCCGACTTCGGCGCCGATGTGATCAAGATCGAGCGCCCCGGCGCCGGCGACGACACCCGCACCTGGGGCCCGCCCTGGCTCAAGGACGAAGACGGCCGCGACACCGCCGAGGCCGCCTACTACCTGGCCGCCAACCGCAACAAGCGCTCGGTCACCTGCGACATCAGCACGCCCGAAGGCCAGCAGATCGTGCGCGACCTGGCCGCGCAGAGCGACGTGGTGCTGGAGAACTACAAGGTCGGCCAGCTGAAGAAATATGGCCTGGACTACGACTCCCTGAAGCAGGTCAAGCCCGACCTGATCTACTGCTCGGTCACCGGATTCGGCCAGACCGGCCCGTACGCCGCGCGCCCCGGCTATGACTTCATCATCCAGGGCATGGGCGGCTTCATGAGCCTGACCGGCGAGCGCGACGACCTGCCCGGCGGCGGCCCGCAAAAGGCCGGTGTGGCCATCTCCGACCTGATGACCGGCCAGTACGCCACCATTGCCGTGCTGGCGGCGCTGGCGCACCGCGACCGCACCGGCGAGGGCCAGTACATCGACATGGCGCTGCTCGACGTGCAAGTGGCGATGCTGGCCAACATGAACACCAATTACCTGGCCAGCAGCGAGGCGCCGCGCCGCTGGGGCAACGCGCATCCGAACATCGTTCCCTACCAGACCTTCCAGGCGGCAGACGGCTGGCTGATCGTGGCGGTAGGCAATGACGGGCAGTTCCGCAAGTTCGTCACCGACGGCGGCAAGCCCGAGCTGGCCGACGACCCGCGCTTTGCCAGGAACCCGCAGCGCGTCGCCAACCGCGACATCCTGGTCCCTATCCTGGCCGAGATGGTGCGCCCGCGCACCCGGGCCCAGTGGATCCGCGACCTGGAAGCCGCGGGCGTGCCGTGCGGCCCGATCAACACGCTCGACGACGTGTTCGAGGACGACCAGGTCAAGGCGCGCGGCCTGCGCGTGGACCTGCCGCACCCGAGTGCCGGCGAGGTCAAGCTGGTCGGCAGCCCGATCAAGATGAGCGCAACGCCGCCGCAGGCGCTGCGCCACCCGCCGCTGCTGGGCGAGCACACCGACACGGTGCTGGCCGACGCGCTCGGCTACAGCGCCGAGCAGATTGCGGCACTGCGCGCAAAGGGTGTGCTGTAAGATTCTCCTCCTGCCGGCGGCGGCCGGATGGTCCAGGCGCGCCGCCGGTGCTTTCCCGGAAGTTCAGTCCCCACTGAAGCACTTTCGACGGACCGGCGCGCCAGCGCGGGCCCGCGCAAAGCAAAGGAGAACCCATGCTGACCGATGCCATCCTGGCCTTCCTGCATTTCCTTGCGATCTTTGTCCTGATCACGCTGATGGCCGCCGAGGCCGTGGTGCTGCGCCCCGACCTGACTCCAGCCACGGTGCGGCGCCTGTCGCTGTACGACCTGTTCTATTTCCTGTCCGCGATGGTGGTGCTTGGCACCGGCCTGCTGCGCCTGTTCTACGGCGCCAAGGGCCTTGATTTCTACCTGCACAACCCGTGGTTCCACGCCAAGGTGGGCCTGTTCGTGCTGATCGCGCTGTGCTCGCTGCCGCCGACCTTTGCCATCTCGCGCTGGCGCAAGCAGGCGCGCCGGCTGCCCGATTACGTGCCGCCGCCGTCCGAGATCAAGGCGGCGCGGCGCTGGGTCATGATCGAATCGCACCTGGTGATCCTGCTGCCGCTGTGCGCCGTGATGATGGCGCGCGGCATCGGGGCCCGATGAGTTGCCTTGAGAATTTCAATCCTTCCGTAGTCCAGACATGCTGAAGAAACTGCTTGCCGCCGCGCTGACCGCGGCGCTGCTGCCCGCCACCGCCGCCGTGGCGGCGACCAACGCCTACCCCACCAAACCGGTCCGCTTCGTGGTTCCCTACCCGGCTGGCGGGCCGCTCGACACCGTGGCGCGCGCCATCGGCGAGAAGCTGCGCGACAGCCTCGGCCAGCCGGTGGTGGTGGAAAACAAGCCGGGTGCCGGCGGCAACCTGGGCGCGGACTACGTCGCCAAGCAGCCGGCCGACGGCTACACCATCGTCATGGGCGCGGTGGCCACGCATGCCATCAACCCGACGCTGTTCAGCAAGATGCCCTACGACCCGGTGAAGGACTTCGCGCCGATCACGCTGGTCGCCGACGTGCCCAACGTGCTGGTGATGCACCCGGGCAAGGCCGCGGAACTGCATATCAACAATGTGCGCGACCTGGTCGCCTATGCGCGCAAGAACCCGGGCAGGCTGGATTACGCCTCGGGCGGCAACGGCAGCGCCGGTCACCTGTCGGGCGAGCTGTTCAAGAGCATGGCGAAAATCAGCATGGTCCATATCCCGTACAACGGCGCGTCGCCCGCGCAGTTGTCGGTACTGTCGGGCCAGACCGACCTGATCTTCGACAACCTGGCTTCGGCGTCGGCCAATATCAAGGCGGGCAAGCTCAAGGCCTTCGCCGTGACCACCGCCAGCCGCGCGGCGGCGTTCCCCGAGCTGCCGGCCATTGCCGAGGCCGGCAAGGGGCTGGGGCTGGAAGGCTTCGATATCTCGACGTGGTTCGGCGTGTTCGCGCCGGCCAATACGCCGCGCGAGATCGTGGACAAGCTGAACCACGAGATCGTGGCGATCCTGAAGACGGATGACATGAAGGCACGCCTGGCCCGCATCGGCGCCCAGCCCGCGCCGACCACGCCGGAGCAGTTCGCGGCGTTGATCCAGAAGGAACTGAAGAAGTACGCGCAGATCGTGAAGGTGTCAGGGGCGAAGGTCGACTGAAGACAGGCGCTCGCAGCCCCAACGGTTTTCGGGTGCTCCCAAGCCGCGCGAGCTAGCCAAAGCAAGGTGTTCTCCCTCTCCCGCGGGCGGGAGAGGAGAGAAAACCGGAACAATTACACGCGATCGCGGCTCTCGTCGCCCCTGCGCCGCCGCACCCACAGTTTCCCGCCGGAATCCCCCTCCAGCCGCGGCAGCAGCAATCCCACCTGCACGATCTCCGCTCCCTCCATCCGCGTTACCGTCAGCGGCACCCCGGCGATCTCGACGCTGTCGCCTTCCACCGGCGGCGACGTGAACACGCGCTGCATCGCCGTTTCCAGCGTCAGCGGTGCTTCCTCGGGCGTCAGTTCGCGCGTGCCATAGAGCGCCGCCACGTCCCGCAGCGGCGCATCGCCTGACAGCAGGAAATCGTGCGACACCTCTTCCCAGGTAGGCGCCCGGCCCGGGGTCTGGAACAGCGCCGACAGCATCGGCAATGTGGTGGTCGGCGCCAGCACGCAGACCGCGTCGCCGGCGCGCAAGACGGTCTGGCCCGGGTCGGCCAGCGCGTCGTCGCGCGCCACGGTCAGCAGGCGGCTGCGCGGCGGCAGCTCGAGCTGGTCGGCGCGTACGTTTTCCACGGGCGCATTCGGGCCCACGCAGAACTGCATGACTTCCAGGATCGGCGCAAGCGTGCCGCGCAGCCGCGAACGCGCCACCGGTTCCGGATAACCGGGCCGGCGCACGCGCGCCAGCCGCGCCGCGACCGAAACGGTAGTGCCCTGGAACAGCAGGCTGGCCAGCACCACGGCAAAGGCAATGCGGAACAGCAGGCCTGCCTCGGGCACCTCGCGCAGCAGCGGGAACAGCGCCAGCACGATCGGCACGGCGCCGCGCAAGCCCATCCACGCGATAAAGCCCTTTTCGCGCGAATTGAAGCGGAACGGCAGCAGCGCGATCCATACTGCCACCGGCCGCGCCACCAGCATCAGGAAGGCGGCGACCGCCACCGCGGGCCCGGCCACTTCCCAGATCCGGTGCGGCGCTACCAGCAGGCCCAGCAGCAGGAACATCGCCGACTGCGCCAGCCAGGCCATGCCGTCCATCGCGCGCATGGTGTCGGCGGTGACCGCGCGCTCGCGGTTGCCGATCAGCATGCCGGTCAGGTACACCGCCAGAAAGCCGCTGCCACCGGCGGTCTGCACCAGCGCGAACACCATCGCCCCGCCCGCGCACAGCAGGATCGCCTGCAGCCCTTCGGCCACGTGGATGCGCTCCAGCACAAGGGCCAGGCAGTATCCCAGCCCCAGCCCGAGCGCGCCGCCCACCCCGAACTGCACCAGCAGCCGCGTCGCCAGCCCCAGCGGCGTCAGCCCGCCGGGGGCGGTCAGCCATTCGATCAGCGTCAGCGTCAGGAAGATCGCCATCGGGTCGTTGATGCCGGACTCGATCTCCAGCACGCTGGCGACCCGGTCCTTGAGCCGGATGCCGCTGCTGTGCAGCATCGAGAAGACCGCGGCCGCATCGGTCGAGCCGACGATGGCGCCAAGCAGCAGCCCGAGCCGCCAGTCGATACCGAGCAGCCATGACGCAAACACGCCCACCAGCGCGGCCGTGGCCAGCACGCCCACGGTCGCCAGCGACAGCGACGGCTTGAGCGCGACCCGGAAGGTCGCAAAGCGCGTACGCAGGCCGCCGTCGAGCAGGATTACCGCCAGCGCCAGGTTGCCGACCAGGAAACTGAGCCAGGTGTCGTTGAAGCGGATGCCGCCGGGGCCGTCCACGCCGGCCAGCATGCCGACGGCCAGGAACACGAGCAGGAACGGCACGCCGAAGCGTGCCGAGAACGCCCCCAGCACGATGCCGAGCGACATCACGATGCCGCCGATCAGGATGACGTGGTCGATGCTCTCCAAGCTGCTCCTTGCGTCACGTTGAGGTTCCTTGCCGCAACCTTTCAAACCTTACAGGGCTTTCAGGCCGGCGACCCCGCGAGAGGCCGCTTCAGGATGCGCGAACTGCACCGGATGATAGCGCAGCACGCCTGCCGCCTCGCCCGCCAGCCCGCCTCCAGACTGGATTTGCGGAATGCGCCAGTGCCCTTTTAAGCGCCATCTCACTAGGGGATACCCGAACCATGACCCTGTTTGCAGACATCTGAAAGGTAGCTGAAAGGTCGCCCCCTTAACTTCCACCCTGCCCCGCAGGAGGGCCCTTCGCTGCAGACCGCATTGATGCGATGCAACAAAGGGTCAACCGCAGATTTCAAGCGTCTTAACGAGGAGATTCACTTTGCGCATACGTAGCCAAAAGGACTTTGCCTCCGGCCTGATGTTCATCCTGGTCGGATTCGGCTTTTCCTGGGTCGCCCGCGGCTATTCCATGGGAACCGCCGCAAAAATGGGACCGGGATACTTCCCGTTCTGGCTCGGCATCGTGCTCGCCCTGCTGGGCGTGCTGGTGCTGGCAGGCTCGCTGTCTTCCAAGATGGAAGAGGATCAGCTGGCCCGCTGGGATATCAAGACGCTGCTGTGGATCCTCGGCTCGGTGGTGCTGTTCGGCCTGCTGCTCAAGCCGCTGGGCATGGTGCTGTCGGTGCTGGTGCTGGTACTGGTGTCGTCAATGGCCAGCCACGAGTTCAGCTGGAAGGGTGCCATCCTGAACGCCATCATCCTGGTGCTGATCAGCCTGGGCGCGTTCGTGTACGGGATCAACCTGCAGATGCCGGTGTGGCCGGCTTTCCTGGCAAGCTAAGGAGCCCGCCAACATGGAACTACTCACTAACCTGGGCCTGGGCTTCTCCACCGCCCTGACCTTCCAGAACCTGGCCTACGCCTTCCTGGGCTGCGTGCTGGGTACCCTGATCGGCGTGCTGCCGGGACTGGGGCCGCTGGCGACCATCGCCATGCTGCTGCCGGTGACCTACACGCTGCCGCCGGTGGCCGCGCTGATCATGCTGGCCGGCATCTACTACGGCGCCCAGTACGGCGGTTCGACCACCGCCATTCTGGTGAACCTGCCGGGTGAATCGTCGTCGGTGGTGACAACCATCGATGGCTACCAGATGGCAAGACGAGGGCGAGCGGGGGTGGCGCTAGCGACAGCGGGCCTGGGCTCGTTCTTCGCTGGCTGCGTGGCCACCATGATCCTGGCCGCCTTTGCCGCGCCGCTGTCGGAACTGGCCTTCAAGTTCGGCCCGGCCGAGTACTTCTCGCTGATGGTGCTGGGCCTGATCGGGGCCGTGGTGCTGGCCTCGGGTTCGCTGGTCAAGGCGATCGCCATGATCGTGCTGGGCCTGCTGCTGGGCCTGGTGGGTACCGACGTGAACTCGGGCGCCGCGCGCTTCTCGTTCGACGTGCCGGAACTGACCGACGGCCTGAACTTCGTCTCGGTGGCAATGGGTATCTTCGGCTTTGCTGAAATCATCGCCAACCTGGAGCAGAAGGAGCAGCGCGAGACCTTCACTGACCACATCACCAACCTGTTCCCGACCAAGGAAGACTTCAAGCGCATGATCCCGGCTGTGCTCCGTGGCACGGCACTGGGCTCGGCGCTGGGTATCCTGCCGGGCGGCGGCGCCTCGCTGGCTTCGTTCGCTGCGTACTCGCTGGAGAAGAAGACCTCCAAGTACCCGCAGGAATTCGGCAAGGGCGCCATCGAAGGCGTGGCGGGTCCGGAATCGGCCAACAACGCAGCCTCGCAGACCTCGTTCATCCCGCTGCTGACGCTGGGCATTCCGCCCAACGCGGTGATGGCGCTGATGGTGGGTGCGATGACCATCCACAACATCCAGCCCGGCCCGCAGGTGATGACCAGCAACCCGGCGCTGTTCTGGGGCCTGATCGCCTCGATGTGGATCGGCAACCTGATGCTGATCGTGCTGAACCTGCCGCTGATCGGCATCTGGGTGAAGCTGCTGAAGGTGCCTTACCGCTACCTGTACCCGGCCATCCTGACCTTCTGCTGCATCGGCGTGTACTCGGTCCAGAACACCACCTTCGACGTGTTCCAGACCGCCGCCTTCGGCGTGATCGGCTACCTGTTCATCAAGCTGCGCTGCGAACCCGCTCCGCTGCTGCTCGGCTTCGTGCTGGGACCGATGATGGAAGAAAACTTCCGCCGCTCGCTGCTGCTGTCGCGTGGTGACTTCAGCGTGTTCGTGACGCGCCCGCTGTCGATGGGCCTGCTGATCGCCGCTGCGGTGCTGGTGGTGATCGTGGCGCTGCCGTCGATCAAGGCCAAGCGCGAAGAAGCGTTCCAGGAAGAATAAGCTGGACTTGCCGCCGGCCTGCGGGCCGGCCCGCAATGCAACACTGGGGGCACCGCAAGGTGCCCTTTTTTTGTTGCCGGAATTGACGCAACGACCCGCCTCCGCCGGGCCCGCCGCGACCTATAGTATTAGCACTCGGACAACTGTCGCGATGAGCGCGTCGGAGGTTGACATCATGACCATGGCTAATACGCTGGCGAAATGCCTGAGCAACAAGCACAGCCAGTTCGACACCGTTAGGCACCCCTACAGCCTGAGCAGCATGGCCACTGCACACGCTGCACACATTCCCGGAGACCGGCTGGCCAAGACCGTCCTGCTGGAAGACGACAGCGGCTACGTCGCCGCGGTGATCCCTTCCACGCACCACCTGAAACTGTCGGAAATCCGCGAGCAGACCGGACGCAACCTGTCGCTGGCGCATGAGGATGGCGTGCGCGAAGTGTTCAGGGACTGCGATCACGGCGCGATCCCGCCCGTCGGCATGGCGTATGGCACGCAGACCTGGCTGGACGACAGCCTGCTGACGCATGCCGATGTCTATTTCGAAGCGGGCGACCACCAGGAACTGGTGCACATGAGCACCGACGAGTTCATGTCGCTGATGGTCGATGCAAAGCGCGGACACTTTGCGCACAGGATGATGTAGGGCAAAGCCAAACCATGGCGGCCGGCGCATGCCGGCCGTTTTTTTGCGCGGCCCCCGCCACGGCATGACACCGTGACGGGGCCGCGCTGCCGCTCAGGCAGCAGGCGTCAATCCAGCAGGTCGAAGCGGTCCAGGTTCATCACCTTGGTCCAGGCCGCAACGAAGTCCCTGACGAATTTATCCTGCGCATCCTCGCTGGCATAGACCTCGCAAAGCGCCCGCAGCTGCGAGTGCGAACCGAACACCAGGTCGACACGCGTGCCGGTCCACTTCTTCGCTCCGGTCTTCCGGTCGCGCCCTTCGAACAGCTCGCGCGCGTCTGACTGCGGCTTCCACTCCAGACCCATGTCGAGCAGGTTGCGGAAGTAGTCGTTGGTCAGCGTTTCCGGCCGGTCGGTGAGGACGCCATGCGCATCGGGGCCGGTATGCACGTTCAGCACGCGCAGGCCGCCGATCAGTACCGTCATCTCGGGCACGGTCAGTGTCAGCAGTTGCGCCTTGTCGATCAGCAGGTGCTCCGGCGGGATGCTGTACTTCGCCTTGACGAAGTTGCGGAAGCCGTCCGCCTTCGGCTCCAGCGATGCCATCGCCTCGACGTCGGTCTGTTCCTGCGATGCATCCGTGCGCCCCGGCGAGAACGGCACGGTGACCTTGTGGCCCGCCTTCTGCGCCGCCTGCTCGACGGCTGCGCCGCCGGCCAGCACGATCAGGTCCGCCAGCGAGATCTTCTTGCCGCCGGACTGCGCGCCATTGAACTCGGCCTGGATACCTTCAAGCGCCTTGAGTACCTTGCCCAGTTGTTCGGGCTCATTCGCGGCCCAGTCCTTTTGCGGCGCCAGCCGGATGCGGGCGCCATTGGCGCCGCCCCGCTTGTCCGAACCGCGGAAGCTCGATGCCGACGCCCAGGCGGTCTGCACCAGCTGCGATAGCGGCAGGCCCGAAGCCAGCACCTTCTGCTTCAGCGCGGCGACATCCTGGTCGCCGACCAGCGGATGGTCGGCCTCCGGCACCGGATCCTGCCAGAGCAGGTCTTCCTTCGGGACTTCCGGGCCCAGGTAGCGCGCGCGCGGGCCCATGTCGCGGTGGGTCAGCTTGAACCAGGCGCGGGCAAAGGCATCGGTAAGCTGGTCGGGATGTTCCAGGAAGCGCCGCGAGATCTTCTCGTACTCGGGGTCGAAACGCAGCGACAGGTCCGTGGTCAGCATTGTCGGCCGCAGCTTCTTCGACGGATCGAACGCATGCGGGATGGTTTCGCCACCATCCTTGGCCACCCACTGGTTGGCGCCGGCGGGACTCTTGGTCGGTTCCCAGTCATGGCCGAACAGGTTTTCCAGGTAGCTGTTGCCCCATTGCGTTGGCGTCTTGCTCCAGGTCACCTCCAGCCCGCTGGTGATGGTATCGGCGCCCCTGCCGGTGCCGAAGCTGCTCGACCAGCCCAGGCCCTGCAGTTCGAGATCCGCGCCTTCCGGTTCGGCCCCGACGTTGTCCGCCGGTCCGGCACCGTGGGTCTTGCCGAAGGCATGCCCGCCGGCGATCAGCGCGACGGTTTCTTCGTCGTTCATGGCCATGCGCGCGAAGGTCTCGCGGATATCGTGCGCCGCGGCAAGCGGGTCCGGGTTGCCCTCCGGGCCTTCCGGATTCACGTAGATCAGGCCCATCTGCACGGCGGCCAGCGGGTTTTCAAGGTGGCGGCCGTGGTCGGTACGGCTGGCTTCGGCGCCATGCATGTCCTCGTCGGCAACCAGCACGCCGGCGTCGTCGTACTTGCCCGCGGCACCCTTGCCGTAGCGCACGTCACCGCCGAGCCAGGTCTTTTCATCGCCCCAGTACACATCGCCGTCAGGTTCCCAGGTGTCTTCGCGGCCACCACCGAAGCCGAAGGTCTTGAAGCCCATGGTCTCCAGCGCGACGTTGCCGGTCAGCACCAGCAGGTCGGCCCACGAGATGTTCTGGCCGTACTTCTGCTTGATCGGCCATAGCAGGCGGCGCGCCTTGTCCAGGCTGACGTTGTCCGGCCAGCTGTTGAGCGGCGCGAAACGCTGCTGGCCGCGCCCTGCGCCGCCGCGGCCGTCGCCGATGCGATAGGTGCCGGCGGCGTGCCACGCCATGCGGATGAACAGCGGGCCATAGTGGCCGAAGTCCGCCGGCCACCAGTCCTGCGAGTCGGTCATCAGCGCCGCCAAATCCTTCTTCACCGCGGCCAGGTCCAGGTCCTTGAACGCTTTACGGTAATTGAAGTCCGTGCCCAGCGGGTTGGACTTGCCCGAATGCTGGGAGAGCAGGTCCAGCCGCAACTGCCTCGGCCACCACTCGCGATTGGTCGTACCGCCGCCGGCGGTATGCGTGAAGGGACACTTTGCTTCGTTAGACATACGTTCTCTCCTTGTGGGGACGTACCGAACACGCATGCAGCGTTATCGCCAGCGTTCGCTCGTTTGCTCGTCTGCTCGATTGCTCGTTTCTTGTCTGACTTCGACGATCCCGCTCCGGCACTTGCGCCGGATCTTTCTGCATCGCAACACGGCTGGATACCGCCGGTGCGCGGACGCATGCGGGCGCGCACCGGCATGACGATCCGGGCGCGCCCAGGGCGAAGCCGCGCTTGTCTGACTTCCGCGGCGGTGTCCGCAACCAAAATATATGCACAGCAAGGCCTGAGGAGAATGCGATTCTGTCTATCTGGCCGATAGATCGCGCTTATAGCTCCAGGGCGACCTCCTTCAGGCGCCAAACAGCTCGCTGCACGCCGCTCGCACCGCTGCCGTTACCTGGCCGCGCCCGTGGTCGCGCCGCTCCAGCATGCCGATGTGGCGCATGACCGGCTCGCCGTGGACCAGCAGTGGCAGGATCCGCAGTGCCTCGTCGTCGTGCCAGCGCGCGCGCCGCAGCAGCGGCACCACGGTCACACCGACTTCCTGGCGTACCAGCTCGACCAGCGCCTCGATGGCGTTCAGTTCCAGGAACTCGTTGACCTTCAGGTGCGCGCGGCGCAGCGCGCGCTCGACCAGCACGCCGGTGCGCTGGCTGCGGTCGAAGCGCAGGTAGGGGTTCTGGGCCAGCGCCTCGCGCGCATCATGGCCGGGGCTCCCACGTGCCGCGATCGCCACCAGCGGCTCCTGGTACAACGGCGTCCAGCGCAGCGTGCCGGGCACGCGCGTGGCCCCTTCGACCAGGATCGCCGCGTCGAGCTCGCCGGCCTCGACCTGTGCCGCCAGTTCGATCGACTTGGCGCCGACCAGGCGCACATCGAGCGCGGGGTAGGTGCGCTTCATGCGCGCCACCGCGTGCGACAGGCCGCCCATCACCGACACCACCGCGCCCACGGCCACGGCACCGGCCATGGCCTGGTCCGAGGCCAGCGGCAGGCGCATCTCGTCGTACAGCGCGAGCAGGCGCCGGGCCTGCGGCAACAGTGCGCGGCCATCTGCATTGAGCACCGCGACGCGGCCATTGCGGTCGAACAATTCGCGCCGCAACTCGGTTTCCAGCGCGCGCATCTGCAGGCTGACGGCGGCCTGGGTCAGTGCCACCTGGCCGGCGGCCGCGGCGAAGGAGCCTTGTTCGGCCACGGTGACGAAGGTACGGATGAATCGGATAGTGCTCATCGGTGCACGTGCAGAAGGGTTGCGAGGGTTCGCCGATACTTAAATTTTTCTTGTGACATCGGCAAGAAATATTAGCTTTCTTTGTGAACCGCGCCACGGAATAATTAAGCCGGCTCATCAATCTTTGCCCGCCTTTCGCCTGACTCCGGAGACAAGCATGAAATCCTGGCTGCGCCTCGCCGGCATCGCCGCTGCCTGCGGCATGTGCCTGGCCGCCACGCCCGCACTGGCCGACAACTTTCCCAGCAAGCCGATCCGCCTGATCGTGCCGTTCCCGGCCAGCGGCGCGACCGATTTGCTGGCGCGTGCCATTGCGCAGAAAGTGGGCGCCAACATGGGCCAGCAGATCGTGGTCGACAACCGCCCGGGCGCCGGCGGCGCGATCGGTTCGGACATGGCGGCCAAGGCCGCGCCGGACGGCTACACGCTGCTGATCGCGACCACCAGCACGCACTCGATCGGCCCGTACATCAACACCCGCCTGCCGTACAACACCGACACCGACTTCACCCCGGTCGGCCAGGTGGCGATCGCCACCAATGTGCTGGTGGTGCCGAACAGCCTGCCGGTGAAAAACGTGCGCGAGCTCGTCGACTACGCCAAGAAGCACCCCGGCGAGCTCAACTACGCCTCCAGCGGCAATGGCACCGTGGTGCACCTGACCGCCGAGGCTTTCAAGGCGCAGGCCGGCGTGTTCATCACCCATATCCCGTACCGCGGCACAGCGCTGGCCGTGCCAGACCTGATTTCGGGCAAGGTGCAGGTGCTGTTCGACAGCATCGTCTCGGGCCTGCCGCACGTGAAGGACGGCAAGCTCAAGGCGCTGGCCGTGACCAGCGCGAAGCGCTCGCCACTGGCACCGGAGATCCCGACGGCCAGCGAGTCGGGGCTGCCCGGCTTTGAGTCCGATACGTGGTTCGGCATCTACGGACCCAAGGGCATGCCGGCGGACATCGTCAACCGGCTGAATGCCGAATTCAACAAGGCAATCCAGTCGCCGGAAGTCAAGGAACGCCTGGGCAAGCTGGGCGCCGAGCCGGTCGGCGGCACGCCCGCGCAGTTCGCCGCCATGGTGAAGAAGGACAGCGCCCGCTGGGGCAAGCTGATCAAGGATCGCAAGATCACGGCAGAATAACGGCGCGGCGAGTGCCAACGCGGCCGGTGCCGACAACCGCCCGGCCGCCTCCTGAAACGACAGACAAAGCCATGCAGAACTTCAACTGGACCAACCCCTACCCCTCCGTGCGCATCCCGCTGTTTGCGCGCAACGTGGTGTCCACCTCGCACCCGCTGGCCGCGCAGGCCGGCCTGCGCATGCTGCTCAAGGGCGGCAACGCCGTCGACGCGGCCATCGCCGCGGCGGCCGCGATCACCATCGTCGAGCCGGTATCGTGCGGTCTGGGCAGCGATGCCTTCGCCATCCTGTGGGACGGCAAGGAACTGCATGGGCTGAACTCCTCCGGCGTGGCCCCGGCCGCCTGGAACCCGGAGTATTACAAGAACAAGTACGGCACCGATGCCAACGGCCTGGCCAACCGCCCGATCCGCGGCTGGGACTCGGTCACGGTGCCCGGCGTGATCGCCGGCTGGGCCGCAATGCACGAGCGCTTCGGCAAGCTGCCCTTCGCCGACCTGATGGAGCCGGCGATCGAGATCGCCGAGCGCGGCTACGCCGTGCCGCCGGTGGTGGCGCACAAGTGGGCCGCCGCGGTGCCGGAGCTGAAGGACCAACCCGGCTATGCCGAGACCTTCATGCCCAACGGCCGCGCGCCGCTGGTCGGCGAGAAGTTCACCATGAAGGCCGCCGCCGAGACGCTGCGCAAGATCGGCGAGACCCAGGGCCGCGCCTACTACGAAGGCGAGATCGCCGAGAAGATCGCCGCCTTCAGCAAGCAGTGCGGCGGCGCGATGACGCTGGACGACCTGCGCAACTACCGTCCCGACTGGGTCAAGCCGATCAGCCAGGCGTACCGCGGCTACGAGCTGCACGAGATCCCGCCCAATGGCCAGGGCATTGCCGCGCTGGTGGCGCTGGGCATCCTCGGCCAGTTCGACATGGCCTCGATCCCGGTGGACTCGGTCGATTCGCAGCACCTGCAGATCGAAGCAATGAAGCTGGCCTTCGCCGACCTGTACCGCTACGTGGCCGATCCTCGCAGCATGGAGGTCACGCCGGAAGAAATGCTGGATGACGCGTACCTGAAATCGCGCGCCAAGCTGATCGACATGCAGCGCGCCACGCATTTCAACTTCGGCATGCCCAAGGTGGGCGGCACCATCTACCTGACCGCCGCCGACGAGAACGGCATGATGGTCTCGTTCATCCAGTCGAACTACATGGGCTTCGGCTCGGGCGTGGTGGTGCCGGGCACCGGCATCAGCCTGCAGAACCGCGGGGTGGGCTTCTCGATGGATCCCAAGTCCGCCAACGCGGTGGCCGGCGGCAAGCGCCCGTTCCACACCATCATCCCGGCCTTCCTGACCAAGGGTGGCCACCCGGTGATGAGCTTCGGCGTGATGGGCGGCGACATGCAGCCGCAGGGCCATCTGCAGACGGTGGTGCGCATGCTGGACTACAACCAGCAGCCGCAGGCCGCGTGCTGCGCGCCGCGCTGGAAGGTCAACCGCGATTTCACGCTGGACGTGGAGGGCACCATGGACCCGGCCACGGTCGACGGGCTGAAGGCACGCGGGCACCAGTTGAAGTCGGTGGAAGACCCGTACATGGACTTTGGTTCGGGACAGTTCATCTGGCGCCTGTCGGACGATCCGGAGCAAGGGTACGTGGCGGCCAGCGACAGCCGGCGCGACGGGCAGGCGGTAGGGTTCTGAGCCCGCCGGCCTGAACTGCCAACGACCTGCAAAACGCCCCGAACGGGGCGTTCTTGCTTTCCGCCCCCCCATCCCGCAACTGGCCCGCTCGCGATCGCTGCAACTGTGCATGGCGCGGGCGCCACGGCTCCGTACACTGGTTCCCCGACAAGCCTCCGGAGCCTGCACCATGCCCACCTACGCCTTCCGCCTGCTCAACGTCTTCGCCGAATCCACCTTCGGCGGCAATCCCCTGTGCGTGTTCGAAGACGCGCGCGGCATGGACGAAGCCACCATGCAGGCGCTGGCGCTGCAGTTCAACCTGTCGGAAACCACCTTTGTCCTGCCGTCGGACAACGCCAGCGCGCGCGTGCGCATCTTCACGCCCGGCTATGAGATGCGTTTTGCCGGCCACCCCACTCTGGGCACCGCGCACGTGGTGCGCGAACTGGCCGGCACCAGCGACACGCTGATGCTGGAATTTCTCGCCGGCGTGGTCCCGGTGACGGCGCAGGGCGATGTCTGGACCTTCACCGCGCCCCACAGCGGCATGCCGAAGACCGCCCCGGCCAGCCTGCCCGATGCCGAGATGGCAAGCCTGCTCGGCCTGCAGGAAAGCGACCTGCTGGTTTCGCCGATGTGGGTCGACACCGGCGCCGACCAGCTGCTGGTGGCCGTGCGCAGCACCGATGCCGTGCGCCGCGCCAATCCCGACAGCGCGCGCCTCGACATCTGGCCGCAGAGCAGCCTGGGCCGCAAGACCGCCTACGTGTTCGCCTTCGATCCCGAGCAACCTGGCCGCGTGCTGTCGCGCTATTTCTTCACCAAGCAGGGCGGCGGCGTGGCCGAGGACCCCGGCACGGGCTCGGCCTGCGCCAATCTCGGAGGCTGGTTGCTGGCCACCAGCCGCGCGCTGCCGGCCGAATACGCCATCGACCAGGGCGAGGCCGTCGGCCGCCCGTGCCGGCTGCGCTTGGCGGTCGACACCGGCGGCGACATCCGCGTGGGCGGACGCGTGCTCGAGATCGGCCGCGGCACCGTGACACTCTGAGCGCACAGAGCGTCACGATGCCGCCCCGCCGGCTGCGCTACATTGTGGGCTTGCCCGCCAACCGCCCCGATCCGCCATGACCTCGCACGCCATCACCTCCCTGGCCGAACTGGAAGCGCTCTACGCCCAGCCCGCGGCGCCGTCGCTGTCAAAGGAAGTCGACTACCTGCATCCGCACTACCGCGCCTTTATCGAGGCCGCACCGTTGTGCCTGCTGTCGACGGTCGCCGACGGCTGGGCCGAATGCTCGCCGCGCGGCGACACGCCCGGCTTCGTGCAGGTGCTGGACGAACGCACGCTGCTGCTGCCCGACCGGCGCGGCAACAACCGCATCGACAGCCTGCGCAATATCGTGGCCGATCCGCGCGTGGGCCTGCTGTTCGTGATTCCCGGCGTCAATGAGACCATCCGCGTCAACGGCACCGCGCAGATCAGCGTCGACCCGGCGCTGATCGCGCGCTGCGTGGTTGACGGCAAGGCGCCGACCACGGTGCTGGTGATCACGGTGCAGTCGATATTCTTCCAGTGCGCCCGCGCGCTGATCCGCTCGCGCCTGTGGGCGGCGGATGCGCAGGTCGCGCGGCAGACGCTGCCGAGCAATGGCGAGATCCTGGCCACGCTGAGCCAGAACGCGATCGACGGCGCCGCCTATGACCGCGACCTGCCCGAGCGGCAACGTAACACGCTCTACTAACTGCTAGCGCGGCAGCCACGCCGGCGCATGCGTGCCGAGCGGCTCGGACGGCAGCGTCCAGCGCGCCGGCGTCTCGGACAGGTGCGCGGCGTGGCGCACCACGGTCAGCATGCCAAAGCCGGATGGCACCGCTTCAAGCAGGTCGGCGACATCGTCGATCTTCTGCTCGGGCGCCTTCAGCCCCTCCGGCACCCGCCCCAGCCCGCGCAGCCACTGTCCCACCTGCGCCAGCGACACGCGCACGTGCCAGCTGCCGCCTTCCACCGCGCGCCGCTGCAGCGCGGCCATCGCGCCGAATGCCAGCAGGTAGCCCGCGGCGTGGTCAAGCACTTGCGCCGGCAGCGGCCGCGGCGTGTCGCTGCCGGCCGCCTGGGCCTCCGCATGGTTAAAGCCGGTGGCGGTCTGCACCAGCGAATCGAAGCCGCGCTTGTGCGCCCACGGCCCGACGTGGCCATACGCGCTCAGCGACACATAGACGATGCCCGGCCGCGCCCGCGCCGCTGCCTCGGGGCCGACGCCCAGTTCCGCCAGGCCGCCGGGGCGGTAGCCCTGCACCATCACGTCGGCGCCATGCAGCAGCTTGTGCAGCGTGCGCTTGTCGTCGGGGTCACGCAGGTCGAGCTGGCAACTGCGCTTGCCGCGGCCGGTGTCGATCACCAGCGGCGCGATCGACGGCAGGTGCGCGGCGGTCACCAGCAACACGTCTGCGCCATGCGCGGCCAGGGTGCGCCCCGCCACCGGGCCGGCGATGATGCGGGTGAAGTCGAGCACGCGCACGCCCGACAGCGGCTGCGCGTCGGCGGAAGCCGGCGTCGGCAAAGCCTGCGGCGGCGCATCGCCGATGCGCTCCAGCGTTACCGGCGGCAGGCCGCGCAGCGCCGCGGCCTGCGGGTGTTGGTCCCATTCGTCGAAGCTGCGCAGCGCGGCGACCACCAGGCCGGCGTCGGAGGCGGCGGTTTCGAAAGTTTCGGCTTCCCACTTTTCCAGCGCCGCCTGCACCGCGGCCTTTTCATAGGCGCAGCCCAGCAGCCGCAGCACGCCGTCGCGGTGATGCGGGAAGTTGGTGTGCAGCCGGACCCAGCGGCCGTCGCCGCAGCGGTAGATGCCGGCGATCTTGTCCCACAATTCGGGCGCGGGGCCTCCGTCGACGCGCAGGTAGCGCTCGCTGCGGAACTCGGTGATGGCATGGCGCATGTCGACGCTGACTTCCTGCCAGCGGCCGGTGCGTCCCTGCCACAGCGCCGCCGCGGCGAGCGCCGAAGCGGCCAGGCTGGCCTGCGCCGCGGTGCCCACGGCAAAGCCTGAAGGCAGCACCGGCTCGGCGCCGTCCAGGCGCAGGTGGGCCAGCGCCTCGGCCGGCAGCCCGGCATCGCGCCACAGCGCGCCGACAACATCGAGGGGCATGGGCGGCACTTGTGCCGCATCGGGGTGGGCGTTCATGGGCGTTCCTGCTGCGATGGACGACAGCCGGCCGCGGCCGGCACGGGTCTCCATGCTACTCCGACGCGTCACTTTCGGCGCGGTCAATCGGGACCGGCGACGGACAAGACCACAAATGAGCCGATGCTCACGGCGTGCGGCGCCGCCGGCACGGTAAAATCCCGGTATTGGCATTCCGCCACGCAATCTGACGACCCGACCGGCCAAGTATCGATCCCTACGTCGATCGATATCCGGCCGGCCAACCGGCGCCACCATGAGCCACGACAACAAGCCTACCGACAGCACCCCAGCCGCCTCCAACTTCCTGCGGAGCATCATCGACCAGGACCTCGCCGCCGGCACCTATGCCGGCCGCCAGGACAAGCAGGGCGAGCCGCTGCCGACCGTCATCACCCGCTTCCCGCCGGAGCCCAATGGCTACCTGCATATCGGCCATGCCAAGAGCATCTGCCTGAACTTCGGGCTGGCGCGCGACTACGGCGGCCGCTGCCACCTGCGCTTCGACGACACCAACCCGGTCAAGGAAGACACCGAATACGTCGATTCGATCATCGACGCCGTGCACTGGCTCGGTTTCTCCTGGGACAGCGAGGGCAAGGACGGCCAGAAGCAGCCGCACCTGTACTACGCCAGCGACTACTTCGACCAGCTCTACGCCTTTGCCGAGACCCTGATCGAGCGCGGCGCCGCCTATATCGACAGCCAGTCGGCCGAGCAGATCGCCGCCAGCCGCGGCAACTTCTCCGAGCCGGGCAAGCCGTCGCCCTACCGCGACCGGACCGTCGAGGAAAACCTGCAGCTGTTCCGCGACATGCGCGCCGGCAAGTACGGCGACGGCGAGCACGTGCTGCGCGCGAAGATCGACATGACCGCGCCCAACATCGTGATGCGCGACCCGGTGCTCTACCGCATTCGCCACGCCCATCACCACCGCACGGGCGACAAGTGGTGCATCTACCCGATGTACGACTTCACCCATTGCATCTCGGACGCGCTGGAGAATATCTCGCACTCGCTGTGCACGCTGGAGTTCGAGAACAACCGCCCGCTGTACGACTGGGTGCTGGAGCACCTGCGCGACGCCGGCGTGTTCGGCGACCCGCTGCCGCACCAGTATGAGTTTGCGCGCCTGAACCTGACCTACGCCATCACCAGCAAGCGCAGGCTCAAGCAACTGGTCGACGAGAACCGCGTCGACGGCTGGGACGATCCGCGCATGCCCACGCTGGTCGGCGTGCGCCGCCGCGGCTATACGCCGGAATCGATCCAGCTGTTCTGCGACCGCGTCGGCGTGGCCAAGGCCGACAGCTGGATCGACATGAGCACGCTCGAAGGCTCGGTGCGCGACGACCTGGACGGCCGGGCCGCCCGTGGCGTGGCCGTGCTGGACCCGCTCAAGCTGATCATCGACAACTACCCGGAAGGCCAGAGCGAGGAATGCTCGGCGCCGGTCCATCCGAAGAAACCGGAACTGGGCAAGCGTGTGTTCCCGCTGTCGCGCGAACTGTGGATCGAGCGCGAGGACTTCAACGAGACCCCGCCCAAGGGCTATTTCCGCCTGTTCCCGGGCAACAAGGTGCGCCTGAAGTACGGCTACGTGGTCGAGTGCACCGGCGTGGACAAAGACGCCGACGGCAAGGTCATCGCCGTGCATGCCAGCTACCTGCCCGACACCAAGAGCGGCACCCCGGGCGCAGACAGCGTCAAGGTCAAGGGCGTGATCCACTGGGTCAGCGCGGCGCACGGCTACGAGGCCGAGGTGCGCCTGTACGACCGCCTGTTCAACGACCCCAACCCGGACGCGGGCGGCAAGAACTTCCTGGACGCACTGAATCCGGATTCCAAGAAGGTGATCACCGCCTACCTGGAGCCGGGCCTGCGCGAGGCACAGCCGGAAGACCGCTTCCAGTTCGAGCGCCATGGCTACTTCGTGGCCGACCGCAATGATTCGCAGCCAGGCAAGCCGGTCTTCAACCGCATCGTCGGGTTGAAGGACAGCTGGGGCAAGTGATGGGCAAGGCAAGTTCGGTACAAACCATCACCTTCCCGCTCGAGGGCGAGTTCATCGCCCTCAACGACCTGCTCAAGCTGGCTGGCGTGTGCGACAGCGGCGGCGCCGGCAAGGCGCTGGTCGCCGCCGGCGAAGTCTCGGTGGACGGCGCGCCTGAATCGCGCAAGACTGCGAAGATTCGTGCCGGGCAGGTGGTGGGCCTGACAGGCATCGAGATCCGCGTGGTCGCCGCCTGACCGCGCTACCGGCCGCAGTGGCTGCCGCAGCCGCCGCGGCCGCTCCGGCACTGCAACGGAGAGGACGGGAACCATGCCGATCGCGTTCTGGTGCGTCTTGCTGGCCGGCGTGCTGCCGCTCGCCACGGTAGCCATTGCCAAGGCCAGCGGACCGGGTTTCGACAACCATGACCCGCGCGGCTGGCTCGACCGGCAATCTGGCCGGGCGCGCCGCGCCGACATGGCGCACCGCAACCACTTCGAGGCCTTTCCGTTCTTTGCCGCGGCGGTGCTCACCGCCAGCTATCTTCAGGCGCCGCAGGCGCGCATCGACGAACTGTCGATGGTCTTCATCCTCACCCGCATCCTCTACACCGTGTGCTACCTGACCGACCGAGCCACGCTGCGCACGCTGTGCTGGACCATCGGATACCTGACGGTGGTGGGGATATTCCTGCTGCCGGTGTTCGTGCACTGAGCCATGGCAACACCCGCCCCTCTCCTGGCCGCTGTTGCGATCGCGCTGCCAGGCAGCATCAGCGCCAGGGCCGCGCCGGTCGAGTACGTCCTCGACCCGGTCCACACCTCCGTCTATTTCGCCGCCAGCCATTTCGAGCGCAGTTCGGTGCGCGGGCGCTTCGGCAAGATCGACGGCCGCATCGTGTATGACGCCGACAGCGGCGCCGGCGCGGTCGACGTGACCGTCGACCTGGCCTCGGTCGACACCAACAACCGCACGCTGGACGGGGTGCTGCGCTCGGCACAGTTCTTCGATGTCGCGCAGTTTCCCCTGGCGCGGCTGCGCGCCGATCGCTTTATCAGCGACGGCGGCCGGCTCGTGGCGGTAGAGGGCGAGCTGAGCCTGCACGGCGTCACTCTCCCGGTCCGGCTGCAGGCCGAGCGTTTCCGCTGCGGCGAGGTTTCGCTGTTCGGTGTGGCGCGGCAGGTGTGTGGCGGCGACTTCCGCGTGGAAGTGCCGCGTAGTGCCTTCGGCATGACCCGTTTCCTGCCCGAGGCGGGCGACATCGTGACGCTCCATGTGGCGGTCGAGGCATCGCCGGCGAGCAGCGCCCCGCGCTAGCCCGACGCGTCACCTTCAGGACCGATTTCTCTTGTAGAATCAGCGCTTTGCCGAAATCCCTGCCACGCCCGCCGCGTGCGCGGCAACGCGAGACAGAGACCATGTTCGAGATCCATTCCGGCGACATCGTGGCGGCCGCCCTGGCCGCCGCTGGCGCCTGCCTGCTGTGCAGCATCCCCGGCGACTTCCTGCGCCGCTTCCCGCTGTGGGCGGTGCGTACCTATGGCCGCGGCGCCCTGCTGATGCCGTTCCTGGCCATGATGGTCGGAACGTGGCTGTTCCGCCTCGGTGTGGCCGGCCAGCTCGAGTCCGACGCCGGCCAGGCCTTGGTGGTGGCAGCCGGCTTCCTGAGCACGCTGCTGCTGTCGGCACTGCTGCGCTTCTACCTGAAGGAATACCGCAAGCGCTAAGCTCCCGGCCGGCGCCGAGTGCCGGCTGGCCCGCCTTGCCCCACCTTCGCGCGTACGGCGGCGCCGCCGAATCGCGTATGATGCGGCCTTTCGCGCTCCGCGCCGCCGCGCCGGACGCAGCCGCACACTTCACCTCATGGCGCTCAAGTCCACCATCTTCAAAGCCGAACTGGCCGTCTCCGACATGGACCGGCCCTACTACGGCAGCCACGCCCTCACCATCGCCCAGCATCCGTCCGAGAACGACGCGCGCATGATGGTGCGCCTGCTCGCCTTTGCCTGCGAGGCCACCGAGACGCTGGCCTTTACCCGCGGTCTGGACGAGCCTGACGAGCCCGACCTGTGGGACAAGCGCCTGACCGGCGACATCGAACATTGGGTCGAGCTGGGCCAGCCCGACGAAGCGCGCCTGAAGCGCGCCGCCGCCCGCGCCGAGCGCGTGACCGTCTACACCTACAGTGGCGCCAGCGCGCGCGAGTGGTGGAAAGGCATGGCGGGCAAGGCCGGCAAGCTGCGCAACGTCACCGTCTACAATGTCCCGACGGAAGCGGTCGACGCGCTCGCGGCGCTGGCGCAGCGCGCGATGCGCCTGTCGGTGACGATCCAGGATGGCGACATCTGGGTCGCCGACGACGACCGCAACGTGCAACTGCAACTGGACGTGCTGCAGCGCGCCCAAGGCTGAGCGCAGCGCCCGCGCTGCGCTCCCGATTCATCCCGTCTGTCCTCATCGGAAGGAAATCACCATGCAAACCACGCCCTCTGGCCTGCAATACGAAGACACCACCGTCGGTTCCGGCACCGAAGCCACCGCCGGCAAGCACGTCACCGTGCACTACACCGGCTGGCTGTACGAAAACGGCCAGGCCGGCCGCAAGTTCGATTCGAGCAAGGACCGCAACGACCCGTTCGTGTTCCCGCTGGGCGCCGGCCATGTGATCCGCGGCTGGGACGAAGGCGTGCAGGGCATGAAGGTCGGCGGCGTGCGTCGCCTGGTGATTCCGGCCGACCTCGGCTATGGTGCGCGCGGCGCCGGCGGCGTGATCCCGCCGAACGCGACGCTGCTGTTTGAAGTGGAACTGCTGGCGGTCTGATTGCCGCCGAGTCGCTCCCGCGCTGGCGGGAGCGACATCGTGGGGCGCGCCGTGCGCGCCCCGGAACCCAACTCAGAACCCGATGGCGGCGTTGCCGACATCGACCCGGACCTTGTCGCGGTCCAGCAGCCGCGCCGCATGGCGCGCATAGTCCTGCGCCCAGGCAGGATCGCCGGAGAAGCGCGATTCTCCGGAAAACTTGGCGACATTCAGGATCTTGTCGATCACCAGCACCTTGCCAACCGGGCTCGACGCCTGGCAATCCAGCTCGGTGTACTCCCGGTCGAACCAGCGCCACGCCGCATCCTCGCTGACCGCGGCAAGTTCGTCCGCGCCGATCGTGAAGTCATATTCCTTGCCGCTGCCGAACACCACCGTAAGCGTACGCGCCATCGCAGGTTCCTCCTGGTCGGATTGAGGCTCCCATTGTAAAGACTGCCCGCCACCGCGGGCCAGCAAAACGCCCCGGGCTGACCGCGGACAAGCGTGCGCGGGCACGCATCGGTCCTGCTCCATGCCGGGTGGCAAGGCCGCCACGCGGCGGCAACCGTTGTCAGGCGCCCACACCGGCGCCGCAGACTCGGACATTTCCGGGAAAAACTGGCACTTATGTCATTTCCCCCACCTGCCCGGGACGCAGCTTTGATTTATGCTTGCAGCATGGCCATTACGCGACAGGACCTCGAATCCGACCGGCTGCGCACCTCGCTGTGCAGTACCCCGGTCGCGTCCTCGCTGTTGCCCGAACACGTGCTGGAGCAGTCCCTCTGCGACGCGCTGGCTTGCAAGCCCGACGATGCCGCGCTCGGCGGCGATGTCTGGGTGTTCGGCTATGGCTCCCTGATATGGAACCCGATGGTGGTGCACACCGAGCGCCGGCGCGCGACCGTGCATGGCTACCATCGTGGCTTCTACCTCTACTCCCGTATCAACCGCGGCACCTGGGACAACCCGGGACTGGTGCTCGGCCTGGATCGCGGCGGCTGCTGCCACGGCATGGTGTTCCGCATCCCCAGCCACGTGGTCGAGCAGGAATTCCGCGTGCTGTGGCGCCGCGAGATGCTGACCGGCGCCTACCACCCACGCTGGCTGCGCATCCGCACCGGTGAGGGCTGCGAGGGCGGCGAAAGCGGCGAGGGCCCGGAGCAACGCGCCCTGGCCTTCGTCATGAACCGCGCGCACGAGTCCTACGCCGGCCGGCTGCCGGACACCAGCGTGGTCGAACGGCTGCGCCACGCCGCCGGGCTGTATGGCCCGGCGCGCGAATACCTGCAGCAAACCCTGCTGGGGCTGGCCACCAACGGCGTCGACGATCCCTACCTGGGCCGGCTGTGGCGCCAGCTCCAGGCGGACGATGCCGCCGATGCCGAACGCGCTTGCGCAACGTCGCCCTTGGCGGCCAGCAACCCTCACGAAACCGTCTGAGCCAAGGAGCCCGCCATGACGCGCGCCGCCGCCCGCACCCGCAGACAGGCACTCAATGAGATGCTGGGCCTGATGGGCCTGCTGGTCGGGGGCAGCCTGCTGGCGGCGCAAGGCGGGCAGACGCTGGCGGCGCGCCCCGGCGCCGGTTCAGCCAGCCAGCCTGGCGCCGCCCGCGCCCCGCGCAGCACCGCGCACGTGCCGCTGCGCAGCGATGGCATCAGCGCACTCGACCGCAACCTGATCACCGCCGCCAGCATCGGCGACCAGGACATGGTGGCGCGCCTGCTGGCCGCGGGCGCCACCGCGCGCGCGGCCGATGAACGCGGACGCAGCGCGTTGCTGGCCGCCGTGCAGACCCGCCACGTCGACGTCGCGCGGATGCTGATGCTGGCCGGCGCGGACGTGAACCACAAGGATGCCGACGCCAACAGCCCCTTCCTGCTGGCCGCCGCCAGTGGGCAGGCCGAGATTGTCCGGCTAGCGCTGGCGCACGGCGCGGACCTGGGCAGCACCGACCGCTACGATGGCACCGCGCTGATCGCCGCGAGCCAGCAAGGGCATGTGGAAGTGGTGAAGCTGCTGCTGAAAGCAGGTGTCGCCGTTGACCACGTCAACAACCTTGGCTGGACGGCACTGCTGGAAGCTGTGGTGCTGGGCGATGGCAGCACGCGCTACGAGGAAACGGTGCAGCTGCTGCTGGACGCCGGAGCCGACGCCAACCTGGCCGACCGCGAAGGCGTGACGCCGACGCGCCACGCCCGCGAACGCGGGTACAAGACGATGGTGAAGATGTTGATGCGGGTGCGGGGGCATTGAGCCGGCCTTGCCCCGCGCGGTTCCCTTTGCGATGGGAACCCGCCGCGGGCATAGGCCGGCAGCGTGGATCAGGCCGCTGCGGGCTTCTGTTCTCCTGCATTCCGCGCGTTCTCGCTCTCCTGCAGCTGCCGCCACATCACCTTGCCGGTCCCCGACTTGGGCAGCGCCTCAACGAACTCCACCACCCGCGGATACTTGTACGCGGCCATGTTCTCCTTGGCCCATTCGATGACCTCGTCCGGCGTGGTCTTGCCCTTGGCATGGGCGCGCAGCACCACCACCGCCTTGACGGTCTCGCCGCGGTACGGATCGCGCGTGCCGATAATGCAGGCCTCCTGCACGTCGGGGTGCTTGTACAGCAGGTTCTCCACCTCGGCCGGCCACACCTTGAAGCCCGACGCATTGATCATGCGCTTGAGGCGGTCGGTGATGAAGTAATAGCCCTCCTCGTCCATCCGCCCGAGGTCGCCGGTGCGGAAGAAGCTCTTGCCCTCGAACTCGATAAAGGCCTCGCGCGTGGCGTCTTCCTTGCCCCAGTAGCCCTTGAACACCTGCGGGCCGCTGACGATGATCTCGCCGATCTCGTTGGGCGGCAGTTCCTTGAGCGTGACCGGGTCGATCACGCGCGCATCGGTATTGAAGGTCGGCACGCCCAGGCACTGCAGCTTGGGCCGGTCCGACGGGTTGCTGTGCGTCGGCGCCATGGTCTCGGACAGGCCGTAGCCTTCCAGGTAGTGCAGCCCGAACTGCTCGCGCAGGCGCTCGGCCACGGCCTGCGGCATGGCCGCGCCGCCGCCGCCGATATAGCGCAGGCTCGACAGGTCGAACTGCGCCAGGTTGGGGCTGGCCAGGAAGTCGATCACCATGGTCGGGATATTGGTCCAGTGCGTGACCTGGCAGCGCGAGATCAGGCGGCCGGCCACCTCGCGGTCCCAGCGCGGCAGCATCACCACGGTGGCGCCGCTGTAGATCGGGCCGTTCATGCCGTACTGCATGCCGGTGACGTGGAACAGCGGCAGCACCGAAAGGATCACCGACTCGGCGCCCGAGCCAGACCAGGTCGCGCCGCCGACGATGTTGTGCATGACCGAGCGGTGCGTATGGATGCAACCCTTGGGGAAGCCGGTGGTGCCGGAGGTGTAGGGCATCACCGCCAGGTCGTCCGGGCCGGCGGTGTGCGGGCCGGGCTCCATGCCGGCGCCCAGCGCCTCGGGCCACGCGGTGGCGCCCGTGGGCAGCGGATGCGGCGTAGTCAGCCAGGCCGGCGGCGCGTCTTCCGGGTGTTCATGGGTGGGCGGCAGCGCGTCGGCATACTGGGTCACGAGCAGGTGCTGCAGGCGCTCGGCCGGCGCCAGCTCGGCCTGTGCCTGCTCGACTCCGGCGGCCAGGTCGGCGGTGAAGATCGCCACGCGCGCCTGCGCATCGGTGACGTAATGCTTGAATTCCTCGGCGCGGTTCATCGGGTTGACCGGCACCACCACCGCATCGGCGCGCAGGATGGCGTAGTAGCTGATGATGAACTGCGGGCAGTTTTGCATGTACAGCAGCACCCGGTCGCCCTTCTTCACGCCCGCCTTCTGCTGCAGCCACCCGGCCAGCGCGGTGGCCTGCGCTTCGAGTTCGCGGAAGGTGACGGCGTTGCCGAAATAGCGGATCGCCGCCTTGTCGGCATAGCGGTGCGCCGACGCTTCCAGGTTGTACCAGAGCGACGTTTCAGGCAGCACGATGGCAGTCGGCAAGCGCTTTGGCCAGAACTGGAAATGCGGGCGGGCGGGGTTCTGCATGAAACGTCTCCTGTGCGTCGGTCTTGGGACCGGGTCTGTCGGTATGGTCAATGACTATAACTGAACGATCGTTCTATTTTCAACCGATGACTTTCCCGAACGCCGGCAGGCGCCTGCAGCGCGCGGCCGTTGTATTTGGCGCCTTCGCCCTCACAATAGAGGGATACCCGCCTCTTTCCAGGATTTCCCATGAGCGACGTCACCCTGCAGAATTTCGAGACCGAAGTGATCGACGCCTCGCGCCAGGCGCCGGTGCTGGTCGACTTCTGGGCACCGTGGTGCGGCCCCTGCCGCACGCTGGGGCCGATGCTTGAACGGCTGGAGGCGGAAGCGGAAGGCCGCTGGAAGCTGGTCAAGGTCAATGTCGACGAGAACCAGGAACTGGCCGCGCACTTTGGCGTGCGCAGCATCCCCCATGTGGTGGCGATCGCCGACGGCCAGGCCGTGGACCAGTTCACCGGCGTGCTGCCGGAATCGGGGCTGCGCGAGTTCCTGGACCGGCTGGCGCCGGGCCAGGCCAGGTCGCCGCTGGACGAGGCACAGGAACTGGCCGCCGCCGGCAACCGCGACGGCGCGGAAACCCTCTTCGCTGAAGCCATCGCCCAGGAGCCGGACTCCGACGCCCCGCGGCTGGCCTATATCGGCTTCCTGCTGGACGGCAGCGCCGTCGACCGGGCCAAGGCAGAATTCGCGGCGCTGTCGGCCCGCGCCGAGCACGAAGATGGCTACGGCGCACTGCGCACGCGCATCGAAGCCATGGAAAGCGCCGCCGGGCTGCCCGATGAGGCCACCCTCACCGGCCGCATCGACGCCGACCCCCGCGACCTGGCGGCCCGGCTGGACCTGGCGCGGCTGATGATCGCGCACCAGCAATACGAGCCGGCGCTGGAGCAATTGCTGGAAATCGTGCGCACCGACCGCGGCTTTGAAGACGATATCGGCCGCAAGACCATGCTGTCGGTATTCGAGATGCTGGCCGACCGGCCGGACGTGGTGTCGCGCTGGCGCCGGCAGCTCAGCACGTCGCTGAACTAAGCGGGGAGCCGATCGCCATGACCACGCCCCGCCTGATCGATTTCAGGTCCGTACCCGCCCCGACCCACGACCGCCCGCGGGCCGACCGGCTGGTGTCGGGCAACCCCGACCGCACCACCTGGACGCACTACAGCGCCGAACACGGCGATTTCGATTGCGGCATCTGGGCCTGCGAGCCCGGCGCGTGGCGCATCGCCTTCCCGGCGGGCAAGGAAGAGTTCTTCCATGTGATCAGCGGCCGCATCCGCATCAGCGACGAGTCCGGCGAGGCCAGCGAATTCGGCCCGGGCGACGCCTGCGTGATCCCGGCGGGGTTCACCGGCGTGTTCCAGGTGCTGGAGCCGGTGCGCAAGTATTTCGTGGTGATCGACCGCGACGCGGCGCGGCCGGCCTGAGCCGGGCGGGCTTCGGCGCGCTTCAAGCGGGCTTCAAGCGAGCTTCAGGCCGCCGCGGCCGGCCCTTCCACCAGCGTGAAGCCGTTCTCGCGCATATGTTCGACCATCATCGCGTCCATCGACCTGACGTGATGGTCGAACCAGCCTGACAGCTCGGCCACCAGCCGGCGCCCGAGCCCGAATTCGCCGTCGGTGTGGACCTTGTCGCGCACCGCTGCGGCCACGGCCAGCACCTGCTTGTGCTCGCCCCCGTGGCAATGGCGCGGGCCGAAACCCATCGCCTCCATCCACTGCTCTTCCTGCGCGAAATGATGGCGCGTATGGTCGATCCACTCGTCCATCGCAGCCAGGAAACCGGCATCGTCCGCGCTGGCCACGGCGGCCAGCAGTTGCACGAACTCGGCGTGGGTGGCATCGGTGACCGGTTCGCCAAGATGGAGGTCTTCGGGCAGGCCGGCGGAGGAAAGCTGGTCGTTGGCGTCCATGGGGAGCGGCGGCAATCGTGAGGAAACGGCAAGGATACCGAATCGCCGCGGTCCGGACCTGATCTCGCGCAAGCCGGGCGGGTATGCTGTGGGGTATGCGCCCCGCTCGCCACCTCTCTGCCCAACGCCCACCATGCCACGACTGATCTTCTTCTGCGGCCATGCCGGCACCGGCAAGACCAGCCTCGCCCACCGCCTGATCGGCCCATTGATGCAGGCCACCGGGGAGCCCTTCTGCCTGCTCGACAAGGACACGCTGTACGGCCGCTACAGCGCCGCCGCCATGGCCGCCATCACCGGTGACCCCAACGATCGCGACAGCCCGGCCTACCTGGACAACCTGCGCGATCCTGAATACCAGGGGCTGCTCGACACCGCGCGCGAGAACCTGATGCTGGGTATCAGCGTGCTGGTGATCGGCCCGCTGTCACGCGAGATCCGCGCGCACCTGCTGAACGATCCGGAATGGCTGCAGGTGCCGCAAGGGACCACCGTCCGGATCGTCTGGGTGCACCTGCCGGAAGACGAGGCGCACGCGCGCATCATCCGGCGCGGCAACCCTAACGACGCCTACAAGCTGCAGCACTGGGAAGCGTACCGCACGCGGCGCTTCATGCCGGGCGCGGACGAGTATCCGGAACTGATTTTCTTCGACAACCTGGCGCCGGGCGAGGCCGAGGTCGACGGCCTGCTGCGCGCGTTGAGCGCCTGAGCGAGGGGCGGCTTCAGCCGCGCACGATCGCGCCGATCGCCGCCGACGCCGCCACGAAGCCGAATACCGCCGTTACCGCCACCGACGAGCCAAACCCGGCGCAGGCCAGCCCCTGCGGCCCGCCAGCAACCGGATGGCTGGCGTGCCCATCGTGCGGCGGCGCCTCGTCGATCTCGCAGGCCTGCTGCTCGGGTTCCGGATACTGCAGCGGCTCGTCGGAATAGACCGCCGCGATGCCGAACTTCTTCTTGGGGTCCCGGGTGAAGCCCCACTGCTTGCGCAGCCCGGCGCGCACCTTTGCCAGCAGCGGGTCCTGGATCGTGCGCGCCAGGTCGTCGATACGCACGCGCGTGGGATCGAGCTGGCCGCCGGCGCCGCCGCAGGTGATCACCGGCACGCCCTGGCGCCGCGCCCAGCCCAGCATTTCGGTCTTGACCCGCACGGCGTCGATGGCGTCGATCACGTAGTCATAGCCGGCGCCGAGCAGCGCCGGCACGTTGTCGGTGGTGACGAAGTCGTCGACCTGCGTCACCCGGCAACGCGGGTTGATGGCGACGATGCGCTCGGCCATGGCCTCGACCTTGGCGCGCCCATAGGCGTCGCCCAGCGCGTGGATCTGCCGGTTGGTATTGGACAGCGCGATATGGTCGAGGTCGATCAGCGTGATGCGGCCGACCGCATTGCGCGCCAGCGCCTCGGCAGCCCAGCTGCCGACGCCGCCGATGCCGACCACACACACGTGCGCCGCCTCCAGCCGTGCCAGTCCCGCGGCACCATAAAGCCGTGCCACCCCACCGAAGCGGCGGTGGTAGTCGTCGTCGGCCGGGCTTTCGTGGGTCAGCGGCTCGGGCAAGCCGGCCAGGTCGTGTGCGGCATCGTTCATGCTGAAGACTCGGATCGCTTGGGGTGGCGTAAAAACCGGCACAAAAAGCCGGCATTATCCGGCGGCGATGTCAGCCAATCCCCGACAAAGACAGGAAGCGCGCAACTATACAATAGCAATGCAGTGGTCTGTTCGCCGCCCCACGCAATGCCTTTGCAGGCGGCCGGCGCCAGCGAACCTGCCCGCCATAGAGGAGCCCGCCTCATGCCCGTGCGCCGCAAGGTCGTCCTGTGGAGTGTGCTGACACCGCTAGCGCTGATCGCGCTGCTGGTGGTCCTGATCCTGACCTTCGACTGGAACCGCCTCAAGCCCTGGCTCAATGACAAGGTGTCGGAGGCCATCGGCCGTCCCTTTGCCATCAATGGCGACCTCACCGTGACGTGGCGCCGCGGCGAGGGCGAGACGGGCTGGCATACGCTGGTCCCCTGGCCACGGCTGTCGGCACGCGACGTCACCATCGGCAACCCGGACTGGGCCAAGGAGCCTAACCTCGCCAGCGTACGCGAGCTGATCTTCGTGCTGCGCCCCATTCCGCTGCTGGCGCACCAGATTGCCGTGCCGACCATCGTCGTCGACAGCCCGGCAGTATGGCTGGAGCGCCTGGCCGATTCCCGCAACAACTGGACGCTCGAGTTCGGCCCCAAGAAAGGCCCGTCGAAATGGGAGCTGGATATCGGCGAGGTGGTGCTGGCGCGCGGCAACCTGGCGCTGTCGGACCAGCTCAAGAAGATCGAACTGCAGGCCCAGCTCGATACCATCGGCGAAAACCCGCTGTATGAGAAGGCGCGCGACGGCGCGCTGATCGGGCCGCAGGCATCCGCGGTCCCGCCGGGCCCGCCAGCCAGTGCTGTCGCCGCAGCCTCTGCCCCGGCCGCATCGGCACCTTCGGCCTCCGGGCCACCGGCCTCTGCCACCGCCGGCGCCGACCGCTACGGGCTGCGCTGGAAGGCCACCGGCCGCTACAACGACGCCACCATCAACGCCAGCGGCAAGGCCGGCACGGTGCTGAGCCTGCGCAATACCGACGTGCCCTTCCCGTTGCTGGCCGATGTGCGCGTCGGCACCACCCGCGCGGTCATTGAAGGCACGATCACCAATCCCGCGCACCTGGCCGCGGTCGACGTCCACCTGACACTGGCCGGCGACAGCATGGCCAGGCTGTACGCGCTTACCGGCGTGGTGCTGCCGTCGACCCCGCCGTATGAAACCCGCGGCCGGCTGATGGCCACGCTGCGCAAGGAGGGCTCGATCTACGAGTACCAGAAGTTCACCGGCCGCGTCGGCGGCAGCGACATCTCCGGCACGCTGACCTTTACCAAGCGCGAGCCGCGCCCGCTGCTGGCCGGCACGCTGCTGTCGAACCAGCTGCGCTTCGTCGACCTGGCACCGCTGATCGGCGCCGATGCCAAGCCCGGGCGCCCGGCCAAGGACAGTGTCGTGCGGCAGCCGCCCGACAAGGCGCTGCCGGTGGCGCCGTTCCACACCGAACGCTGGGACAAGATCGACGCCGACGTGCGTTTCACCGGCAAGCGCATCATCCGCGACGCCGAGCTGCCGATCACCAACCTGGTCACCCACGTGAAGCTGCAGGATGGCGTGCTGCTGCTCGATCCGCTCAACTTCGGCGTGGCCGGCGGCAACCTGGTGTCGACCGTGCGCCTTGACGGCAAGCGCGAGCCGATGGGCGCGGTGGTCGACATGACCGCGCGCCACATGAAGCTCAAGCAGCTGTTCCCCACCGTCGACCTGATGCGCGCCAGCATCGGCGAACTCAATGGCAGCGCCAGGCTGTCGGCGACCGGCAATTCGGTCGGGGCGCTGCTGGGGTCGTCCAATGGCGAGGCCAAGCTGCTGGTCGAGAACGGCACCGTCAGCAAGTTCATCCTGGAAGCGATCGGCCTGAACGTGGGCAGCCTGGTAATCAACAAGCTGTTCGGCGACAAGCCGGTGCAGATCAACTGCGGCGTCAGCGACTTTGCCCTCACCAATGGCATCGCCCGCGCGCGCACCTTTGTGCTCGATACCGACGACGCCGTCATCACGACCACCGGCGGCATCGACCTGCGCAACGAGCGGCTGGCACTGACCATCCATCCGGATTCCAAGGGCCTGCGCATCTTTTCCCTGCGCTCGCCGCTGTACGTGGGCGGCACCATGAAGAAGCCGACCGTCAGCCCCGACATCGGCGTGCTGGCGCTGCGCGCCGGCGGCGCGCTGTCGCTGGCGCTGCTGGCGCCAGTCGCCACCGCGGTGCTGCCGCTGGTGGACCTGTCCTCCGGTGGCGACAAGACCCAATGCGCGGCACTGCTGGCCGACCTGCGCAAGCGCCCGGTCGCGCCACCTCCCGGCAAGACCTACAAGGATCCAAAGGCCGGCGGCACCGCGGGCATGACCGCCGGCAGGCCGATTCCGCCGGAAACCCCCGGCACTGCTGCGCAAGCCGAGGCGCAGGCCGGCCAGCCCGCACGCCCTGCCGAGCGCGAAGCACGCAAGCCGCAGCGCCCGAGCAACGACGCCACGCTGTACCAGGGCGGCTGAGCCGACGCAGGGCTGCGGCGCCTGCCACAGCCCGCGTCGGCCACGCTGTTGCCACCCCGCGACATGTCTTCCATTGTCTGAAGCGAAATCGCAACACTTGCGCCCTCTGCGACATCCCGTCGCATATTGCCGTTGTAACGCGCCTACATGCGGCGCATAATTAAACGGCCATTTACAAGAAGTTTAAGCATGGCAAGCATCGGATGCGGTGCGGGCTCGCCCGTCCGTGTCCTTCGGAAGGCGCGGCTCCGGCCGCCCTTTGTTTCCGTTTGATGTCCGCCTCGGCACGGCCGCCGGCCGCCCACGAGCGCGGTCTCACGACACCACTCGCCTGCCCCCATGTCGCTGCCGCACGCCGCCGTCCCGCCGATCACCTGGCTGATCGCGCTGACGGTGTGCAACCACGTGGCATTCAACGCCAGCCGCGTGGTGGTGTCGCTGTTCGCCATTTCCCTGAAGGCTTCCACCGTCACGCTCGGCGTGCTGATGTCGCTGTATGCGCTGCTGCCCATGCTGCTGGCCATCCGCGCCGGCAAGCGCATTGACGAGATCGGCCCGCGCAAGCCGATGACCGCCGGCTCGCTGATGGTGGTTGCCGGCACGCTGTTGCCGGCGCTGTGGCATGAACTTGACGCGCTGTATCTGTCGTGCGCGCTGATCGGCGTCGGCTTCATGCTGGTCCAGGTCGCGATGCAGCTATTGATCGGCCAGGTCTCGACCGACGAGACGCGGTTGCGCAACTACACCTGGCATGCGCTCGGACTGTCGGTGTCGGGCACGCTGGGGCCGGTGGCAATGGGCTACGTCATCGAGCATGCCGGCTTCCGTCCCGCCTTTGCCGTGCTGGTCGCGGTGGCACTGGTCGGCCAAGCCGGCCTGCAGTGGGTCCGCCCGCGGCTGCCGGCGCAAGGCGGCAATGCCGGCCACATCGCCATCGAGGACGGCAGCCGCCGTTCCACGCTCGACCTGCTGCAGTATCCCGAGCTGCGCGCCGTCTTTGTCGCCAGCGCGGTGCTGTCGGCGGCCTGGGACCTGCATGCCTTCCTGATCCCGATCCAGGGCTCGCGCATCGGCCTGTCGCCGTCGTCGATCGGCTGGGTGCTGGGCGCCTTTGCCATTGCCACCCTGATCATCCGCGTGGCGATGCCAGTGGTGTCGCGCCGCCTGTCGGAGTGGAAGATCATCCGCACCGCGCTGCTGGTGGGCGCGCTGGCCTACCTCGTCTACCCGTTCGTCACGCACTTCTGGCTGATGTGCGGGCTGGCCTTCGTACTCGGGCTGGCGCTGGGCAGCGCGCAGCCCAATGTCATGAACATCCTGCACACGGTATCGCCGCATGGGCGTGCCGGCGAGGCGCTGGGGCTGCGCTCGGCGTTTCTCAATACCAGCCAGGTGGTGTGGCCGCTCACCTTCGGCGTGGTCGGTACGGCACTCGGCATGCTGCCGATCTTCCTGTCGATGGCCGGCGCGATGGGCGTGGCGGGTTACTACTCGCGGCGCCAGGGCCGCCGCAGGGCGCTGCCGCCGGCCTGAACACGCGCCGTCAGTGGCAGTGGCCGCGGTGACGACGCCCGCACGCCTTGCCGGCGCGCAAATGCGCCCCCCGGCGCATTCGCTATACTCAAATCAGCCGGACCTGCGCCCCCGCCCCCGGGCACACCGCGCATCCCGACCGATTCCTTGATGATTGCGACATGACTCAACTCGCCGACCTTCGCCGTACCTATGTCCTGGGCTCGCTGACCGAAACCGACGTGGCCCCCGACCCGATGAGCCAGTTCAAGCGCTGGTTCGACGAAGCGGTCACGGCCAAGCTGCCTGAACCCAATGCCATGACGCTGGCTACCGTCGGCGCCGATGGCCAGCCCTCCGCGCGTATCGTGCTGCTCAAGGGCATCGACGACCGCGGCTTCACCTTCTTCACCAACTACGAGAGCCGCAAGGGCCTGGACCTGGCGGCAAACCCCCGCGCCGCGCTGCTGTTCCACTGGGTACAGCTGGAGCGCCAGGTGCGCGTGGAAGGCATCGTCGAAAAAGTTGCCGAAGACGAGAGCGATGCCTATTTCGCCTCGCGCCCGCTGGGCTCGCGCGTGGGCGCGTGGGCTTCCGAACAAAGCCGCGAAGTGCCCGGCCGCGACGTGCTGGAGCAGCGCGAGCTGGAATACCGCAGCAAGTTCGGCGACAACCCGCCGCGCCCGCCGCACTGGGGCGGCTACCGCCTGGTGCCGACCGCGCTGGAATTCTGGCAGGGGCGCCCGTCGCGCCTGCATGACCGCATCGTCTTCCGTGTCCAGCCGGGCGGTGCCTGGCAGATCGTGCGCCTGTCGCCCTGACGGCTGGCCACGGAGGTCCGAACGGGTCTGTCCCCGGGGCTTCCCGAGGGTGCGCTGCACTGCCTGCGGAATTCGACTAAAGTGAGACTGGCGTCGCTTGGTGATTTTTACCAAGCGCTCGCGGCGGACTCGGGTCAAGGCTCGGGGCAGTACCTGCCTTGTCCAGAGGATCGGTCGAGCGTGTGCCGCAACCATCGGGAGGTAGAGCGCATGTTTTTCAAGCAAGCCCTGGAAAAGCAACTCGACAACTGGATCGCCGATCTGCGTGACAATGCCAACCTGCCGGTCTGCTTGCGCCTGTGGAATGGCACCGAATATGCCCTTGGCCATTTCGACAAGCCGCAGGTCACGATGACCGTGCGCGAGGCCGCGGCACTGCCGCTGCTGCTGTCGCCAAGCCTGGACAACCTGGGCGAGGCTTACGTGCAGGGCAAGATCGACTTTGACGGCAGGCTGGCCGACATCATCAAGGTCGGCTACGGCCTGTCGTCGGCCGCCACACGGCGAGCCGGCGGTGCACTGGCCAAGGTGGCGCAGCACTTCTCGCACACCAAGCAGGAAGACCGGGAGTCGATCCAGTACCACTACGACGTCTCCAACGACTTCTACAAGCTCTGGCTAGATCCCGGCATGGTGTATTCGTGCGCCTATTTCGAGAATGGCGACGAGGACCTGGCCACCGCGCAGTTGAAGAAGATCGACCATATCCTGACCAAGATCCGGCTGCAGCCCGGGCAGACGCTGCTGGACATCGGCTGCGGCTGGGGCGCGCTGGTGCTGCGCGCCGCGCAGAAGTACGGCGCGCGCTGCGTGGGCATCACGCTGTCGCAGAACCAGTTCGACCTGGCCACCGAGCGCGTCAGGGCGGCAGGATTGTCCGAGCGCATCGAGATCCGGCTGCAGGATTACCGCGACACCAGCGGCACCTTCGACCGCATCACCAGCGTGGGCATGTTCGAGCACGTGGGCAAGGACAACCTGCCCGGGTACTTCCGCCGCATGTGCGAACTGCTGGCCGACGACGGCTACGCGATGAACCACGGCATCACCTCGCCCGATCCTGACAACGGCCAGACGCCGATGGACGGTGCCGAGTTCATGGGGCGCTACGTGTTCCCGCAGGGAGAACTGCCGCACATCGGGCTGGTGCTGAAGACGCTGGAGCAAGGCGGCCTGGAAGCGTTCGACGTGGAACTTCTGCGCCGTCACTACGCGCAGACGCTGCGCCACTGGGCCGATAATTTCGAGGCGAATGGCGAAACCATCCGCGATATGGTCGGCGAGAAAAAGTACCGCATCTGGCGTGTCTACCTGGCCGGCTGCTCGCATGCATTCGAGACCGACAAGATGTCCATCTACCAGGTGGTCTGCCACAAGGCCAGGATGTCGGCGAGCACGGTGCCATGGTCGCGCCGCTATATTTATGAGCAGCCCATCGGGGGCAACGATTGAACGATACCGAACCGATTGACCGAAGACCTGACTGAAGACCTGTTTGGCGGGCTGCCGATTCCCGCCCCGCAGCGAGGCCCCGCCCCTTCCGGGGGCGCCGGCGCCAACCCTCCCGTCCCTCCCGGAAAGTCCGTCCGTGCCCAGGGCGTGCAGCCCGCGACCGTGGACGACGCACTGCGCGCGCTGTCGGCGCGCCTGCCCGCCAACCTCTGCTTCGGCACCTCGTCGTGGGCGTACCCCGGCTGGAACCACCTGGTCTATGGCGGCGAGTACGGCGACAGCGTGCTGTCGCGCAAGGGACTGGCCGCGTACTCGCGCCATCCGCTACTGCGCGCGGCGGGTATCGATCGCGGCTTCTACGGGCCCATCCCGCTGGCGGACTACCTGTCCTACGCGGCGCAGGTGCCTGACGGTTTCCGCTTCGTGGTCAAGGCGCCGGCCAGCGTCTGCGACGCCTGGCTGCGCGGCTCGGACGGCGCTGGCCGGCTCGCCAACGCGGCGTTCCTGGATGCGGAGATCGCGGTGCGCGACTTCATTGCTCCGGCGACCGCGGGCCTCGGCAGCAAGTGCGGGCCGCTGCTGTTCCAGCTGTCGCCGATGGGCAGCCTGGCGGACAGCGGCGTGTTCCTGGAGCGGCTCGACGCGTTCCTCGGCGCGCTGCCGCCGCTGGACCCGTCCATCACGCCGCATGCCTGCCATGCCGTCGAACTGCGCGACCCGGCGCTGCTGACGCCGCGCTATATCAAGCTGCTGCGCCGCCACGGCGTGCGCTTCTGCCTGTCGGCGCGCGACCGGCTGCCGCCGGTGCCGCGCCAGGCCGCCGCGCAGGCATTGATGGACGAAGACGGGCCGGGACCGCTGCTGCTGCGCTGGATGCTGCATGCGGGCCGGCCGTACGCGTATGCCGAGAAGCTGTACACGCCGTTCGACCGCATCGTCGACGACGATCCCGACACGCGCCACGCCATCGCCGACGTCGTGGCGCGCACCCTGCGCGCCGGCCAGCCCGCCATCGTTATTGTCAGCAACAATGCCGAGGGCTGCGCGCCAGCCAGCATCGTGCGACTGGCCGAGGCCATCGCCGCGCGGCTCTGAGCCGCGCCGCGTCTACACCCGCAGCTTGGCGGCGAACTGCTTGCGGAACTTGGCCAGCTTGGGCGAGATCACGAAGGCGCAGTAGCCCTGGCTCGGGTGGTCCTGGAAGTAGTTCTGGTGGCCCTCTTCCGCCCGCCAGTACGGCTGCTCGGGCTCGACCTGGGTCACGATCGGGGCATCGAATACCTTGGCCGCGTCCAGCTCGCGCATCACGTACTCGGCGACGGCGCGCTGCGCTTCCGAATGCGTGAAGATCACCGAGCGGTACTGCGGCCCGACGTCGTTGCCCTGCCGGTCCGGCGTGGTCGGATCGTGGATGGCAAAGAAGATCTCGACGATTTCGCGGAAAGTGATCACGGACGGGTCGAAGGTGACTCGCACCACTTCGGCGTGGCCGGTAGCGCCTTCGCACACCTGCTGGTAGGTCGGGTGATCCACATGGCCGCCGGTATAGCCCGACTCCACCGCGACCACGCCCTTGACCTGCTGGTAGACCGCCTCCAGGCACCAGAAGCATCCGCCGCCCAGCGTGGCCGTATCAACTTTTTGTTCCATGTGCGCCGCTCCCTTGGCTGGTATGTGTATGTCTTGGTTGTCCGGTGTCACGGACCTCAAGCATAAGCGCAGACGGGCGCGCGCGCATCGGCCATGCGGCTGGCCTGCCAGATCAGCCAGTCCGGCGTTGCGACTCCAGCAGCGCCCGCAGCTGCGGCTTCATCACCTTGCCCAGCGCGCTGCGTGGCAGGTCATCCAGCAGCACCACCTCGCGCGGGAGCTTGAAGCGGGCGATGCGGGCGGCCAGCGCCGCGCGCACCGACGCCGGCGCCAGCGGCGCGCGGTCGGCGCCCGGCGCCGGCACGATTACCGCCACCGGCACCTCGCCCCAGCGCGCGTCGGCCACGCCCACCACCGCGCATTCCTGCACGCCGGGCAGGCCGAGCAGCACGTTTTCGATCTCGGCCGGGTAGATGTTCTCGCCGCCGGAAATGATCATGTCCTTGCTGCGGCCGACCACTTCGATGCAGCCGTCGGCATCGCGGTGGGCCAGGTCGCCGGAGTGGAACCAGCCGCCGGGCAGGCCATCGCCGGGCAGGCCATCGCCGGGCTGGCTCCAGTACCCGGCCATGACGTTGGCGCCGCGCACCCACACTTCGCCGACCTCGCCCTGCGCTACCTCGGCGCCGTCGGGGCCGGCCAGCCGCACGGCCACCTCCGGCACCGGCCAGCCGGCATAGCCGGGCCGCGCCATGGCATGCTCCAGCTTCAGCACGGCCGACACCGGTCCGGTCTCGGTCGCGCCATAGACCTGTCCGAGCGGCACGCCACGCGCGTGGAACGCGTCGATATACGACCGCGGGATCGTCGACGAACCGGCCATCACGCCGCGCAGCGGCGACAGGTCGGCGTCGCCCCAGCCGGAATGCTCCAGCACCGCGCGCAGCGTGGCCGGCACCATCAGCGACAGGCTTGGGCGCGATTGCGCGACCGACGCCAGCCACGCGCCGGGCGCGAAGCGGTCATGCAGCGTCACCTGCGCACCGGCCAGCAGCGCCGGCAGCGTCTGGATGCACAGTCCGCCGACATGAAAGGTCGGCAGCACCGACAGCACGTGGTCGTCCTGCGTCATGCCGTGCGCCCACCAGCTGGCGCGGGCATTGGCCAGCAGGCCGGCCTGCGTATGCACCGCGCCCTTGGGCCTGCCGGTGGTGCCCGAGGTGTAGGCCAGCAGCAGCGGCGCGTCGTCGGCAACATGCGGGAAGCTAACAACGAGCGGCGCCGGGTGATCGATGATGCGTTCCAGATGCGCCAGCCGGCACTGGCGATCACCGGCCTCCGGCGCCAGCGTGGCATGCGCGTCATCATGGAAAAGCAGCGCCAGCTGCGCATGGCCGGCGATGGCCTGCAGCTCGGCCGCGGCGAGCCGGTAGTTCAGCGGCACGAACATCGCCCCGACCCGCGCGCAGGCGAACAGCAGCACCAGCTGCAATTCATGGTTCAGGCACAGCGTGCCGACGCGGTCGCCGGGGCGGATGCCCCATGTCGCCGCGAGGTGGGCGCTGGCGCGCTCCACGCGGCGCCACAGCTTGCCGTAGCTGAAGGTGCGGCCGAGGTAATGCAGCGCGGGACGCTGCGGCGCCGCGTCGGCGTGCGCCCACAGCATGGCCGGCAGCGCGCCGAGTCCGGCGGCGCCGGGACGCGAGGAGCCAGGGCGGGCGCCGCTCATTCGTCGCGCTCGCCGGATTCGTACAGCGTTTCGCGGCCCATGCGGTCCAGGATCAGTTCCGCGGTCCATGGCAGCATCAGCGCGCCGCAGCGCGAATCGCGGTACAGGCGCTCCAGCGGCAGGTCCTTCAGCATCGACTGCCCGCCGCAGGTCCGGATCGCCAGCCGCGCGATGTCGTTGGCGCCTTCCATCACGGTGTAGTGCGCGGCGTACAGGCGCAGGCGCTCGTCCTTGGAAGGGTTCGGTTTCGCTTCATGGATGACGCGCCAGAAGATCGAGCGCATGGTCTCGAGCTGGATGCGCATCTGCGCCACCGCGATCTGCTTGGTCGGATACATGCGGCGCTTGACCGGCGGCTGGCCCGGCACCTCGCCGCGCAGGTACTGCACCGTGAAGTCGTAGGCGGCCTGCGCCACGCCCAGGTAGGTCGGCGACAGCGTGAAGAACATCGCCGGCCAGGTCTGCGCGGCGCGGTAGTAGACCCCGCGCGGCATCAGCTGCTCCTGGTCGGGCACGAACACATCCTTCAGCAGCAGCGTGCGCGAGACCGTGCCGCGCATGCCCATCGGGTCCCATTCGCCGGTGACGGTGAGGCCGTCGGCCTTGCCCGGCACGGCGATATAGAGGGTATCGCGCATGTCGGGATGCTGGTCGCCGCGGTCCTCGGTGCAGAGGATGCCGTAATAGTCCGCCGCGCCCGACAGCGAGGCAAAGATCTTGCGGCCGTTCAGCACCCAGCCGCCTTCGACCTTGCGCGCGGTGGTGCCGAACGGCGCCTTGCCGGCCGCCGCTGCCGAGCCTTCCGAGAACGGCTGCGCGTAGACCGCGCCGTCGCGCACCACGCGCCCGAAATGCAGCGCACGGCGGGCTTCGTGCTCGGCGCGCTGTTCGGGCGTCATCTCGATGCCATCGGACAGCGTTCCGGTCCACATGGTCGAGCAGATATGCATGTTGTACGTCAGCGCCGTGGCGCCGCAGAAGCGGCCGATCTCGGCACCCACCATGCAATAGGTGGCAAAGTCCGCGCCCTCGCCGCCGAACGCTTCCGGCACGCACAGCGCCAGCAGCCCGGCTTCGCGCAGGTCGTCGTAGTTGGCAAAGGGGAAGCTGGCCTCGCGGTCCCAGGTGGCCGCGCGCTCGGCAAAGCGATCACGGCCCAGGCGGTTGGCCAGCGCCAGCAGGTGCGCCTGGCGCGGGGTGAAATCCGCCGTACCGACGGCAGGAATGAAGTCGAGCTGGCCGGATGGCATGTCGCGGTCTCCTTGGCGCCGGTCGATGTGAAGCGGCGCCTTTGTTCTGGTTTTCTGGTACTGGTGGACCGGCGCGCGCTTCAGCGCACCGGGAAATGCCGCTGGAGGAAATCGAGGACGGGGGCGTTGAATGCCGCCGGCCGCTCCATGCAGGCCAGGTGGCCGGCATCGGGCAGGCAGAGGTACTCGGCACCGGGGATGCGCTGCGCCATGCGCTGCATCACTTCGGGCGCGGCGTTGGTGTCGTGCTGGCCGGCCAGCGCCAGCACCGGCACGGCGATGCCCGGCAGCGCGTCGCGCTGGTTGAAGCGCACCAACGCGCCCAGCGCGGCGCGGTAGGTCAGCGCGGGCACTGCGGCCATCACGGCGGTGGCGAAGGCCACGGCGGGAGCATCGGCATCCGGCGCGACCATCGTGCGCACCAGCCCCACCGCCATCTCGGCCATGGTCTTGCCGGCATCCAGCGGCGCGGTACGCGCGGCGATGAACTCGCGCTGCCACGGCCCGTCGCCCTTGCCAAAGGCAGGAGAGGTGCCGGACAGCACCATGCCGTCGATCAGTGCCGGCGTGGCGGCGTACGCCTGCTGCGCCACCATGCCACCCATGCTGTGGCCGAGCAGCACCACGCGCCGGCCGGCATCGCGCTCGGCCTGCAGCAGCGGCGCCAGCGCGCGGGCCAGGCCGTCGAAGTCATAGGGGTCGATCATGGCACTGTCGCCATAGCCGGGCATGTCCCATGCCAACGCGCGGTAGCCCGCCTGCGCCAGCGCTTCGCCCTGCGCCGGCCACGCGGCCTTGCCGCCGCCGATGCCGTGCAGCATCACCACCGCGACCGGGCCGTCGCCCCATTCCAGCGTGGCGATGCCGTTGGCGTGCTTGCGGAGGTTGGGGGCGCTCATGCCTGCACCTCCACCAAGTGGCCTGCCTCCACTTCATGGCGGCCGTCGAGCGAGACCGTACAGTTGCGCAACGGCAAGTCGAAATGGCCCAGCGTATGGCGGCCGGCGACCTCGTTGGCGCCCGTGGAAAACAGGAAATTTCCGCCGAACGCGCGCAGCTCGGTGCCGTTGCAGTCGCGCTTGTCGTAGAAAGCCAGCGCGTCCCAGCGCGCCATCCGGTTCAGGCCCCAGCCCACGTGCGAAACCGCATACGCGTCGCGCGTGCCTTCGCGGTCGGCCCACGCCTGGTAGTAGCCGCGCATCATGTCGGCGTCGACGCCCTGCCCTTCGACGGCGACGATGTAGTCGTCCTCGATATGGCAGACCACGGTGTCGCGCAGGTAAGTCTTGAAGGTCAGGTTGACGTCGCCCGGCGCCAGCACCAGGGTGCCGTTGACCTGGCGGCTGGCCGGGAACGCCAGGCACAGGCCGCCCGGCCAGTGCGAGACCTGCCCCGGCTTGTTGCAGAAGCCCCAGACGCCGCCCACGCGTGCGTCGGCCAGGCCAATGCGCAGTTCCGTGCCGGCGGCGGAATGCACGCGCATTTCCTTCGCGCCGCGCAGGCGCTTCATGGCGGCGCGCACGGTGCCTTCCAGCGCCGGGTCGGGCTGGCAGCGTTCCAGGATCTCGGGGTGTTCGTTGCTGACCATCAGCATGCGCGGCACCACGCCGTCGGCGCCGCGCAGGATCAACGGCAGCTCGGGCGCGTGCAGCAGGCCTTCGACCGTGCAGTCGAGCACCAGGTGGCAGCGCGACAGCGCCGCGACGACCGGGGCAAGGTTCTGCAGCGCATCGCTGGCGCCGGTCGAGCGCACTGGCGCCGGCGCGCTGAGTGCCGGCGTCGGCACCTGGATCCGGACCGGCGTGGCGCCCAGCGACTGCACCGCCAGCTCGGCCAAGGCCACGTTGACAGGGCGGGATTGCGACTCCGTTACAATTCCAACGACTTCCGCGCCCTGCAGGGCACAGAGTTCCAGGGTTCGTCGGAATGCCGCCAGCCAGCGGTGTTCGATCTGCTCGATGAGCATGACTTGTCTCCTGCTTGTTATCGTGGCGGCATCAGCCGCGTTATTTTTATGCGCCGGCCGTCCCTTTTAGCAGGGCGGCCCGTCAGCGGACTTGGTTGCTGTCCCTGGCGGGAATAATATATATGAAATTTCATGAACTCCAGTGGAGCCCCCATGGGCATGCCTGAAGCCCAGCCACGGACCGTCAACGCCGCCGCCGCGCCAGACTTCGATGTGCAGCACTTCCGCCGCACGCTCTCGCAATTCGCGACCGGCGTCACGGTGATCACCACGCGCGCCAGCGCCGAAATGGTTGCGGCCGGCGCGCCGCCGTTCATCGGCATCACGGCCAGTTCGTTCAACTCGGTTTCGCTGGACCCCCCGCTGGTGCTGTGGAGCATGGGCACCCGCACCAATAGCCTGCCGATGTTCCGCGACGGCACCCACTACATCATCAATGTGCTGTCGGCGTCGCAGATGGACCTGTGCCAGCGCTTCGCGACCCTGAAGGGCGACCGCTTCGCTGGCGTGGACTATCGGCTGTCGGCCACCGGCCTGCCGATCCTGACCAACGCCCTGGCCTGGTTCGAATGCCATAACCGCAGCCGCTACGACGAGGGCGACCATGTGATCTTCGTCGGCGAGGTGGAGCGCTGCGGCGTGCTCGAAGGCCCGGACGGCCCGCTGGTGTTCCAGAGCGGCCAGTTCTCCACCACCACCCCGCTCGAGCCCTGAGCGGCCGCGGCTCCGTGATGTCGGACCAGCCTTTCGTCGATGGCTACCTGGCCTACCTGCTGGCCCGCGCGAGCCACCTGATTTCCGGCGAATTCCACCGCGAGGTCGAAGCCCGCGGCCTGTCGGTGCCGGAATGGCGCGTGCTGGCGACGCTGGCCGACCGCGCCGACTGCACCATCGGCGCGCTGGCCGAGATCACGCTGACCAAGCAGCCCACGCTGACCAAGCTGGTCGACCGCATGGCGGCCGAGGGGCTGGTCAAGCGCACCGCCGGCACCACCGACCGCCGCCATGCGCTGATCTCGATCACGCCGCACGGGCTGGCGCTGGCCCGGCCGCTGCTGGAGCGCGCCGCGCAGCATGAGCGCGCGGTGCTGAATGACTTCGGGCCCGAGCAAGGGGCCCAGCTCAAGGAAACGCTGCGGCAGCTGATCGCGCTGCACACCCAGCGTTAAGGCCGCTGCCCGCGCAGCATCAGCCTCCCTCCGCACCCGACTTCAGGATCGCCAGCGGCGAGCTGTCGGTCTTGATCCGCTGCAGCACGATGTTCGAGCGGATATCCATCACGCCCTTGGTGCGGTACAGCCGGTTCACGATGAAGTCCGAGTAGTGCTTCAGGTTGCGCGCCTGCACGCGCAAGATGTAGTTGCTGTCGCCGGTGATGATGTACGCCGACAGCACTTCGGGCCAGGCCTGCACCGCGGCGATAAAGGTGTCGTGCCAGCCTTCCACGTCATGGCGCATCGACACCTGCACGATCGCCTCCAGTTCCAGCCCAAGCTGCTCGGCGTCAAACCAGGCGCGGTAGCCGCCGATCACCCCTGACTCTTCCAGCAGCCGCACACGGCGCAGGCATGCCGAAGGCGACAGCGCCACGCGGTCGGCCAGGTCCTGGTTGCTGATGCGGCCGTTCTCCTGCAGGCAGCTAAGGATGCGTAAATCGACGGGATCGAGGGTCATTCGAATTTCCTGCGATGATTTTTCAGATCTTCGAATTTTATGCGAAAGATGGCGTGCCGGACGGCCCATTTCGCAAGCCTCTTCCCGGGGAATTTGTCTAATATGCCGACATCGAGGCAGACAAAAGACGGCACCGCCGCCCCATTCCAATGACCGCCCCCAGACAAGACCCGCGCCGGCTGTGGGACATCAGCCCGCCGCTGTCACCGGCCACACCGGTGTGGCCCGGCGACACCCCCTTCCAGCAAGCGCCCGCGTGGCAGATGGACGAACACTGCCCGGTGAATGTCGGCCGCATCACGCTGTCGCCGCACACCGGGGCCCACGCCGACGCGCCGCTGCACTACGCGGCCGATGGCGCGCCGATCGGCGATGTGCCGCTGGCGCCATACCTCGGCATCTGCCGGGTGATCCACTGCATCGGGGCATCGCCTGTGGTGGAACCGCGCCATGTCGAACACGCCCTGCGGGACCTGCCGCCGCGCGTGTTGCTGCGCACGTACCAGCAGGCGCCGCTGGCGCAATGGGACCCCGCTTTCTGTGCCGTCGCCGCTGACACCATCGCGCTGCTCGCGTCGCACGGCGTGCAGCTGGTCGGCATCGACACGCCTTCGCTCGATCCTCAGGAATCCAAGACCATGGACGCGCACAACGCCGTGCGCCGCCACGGACTGGCGATCCTGGAAGGCATCGTGCTGGATGACGTCGCCGAAGGCGACTACGAACTGATCGCGCTGCCGCTGCGCTTTGCCGGGCTCGATGCCAGCCCGGTGCGCGCCGTGCTGCGCAACCTGGACTGAACAACTCGAAGATTCACGCATAACCACCTTCAAGACATGACGACCATTGACCGCGAGCATTGTCTACAGCTCGACCAGCAAGACCCGCTGCGCCCCCTGCGCGACCAGTTCGCCCTGCCCGAGGGTGTGATCTATCTCGACGGCAACTCGCTCGGCGCCCGCCCGCGCGCCGCCGCCGCCCGCGCCGCCCAGGTAGTGGCCGAGGAATGGGGCGATGGCCTGATCCGCAGCTGGAACACCGCCGGCTGGTTCGAACTACCGCAGCGGCTGGGTAACAAGCTGGCCCCGCTGGTCGGCGCCGGCGAGAATGAAGTGGTGGTGACCGACACCACCTCGATCAACCTGTTCAAGGTGCTGGCCGCCGCGCTGCGCGTGCAGCAGACGCGCGATCCGGCGCGCAAGGTGATCGTGTCCGAGGCCAGCAACTTCCCGACCGATCTCTATATCGCCCAGGGCCTGGCCGACCTGTTGCAGCAGGGCTACTCGCTGCGCCTGGTCAACTCGCCGGCCGAGCTCGACGCCGCCGTAGGCGCCGACACCTCGGTGCTGATGCTGACCCACGTCAACTACCAGAGCGGCGAGATGCTCGACATGGCCGGGCTGACCGAGCTGGCCCACGCCCGCGGCGCGCTGACGGTATGGGACCTGTGCCACTCCGCCGGCGCGGTGCCGGTCGACCTGAAGGCTGCCGGCGCCGACTACGCCATCGGCTGCACCTACAAGTACCTGAACGGCGGCCCGGGCTCGCCCGCGTTCGTGTGGGTCGCGCCGGCGCTGCGCGACGCGTTCTGGCAGCCGCTGTCGGGGTGGTGGGGCCACGCCGCGCCGTTCGCGATGGAGCCGCAATACCGCCCGGTCGACGGCGTGCGCCGCTTTCTGTGCGGCACCCAGCCGGTGACTTCGCTGGCGATGGTGGAATGCGGGCTGGATATCTTCGCCCAGACCAATATGCGCGTGCTGCGCGCCAAGTCACTGCTGCTGACCGACTTGTTTATTGAACTGGTGGAGGTACGCTGCGGCCAGCACCCGCTGACGCTGGTCACGCCGCGCGAGCACGCACGCCGTGGCAGCCAGGTCAGCCTTGCGCATCCGGAAGGCTATGCACTGGTGCAGGCGCTGATCGAGCGCGGCGTCATCGGCGACTACCGCGAGCCGCGCATCGCCCGCTTCGGCTTTACGCCGCTGTACACCAGCTTTGCTGAAGTCTGGGATGCGGTGGAAATCCTGCGCGATGTGCTGGACAGCGGCGCGTATCGCGACGCGCGCTTCCAGGTGCGCGGCCAGGTGACCTGATCGGGAGCGCATCATGAGTGATTTCAAGGGATGCCCTTTCTCGGGCGCGGCGGCTTCAACGCAACCGGCGGCGCAACCGGCGGCGCAAGGCGATGGCTGGCATGGCGCGCAGATGGATTTCGCCAGGGACATGAGCTATGGCGACTATCTCGGCCTGGACCAGATCCTGAGCGCACAGCACCCGCTGTCGCCGGACCACAACGAGATGCTGTTTATCGTGCAGCACCAGACCACCGAGCTGTGGATGAAGCTGATGCTGCACGAGTTGCGGGCCGCGCGCGAATCGGTCAAGACCGACAGTTTGCCGCCGGCGTTCAAGATGCTGACGCGCGTGTCGCGCATCATGGACCAGCTGGTGCAGGCCTGGAATGTACTGGCGACGATGACGCCGCCGGAGTATTCGGCGATGCGGCCTTACCTGGGGATGTCGTCTGGCTTCCAGTCGTACCAGTATCGTGAGATCGAATTCATTCTCGGCAACAAGAATGCGGCGATGCTGAAGCCGCATGCGCATCGGGCTGAGCATCTGGCGCTGGTGGAGACGTCGTTAAAGACGCCGTCGCTGTATGACGAAGCGATCCGGCTGATGGCGCGGCGTGGGTTTGCTATCGATGCGGAATGCGTCGAGCGCGACTGGACGCAGCCTACTGCCTACAACGCTTCGGTTGAAGCGGCATGGCTGCAGGTTTATCGCGATCCTTCCGCTCACTGGGAACTGTATGAGCTGGGGGAAAAGTTCGTCGACCTGGAGGATGCCTTCCGGCAATGGCGGTTCCGGCATGTGACGACGGTTGAACGCGTGATCGGGTTCAAGCGTGGCACGGGCGGCACCGAGGGCGTCAGCTATTTGCGCAGGATGCTGGATGTGGTGTTGTTCCCTGAGCTCTGGAAGCTGAGGACGGATCTTTGATCCTTGCTGCCGCACTCCGACTGCGGCGGCTGCGGCCGGGCATCTGTCGGATGCCTGGCCGCAACGCAGAAGCACCAGGCGCAAGCCAGCTAGACCCCATCCGACAACCTGCCTGCCAGCGCCACCAGCGCCGGCGCCAGCGTTTGATGGAAAACCTCTTCCTCCACCGCCCCATATGAAGCGCTGCAGCTCAGCAGATGCAGATCCTTCTCCCCAACGGGCCGGAACGCCACCGCGCAAGCATGGATAGCGGGATGCCAATCCCGGAATGAGGATGCATACCCCCGCTGCTGCGCATCCGCCAACGCCACCCGCGTCGGCCCTTCCTGCTGCTTCCACTGCTCCGGAAACGCCTGGCTGAATTCAGCCAGTACCCGATCCCGCCGCGCCGGCGGCAGAGCCGCCAGATACGCCCGTCCCATCGAACTGGACACCAGCGACAGCCGCGATCCCACCCCCAGCCCCAGCATCACGCCAGCGTCGTTACGGATCGACTCGAGATAAATCACCTCCATCCGCTCACGCTTGCCCAGCGACACCGACACGCCGTACGACTGCGCGAACGCCAGCATATGCGGCCGTGCCAGCGCCACCACGTCGGATGCCGACAGGTATGCATACCCCAGCGCCAGCACACCCGCATCGAGCGCGTACTTGCCCAGGCTGTCGTCATAGCGCAGGTAACCCAACTGCACCAGCGTGCCGGCCAGGCGGCTGACCGTGGCCTTGGGAAACCCCGTGCGGCGTACGAAATCCTGGTTGCCAAGCATCGCTTCGCCGGTACGGAAGCAGCGCAACAGCTCCAGCCCGCGCGCCAGCGCGGTGACGAAATTGGGATCGCTCTCACGTACCGGTGTGTCCGGTGCCGGGGCGTCGTTCGAAAGTGACGGACTGTTCAAGATGTGCTCCTCTCTGGGCGGTTGTCCGCTCATCGCACAAGGCATCGGTGGCTCGGGGTTTTGCCTGTTGCATGGCAAAGCCTTTGCGATATACTAATTCAACGGAACACAGTTCCGCAATGCGGAACCAAAAAATCCTCCGCCGACGATTCACCGAACCACTCCGGAAGCACCCGCGCAAGACGCCCCGCTTCCGCCGCGCCACCGAAGGAGACCTGCATGGCTGCCAACGCCGAATTCCACTGGGCCGATCCCCTGCTGCTCGACCAGCAACTCACCGCCGACGAACGCGCCGTGCGTGACGCCTCCGCGGCGTACTGCCAGGACAAGCTGATGCCGCGCGTGCTCCAGTCCTTCCGCAACGAGAAGACCGACATCGAGATCTTCCGCGAGATGGGCGAACTCGGCCTGCTCGGCCCGACCATCCCCGAGCAGTACGGCGGCCCCGGCCTGAACTACGTCAGCTACGGCCTGATCGCCCGCGAAGTCGAGCGCGTCGATTCGGGCTACCGCTCGATGATGAGCGTGCAGTCGTCGCTGGTGATGGTGCCGATCTATGAGTTCGGCACCGAGGAACAGAAGCAGAAGTACCTGCCCAAGCTGGCCACCGGCGAGTGGATCGGCTGCTTTGGCCTGACCGAGCCGAACCACGGCTCCGATCCGGGTTCGATGGTTACCCGCGCCAAGAAGGTCGACGGCGGCTACGAGCTGACCGGCGCCAAGATGTGGATCACCAACTCGCCGATCGCCGACGTGTTCGTGGTGTGGGCCAAGCTGGCAGGCGAAGACGGCAAGGAAGACATCCGCGGCTTCATCCTGGAAAAGGGCTGGAAGGGCCTGAGCGCCCCGGCCATCCACGGCAAGGTCGGCCTGCGCACGTCGATCACCGGCGAAATCGTGCTCGATCAGGTCTTCGTGCCGGAAGAGAACATCATGCCGGGCGTGAAGGGCCTGAAAGGCCCGTTCACCTGCCTGAACTCGGCCCGCTACGGCATCGCCTGGGGCGCGCTGGGCGCCGCTGAGTTCTGCTGGCACACCGCGCGCCAGTACACGCTGGACCGCAAGCAGTTCGGCCGTCCGCTGGCCGCGACGCAGCTGGTGCAGAAGAAGCTGGCCGACATGCAGACCGAGATCACGCTGGGCCTGCAAGGCTGCCTGCGCCTGGGCCGCATGAAGGACGAAGGCACCGCCGCGGTGGAAATCACCTCGATCATGAAGCGCAACTCGTGCGGCAAGTCGCTCGACATCGCCCGCGTGGCGCGCGACATGCTGGGCGGCAACGGCATCTCGGACGAGTTCGGCGTGATCCGCCACGTGGTGAACCTGGAAGTGGTCAACACCTATGAAGGCACGCACGACATCCACGCGCTGATCCTGGGCCGCGCCCAGACCGGCCTCCAGGCGTTCTTCTGAGGCATCCGGAACCAGGCCCTTACGGACAGGACCTCCTGAAATGAAAAAAGCCCGGCTGCAAAGCCGGGCCAAGCACACTACCAAGGAGACGACGAGGCTGCCCCCGTCGATAAAACACCTGTTCTGGACGCCGGCCCCGCACCATGCGGGGCCGCGTTCATTTGTAGGGTTACGCTTTGTTGGGTTGCGGCGTCAGCCGCAGGTACGGCCGCACGGCCGTATATCCCTTCGGGAATTTTTCGCGGATCACGGCCTCGTCCTTCAGCGAGGGCACGATTACCACGTCGTCGCCGTCCTGCCAGTTGCCAGGCGTGGCCACGCTATGGTTGTCGGTCAGCTGCAGCGAGTCGATGACGCGCAGGATCTCGTTGAAATTGCGCCCCGTGCTGGCCGGGTAGGTGATGATCAGGCGCACCTTCTTCTTCGGGTCGATGACGAACAGCGAGCGCACCGTCAGGGTCTCGTTGGCGTTCGGGTGGATCATGTCGTACAGCTGCGACACCTTGCGGTCGCCGTCGGCCAGGATCGGGAAATTGACCGTGGTCGACTGGGTCTCGTTGATGTCGCGGATCCAGCCTTGGTGCGATTCCACGCCGTCGACCGACAGCGCGATCGCCTTGACGCCGCGGCGCGCAAACTCGTCCTTCAGCTTTGCCGTGAGGCCCAGTTCGGTCGTGCACACCGGCGTGTAGTCAGCCGGGTGCGAGAACAGCACGCCCCAGCCCTCGCCGAGCCACTCGTGGAAGCGGATGTGGCCTTCGCTCGAGTCCTGCTCGAAGTCCGGGGCGATATCGCCGAGACGCAATGCCATGTTCAGATCTCCTGATTTCGAAGTGGAACCAGAGTATCCCGATTGATATCCAACCCAAACGAATATAAAGTCACTACAAAATCACTCGTAGTCATATAGACATTTTCTGACAGTCTTTTCGCGCGCTTTCGGGCATGCTGGCAATGGCCTCGCCGATACCGGCGTTGACGCGCGTGGCCTTGAAACCACCGTCGCCCGCCACATATGCTAAGTATCAGACAGACAATTGCCGTTAGCCTCGGAGCGTAGAAAATGTCAGAATCCGCACAAACCGAACCAACCGCCCGCAAACAGGAGAAACTGATGAGCGATGTCAAGACCGTACTGTCCGACGCCGAAGAGCTGCTGAAGCAAGCAGCTTCGACCACCGGCGAAAAAGCCGCCGAACTGCGCGAACGCGGCATGGGTCTGCTCAAGCAAGCCAAAGAAAAGGCCCAGGACCTGCAAGATGCCGTCGTGACCAAGAGCAAGGCAGCCGCTCGCGCCACCGACGACTACGTGCATGACCACCCCTGGCGCGCCGTGGGCGTGGCGGCCGGCGTGGGCCTGCTGGTCGGTCTGCTGCTGAACCGCAAGTAAGCGGCTGAAGTCCCGGTGCGGCGCCAGGCGCCGCACCATAGCGGCAACCCGGGCGAGGCGCGGGTTGCCAGAGGCCCGGGGGCCCGCACTGCGGCGCCCGGCCCCGTCCGCAGAAAGGCACGCACGGCTTGCGCCGGCGTGCCGCTTTCACGCCGGAGCCGCCGAGCGAATCCATGAGCGAACCCACCCCCTCTCCCAAATTGCTGGAATCCGTGCGCAATCTCTTCCACTCGGTGGTTGCCATGGTCCAGACCCGCCTGGAGCTTGCCAGCGTCGAATTCGCCGAGGAGCGCACGCGCCTGATGAAGGTCGCGCTGCTGGCCTGCTTCGGGCTGGTGTTCTTCGGCATCGCGCTGGTCACCTTCACCGCGCTCGTCGCTATCCTGTTCTGGAACAGCTACGGCTGGCAGGCGCTGGGCGTGCTGGTGGTCGTCTACCTGCTGCTGTGCGTCGCCTGCCTGGCGTACGCCCGCAACCTGGTGCGCAACGCCCCGCCGATGTTCGAGGCCACGCTCGCCGAAATCGACAAAGACCGGGAGATCCTGCGCCGATGACCACCCTGGAACCCGAAGAAGGCGCGAACGAGCGCAACCGCCGCGAGCAGACGCGGCCCGTCCGCTTCACGCAGGAAGTCCGGTTGCCGCTCGACGTGCGCAAGGAGCTGCTGCTCACGCGCGCGGCGCTGGAACGCCACGACTGCCTGCAGGCGCTGCACCAGGTACGCGGCGGCGCGCGCCGGCTGGGCAATATTGCCAGCTGGCTGCCGCGCATTGCGCGGCCCGGCTCGCTGATGAAGGTAGCGGGCGTTACCAAGGACTACCCGCTGCTGAGCACCGCCGTCACGCTGGCGCTGCCGCTGCTGCGGCGCACGCCGGTGCTGCGCTGGACCTGGAAGCTGTCCAAGGTCGGCCTGGCCGCCGGCGCGGCGTACTGGGCCTACAACACCTGGCGTGACGCCAAACGGCAGGCGATCCCTCCTGCCACGGCACCTGCCACGGTGCCGGACACCACCGCGGCCGCCACGCCAGGCGCGCCCCCCACCGACACCGGCTTCCGCGACCCGCTCGTTCCCTGAGTCTCGCGTTTGCGCCCTAGCCCGTCCGCGCCGCCGCGGACGGCACCATCGCGGCCAGCCCGCACGGGGCGAACGGCTGCGGCGGGCCGATATGAAAGCCCTGCACCAGGTCGATACCCAGTTCGCGCAGCCGCTCCAGCATGGCCTCGTTCTCGACGAATTCGGCGATGGTCTTCTTGCCCATGGCATGGCCGATGCGCTGGATCACCTCCACCATCACCAGGTTCACCGGGTCGGCCAGCATGTCGCGCACGAAGCTGCCGTCGATTTTCAGATACGCCGCCGGCAAGTGCTTCAGGTACGTGAACGACGACATGCCGGCGCCGAAGTCGTCCAGCGCGAAACTGCAGCCAAGCTGCTGCAGCTGCTGGATGAATGATCCCGCCTGGGCAAGGTTGGCGATCGCCGCCGTTTCCGTGATTTCGAAGCAGATGCCGTCCAGCGCGATGCCGGCGCGCTGGGCCTGCTCGCGCACGAACTCAGGGAAGTGAATGTCCGCCAGCGACGAGCCCGACAGGTTGATGGCACAGGTGGCGATCTCCCCCTGGCGGCCCGCCAGCGCGTGGAAGGCGGTCTCGACCACCCAGCGGTCAATCATCGGCATCAGGTTGTAGCGCTCGCACGCCGGGACGAACGCCATCGGCGGCACCAGCCGGCCGCGCTCGTCGAGCATGCGCAGCAACAGTTCGATATGGCGGCCGCCTCGCCGCGCCGCGGCGTCCGGCTGCGCCGGCACGATCTCCTGCGCGAACAGGCAGAAGCGCCCGGCCGCCAGCGCGGCGTGCACGCGGCTGACCCATTCCATCTCGCCGTGCCGGGCCTGCACGACGCCGTCCTTGGGATGGTAGACCTGCACGCGGTTGCGCCCGCCCTCCTTGGCCACATAGCAGGCAGCGTCGGCCGCGCTGAGCGCTTCGGCGACGCTGCCGGTCTGGGCGTCCAGCGAAATCAGGCCAATGCTCACGCCCAGCGTGAAGGTGCGCTGCCGGTGCGCGAAGCGGAAGCACGCAATGGCGTGGCGCAGCGCCTCGGCCACGCGCTCGCCGTCGCCGGTGGAGCAATGCTCGAGCAGCACGCCGAACTCGTCGCCGCCCAGGCGCGCCAGCGTATCGCTGCGGCGCAGCTGGCTGCGCATGACCTCGGCCATCTGACGGATCAGCTCGTCGCCGGCGGCATGGCCGCAAGTATCGTTGACCACCTTGAACTGGTCGAGGTCCAGGTACATCAGCGTATGGCGGACACCCTGCGCATGCGCCCGTGTGATCGCGGCGCCGACGCGGCGCTCGAACTCGGCGCGGTTGACCAGGCCGGTGAGGCCGTCGTGGCTGGCCTCGTACGCCAGCCGCGCGGCATGCGCGCGTTCCTGGCTGATATCGTGCAGCACCACCACCACGCCGATCGCCTGCGCCACGCGGTCGCGGATCAGCGCCACCGAGGGCTTGACCGCCAGCGCCTGGCCGGGCTGTCCCGACCCGGCGCGCTGCACCAGCTGTGCCGACTGGCTGCGCCAGCGCCGCCTGAGCGCGAGCGTGACAATATCGGGCAGCGGCGCCAGGCTGTCTTCGTCGCGCAGCACGCACACCTTGCCCAGCGGCTGCCCGAGGGCATCGGCTTCGCGCCAGCCAGTCAGCGCCTCGGCAGCGGGATTGAGCGACTGCACGCGGCCCCAGACATCGGTAGTCACCACCGCATCGCCGATCGCCTGCAGCGTGACCTGGGCACGCTCCTTCTCGGCAAACAGCTGCGCCTCGTAGCGCTTGTTGTCCGAGATATCCGTCAGCGAGCCCGCCATGCGCGAGTGCTGCCGCGCGGCAGCACGTACCAGCCGGCCGCGCGCGCGCACCCACAGGTAATCGCCGTCGCGCTTGCGCAGCCTGAACTCGGCGTCGTAGGGCTCGCCGCCGCGCAGGTGCCGCGCCAACTTGGCCTCGAAGGCTTCGAGGTCCGACGGATGCAGCAGGCCGAGCACGGTCTCGCGCGCATGCGGCAGCTCGCTTGTGCCATAGCCCAGCATCTGCGCGCATCGCGCGGAAAAATACAGTTCGCCGCTGCCAAGATGCCAGTCCCACAGGCCATCGTTGCTGCCCTCCACCGCCAGCTGCAACTGCTCCTCGCGCTGGGACAGCGCCTCGCGCAGCCGGCGCTCGCGCCGCAGCGGACCGTGCGACAGCAGGATCGCCGACATCAGCAGCAGCGTCGCCACCACCGCGCTGCCGGTGGTCAGCAACCGCGTCACCCGGCGCGAGGCCTGTCCGAGGTGTCCCGAAAACTCGCGTTCCAGCGGGGTCAGCCGGGCATCGATCTGCGCGATCCGGCGCAGCACGGGCGCCACGCAATCATCGTCGCAGCCGGGTCGGTCGACCAGCCGTCGCAGTGCCAGCGCCTGCTCGTGCAGCGCGGCGATTTCTGCATCGCCGGCAGCCCAAACGCGGATCGCGGCATCAACCTCGTGGATATGACGGAAATTGCGGTATAGCCGGACCATCCGCGGGATGTCTTCCGGGTGGTTGCCGCCGGCCAGCAGCCCTTCGCGCACCCGCTCCAGGTCCGGCTCGTCCCGGTCGAGTTCCAGCCGGGCGCGCTGGTCGCCCAGCGGGATGGCAATGGCGGCGCGATAGGAAGCGAAGTCTTCGGGGTTGCGGTCCTCGCCGTAGCGCAGCAGGTGCAGCACCGCGTTCTTCTGGCTCCTGGACCACTGGCTCTCGCCCGCGACGAATGCGCGCGCGGCCGACAACAGGTCCAGGCTGGCGATGCTGATCAACGCCAGCGCGACCACCACCGGAACGAACGGCCAGATGATGCGCAGCACGTGCCCACTGGCCGGTAACGATTTACCCGCTCGCCGCATATGGAATCCTGCCGGGTGCTTTCCCGGCTTAGTGCATTCTGTGTCTCCCCCGCCGCCCCCCATGGCAGGGCGGCATTTCATTGTCCTGTGTGTAAGACAACAAGTCTCTAACTCGATCTGGTTAATACGCCGCCTTGCCGGCCGGATTGCGGCCCCTTGGCGCACCTTGCATGCGTGCGTGAGTCTTCGCGCTGAGGCCGCGTTACCACCACCGAGGGGAATGCCAGCGCCGTAAACGACAAAGGCCTGCGCAATGCGCAGGCCTTTGTGTACTTCGAATGCTGGTGGGTCGTGCGTGACTCGAACACGCGACCAACGGATTAAAAGTCCGCTGCTCTACCGACTGAGCTAACGACCCGAAAAAACAGAACCGCGATTATAGTGACACAGTTCTCGAACTGTCAAGAGAGCGCCGCGCGTGCGGTGTTCACATCATGCGTTCCAGCCGCCACATCTGGTAGCGGAACGCCAGCACCGCACCCGCCAGGATGCCGGCCAGCGCGATAAAGGAGCCGATCGCCAGCGTCGACACGCCGGACAGCCCCTGCCCCACCGTGCAGCCCAGCGCGGTCACGCCGCCCGCGCCCATCAGGATGCCGCCGACCATGTGGTTGGCCACGTCCTCGGCATTGCCGAAACCTTCCCAGCGGAACGTGCGCGTCGCCAGCGCATAGACCGCCGCGCCGGCGATCACGCCGAACACGCTGACGATGCCGACGGTCAGCACCTTGCTCTTGTCGCTGAACATCATCAGCCAGTCGAGCGTATAGGCGTACGGCGCGACGAAACTCAGGCTTTCCATGCGGCCGCTGTTGGTCGAGACGAACAGCTCTTCGAGCGTATTCGGATCCTCGGCGACGTAGCCCAGGTGGCCCGACACGTACCACATCGCCACGATGATCAGACCGACGCCGATGCCGCCGAGCAGGTTGTCGAACGAGCGGAAGCCGCGGCCCGCCAGCGCCCACACCACCAGCGCGCCCCCCAGCAGCAGCCCGAGGCCAAGCTGCAGCGCGCCGCGCGCCATGCCCGTGCCCTGCGCCAGCACCGACGGCAGGTCCTGCGTGGTCGGCAGCGTGACCGTCACCGCGTCGACGGTATTGACGCGCACCACGCCGAACAGGCCACGCAGCGTCATGTAGGCCGACAGCCCCAGGAACACGAACACCACCAGCGACTTCAGGTTGCCCGCGCCGATGCGCACCAGCGTCTTGCTGCCGCATCCCGACGCCAGCACCATGCCGAAGCCGAACATCAGCCCGCCCGCCAGCGCCGACAGCCAGCCCAGCTTGCTGGCGGTATAGATGGTCTTGGTCGGATCGACGGCGCCGGCCCACGCCAGCACGCCGGTGCCGATCATGGCCACGCCGATCGCCAGGCCCCACATGCGCGCGCGGCTCCAGTCGCCCATGTTGACCACGTCGGACACGGCGCCCATCGTGCAGAAGTGCGTGCGCTGCAGCACCGCGCCGAACAGGAAGGTCAGGACGAACGTGCTCAGCAGCACGGTGCGCGAGAGCGCGGCAAGGTCGATATCAGGCATGTCGTTGGGAGGGGACGGCTTCTGGCGGCGGTCGGTTCGGAATATTCAGGCGGCGCCCTGGTAGCGGGTCGGGTCGGGCACGCCGGCGGCCTCGAAGCCGGCGCGGCGGATGCGGCAGGAGTCGCACACGCCGCAGGCGCGGCCGTCGTCGTCGGCCTGGTAGCACGACACCGTCAGGCTGTAGTCAACGCCCAGGGCCATGCCGGCACGGATGATCTCGGCCTTGGTCATGTCGATGATGGGCGCATGCACGCTGAAGCGGTCGCCCTCGACGCCCGCCTTGGTGGCGAGGTTGGCCAGCGTTTCATAGGCGGCGACGTACTCCGGGCGGCAATCGGGGTAGCCCGAGTAGTCCACGGCATTGGCGCCGAAGAACAGGTCGCGCCCGCCCACGGCCTCGGCCCAGCCGAGCGCCAGCGACAGCATGATGGTGTTGCGCGCCGGCACATAGGTGACGGGAATGCCGCCGGTGGCGCCGTCGGTCGGCACTTCCAGCGCGTCATCGGTCAGCGCCGAGCCGCCGAAGCGGCGCAGGTCGAGGTCGACGATCTCGTGGCGGGTGGCGCCCAGCGCCGCGGCCACGCGCCTGGCAGCCTCCAGCTCGGAGGAATGGCGCTGGCCATAGCGCATCGACAGCGCATAGGTCTCGAAACCCTGGGCGCGGGCCATGGCAAGTACGGTGGCGGAGTCGAGTCCGCCGGAAAGCAGGACGATGGCGCGTTTGGTCATGGTGCGGGGGGCGCACCGGGGGCGGCGCGCAAGAACGTTCAGGCGAATCACATATTCTAGCGCGACAAACGAAAAAGGCCCGCCAAAGCGAACCTTGGCGGGCCTTGCAGCAGCGGGCGGCGCGCCGCCGCCAACGCTTACTTCAGCGTCTTGAGGCGGTTGCTCGCCGCCTGCGCGCCTTCGGTGCCAGGATACTTGGCCACCACCTGCTCCAGCGTCTTGCGCGCGGCCGCCTTCTGGCCGGACTCGAGCTGGTTGTTGGCAATGGCGATCATCGCGTCCGGCACCTTGGGGTGCGTCGGGTTGGCGTTGACCATGGTCTGCAGCACCGAGGTGGACCCCTTGTAGTCGCGCTGCGCATACAGCGAGTTGCCGAGCCAGTATTGCGCCAGCGGCACGTACGGGCTCTGCGGGTACTTCTTGACGAACGACGAGAACGAAGTCCCGGCACTCTTGAAGTCGCCCGCCTGGAACTGCTTGAGCGCGGCGTCGTATTCGGGCTTCTCGCCCGGCTGCGACAGGCCTTCGCGGCCATCGACCGTGACCTGCTGCGGCTCGAATTTCTTCAGGCGCGCATCGAGGTCGGCGTAGTAGTCCTTCTGCTGCTTCTGCAGCGTGTCCACCGTGTTCTGCAGCACTTCGTTCTGGCCGCGCAGCCGCGCCACTTCCTGGCGCATGCCCTCGAGCTGGTTCTGCATGTCGAGTATGGTGCGGCTGTTCTGCTCGATGCGCTGGGTGGCGGTCGCCTGGAAACCATTGAACTGGTCGCGCAGGCCGATGACCGCCTTGCGGGCCTCGTCATCGTCGAACACACCGGCATGCACCTGCGCGAGCGGGAGCATGCCGCCGCCGGCGACGGCGGCAAGCCACAACAGGGTGGAAACGCGTGCTTTCATGGAGGGTCAGTCCGCAGATCAGTAGTTGATGTCCGCGCGGCGGTTTTCCGCCCACGAGGCTTCATCGTGGCCGGCGGCCTTCGGCTTTTCCTTGCCCAGGCTCACGGCTTCCATCTGGCCGTCGGCCACGCCCATCGTGGCCAGCGAACGGCGCACGGCTTCGGCGCGCTTCTGGCCCAGCGCCAGGTTGTACTCGCTGGTGCCACGCTCGTCGGTGTTGCCCTGGATCAGGATCTTGCGGCCCTTGTTGGTGCCGAGGTACTTGGCGTGCTCGGTCAGCATGCCCTGGTAGTCGGACTTGACGGAGTAGCTGTCGAAGTCAAAGTACACGCTGCGCTTGGCCAGCGGGCTGTTCGGGTCGTTCAGCGGATCGGCGGCGGTCACCGGGGTCACGGCGCGCGGGTCCGCACCGGTGCCGGCCTTGCCGGCGCCGGCGTTGGCAGTGTCGTCCAGCTTGACGCCGGAGCTGCAGGCACCCAGGGCCAGCAGAGCGGCGACGGCAAGGGTTTTGCTCATCAGTTGGGGCATGTTGAATGACTCCTGTTATTGCATGAAAGGACCCCAGGACGGCTCGCGAACATCGCCGGACTGGAGGGACAGAACCTGCCGGGTACGCCCGTCAGTGGACACCGCCGCCAGCACCGCGCGGCCGCCCACGCGGGTGGCATAGAGAATGTACTTGCCGTTGGCGGCGAAGCTCGGAGCCTCGTCGTTGGCCGTATCCGTCAGCGACGTCACGTCGCCGTTGCTCAGGTCCTGCAGTTGCAGCTTGAAGCCGCCCGCGCGCGAGATGTACGCCAGGTACTTGCCGTCCGGCGAGATCCGCGGGCTCACGTTGTAGCTGCCCTTGAAGGTGACACGCTGCGCCGCGCCGGCTTCTTCGCCGCCGGCGGGCATGCGGTACACCTGCGGCGCACCGCCGCGGTCGCTGGTGAAGTAGATGCTGCGGCCATCGGGCGAGTACTGCGGCTCGGTGTCGATGGCGCTGCTGCGCGACAGGCGGCGGATGCCCGAACCGTCGGCGTTCACCTGGTAGATCTGGGTATTGCCGTCGCGCGACAGCGCCAGTGCCAGGCGCTGGCCGTCAGGCGACCACGACGGCGCGCTGTTGTTGCCCTTCTGGTTCGACACCAGCGTGCGCTTGCCGCTGGCGAGGTCATGCACGTACACCACCGGCTTCTTGGCTTCGAACGAAACATAGGCCACGCGGCGGCCGTCCGGCGACCACGACGGCGAGATGATCGGCTCGTTGCTGCTCAGCGCAACCTGCGAATTCTGGCCGTCCGAATCCGAGATCAGCAGCTGGTAGCGGCCGCCCACCTTCGACACGTACGACAGGCGCGTTGCAAACACGCCGCGCTCGCCCAGCAGCTTTTCATAGATGTAGTCGGCAATCTTGTGCGCGGTCACGCGCAGCTGGCTCTGGTTGACCGTAAAGGCCAGCCCGCCCAGGCTCTGGCCCTTGACCGTGTCGTACAGGCGGAAACGCACCTCGTACTGGCCACCGGCGGCCGGCGTCACGCTGCCGGCGACAAAGGCGTCGGCACCGCGCGACTTCCAGCTGCCCAGGTCGACATTGGCGGATTCCGCCACCGTGGCGCCGCCCGGGTCGACATTGCGCAGGCGGCCGCTGCGCGCCAGGTCGGCGCGAATGATCGCGGTCAGGTTCTGCGGGGCCTGGGCCTCGCCCTGGAAGTTGGCGGTAGCGACCGGGATCTGGCTGGAGCCGACCCCGGAGATTTCAACGTTGAGCTGCGCGTGCGCGGCGCCGGCGGCCACGGTCAGTGCCGCAGCCAGCCACGCCATCAGCGCGCGGCGTCCCGCCCTGTGGGCGGCTCGTTGGTTTGCATGGTGCCGCCTCGCGGACAGCCAGTTGGGGGCCCAAAGCTTTCGCATGCTGCTCCTCAGTCGATTTCAAGATTCGTCGGGCACGGCAGGAAATCCAGGCAGACGGCAACACGGGCAGGACCGCGCATGGCGCATCCCCGTTGTGCGTGCGGTCTGCACACTGCCGGCTGCGTCAGGCAACCTGCCATCGTAGCGATGGGACTGAAAGCCGGCGATGAAGGTTGCATTATGTTGCAATTCATGGCGCCCAGGTCACTCAGTCCTTTGGCCGGAAGGTAATGGTAAAGCTGGCCGGCGCCTTGCCATCTTCGTCGCGCGGCAGTGGGTCGGAACGCTCGACCGCGCGCAGCACGGCGTTGTCCCACGACGAATCGCCGCTGGACTTGGACAGGCGCGCCGACATCAGCGAGCCATCCGGCGCCAGTCGCACCGATACCACCGCACTCGGGTTGCCCGGCACGTCTTCCGTGAAGACGATGTTCGGCTTCACGCGGCGGCGCACGCGGTCGGCATAGCCCGGCGACGCCTTGCCGCCACCACCGGCACCCGCCCCGGTCGTGCTGCCCACGCCGCCGCCGCCGGCGCCGCCGCCGGCCATCGCCTGCAGGCGCGCCAGCTCGCTCTTGCGCTGTGCATTGGCAGCCGCCTCCGACTGCGCCTTGGCCTTGGCATCGGCCTGTGCCTTGGCCTTTGCCTCTGCCTGGGCCTTCGCCTTGGCGTCGGCCTGCGCGGCCTTGGCCTTCGCATCGGCGGCTTCCTTGCGCTCGCGCTCAGCCTGTTCCTTGCGTTCCTGTTCCTGCTGCGCGACCTTCTTCTTCGCGTCGTCCTTGCGCTGCGCTTCCTTGCGCTCGGCTTCCTTGCGCACCGCGTCCTTGCGGGCTTCTTCCTTGCGAGCTTCTTCCTTCCGTGCCTCTTCCTTGCGCGCCGCCTCCTTGCGCTCGGCTTCCTTGCGGGCCGTTTCCTTGCGCTCCGCTTCCTCGCGCGCGGCGGTCTCGGCCTGGCGCTTCTTCTTCTCGAGCGCGATGTCGGCGTCTTCCTCGACCTTGCTCTTCACCTGCGGGGCCGGCGGTGCGGGCACCGGCCGCGGCTGCACCACCGGCTCGGGCTCGGGCTCGGGCGGCGGCGGCGCGGTGGCGGCGGGAACCTCTTCCCACAGCTCGGCCTCGGCGCCGACCGGCGTGCTGCTCTGCCAGTGCACGCCGTAATACAGCACGATGCCCAGCAGCAGGTGCATGGCAAGCGCGAGCACGAAGGAACGCATGGTTCCCCGCTCTCTCACCGGCTGGTAGGGATAGGCGGCGACGGTATTCATCGGGCGCAACGGCAATCGCGGTGGCTGTCAGTCGGGCGCATCAATGCGGCTTCAGTACGGGTTCAACGCGTCAGGAAGTCTTGGACTTGACCATCAGGCCCACGCGCTTGATGCCGTCGGCCTTCAGGACTGACATGACATCGAGCACGGCTTCATACTTCACCGAACGGTCGGCGGCGATCACCACCGGCTGGTCCGGGTTCTCGTTCTGGCGCTGGTGCACGAAATCGAGCAGGCCCTGCTTGTCGAGCTTGCGCTCGAAGGCATTGCCGGCATTGTCCTTGCCACGCGCGGTCAGATCGCCGTTCTCGTGCACGGTGACCACGATCGGCGGCGCCTTCTGCTGGGGCGTGGCGTTGGCCACGGTGGGCAGGTCCACGGTGGCGGGGCTCACGATCGGCGCTGCCACCATGAAGATGACCAGCAGCACGAGCATGACGTCGATATAGGGCACGACGTTGATGTCGGCGCTTGCCCGGCGGCGCGAACCGCCGCGGCGCTGAATGGCTGCCATTGCAGGACTCCTGGAAACGACGGGGGCCGGGCCGGTTGCCCGTGCCGCCCGTGCTGGATTCGGTTAGCGCGTCTGCCGTTGCAGGATGTTCAGGAACTCTTCCATGAAGCTTTCGAAACGGATCGCGAGGCGGTCGATTTCGGTGGCATAGCGGTTATAGGCGATCACCGCCGGGATCGCCGCGAACAGGCCGATCGCCGTGGCTACCAGTGCTTCGGCGATGCCGGGCGCCACTGACGCCAGAGTCGCCTGCTGCACATTCGACAAGCCGCGGAACGCGTTCATGATCCCCCAGACCGTGCCGAACAGGCCGATATACGGGCTGACCGAGCCCACCGACGCCAGGAACGGCAGGTGCGACTCCATCACGTCCATCTCGCGCTGGTACGCCGCTCGCATGGCGCGGCGGGCCGCGTCGAGCAGCGCGCCCGAATCGTTGCCGCGCTCGCGCGCCTTCAGGAACTCGCCCATGCCGGATTCAAAGATCCGCTCGAGCGCGCCGGTGTTGTGGCGGTTGTTGACGGCACTGTTATAGAGCGCCTGCAGGTCGCCGCCGGCCCAGAAGTCGCGCTCGAACCCCTCGGTCTGGGTGCGCGCCGAGCGCAGCGCCAGGTGCTTGCGGAAGATATAGGTCCACGAAAACAGCGACATGACGAGCAACAGCGCCATGACGGCCTGTGCCAGCAGGCTGGCGTGGAGCACCAGCGATACGATCGACAGGTCTTGCGTGACGGTCACGGGATTCATCGGGCGGACTTGATGGTAGCTAGGACGGGGGCGGGAATCGGGGCGGGGCGAAAAGTGCTTCGATCGACGCATCCAACGCGGATGACGCCGGTCGCCAGCATCAGCTCGCCACGCCAGGCTTCCTGCGTGAACTGGACCGAAGCCGGGCCGACCCGGTCGATGCGCGTACGGATCTCGAGCTGGTCATCGAGGCGGGCGGGCGCATTGTAGTCCACCGCCGTACTACGGACGATAAAGACCACGCCGGCCTCGTCGGCCAGCGCCTGCTGCTCGATACCGAGCGAACGCAGCCACTCGGTGCGGGCCCGTTCGAAGAACTTGAGGTAGTTGGCGTAGAACACTACGCCGCCCGCGTCGGTGTCTTCCCAGTACACCCGCAGGGTCCAGACAAAATTTGTCATGGCCGCGATTGTAACGGAGAGAGATCGCGGTTTCGTGTAAACCCGCAGTACGAGTTTGCAACAGCAAGTTGCTGGCCAGCCCTTGACCAGCCTTGGCTGGCGGGTTGACGGCTTGCGGCGGGCGCACTCTACGCGCTACACTGCGCCCAACCATTCCATCTTGCGCGACTGGCGAAGTCAGTGGGCACTACCACGAGGAAGCGCAAGTTCTCTGGCGTGTTGTTTCTAACGCCTGCCGCTCGCCTGGGCAGCGAATGGGAAGCAGGGTGCGCCCTGCGCCGACGGTTAAAGTGCCGCCAGCGCCGGTCGCCGCTAGCCTTCCCCGCGCGCCCTAACCCGATGCTCCCGATGCTTGAATCGGATTCCCCTTTTTTCAGACGAGTTTCGCCATGTTCGAACGCAGCCGTTTCACGATCGACCAGATCGACCCTGAAGTCTTTGCCGCTATCCAGAAGGAAAACCAGCGCCAGGAAGACCACATCGAGCTGATCGCCTCCGAAAACTACACCTCGCCGGCCGTGATGGCCGCGCAGGGTTCGCAGCTGACCAACAAGTACGCCGAGGGCTATCCCGGCAAGCGCTACTACGGTGGCTGCGAGTTTGTCGACATGGTCGAGCAGCTCGCCATCGACCGCGTCAAGCAACTCTTTGGCGCCGAAGCCGCCAACGTGCAGCCCAACTCGGGTTCGCAGGCCAACCAGGGCGTGTACTTCGCCATGCTCAAGCCGGGCGACACCATCATGGGCATGAGCCTGGCCGAAGGCGGCCACCTGACCCACGGCATGGCGCTGAACATGAGCGGCAAGTGGTTCAACGTGGTCAGCTACGGCCTGAACGCCCAGGAAGACATCGACTACGACGCGCTGGAAAAGCTGGCGCAAGAGAAGAAGCCCAAGCTGATCATCGCCGGTGCCTCGGCCTTCGCGCTGCGCATCGACTTCGAGCGCATCGGCAAGGTCGCCAAGTCGATCGGTGCCTACTTCATGGTCGACATGGCCCACTACGCCGGCCTGATCGCCGCGGGCGTCTACCCGAACCCGGTGCCGCACGCCGACTTCGTCACCACGACCACGCACAAGAGCCTGCGCGGCCCGCGCGGCGGCGTGATCCTGATGAAGGCCGAGCATGAGAAGGCCATCAACTCGGCAATCTTCCCCGGCATCCAGGGTGGCCCGCTGATGCACGTGATCGCCGGCAAGGCCGTCGCGTTCAAGGAAGCGCTGACGCCCGAGTTCAAGGAATACCAGCAGCAAGTGGTGAAGAACGCCGCCGTGCTGGCCGAGACCCTGATCGCGCGCGGCCTGCGCATCGTTTCGGGCCGCACCGAAAGCCACGTGATGCTGGTCGACCTGCGCGCCAAGAACATCACCGGCAAGGACGCCGAGCGCATCCTGGGCGAGGCGCACATCACCGTCAACAAGAACGCCATCCCGAACGATCCGGAAAAGCCGTTCGTCACCTCGGGCGTGCGCCTGGGCTCGCCGGCCATGACCACGCGCGGCTTCAAGGAAGAAGAAGCCCGCATCGTCGGCAACCTGATCGCCGACGTGCTGGAGAACCCGCACGACGCCGCCAACATCGCCAGCGTGCGCGAGCAGGTGGCTGCCCTGACCAAGCGTTTCCCGGTCTACGGCTGATGCATCGAGGCCGCTCGCGCCCTTGCGCGTGAGCGGCCGGCAGCCCCGCAAGCCACGCCCTTCACGGGGCTCCGGCTTGCGGGCCTCGCCAACCCGCCCCGCCACCGCAGAAGACCCAACGGAAATGGCGACGGGGTGTTAACTGAAGGTGGTCCGGCATGAAATGCCCCTTTTGCGGTCATTCCAATACCCAGGTTCTCGACACGCGCATGTCCGAAGACGGCGATGCCGTGCGCCGGCGCCGCCGCTGCGAGTCCTGCGACCGCCGCTTCACCACCTATGAGCGGATCGAGTTGTTCTTCCCCGCCATCGTCAAGAAAAACGGTTCGCGCGTCGACTACACGCGCGCCAAGCTGAAGGATTCGATGCGCCTGGCGCTGCGCAAGCGTCCGGTTTCGGCCGAGGCCATCGATGAAGCCATCACCCGCATCGAGGAAAGACTGCTGTCGCTGGGCGAAAAGGAAATCGCCAGCAGCCAGGTCGGCGAGCTGGTGATGATCGAGTTGCGCAAGCTCGACAAGATCGCGTATATCCGGTTTGCGTCGGTGTACCGGAGTTTCGAGGATGTTTCCGAATTCTCCGATGTACTCGCCGAAGTGACCGCGGGCAACAGCAAGCGCTGAGCGCCCTTCCCTTCCCCGACTTTCCACTCGTCTCTCAACGCTCCCAGCAGTCCTGCCGGTACGCGGCGGGAGTAGCCCCGACCGCGTTCAGCCGAGTGCCGGCCTGGTCCAGCAGGTAGGTGCCGCACGCGTCCGCCGCATCGACCGGGACCGCCTGCAGTACATAGCCGTTCGCTGCCAGCGAATTGGCCACCAGCGAGATGTTGTACCGGACCCGGTTGCTGTCGCGCGGCGAGGTGCGGAACGCCGCCGGCAAGGCAAACGCCGCTCCGGCGGTGTCCTGGTCATAGCGCCCATTGACCGAACGAAAGCGCTCCAGCTGCTGCGCCGCCTCGGTCATCATGCCGCGCGCATCGGTGCGATAGCCGCGCCTGACGTATTCGGTGTAGTTGGGGATGGCGATCGCGGCGATGATGCCGAGGATCGATACCGCGACCATCAGCTCGATCAGCGTCATGCCGCCCGTGCCTGGCATGCAGCGGCGGCCAGTTAACCTGTTCATTGTGCGATCTGCCTCCACGACAGCCGGTTGCGGGCGATATTGCCCTTCTCCACCACGCTGATGACATCGCCCGTGGTGGCGCTGGCAACCTTGAGGTGGTCGCTGCTGCCGCCGCCCCCGGTAAAGATGGTCGAGCCGAAGTTGCCCTGCTGGGCGATGCCCGATACCACCAGCACTTTGTCGTTGACCTTTATGTTGTCGTCTCCATCGACCTTGCCGTCGCCATTGACGTCGAGCACCGCATACGGCAGCGCGGCGCCGGTCAGCGCGGCAAAGTCGAGCAGGTTGGAACTGATGCCGCCGACGCACTCGTCGGTCGATGGCGTCAGCGTGGTGATCACCAGCCGTTCCGCGTCGGTCTTCGGCTTGACCACCACGCGTTCGCCCTGCGTCAGCAGGTCGATGTACCAGCCGCGCCGGGTGGTGTAGTCGACCGCATTGCTACTGAGCGTCAGAACGGGACGCGACACCCCATCCACGATCGTCGAACCAGGCGTCAGCGCCTGCGCGCGCAGGTCGCTGCGCGTTGCCGCTGCGGCATTGTTGTCCCACACGCCGTAGACCGAGTTATAGCCCGTGGCCGCGGTGTCAGCGGCGTCGTAGAAGCGGCCGGTGCCAAAGGTCAGCAGGAAGCCTTTCTTCGGATCCTTGGGATTGACCAGCGCAGTCGGCGCGGCGGTGATCGGCTGAACCACGCCCGCGGCGCTTTGCGCGGTGAACAGCGGCGCGCCCTGCGTGGTGCCCATGCGGGCGCTCCAGGCCGCCGGGTTGTCGCCGGCGAGATCGAACTTCCACATCCGGCCTTTCAGGTCGCCGGCATAGACTGCCTGGATGGTCAGGTTGTCGTCGTAGACCACCTCGGGGCTGCCCAGCCCGTTGTTGTTGCCGCTCGCAGCGGTTTCCTTCGCATCGGCATAGATCTTCTGGATGCCATTGCTGGCAAACGGGTTGGCCAGATCGACGATATACAGCACCGCCTTGCCGGTGTTGCTCTCGTAGCCGTTGCCGAAGATCGCCACCCATTTGCCATTGTTGACGCGGCCGATCGCCGGCGTGCCGAGGGTGTAGCCCAGGTCATTGTCGCTATCGGCGGCAATTTCCCACATGACCTTCTTCTCGTCGAAGGCGGACGGGTCGGTCACGTCGAGCGCGAACATACCCTTGCCGCCGGCGCCCATGCCGCCGACCAGCACCGTGCGCCAGCTGGCGGTGCTGTCCGTGCCGCGCCGGATGAATACGTCGCCGGCGCTCGGCGTGGCATCGACCAGGAAGCGGTGGACGTAGTCGGGAGAGGCCAGCGCCTTGACCGAATTGGTGCCGACGATCGCCTGGTTGGGCAGGTAGGCAAACTTTTCCACCCCGGTCAGCGCATCGAAGCCGTGCAGCATGCCGTCGTTGGCGCCCACATAAATCATCGCGCGGCGATTGGTGCGGTTGTTGGCGAGGAAGCTGAAATAGCTGTTGCCGCCGTCTCCGTTCAGGTAGTCATAGCCGGCATCCGCGGCCTTCACGTAGATCGGCGAGGAGTTGACGATGTCGCCTAGCACGTTGGACACCGAACCGCCGGAGCCGTTGTCGGTCACCCGGTCGCGGTACTTGCCGCCGTTGCGCTTTTCCAGCGTGGTGTCGCCGCGCAGGTAGGCGACGATGGCCCTGTCGCCCCCCAGTGCGGTCTTCTGCGCGGTGGTCAGCGAGGCGTCGCTGTCGCTGGTCCACTGGAACGGCTTGCCGGCCGGCGCGGTACCGGGCGACCACGTATAGATCTTGCGCGACGCCGCGGCAGGCATCTGCTGGTAGGCATTCCAGTTGAGGTTCGTGAAGGCTCGGTCCGTGGCGTTATAGCTTTGCGACAGCAGTTCGCCGGTCCATGCGCCCGAGCGGAAGCGCGTCAGGAACAGCGCGGTGTCTGTGTTCAGCGTGGTCGAATTGGTCGCCGCCGACGAGGACGAGCCGCTGCGCGAGGCGATCTGCGTCAGCGCGTTGTTCAGCGCCGCGGCAAGCCCGGTAGCGTCTCCCGCGCTGTAGTTGTCGGCGCGCGTGTTCACCGCGGCATGCCAGAGATCGTCGATCTTGTTCTGGTCGCTGCTGGACGGCTTGGGCCAGCTGATGGTGCCCGCCTTCAGCTTGGCCAGGATGGCGTCGAGCACATCGCTGCGCGTGGCATTGGCGTTGGCCGGCTTGTTGGCCGGGTCGGACTCCAGCGAGCCTTTCACGCCCAGCCCCAGCGTGAAGGTGACCAGGTGCTGCCAGAAGGCTTCGTCGCGCGCGTTGGTCGGCACGCGGTTCTCGGCGGTGCGCAGGTCGTTGACCCAGTACTTCATCGCCACGTCGGCGAGGGTATTCGAATAGCCGTCCTTGTACGGCGCCACTGGCTGGTACTGGTAGGCCGTGCCTGACACCGGCGTGATCTTTGAACCCTTGCTGCTGTCGACATCGCCGACCGAGGTGCTGTCGCCGTAATAGCCGTCGGTGGACAGGATGTGGTAGCTGGCACGGCAGGCGCTCTCCCTGGTGCCGCCCGGCTCGACCCACGGCTGGGCGTTGTTCTGGAAATACTTGCCCACGGTGTCCATGCCGCCCAGCAGCGGCGTGCCGTTGGCGCCGAGGTCCAGGCTGTAGAAGTCCTGGTAGAACTGCGTCTTGTTGGTGGTGTTGAACGGCGCCACCGCGCGTCGGATGCCGGTAAAGCTGGACGAGCCGGAGCGGGTATTGTCATTGATGGTGGTGAAGCCCACCCGGATGGCTTCGTTCTGGCCCGCGAAAGCCTGGCCTACCGCCGCGCGCATGGCCAGGATGCGCGAGCGGTAGTACTGGAACCAGTTGGCGAAGTTCTGGATTTCTTCGTCGTAGGTGCAGCTGGCCGATGATGCGCAGTCCATGCGCTTGCCGTTGTGCGGAAACGTCGACCCCGAACGGATCTCGTAGCGCTTGAAGCATTTCAGGCTCGACGTGCTGGCGTTGCAGCCGCTGAGCGTGCTGTCGTACCGGTAGTAGAGGGCAGGATAGAACGTGACCTTCTTTTCGCTGAAGCCCTTGCCATCGTCGTCCAGCCAGTACGTCTTGACGGTGTTGTCGGCGGTCAGGTCGATCGAGCCGTTGTCCGGCAGCATCGGGTTGTAGTAGGCCTTCTTTGGCGACGCCTTGGCCAGGTTGCCGGACGGATCGAACCATGCGCCGTAGGTGACGTCCGGGTTGTAGTACGACACATTCAGCGCCGCGGTCCGGTAGCGTGCCGCCGCCAGCGAGGTACTGCTGAAATTGACGACCGACGCATTGGCGTCCTTGTAGTAGGTGCCGCCGGCCGAATAGACCTGACCGCCGCCGGGCAACGGGAAGGTATAGATCAGCCAGTTGCCGCGGTCGGGCGTCAGGTCCCAGCTGGATTCCGTGCCGTTCGGCGACAGGCTTTCCGGCGTGATCTCGAACATCATCGAGCCGGAATCGTCCAGCGTGAACATCACGTTGGGCGCCACCGAGGTGCTGAAGATCAGCGGCTGCTGCGACACCGCCGCGCCGCCCGCGACCGGCAACAGCGCGATCGCGACAGCCATCGTCGCTGCGACGCCCTGGCGGAACCTCCTGTTGAAGCCTGTCATTGCCGTACCTCCGACTGGAGCGTGACCTGCGTGCCGGGATTGATGCCGGTGCCCAGCGCCGTCACCCGGTAATGGATATTGATCGGCATGCCGGTCTGCGGATTCCTGACCTTGGACGGCTTGCGGATCTCTTCGATAAAGCAGCGCGGCGCCGCCGCGGCTTCGCGCAGCGTGACGCCGTCGCTGGCGGGAATCACGATCACGTTGGTGTTGGGCTCGGCGTTCACGCTGGTATCCCAGTTGGCCGGCACCTCCCAGAACTGGCGGCCGCTGGCATCGAGATAGCCCAGCTTGAGCTGGCCGCTGCTGTCCACCGGCGGCCTGGCTGCGCTGACGATGGCACTCATGTCCTTGCGGTACATGCGGTTGAACAGCGCGGCCGGCTGTCCCGTGACCACCACCCCTTCGCAAAAGCGCAGCCCCAGCTCCGCCGCCTGGAACGCGACCTGATGGTCACGGTTGTTGCCCGCCAGGCGTTCGTCGAACAGGCTGCCGCGCATGCTCCATATGGTCAGCAGCGACACCACCGCGATGATCACCAGTGCCACCACCAGCACCACGCCGCGCGCGCGGCGCCTGCGCAGCGCCGGTCTGCACTCTTGTCTGTCCATGCGATGGCTCATCTATCCCACCCGGTTGCGCAGTGCAAAGCTGCTGGTAAAGCGCCGGCGCAGGCGGCCGTCGGCAATGTTCTGCACGTTGTCGGCGCAGTCGCGGTAAGTGGTGGCGACATCCGCATTGACCGGGCTGGGATCCGCCACCAGCAGGCAGACGCGCACGCTCACCACGCGGCTCCAGTCGGCCGCCGCCAGCGCGCTGGCCGGCTGGTATTGCGTGACGTTGGCGGAGTCGGCGTCTTGCGCCACGCCGTAGGTCAGCTGCAGGTCCTGGACGTTCTCGAGGATCGGTTCGGCACGCGATGCGGCCATGGTCGCGCCATCCGAGCCGCGGCACATCAGCGTGTTGCCGGTCACGTAGAAGGCGTTTTCGGCCACGCCGCGTGCCACCGGGACCGCGCGCCCGTTGCAGTCGGTAACGCTGGCAAGCGAGCCATCGATGCGCAAATAGCGCACCGTGATCGCATCCGCATTCGTGGTCGCCGGCGCCACGCATGCGCCCGTGCCGACATCGGCGATCCCGCCGTCGCAGCCGAGCACGGGCGCGCCATCGAAGGTGACCGGGCGCGCGCTCAGCAGCGACAGGTCGACGCGCCCCAGTCCGGCCAGGCGAAGCTGGTCGCCCATGACCGACAGGGCCCAGCGCGCGCCGTCGTCGGCGCTGCGCAAGCCTTCCTGCGTGCGCGTGCTGCGCTGCGTGGTCAGGTAGAACGCGGTGATCGATCCCAGCAACAACAGGCTGAGCACCAACGCGACCATGATTTCCACCAGCGAGCGCCCGCGGCTGGCGATGCGGCGCCGGATCAGGGCCGGAGCGTGACGGTCGCGCATGTGACTCCCCTGGTGTCAAACCCGGCCAGCGTGGCGAAATAAGCGTTGGCCGCCGCGGAGCAATCCACGGCGGCAATGTTCGATGCGGGATCCTTCCAGTACAACTCCAGCCGGTAGCTGACAAAGCCCGCCGGCACCGTGCCGGCAGGTGCCGCGACCGCGGGGGAAGTCCATGCCGCGACGCCGGCGCCGGGCAATTGCGCCGACAGCGCGCGCCACCATTGCGAGACGTCCCAGGCGGCATATTCGGCACCGTCGCACGTAACCCGGCTGCAGTCCTTGGCCGGCGCGGCGGGAGGCTGCACGGCCAGCGCATCCAGGTAGGCGTTGGCCCCTTCGGGCACGCCTTCGGCCAGGCCTGAGGTATTGGCGCGGATCCGCTCGGACAGGTCCGTGGCCGCGTCGACGATGGTGTAGCGCACGCTGGCCCCGGAGCGGTAGCGCAGCGATGCCGCCTGCAGCGACATCATGCCGATCAGCACGATGGCGACCAGCACCATGGTGATCAGCACCTCGATCAGGCTCGCGCCGCGCTGGCGCAACGCGGATCGGCTCAACTGCATGCCGCGGTCCTCTGGTCGACGCGCCCGGCATGCGATACGCAGATATTCAGCGCACGCTCATCCGACCCGGAAGCCACGCGCAAGGCGAGCGCGCCATCGGCGGACAGGAAGCCGCGTGCGCTGACCTGGATCGCCTGCACCGGCGCCGCCAGCAGCAGCGACAAGCCGCCATTGCCGGCATCGCGCATGCGGATGATCTCTTCGCCGGCCGCGCGGACCTGGTCGTTGTTGCTGTCCTGGAACAGGATCCAGCGGCCGCCCCAGTCAGCCTGCGCATCCTGCGCGCAGACGGTGCTGGTCGCCGTGGTCGCCCGGCAGATCGTCACCGGCACGTTGCGGCGGATCGCTTCGCTGCGCGCCAGCGAGAACAGGCCCGCGACTTCGGCCGCCGCCGCATCGGCGCGGGCGCGTTCGAGAAAGCGCTGGAAGGATGGAATGGCGATCGCGGTCGTGATCGCGATCAGCGCGATCACGACCATCAGTTCGATCAGCGTAAAGCCGGCCGCAGGCCGGGCGCGTGCCAGCGGTGAAGCGCGCCCGCCGTCGATGCCCGCGCAATGCGCGCGGCCAAACGGCGAACGCCCTCCACACCCGGCTGCGCGGGTGCGAATCGGGCTGCCCATGTCAGCGCAACCGGCTGACTGGCAAGCCTTGCTGCCAAGCTCGTGGAACGACCCTGCTCATGATGACCCCCGGAAAATTCCGTTCTGGCGACGGGTGCCTCTCTGCGGAAGCACGCCATTGCCACACCCGACTGTGTTCTTTTGATTTTTTCAGCTTGCCGTGGCGGCGAGCGGTGAGCCGGAAGACTGTGGATCAAGTTCCGGCCAAAGCGATACCCCGCCATAGTGGGGAATTCAATATGCGGTGTCAATACCACTTTACAAGGAGATGATTCTCATTTGTCGCCGGCGGACAACGCTGTAATTCACAGCTGGCGAGCGGTTCAGCGCGGCCTAACCAAATTTTGCGCATCCATATCAGCCGGCTACAAACCACATCGCGGCGGCGGGATACGGTGGAGGTCCCGAAACGTCCTGACGCCTCGCGATGCGCCCATCCTGTGCCCTGCCCTGCCGCCCGCCTCGCTGCCATCCCCTCCCTGGCGCCGTCCGCGGCTACATCCTGTTCGAAGCGCTCTGCGGGCTGGTGATCTTCACCGCCGGGCTGGCATCGCTCGCGATCCTTGGGCCAACGGGACTTGGCTGGCAGCGGACGCTGGATCAGGCCACCTATGACACGCGCAGGACAGCAGAGTCAGCCGAACTGGCGCCATGGCCGGCCGGATTGCCGCTGAACCGCGTCGGCGCGAGGTTGCCATGAGAACGCTCCCGATGCGTCGCAACGCCCCGGGCTTTTCGCTGACCGAAGCCATGGTCGGCCTGGCGCTCGGGCTGATCGTCGCCGCCGTCGCCACGGCGGCGTGGCAGGTGGCGCTTTCCGCCTACCGTAGCGCGGCGGAGCGCGTGCTGATGGAGGAGCGCGGCCAACGCGCGCTCGCCATCCTGACCGCACTGCTGCGCCAGGCCGGATGGCATCCAGGCCCACTCGACGCGGCAGTGCCGCCCGCAGTCAGTGGCGCCGATGACTGCGGGCAGCCGGGCATCGCCGAGGTGCCGACATGCGCCCGCCGCGGTGTTGCACAAAGCGATGCCCTGCTGGTGCGGTTCAGTGGCCAGGGACAGCCCGGCGATCCGAGCCAGCCCGACGAGACGATGATCGATTGCAGCGGCTATCCGCTGGCAGCACGGGTGGCCGGGGCGGAGAGCACCACGGATTTTGTCGCGGCAAACATGCTTTACATCGCCGCCGCGGCGGACGGAGAGCCGCAACTGCTGTGCCGCTACCCGTCCCGTGGCAATGGCCAGGTCGACGGGCACGGCTGGACTTCCGGCGCATTGGTCCGTGGCGTGGCATCGCTGCAACTGCGCTACGGGTCGACATGGATGGCGACCGGCAGCCCGACGTGTACCTGCCTGCCGCACGGGTCCAGGCAATGGGAGCGCATGCATGGCACCGCGTGCTGGCGGTGCAGGTCGCGCTTGCACTGCAGGGCGAGCAGCGCGGTTCTGCCCGCGACGCTGCCGGGCTGGCGCGCGCCGACGATGCCTTGGCCGACCTGCAGGCCGCGCCGGTCGACACGCACCGCGCCAACCGTCGCGTGTTCGCCACGACGGTCCGCTTGCGCAATGCCGCGCGCTGCGAGGAGACGCTATGTTGAGGCGCCACGCGATGACGCAACGCGGCGGCATCACGCTGCTGTTCGCGGCGACGATGCTGCTGCTGGTGTCCGCCACCGCGGCGGCAATGCTGCAGATGCTGTTGGCAGGCCGGCAGCTGGCGGTTGCCGGCCGCGATCGCGAGATCGCGTTCCGGGCTGCCGAAGCGGCGCTGTTCGCGGCGGAGGCCGAACTGCTCGCCGCCGCGGGCGGAAGTGGCGACCGCTTCGGCCAGTGGCCCGCCGCCGGCGAATGCGGCCGCGGCGCGCAGGCAGCGCTGTGCAACACTGCGCAGGCACGAACGCCGGTATGGCAGCCGTGGCTGCATGGCTCGGCAACGGACCTGGCGATTGGCGTGCCGGTGGGCAGCTTTGCCGGCGTGTCGGAAGCTTTCCTGCCGGAAGCCTTTGCAGGCTCGCACACGGCGCCGCGTTACGTTGCCGAGCTGCTTGACGACGGCCCCGTGATCGACGAAGGCCGGCCAGCCTTGCCGCGGCTGCGCGTCACCGCCGTCGGCTTCGGCCGCTCGCCCGCGGTACGGGCCGTCGTGCAGAGCATCGTGCAGCCATGAACGCACGCGCCGCCTTCCTGCTTGCCTGCGTGCTTGCACTGATTCCCGCGCTCGCGACGCCAGCCGGCAATGACAGCCCTGCAGGCCGCCTCCCGCTCGCCTACCTGATCGAACCGGGCGCCAGGCCGTGGACTGGGCGGTTGCGCGCGGTCGGATGGCAGGCTTCGCTGGCAGCAACTGACAATGATCGCCAGCCGCTGTCGGGCCTGTGGGAAGCGGGGGCCTTGCTGGATGCCAGGCAACCCGCATCGCGCAGGATCTACACCTCGCTGCAGGCCGCCATGCCGCAGCCGGAGCGGCTGGCGGCGCTTCAGTGGCCCGACCTGGACGAGTCCATGCGCGAGCGCCTCGACGCCCGGCAACTGGCCTGGCTGCGCGGCGACAACGCCAGTCCCGCGCTGCGCCCGCGCGATACGCGGCTGGCCAGCGCGCGCGGCGCGCGCGTGCTGGTGGTCGCACCGCCCATATGGCGCCCGGGGCAGACAGGGCAGCCGGGCCATGCGCAATTTCGCGAGCGCCATGCCCAGCGGCCACACATGGCGTGGATCGGCACCGTCGACGGCCAGCTGCACGGCTTCGATGCCATCTCCGGCGAGGAGCGTGCCGTCTACCTGCCGCGCACGCTGCTGCCGCTTGCCGCGGCCATGGCCGATCCCAAGGCACCAGTCGCGCCCAATCCTTGCCCCCGCCCGGAAAGCACCGACGCCGTGGTCGACGGTGCCTGGCGCACGCTGCTGCTGTGCGCGTTCCGCGGCGGACCGGAGGACATCGCCGGCGTGTTTGCACTCGACATCACCGAACCAGAGGCCGCGCTGCCATTGCGGTTGCTATGGGAACACGCAGCCACGCCAGCATTGCCGCTTGCCGGCATCGGCCCGGTTCGCACAGCCGCGCTGGGCGACGGCCATGCGCAACGCTGGCATGCCGTCACACTGCTGGCGCCGCCTGCGGAGCCCGGGCTCGCGCTGTTGCCACTCGACACGGCCGCGGCGCCGCGGCGTGTGTTGCGCGTCGCCGCACAAGGCTGCGACGGCGGGTTATCCACGGCCGCGCTGCGCGCCGTGACGGTGGCCACGGCGTTTGACGGCACGGCGCTCGCCGCCTACGCCACCGATGAGGCGGGCCAGCTATGGCGTTTTGCGCTGAGCGATGTCCTGCGGCAACCTGCGCCGCCAGCCACGTGCCTGCACCGCTTGCGCAGCGGGCCCGGCGTGGCAGAGCCCGCGCCGCCAGTGGTGATCGGCACGCCTGCGCAACCGCTCGTCGTCTATGGGGCCGGCAACGAATTGGCTGCCGTGGCGGATGGCACCCAATCCGCCGGCCAGCCTGCCAGTATCGAAGCGCGGGCACAGGGCGAGGGTTTTGTCCTGCAGGCCGCGCCGGGCCAGCGTCCGGCGGCACAAACGTTGGGGTGGCACCTTGTCCTGCCCGATGCCGGCGAACAGGTCGAGCACGTCAGCCTGGCCTCGCCCGGCTACCTTGTCTTCGTGACACGGCTACCGGATGGCCGGCAACGGACCTACCTGGTACTGGCTGCCAGTGGCGAGTCGGCCGGCCGCAAGGCGGACGGCGCGCCGGTGCTTCCCTTTGTCACGGGGCTAGTCAGCGGCACCGCCGACGCAAGCGCACCGACCCTCACCCGTGAAGCCCTGCCTGGGATAACGCCCCAGGCCGGCAGCGCCGGCCGCGAGGTCTACGCGCTGGCGCTATGGACGTTGAAGGACGGCGCCGCCACGCGCCTGGCACAGGTGGTGGCAAGCCGGCGCACCGGCCGCCTGTCATGGCGCGAACTCGCCGGGCCGGCGAAGGAGACCGCACCATGAGATCCAGCGGCTTTTCCCTGATCGAGCTGATGGTCGTGGTGGTGATCGCCGCCCTCTTGGCCTCCCTTGCCGTACCCGCCTGGCACGAGCATCTCCGGCGCGGCTGGCGCGCCCAGGCACGCGCGGAACTGGCTGCCGCCTTGCTTGAGCTCGAACGGCACGCGGCGCAGGCCATGAGCTTTGCCGGGCAGCCCGGAGACGACACCGTTGCCGGCGACTGGCCGCGCCCGGTGCCCCCCGCCGGGCAAGCACGCCACGTCATTTGGGCGACGGCCTGCCCGACGGCAAGCCTGGATACCTGCGTGGAGCTGCGCGCGACGCCGCGTCAGCCCGACCGGCAGTGCGGCGTGCTGATCCTGCGCAGCACCGGCCAGTGGTTGTCCTGGCCAGACAACGCGGACCGGCCCGGCCCGCTGCCGGCCGAATGCTGAAATGCGCCCAGCTTCCCGCTGCACCGGCCTGAGCCTGGCCGAACTGCTGGCCTGCCTGGCCATCCTGTCGGTGCTGGTTGCCACGGCCTGGCCATCCTTCAGCGAACTGCTGGCGCGCCAGGCGGTGGAGCAGGCCGCCGACCGGCTTGCCGCGTCGCTGGCGCTGGGGCGCTCCACCGCCATGGCGCGCCGCATCGAGGTGATGTTACAACCACTTGACGGGCAGCCCGGTCTCGACCGCGGCTGGCAACTGGTGGCTGGAACCGGCCCTGGCACGACGCCCCTGGCGGTGGTCGAGCCGGGCACGCCTTGCCTGCGCGTGGCGCTGCGGCAGACCGGCCGCGAGAGCCATACGGTGCGATTCACAGCTGTGGGATACTCTCGGTCTGAACAAGGCGGCTTCCAGGCCGCCACCTTCGCGCTCAGCTGCCGCGGCGCGCAGCGCCAGGTGCGCCTTGGCGCCCAGGGCCGCATCCGGCTCTGCACGCCAGGTCGCGACAGCGACTGCGACGCGGCCGACGGCCCCGAGCCGCCGTAACCCTGGAACCCCGGACAGACTTTCAGCTTTCCTCCCATCCACAGCAAACCGGCCAAGAGCTACAGGCGCCATGTTTTCCGATACCGACCACGCCGCCATGCAACAGGCCCTCGCGCTCGCCGCGCGGGGCATGTTCACCACCACGCCAAATCCGCGCGTCGGCTGCGTGCTGGTCAAGGACGGCCAGGTCATCGGCCAGGGTTTCACCCAGCCAGCTGGACAGGACCATGCCGAAATCCAGGCGATGAAAGACGCGCTGGCGCGCGGGCTGGACCCCGCCGGCGCCACTGCCTACGTCACGCTGGAACCGTGCAGCCACTTCGGGCGCACGCCGCCATGCGCCGATGCGCTGGTGCGCGGCGGTGTGTCGCGGGTGGTGGCGGCAATGGAAGACCCCAATCCGTCGGTATCCGGGCGCGGCCTGCAGCGGCTGCGCGATGCCGGCGTCGACGTGCGCTGCGGCCTGCTGGAAAAGGAAGCGCGCGACCTCAACATCGGCTTCGTGTCGCGCATGACGCGCGGGCTGCCGTGGGTGCGCGTCAAGGTGGCTGCGTCGATGGACGGCGGCACCGCGCTGCATGACGGCACCAGCCAGTGGATCACCGGCCAGGCCGCGCGCGACGACGGCCATGCCTGGCGCGCGCGCGCCTGCGCGATCCTGACCGGCATCGGCACCGTCCGCGACGACGACCCGGCCCTGACCGTGCGCGCGCTCGCCACCCCGCGGCAGCCGCAGCGGGTGCTGGTCGATTCGCGGCTGGAAGTGCCGCTCGATGCAAAGATCCTGACCCCGGACGCAGGCGAGTTTGCCAAGCCGGCGCTGGTGTTCTGCGCGGTGGAGGACCGCGAACGCCAGCGGGCGCTGGAAGCGCGCGGCGCCGAAGTGGTGGTGCTGCCCAACCCCCACGGCAAGGTCGAGCTGCCCCGGATGCTGCAGGAACTGGGCCGGCGCGGCATCAACGAGCTGCACGTCGAAGCGGGCTTCAAGCTCAATGGCTCGCTGGTGCGCGAGCACTGCGCCGACGAGCTGCTGATTTACCTCGCACCCAAGCTGCTCGGCGACGCGCAGGGCATGTTCAACCTGCCGCCGCTGGCGCGGCTGCAGGATGCCGCGCAGTTCCGCTGGCACGAAATCCGGCAAATCGGCGACGACCTGCGGCTGATCGCGCGCCGCAACGACGCCTGACCCGCCCATCCAAGATTGACCAAGACAGAAGACACCACCATGTTCACTGGCATTGTCGCGGCCGTCGGCCGCATTGAAGACGTAACCCCGCTGGGCGCCGCCGATGCCGGCGTGCGCCTGCATATCGCCGCCGGCGGCCTGGACCTGTCCGATGTGATCATCGGCGACAGCATCGCGATCCAGGGCGCCTGCATGACGGTGATCGCCATGGGCGCGGACAGCTTCGACGTCGAGGTCTCGCGCGAGTCGCTCGACAAGACCGTCGGCCTGGAGCGCGCCGGCCGCGTCAACCTGGAAAAGGCGCTGCGCCTGGCCGACCGGCTCGGCGGGCACCTGGTCTCCGGGCACGTCGACGGGCTGGGCGAAGTGGTGCATTTCGCGCCCGTCGGCGAATCGCATGAGCTGCGCATCCGCGCTCCGCGCGAGCTGGCCCGCTACCTGGCCTACAAGGGCTCGGTGGTGGTCAACGGCGTCTCGCTGACGGTCAACCGTGTCAGCGACGAAGCCGACGGCTGCGTGTTCTCGATCAACCTGATCCCGCACACGGTCGAGGTCACCACGCTGCAGGAGCTCAAGCCCGGCGCCCGGGTGAACCTGGAAATCGACCTGATCGCCCGCTACGTGGAGCGGATGCTGTCGACCACTGACGCGGTCAGGTAAGTCCCGACCGGCCGCCGCACTTTCCCGCGCCGCGGCCGCCCGCGCCGCCTGCCTTGGCGTACAATAGCGGGCTTGACTGGGCATCCTGCCGGGCGTATATGCCAGGGCCGGTTGGCCCGACGCCCCGCCTCAGTCCGGCCGCCTTCCGACGCGGCCACCGTTCCCGTCCGCCTTATTCGCGGCATTTCGCTCGTTTCGCCTCAATTTGCCGTCCTGCACGCCATGACAATCGCCCGTACTGAAGACATCATTGCCGACATCCGTGCCGGCCGCATGGTCATCCTTGTCGACGAAGAAGACCGCGAGAATGAAGGCGACCTGGTGCTGGCTGCCGACTTCGTCACTCCGGAAGCGATCAACTTCATGGCCAAGCACGGGCGCGGCCTGATCTGCCTGACGCTGACCGCCGAGCGCTGCCGCCAGCTGGACCTGCACCCCATGGTCACCCGCAATGGCACCCAGCACGGCACCAACTTCACGGTGTCGATCGAGGCCGCCGAAGGCGTGACCACCGGTATCTCGGCAGCCGACCGCGCCCGCACCGTGCAGGCAGCGGTCGCCCGCGAGGCCAAGCCCGCCGATCTGGTCCAGCCCGGCCACATTTTCCCGCTGACGGCCCAGCCCGGCGGCGTGCTGATCCGCGCCGGCCATACCGAGGCCGGTTGCGACCTGGGTGCCCTGGCCGGCCTGACGCCCGCCGCCGTGATCTGCGAGATCATGAAGGACGACGGCACCATGGCGCGACTGCCCGACCTGATCGAATTCGCGCAGGAGCACGACCTGAAGATCGGCACCATCGCCGACCTGATCCACTACCGCAGCCGCACCGAGAGCATCATCGAGCGCGTCGGCGAGCGCGCCATGCAGACGCCGTATGGCACCTTCCACAGCATCGCCTACCGCGACAAGCCTACCGGCCAGGCCCACCTGGCGCTGGTACGCGGCACGCCCTCGCCGGACAAGGAAACGCTGGTGCGCGTGCACGAGCCCTTCTCGGTGCTGGACCTGCTGGAAGTGAAGTCCACGACGCACTCATGGAGCATCCCGGCGGCGATGCAGGCCATCGACCAGGCCGACAGCGGCGTGATCGTGCTGCTGAACTGCGGCGACACCGTCGAGCAGCTGTTCACACAGTTCACCGCGCTCGACGCACCGCAGAGCCGCCCCCGCCGCAAGCCGGACCTGCGCACCTACGGCATGGGCGCGCAGATCCTGAAGGACGTCGGCGTGGGCAAGATGCGCGTGCTGGCCGCCAGGCAACGCATGCCCAGCATGACCGGCTTCGACCTGGAAGTGACCGGTTATCAGCCCATGCAGGGCAAGGACGACTGAGCCTTCCTACCCCCAATACCCCGTCCGCGGCGCCATGCCGCCGCGGACGCCCCGAAAACTGGAGAACTGAACAATGGATCACGGCTTCTACCCCAGCAACCTCGACGGTGAAGGCCTGCGTATCGGCATCGTGCAGGCACGCTTCAACGAGCCGGTCTGCGCCGAACTGCTCGAAGCCTGCGTGGCCGAGCTGGAAAAGCTCGGCGTCGAAGGCGAGGACACCCTGGTAGTGACCGTCCCGGGCGCGCTGGAAGTGCCGCTGGCACTGCAGAAGATGGCCGAGAGCGGCCAGTTCGACGCGCTGGTCGCGCTGGGCGCCGTGGTACGCGGCGAGACCTACCATTTCGAGCTGGTCTCGAACGAATCCGGCGCCGGCATCACCCGCGTCGGCCTGGATTTCAACGTGCCGGTCGCCAACGGCATCCTGACCGTCGATACTGATGAACAGGCCCATGCCCGCACCCGCGAGAAGGGCCGCGACTGCGCCCGCGCCGCGGTGGAGATGGCCAACCTGGTCGACGCGCTCGACTCGCTGCGTGGCCAGGAAGACGATGAGGACGATGATGAGTGATACGTCCAACGCCCCCGAGAATACGGGCGGCAATGACGGCGGCAAGCCCGCCGGCCCCGCCGGCAACAAGCCCGCGGCCCGCACCGAAGCCAAGGCGCCGCCCAAGAGCGCGCGCCGCCGCTCGCGCGAGCTGGCATTGCAGGGCCTGTACCAATGGCTGCTGAACCGCAACGACATTGGTGCAATCCAGGCCCATCTGCATGACGCGCAAGGCTTCAACAAGGCCGACCGCGAACATTTCGACGCGCTGCTCAACGGCGCCGTCCGCGAGGAGGCCCGCCTGACCGCCGCGTTCGAGCCGTTCCTGGACCGCACCGTGGACGAGCTGTCGCCGGTGGAGCGCGCCGCCCTGCTGGTCGGCAGCTACGAACTGGTGCACTGCATCGACATCCCGTACAAGGTCGTGATCAACGAAGCGGTCGAGCTGACCAAGACCTTCGGCGGCGTCGAAGGCTACAAGTACGTCAACGGCGTGCTGGACAAGCTTGCCGCCCAGGTGCGCGCGGCCGAGGTCGCGGCGCGCCGCTGAGCGGTCGCCCGTCTGGCGCCCGCGCCGGCCAGGACCTGACGAAACACCCGCCGCGGCGGGTGTTTTCGTTCTTACCTATTCTTTTTGCTGAACGGGCCCTTGCCCGCCTCTTTCCGATCGCCATGGACATGCAACGTCTTGCCACCGCCGCCCGCGTCGCCAACATCAATGCCTTCCACGTCATGGAACTGGCCAAGCAGGCCGCCCAGCTCGAGCGCGCCGGCCGCCACATCGTGCACATGGGCATCGGCGAACCGGACTTTACTGCCGCCGAGCCGGTGGTGCGCGCGGCCGAGGCGGCAATGCGCCGCGGCGTCACGCAATACACCGGTGCGCTTGGCATCCATCCGCTGCGCGAGGCCATCGCCGGCTATTACAAGACGGCCTACGGCCTGGACATCCCGGCGCGCCGCGTCATCGTCACGGCTGGCGCTTCCGGAGCGCTGCTGCTGGCGTGCTCGGTGCTGGTCGAGATCGGCGCCGAAGTGCTGATGCCAGATCCCAGCTACCCGTGCAACCGGCACTTTGTTGCCGCCTTCGACGGCGCGGCACGCATGATCCCGAGCGGCCCGGCCGAGCGCTTCCAGCTCACCGCCGCGCAGGTCGAGGCCAACTGGAGCGAGCAGACCCGTGGCGTGCTGCTGGCCACGCCCTCCAATCCGACCGGCACCTCGATCCTGCCCGACGAGCTCGACCGCATTCTGCGGGCGGTGCGCGCGCGCAACGGCTTTGCCATCGTCGACGAGATCTACCAGGGCCTGTCGTACGACGCGGCGCCGGTTTCGGCGCTGGGCCTGGACGACAACGTGGTCACGGTGAACAGCTTCTCCAAGTACTTCAACATGACCGGCTGGCGGCTGGGTTGGCTGGTGGTGCCGGATGCACTGGTCGAGGCATTCGAGAAGGTCGCCCAGAACCTCTTTATCTGCGCCTCCGCCGTGGCGCAGTATGCGGCGCTCGCCTGCTTCACCCCCGAGGCGCTGGCGATCTACGACGAACGCAAGGCCGAGTTCCGCCGCCGCCGCGACCTGATCGTGCCGGCGCTGGAATCACTGGGCCTGCGCGTGCCGGTACGCCCGGACGGCGCCTTCTACGTCTATGCCGACTGCCGCGGCGTCAACCACCCGGCCGCCGGCGACGCCGACCGGCTGACGCAGGCGATGCTGCACGATGCGGGCGTGGTGATGGTGCCGGGGCAGGATTTCGGGCCGCATACCGCCAGCGACTACATCCGCATCTCGTATGCGACTTCGCGCGAGAACATCGAAGAGGCGATGGCGCGGCTGGCGAAGCTGTTCCGCGGCTGAGTCGATAGCGGCCGCGGAAAAAGAAAAAGCACCCCGCGGGGTGCTTTTTCGATTGAGGGCCAGTTGCAGGCCTCAGGCGTTGTTCGAGCCGTTGCTGGCTTCCAGCTTCTCGGTCGGCGCGGCATGCTCGGCCGGTGCCTTGCCGCTGCCACCCGCCTTGCCATTGTCGGCCGGCGCCGCGCGCACGCCGAGCAGCTGGCGCAGGCGGGCACGCTCGGCCAGCACCTTGGCGCCGTAGCCGCCATCGGTCGCCGTGGTGGCGCCGACGTAGTACTTCAGGCCACCCTCGATCGAGCCGGCGCGGGCGATGCAGTCCTTCAGCACCAGCGCGCCGATCTTGATGTTGGCGTACGGGTTCAGCGCCGCGGCGACGCCGCCCACGGCCTCGTACTTGTCCTGGTGGACCTTGGTCATGACCTGCATCAGGCCCTGCGCGCCCACGCCGCTCTCGGCGTACGGGTTGAAGCTGGACTCGATCGCGATCACGCCCAGGATCAGCAGCGGGTCGATGCCGACCTCACGGCCGGTCAGGTAGGCTGCCTTGACCAGTTGCGCGGTGGCCTGCGCCGCCACGCGGTACTTGCGGGCGATGTATTCGGCCACGGCCGCCTGCTCGCGCGCGGTGCCGAGCGTGGCAGTGCTGCGGGCGTCCGCCGCCACGCGCGTGACCGGGATGCGCTCGGCCAGGTGCGCCACCGAAGGCACCTTGGCATTCGCCGCCAGGCCATATTCGTCCACGCCCGAAACCGTCGGCAGGCCGCCCTTGCCGCGTGCCAGACGAGCAGCCGCGGCGTCGGCCGACAGCGCCGGCACGGCTGTGCTGGCCATGGCCGGCGCGGCTTCCTTGGCCGCTACCTTGGCCGGCATGGCGGCGCTGACCAGCACCGACGGTGCTTCGTCGCCAGCCAGCAGTGCCGCCAGCGTGGTGCGCCATTCCTGGCTCAGCCACAGCGACACGGCCGAGACGACCGCTACCACGCCAAGACTGTTCAGCGCGTACTTCAGCGTTGTGCGGCCACCGCGCAACGCGCGGCCCGCGACCGGATGCGCGAGACGGACCTGCAATGCCCGACTCACTCCGGGTACCGGCTGTCGGAGGCGAACCTGCAAGGCGCGCCCGATGCCGGGAAGATGAAGGGTTTTCCAACCGCTCATGCTTACCTCCATCCGTTGCCCGCTTCGCATGCCAGACTGCGGCATACGCCCGATCTCAACGTACTCAAGTAAGGATGCCGCGCCGTCTAGCAGTGACAGCCAAGCATCTGTTGGCAGGCGCTCCCCATGCGCCCAACTGGAAACAGGGTCGACTCTGGGGGAGCCCACCCTGCCACGACTAATCTCGACAACCGCAAAACGCTCCGGCTCCCTGCCGGAGGCAACCGCCTCGGCCCGCTTTGCATCGGGCCGGTAACCTCGGTCTGTTCGATCTGACTGGAGCGAATCGTGCGATCCCCCTGCACTTTTTCTATGTGCACCCCTTGACACAAGGGTGAAATCTATGTTGCGACGCAACACTCCATCAGCAAGACCGGATTGTAGGAACGGTGTTATACCTCGTCAAGAATAAGAATAACGATTCACACTACTTTTAGTTATTTGTAACAAGGCTAATCTTGTCGTGCCGGCGTCACTCGTTGGCCCGCAAACGTAGGCCACGCCTGAGTTCGCCGTCCTTGGCGCTGCGCTTGCAGCGACAAAAAACTTACAATTTGCCCCACCCTGATTCGCTTATTTTTTTGCTGCGGCGCCGGTCTATGTGTATCGTCACCGACTTGGATGCCGTCTTGCGTCGGCCGCACACGGCCTGCGCCACAACCGAATTCACTATGCAATACAAAGACTTGCGCGACTTCATCGGCCAGCTCGAGAACATGGGCGAGTTGCGCCGCATCAATCGTCCGGTTTCGCCCAACCTGGAAATGACCGAGGTCTGCGACCGGCTGCTGCGTGACGGCGGCCCCGCGGTACTATTCGAGCGGCCCGCCGGCGCGCGCGCCGGTGACGGTATCTATAGCGTCCCGGTACTGGCCAATCTGTTCGGCACGACACACAGGGTCGCGCTCGGCATGGGCGCCGAATCGATGGAAGACCTGCGCGACATCGGCCGCGTCCTGTCAGCCCTGAAGGAACCTGAGCCGCCGCGCGGACTGCGCGAAGCCGGCAAGCTTTTCACGCTCGCCAAATCTGTGTGGGATATGGCACCAAAGCGCGTCAGCAGCCCGGCCTGCCAGGAGGTGGTTTGGGAAGGCAATGACGTCGACCTTGCGCGCCTGCCGATCCAGACCTGCTGGCCCGGCGACGCCGCGCCGCTGATCACCTGGGGCCTGGTCGTCACCAAGGGCCCGCACAAGAAGCGCCAGAACCTGGGCATCTACCGCCAGCAGGTGATCGGCCGCAACCAGGTCATCATGCGCTGGCTGGCGCACCGCGGCGGCGCGCTCGACTTCCGCGAGCATGCGCTGGCCAACCCTGGCAAGCCGTTCCCGATCGCCGTGGCGCTGGGCGCCGACCCCGCCACCATCCTGGGCGCGGTGACGCCGGTGCCCGATACGCTGTCCGAGTACCAGTTCGCCGGCCTGCTGCGCGGCAGCCGCACCGCGCTGGCCGGCTGCGTCACGCCGACCCTGTCCGAACTGAGCGTGCCCGCGTCGGCCGAGATCGTGCTGGAAGGCCATATCCAGCCCGACCCCAACCACCCGTCCGGCTACCAGCATGCGCTGGAAGGCCCGTTCGGCGACCACACCGGCTACTACAACGAGCAGGACTGGTTCCCGGTGTTCACGATCGACCGCATCACCATGCGGCGCGACCCGATCTACCACTCCACCTACACCGGCAAGCCGCCCGACGAGCCCGCCGTGCTGGGCGTGGCGCTGAACGAGGTGTTCGTGCCGCTGCTGCAGAAGCAGTTCCCCGAGATCACCGACTTCTACCTGCCGCCGGAAGGCTGCAGCTACCGCATGGCGCTGGTGCGGATGAAGAAGCAGTACGCCGGCCATGCCAAGCGCGTGATGTTCGGCGTCTGGAGCTTCCTGCGCCAGTTCATGTATACGAAGTTCATCGTCGTGGTCGACGACGACATCGACGTGCGCGACTGGAAGGAAGTGATCTGGGCCATCACCACGCGCGTCGACCCCAGCCGCGACACGGTGCTGGTCGACAACACGCCGATCGACTACCTCGACTTCGCCTCGCCGGTGTCCGGCCTGGGTTCCAAGATGGGTATCGACGCCACCGACAAGTGGCCCGGCGAGACCACGCGCGAATGGGGCACGCCGATTGCCATGGATGCGGCGGTGAAGGCCAGGGTGGACACCATGTGGGAAAGCCTGTTCGACCGGTCCGCGGGCACCTGACCGGCAACCGGCTCCATCCCCGGCTATCATGTCACGCTGATGCCCGGGTGCCGCCACAGGCGCCCGGGATCTCCATCGCCACCATCCGATGCCCGCGACAGACGGGCGCAAGGAGGAGACATGCGCAGCACCGCCCCTCTCGCCGAAGGGAACCTGATGTGGATGCCGTCCGGGGCGTTCCGCGACAGCAGCCAGATCGCCGCCTTCCTGCGCTGGCTGCGCGCCGAGCGCGGCCTCGCCTTTGACGACTACGACAGCCTGTGGCAGTGGTCGGTCACCGAGCTGGAGGCCTTCTGGGACGCGGTGCGCGCCTACTTCGACGTCCGCTTCGACACGCCCGCGGCGCAGGTGCTGGACAAGCGCACCATGCCGGGCGCGCGCTGGTTCGACGGCGCCACGCTGAACTACGTGCAGCAGGTGTTCCGCCACGCCGGCTCCGGCGCGGCCCGCGAGCGCACCGCCATCCGTTACGCCGGCGAAGCGCAGCCGCTGGCGGATCTCAGCTGGGCCGCGCTCGAAGCGCAAGTCGCCTCGCTGGCGCACGCGCTGCGCCAGATGGGCGTGCGGCGTGGAGACCGCGTCGCCGGCTACCTTCCCAATATCCCCGCCACCATCATCGCCTTCCTGGCCACCGCCAGCCTGGGCGCGGTGTGGTCCGGCTGCGCGCCCGACATGGGGCAGGTGGCGGTGATCGACCGCTTCCGCCAGATCGAGCCGAAGGTGCTGATCGCCGTCAACGGCTACCGCTACGGCGGCAAGGTCTACCCGCGCGGCGCAGTGGTGGCGGACCTGGTCGCCGCCCTGCCCTCGCTGACCGACCTGGTGCTGGTGCCGCAGGTGGACGGCAATGTGCCAGCGCTTCCCGGCATACGCACCCACGCATGGCCTGACGTGCTCGCCCACGACGTCCCGCTGGCAATCGAACCGGTGCCGTTCGACCATCCGCTGTGGATCGTCTATTCCTCCGGCACCACCGGCATGCCCAAGCCGATCGTGCATGGCCACGGCGGCATCGTCATCGAGCAACTCAAGCTGATGGCGTTCCACAACAACCTCGGCCCGGACGACGTCTTCCACTGGTACAGCAGCAGCGGCTGGATCATGTGGAACGCGCAGGTGGCGGGCCTGCTGCTCGGCACCACCATCGCGCTCTACGACGGCAACCCGGCCTGGCCCGACGCCGGCGTGCTGTGGCGCTTTGTCGACGATGCCGGCGTGACCATGTTCGGCGCCGGCGCGGCATTCTTCACCAGTTGCATGAAGGCGGGCATCGAGCCGGCACGGATCGCCGACCTGTCGCGGCTGCGCGGGCTGGGCTCGACCGGCTCGCCGCTGCCGGTCGAGGCCTACGACTGGATCTACCGCCACGTGCGCGAAGACATCTGGCTGGTGCCGATGTCGGGCGGCACCGACTTTGCCGGCTCGTTCGTGGCGGGTTGCCCGCTGCTGCCGGTCTATTCGGGCGAGATGCAGTGCCGCTGCCTCGGCGCCAGGGTGGAGGCGTTCGACGACAACGGCCAGCCGCTGCTCGACCAGGTCGGCGAACTGGTCTGCACCGAGCCGATGCCGTCGATGCCGCTGTACCTGTGGGGCGATGCCGATGGTAAGCGCTACCGCGACAGCTATTTCGACACCTATCCCGGCGTTTGGCGGCATGGCGACTGGATCAGGATCACGCCGCGCGGCGGCGCGGTGATTTACGGGCGCTCGGACGCCACCATCAACCGCCACGGCATCCGCATGGGCACCAGCGAGCTGTACCGCGTGGTGGAAGACCTGCCGGAAGTGCTCGACAGCATGGTGGTCGACCTGGAATACCTGGGCCGGGAGTCATACATGCCGCTGTTCGTGGTGCTGCGCGAAGGGCTGGTGCTGGACGAGACCTTGCGCGACACCCTGCGCGCACGCATCCGCGAGGCCCTGTCGTCGCGCCACGTGCCCAACGAGATCGTGCAGGTGCCGGGCGTGCCGCGCACGCTGTCGGGCAAGAAGATGGAAGTACCGGTCAAGAAGCTGCTGCTGGGCCATGCGCCCGCCAGCATCGCCAACCGCGATGCCATGGCCAACCCGGATACGCTGGACTGGTACTTCGACTACGCCGCGCGTTTCCTGCAGGCGCGGCAAGCCGAGTCCGCCACGGCATAGGCGCGGCGGCGGCCGCTAGAACTCGACGTCCAGCTCGCTGATCTCGTCGGGTTCCGCGCGCGCCGCCGTGATCCACTCCTGCAGTTCCGGCATCGCCAGGATCTGCTTGCAGTAGGCGACCGGTTCCGGGTCGAGCATCACGCCGTAGGTGACGAAGCGCGTCACCACCGGCGCGTACATGGCGTCGGCCATGGTGCGCGTGCCGAACAGGTAGGGGCCACCGTAGCGCGTCAGGCACTCGGTCCAGATGGCGGTGATGCGGTCGATGTCCGCCTGGGCGCGCGACCACACCTTCATCCCCGGGAAATTCCCCTTCAGGTTCATCGGCAGCGCCGAGCGCATCGCCGCAAACCCGGAATGCATCTCGCCACAGATGGCGCGGCAATGCGCGCGCGCTGCGCGGTCCTCGGGCAGCAGGCCGGCCTTGGGGCGGATCTCGTTCAGGTATTCGGCGATGGCCAGCGTGTCCCATACCGTGACGCCCTGATGGCGCAGGCAAGGCACCAGGATCGACGGCGACAGCAGCAGGATTTCGGCGCGCGCGGCGGCATCGTCCGGCGGGACCAGCACTTCCTCGAACTCCAGGCCGGCAAAGCGGGCCAGCAGCCAGCCGCGCAGCGACCATGACGAATAGGTCTTGCTGCTGATGGTGAGTGTGGTCTTGCTCATCACGCCTCCTTAGCGGCGCACTTGAACGGTGCGTTCGTGCGGCACATATGGCACCAGTCTGATGCCAGCGCCCCGGCGCGCATCATGAGGCGGTGCCCCGCCGTTCGGCAGGCGCAGCCGGCACAACTTTACGCATGCCCCCGCAGCCTTCCGCGTGGCACCGCGCAAAGCGCATGCCAGGCGCGCGCCGATGGCATATATATTGCGGCATGGGAACACCAGAACCACGAGGGCCCAGCCATGCTGTACCACGCGTACCAGACCTACGCGGACATGATACTGCCGGCGTGCACGCTGGCGGAACTGGCCGCCGCGACGCTGGCCGCCCACCCCCGGGCGACCAGCTTCGACGCCGTACGCACGCTGCAGGCCGCCTGCGAGATCATCGCGCTCGGGCGCCTGACGCACCACCGTCCGGCCTTCGGCATTGACAGCGCCATGGTTGCAGGCCGACCGGTGCCGGTCACCGAGGAAGTGGTGCTGCGCACGCCGTTCTGCTCGCTGCTGCACTTCCGCCGCCAGGGCATCGGCGGCCAGCCGCGCGTGCTGCTGGTGGCGCCGATGTCCGGCCACTTTGCCACGCTGTTGCGCGGCACCGCGCAGACCATGCTGGCCGACCACGACGTCTATATCACCGACTGGCACAACCCGCGCGATATCCCGCTGATGGCCGGACGCTTCGGCTTCGATGAATTCGTGCAGCACCTGATCCACTTCCTGCAGGCGCTTGGCGGCGGCACGCACGTGGTGGCGGTGTGCCAGCCCACGGTGGCCGCACTGGCGGCGGCGGCGATCATGGCCGAGGACGGCGACCCGGCCCAGCCGCCCAGCCTGACTCTGATGGCCGGCCCGATCGACGCGCGGGTCAACCCGACCAAGGTCAACGAACTGGCCATCAGCCAGCCGATCGACTGGTTCGAGCGCACACTGATCAGCCTGGTGCCACTGCGCTTTGCCGGGGCGATGCGGCGCGTCTATCCGGGCCATGTGCAGCTGCTGGCCTTCATGAACATGAACCTGGAGCGCCATGAGCAGGCGCTGCGCGAACTCTACGCCTATCGCGAGCGCGGCGAGCATGACAAGGCCGACGCCATCCGCGACTTCTATATCGAATACTTCGCCACCATGGACCTGACGGCGGAGTTCTACCTGGAAACCGTCAGCCTGGTGTTCCAGCGCTTCCTGCTGGCGCAGGGCCTGCTCGACGTGGCCGGTCGCCGCGTGTGCACAAGCGCCATCCGCCACACGGCGCTGCTCACGGTAGAGGGCGAGCGCGACGACATCTGCGCCATCGGCCAGACCATGGCCGCGCAGGATCTCTGCCCGAGCCTGCGGCCATACATGCGCACGCATCATGTGCAGACCGGGGTCGGCCACTACGGGGTGTTCAACGGCAAGCGCTGGGAGACACAGGTGTACCCACTGGTGCGCAATACGATCTACACCAGTAGCTGACGCCGGCGCGCCGCGGGCACTGCGATGCGGTGGCTTATCATGGCGGCTGCACGCGCCGGCGCGGCGCCTTCGACCACCATGCCACTGCTTCCGACACAAGACTTCCAGGGCCAGACGCTGGTCCGCGTCGGCGATGCCGACAACTTCATGCTGCTCGCTCCGCAACACGGCGGCCGCCTGGTGCGCTGGGTGCATCGCGGCGAGGACATCCTGTACTGGCCCGACAACGCCGACTGGAGCCGCCCTGCCAAGGTACGCGGCGGCAATCCGCTGCTATTTCCATTTATCGGCCGGCACTTCGTCGACAGCGTCGCCGGGCAGTGGCGCGATCGGCAAGGCACCCTGCGGACGCTGGCGCAGCACGGCTTTGCGCGCGACCTGCCGTTCGACGTCACCGCGATCGATGCAGCCGGGTCAGTCACGATGACGCTGCGTGACAGTGTGCAGACACGGCCGGGCTACCCCTATGCATTTGTGTTCGACGCGGTGTACGCGCTGCTGCCCGACGGGCTGGAGGTCACGCTGCGCACCACCAACACCGGGGACCAGTCGCTACCCTGCTATCCCGGCCACCACTTCTACTTTGCGCTGCCGCACGCGCAGCGCGCCGCGTCGACACTGGCCTTGCCGCCGGCCGATCGCGTGCGCCAGCTGCCCGATGGCACTCCCGGTCCGGGCGATGCGGGCGAGCCCGCCTACCGGCTCGACGACCCGCGCCTGCAGGACACCTACCATGTGTTCCGCGGCGGTGCCGGCGCCATGCTGTCCATGCCGGGGCGCACCATCTCCTTCGAACTGGACGTTGCCGGCAGCGTGCCGTGGCACGCCGTGACGACGTGGTCCGAAAGCGAACAGTCTGATTTCTATTGCGTGGAACCTTGGGTGGGATTGCCCGATGCGATCCACCACGGCCAAGGGCTGCGCTGGCTCGCGCCGGGCCAGTCGGAAAGCGCCGTGTGCCGGCTGCGGGTGACGGCCTGAGGCAAAGCGACGGGGCGGCGGCTCAGTGTTCGCTCAGTGTTCAAAGTCCAGCCCGCCGATCAGAATGGCCGGATCCGCCTGCGACAACGAGCCAAAATCGATGCCGCGCGGCTCCTGCCACGCGCGCAGCTTGCCCGGCAGTGCCGCCAGGTAGCCGGCAAAGCGCGCCTCGCCACCAGCGGCGAACAGCCGCTGCACCTCCAGGCCATCCCACGCCAGCGTGACATCGAGCGGATAGGCATGGCGCCGCAGTTCCGCCGGTCCGTCGCCCGTCATGCGCAGACTCGGGGGACGGTTCGGCGCCTCGGCAGGCAAGGCATGCAACTGCACGCGCCGGTGCAGCTTGGCGATGGCGTCGACGATGCGAGGCAAGCATTCCGCTTCAAAGCGGGCGTAGAAGTCCGTGGTCAAGGTCGGCCGTCCTGACGTTGCGAGTCGGAGGCGCCGGCTGCCCGGTATGGCGCGCCGGCGCTGCCAGCCACTATACGCCGCCGTGCGCGCCAGCGGACGACCGGTACACCTGGAAGCCCAGCCCCGGCGACTGCACCTCGGTCTCCCCCTCCTGCAACGTCACCGGCCGCAGGCTGCCGTTCGCCATCGATTCCGCCGCAAACTCCGCGATGTTGCGTAGCCGGGCCGCCGGGATGCCGCGCGCGCTGAGTCGCGCTTCCAGCGCTGCCGCCGTACTGCCGGCCACGGCCCGCGCAATCGCCTGCTTCAGCGCGGCCGGGTCACGCGCGCGCACGAAGGCAGGCAAGGCGCCTGCATCAAGCGGAGCCTCGAACAGCGCCGGGTCCCGTGCGAGGTCGCCCTGCCCGAGCACATCCAGCAGCGCCAGCAACTGCCGCGGCGTATTGGCGCCAATGGCAAGCCAGCCGTCCTGCGTGCGAAAGAAATCCGCCGACGGGCTGCCCGAGTAGCCCTGGTTGCCTTGCCGGACCGGCACCGAGCCGGTGGTCATGGCATCGCAAGTCATTGGGTACATCAGCTGCATGCCCGCGGTTGCCATCGACACATCGAGCAGCATGCCGTGCCCGCTGCGCTCGCTTTCGCGCACACCCGCCAGGATCGCAAGGGCCGCCAGCATGCCGGTCGCCGAATCGATCACCGGGAAGCCCGTCTTCAGCGGCGGATCGCCTTCGCTGCCGCCCATCCAGGCCATGCCGGTGGCGGCCTGGACCACATGGTCGTACGCCGGCCGGCCATGCCAGTCCGGCGCACCGCGGCCAAACCCGGAAATGCTGCAATAGACCACGCGCGGATTGCGCGCGCGCACCGCCTCGTAGCCCAGGCCGAAGCGCTCGAGCACGCCGGGCCGCAGGTTGTCGACAAAGACGTCGCAGCGGCTGGCCAGCTCCAGTGCGTGCTCGCGCCCGGCTTCGTCCGACAGGTCCAGCGCCAGCGACGACTTGCCTGCATTGAGCGCGACAAAGGCGGCATGGCCCCGGCCGGCGCGGCGCATCACGTCGCCGCCGCCGGCATGCTCGACCTTGGTGACCTGCGCGCCCAGCTGCGACAGCAGGAACGTGGCGAACGGCCCGGCGATCACATGCGAGAAGTCGAGCACGCTGATGCCGGACAGCGGTGCAAAGGCGGTATGTTGGGTAAGCGTCATGGCGGGCCTTATTCGATGGTGATGCGGTTCTTGTCGATGACGCGGCGCATGCGCGCGCTCTCGTCGGCGACCAGCCTCGAAAATGCTTCGGGCGTCGGCGTCGGCGCGATCACCGCGCCCATTTCGGTGTAGAGCCGGCGCAGGCCGGGATCGTCCAGCGCCTTCAGGATCGCGGCATGCAACCGAACCACGATCGGCGCCGGCAGGTTGGGCGGCGCCCACACGCCGCTCCACGCATCGAGGTCGAGATCCTTGCGCCCGAGCGCTTCGTCCAGCGTCGGCACCTGCGGCAGCGCGGCGGCGCGGCTGGCCGACGTCACCGCCAGCGCGCGGACCTTGCCAGCGCCGAGCTGTGGCAGAGCCGTCGTCGCCACGGGGAAGCCGAACTGGGTATCGCCCTTGAGCAGCGACGGCACGATTTCCACCGAGCCCTTGTACGGCACGTGCACCACGTCGATCCCCGCGGCCGCAGCGAACGCCGCGCCCGACACATGCGCCGCCGAGCCGATCCCGCCGGAAGCGAAGTTCAGCGCGCCCGGCGCCCGCCGTGCCGCTGCAACGAGATCGGCCACGGTCCGATACGGCGAGCCGGCGCTGACTATCAGCACCGCCGGGCTGACGCCGACGCGAACGATGTGGGTGAATGCCGCGGGATCGAATTTCGCGCCCGGCTGCAACAGCTTCTGCGTCACGTGGGTGGAAGCGCCAAGCATCAGGGTGTAGCCATCGGCCGGCTGCTGCGCAACGAACTCGGCCGCCAGGATGCCGCCGGCCCCCACCTTGTTCTCGACCACGACCGGCTGGCCGAGCTGTTTCGCCAGCACCTCGGCCAGCTTGCGGGTCTGGATGTCGGGCCCGCCGCCGGCCGCGTAGGGCACGACCAGCCGTATCGGCCGGCTTGGATAAGGCTGTGCCGCGCGGCTTACGCCGGACAGGCCCAGTGCGCCGGCGGCCGGCAGGGCCAGCATCGACTTCAGCAGCAGGCGGCGCATGGGGCTGCGCCCGCCGGGATTGGTTTGCATCGCAGGTCTCCTCACTGGTTTGACCCGATTGTCCGGCCCGACGTCATTCGAAACAATTATCCAGTTCTGATAGAGCCATCACGATTTGTTATGAGCAAAGCCCCTTCCGCACCGGCATCGCCAAACCGCATCGACCGGCTGCGCATCCGGCACCTGCGGTTGCTGGACCTCGTCGCTCGCAGCGGCTCGCTGACCGCAGCGGGCGAAGCGCTGCACATCAGCCAGCCCGCCGTCACCAAGATGCTGCAGGAGCTGGAGCAGGCCTTCGGCTGCCGGCTGATCGAGCGCACCACGCGCGGCGGGCGCCTGACAACGGCGGGCGAACGCGCGCTGGAACGGCTGCGGGTGGTGCTGGGGGCGATCGATGCCGCCAGCGAGGCGCTGCAGGCCAGCCCGGAAGTGCCGCTGGTGCGGCTGGGCATGCTGCCGCTGGTGGGCGTCGAGGTGCTGCCGAAAGTGGTCGCGCTGCTGCGCAGCCACGGCACGCTGCCCCGGCTGGCCGTGCGCGAACATACCGTGGGCGGCCTGACCGCATTGCTCGGCGACGGTGAACTGGACTGCGTGATCGGGCGGCTGCAGAAGGAAGACGTCGACCAGCTCCAGGCGCAGTTGCACATCACGCCATTGCGGGACGAATACCTGGCAGTCGCCTGCGCACCCGACCACGTGCTGGCCCGGCGCCGCGATATTACGCTGGCCGACCTGCACGCCGGTCCATGGATCCTGCCACCGCGCGGCACCCACACCCGCGACGTATTCGAGCAACCCTTCCTGAATGCAGGGCAACTGCCGCCGACGCCGCATATCGAATCGGCCTCCTTCCACAGCAACCTGGCCATGACTGCCGCAGGCGGTTTTCTTACCGTGGCGCCAGCAAGCGCGCTTGCTCCCTATGTGGCGATGTCGATGGTGCAGGAAGTGCGGCTGCGCACGCAGCTCGCCTCTGGGCGGCTGGTTTTCATCACGCCAGCGGATACTGAGACGCCGCCCGCCGTTACGGCTCTACGGCAGGCCCTGGAAGCGGTGGCGCGCGAGCCCGCGCAACCGACGGGGCGCTCGCCGCGCCGCTGACCGCGCGCCGCACCCCCCAAATAGCTTCGTTATGGTGCGATGCAAACTGGCAAATTGCAGGTGCCGGCCGCGCCCACGCAAGGTCCCCGTTTAGGACCAGTGGAGACAGTTGATGACATGGACACTAGGCAACTGGCCACGATGCTGCTTGGCAGCGGCGCCGCGCAGGCACAGGCGATCGGCCCCGGCTTGTTCGACATGATGGCGGTACGTGACGAAAGCACGCTCGCGTCGGTGATTTCCCGCGCGATGCCGTGGTGCCCTGCTGGGCGTGTCCCCGCAAGCGCGATATCGTACTGCGCTTCGAAGGTCGCGATGTCGTCGCGGGCCTTGGCAAGTCCATAGTCCAACATAGCCTCCACCGAAAGAAACAACGCCGCTCCCAAATTCAGTTCATAGAGCACGGTCGGAGATTCGGACGCATCGGCGCGCCGTTGGTAGCTGCGCTGGTGTATCGCACGGCATTGCCAGCACCTTGGCCGGCCCGCCCTCATCGGATTTCGGTTTGGCCTGGATCTAAACCCGATGCTGGGGCACTGTGCATCCCGGCGCGCATGCCGAGCATGCCTGGACTATGGCGTGGATGTGCTCAAAGGCTCGCCGGATTCCATGCAGTGGTAGAGGTCCACCTGTCGCATCGGCACCTGACGGGATACCGTGGACCTACCGTTCGCAGCTCATATTCGGCCATGTGAAATCCGAGCGGCCGTTGGTGAAAATTGAGCCACATAGTGATACGGCGGCAGACCGGGATGCCGGTGTTTTCGCCAAAGTCGAATTCCACCTGATAGTGGCCGGCAAGCACTCATTCAGGAAGTTCCTGAACCACCTTGGCGATCATCTGGTTAAACACTGACAAACACACTTGTACTAGCCCCCTGCGTCATTGAAATGGCACCGGTCGAATTCGTCGCGATGTATCGTCGTACTTCCACTTGTTGAGAGTGGCCCTGGCTCATTGCCATTTCTTCGTGCGACGATGCAGCAGTCCTCGCACCCTCGCACGGTTCGTTGCCGGGCTTAATGAGACACGTACGGAGCAGACTATGACACGTCTGGCCAAACGTTCAGATGCACCATCACGCGGATGCAGCCCAACTCGCGTAGGTACGCCAAGGTCTTTTCCAGCCGATCAAATCGGTGCGGGCACTCACGAGACGAGCGCAACCACTGGTAACCATTGATGCGCACGTGCCAGCCTTCCGGCGTCTGCAACAGCTCGACAAATCCCACTAGACCACGCTCAAGCGAGGCCATGAACTGGTGTTCTAACAGGTTGGGCAAAGTATCTCTCCTTCGCAAAAAACATCGAATTAGGTCAAAGGAAATTCGCATCGCAGCCTCCGAATGGGCAGCAGCGTGGGTTTTATTGAGCAGGGCCACAGCAACGCGTTAGCGGCCCAGATAAACGGCAGTAATCTCCTCGCGATTGTGACCGAGCTCTCCTGAAACCTGCAGTCGCGCTGAACGATCTACAGCCCGCTGTTGCTGCGTGAGCTCTGCTGAAACTGGGCCACCTGCGGCAGGAGCTGGCCAGCCAGTGAGCTGCTGGTAACGACGCTGTGCATACGCATGCCGAAGTCCATGTAACTTCGACAGGCCAGCCTTTTCAACCGCCGACTTATAGCGATGAAGCTGATCGACATACTTGAGATCCTTAGGAATCATCGACCCGCTTTCACAGAAGGCAGTCGCACGCGCAAGTACGGCCCGCTGATGCTCATCGGTGATAGGTATAGCGCGTGCCCGACCTCCCTTACACCACGTTGGCCCGAGGTGAATCTCCTGCACTACATCCGCCGTCAGACCTGCCAGCGCATATTTCGCCTGAAACTTGAGGCACTCCTCTCGACGCAGGCCAAAGGCCTGCTGCAACTCGACAGAACAGCGCAGACGCTCGTCGGCAATCTTCTCAAGATCCCCCGACGTGAGCACCAGTGCCTTCGAAATGTTGGTGACATAGCGGCGCCTACCAATACCCGACTCGGCATTGGTGCGTGGGACGCAATTTTGCTTGCCAACCTTCTCTGCCCACCACCGCACATGTGACATACGGTTTTTCATGGTGCCCACAACAATACCGGAGGCCTTCCAGCGCTCAACCAACGCGGCAACATGTTTTGGCTTCAACCCGGTAGCGGGAAGCGTCCGGAAGCCCATATCTTTAAGGTCATGAGCCACCTGTGCGAGCACTTCCCTGCGGGCCGCTCGGGTCGCATACGAGCCATCACGATTGCGCTCAACCAGGCGCATTAGGTCAGCAAATATATCGATCTTCATCGGGATCCTCACTTGGTCAGTCTTAACGTTGGTCAGTGTTAACTGCGGCTGGCTAAACCAGCCCTAGCACCGTGACCCTTGGGTACGCGGTACGGGTACAACGACCAGCCTCGGCATTACCAGCCGGCCTGTGCGTCCCGTCGGGCACACACAGACGTTCTGGCGACAACATGCCGGGGCTACGTGAGGCGGAGCCCTATGTCCACCTTCATTGCTTTCCAAACGGGCAACCGGTTGGTTCCGTTGGATGTCTGCTTTGAGAGTGCAGACGAACTCGCCAGAAGAGTTCTGGCTATGCTCAGATGTGCTGAGGAAATAAGGAGAGGGGAAGGGCGTTGCCCCCTTATCGACGCTGCCGGATACGGCAATAGCGAAAGGGCAAGAATGACGTGACAGCGAGGCATGCGAAGCCCTCGGCTAAGGTCAGGAAAGGCGGGAAAGGGAATGACCTCCGCAACTGCTACGGTACGGAGCACCATCGAAGGATGGTTGACCAGAAATTGGACGGACTTAGACAGCCCAGCCGATCAGCCAAAAAATGTAGACGGGTTATGACTAGAACAGTAGTTACAGCGCCAACCGCCTCACCACATAGTAGTCACGCCACGTCCAGCTGTGGCACGCAATGCCAATGTCGATGCCCAAAGGGCGAGAAGTGCTCAGTAGATTAATGTGTCACATCGATTTTGGCAAGCCCGTCAATATCCCGTGCTGCCATTCGGAGACCCTCTCGTGTTATCGGACTGCCTGCGCAGCAGTCAACGGGGTCCATACACGGGATGATTTGGAACAAACACCCCACCTCAAGGAGGGTCGCAAGGGCGCGAATTACGCATTAAATGACGGCGATGGGCTATTAGGACAAATCGTGATCTGCACAATCCTGACGACATCGACAACGGCAGCCTCGCAGATGGCGCTCTTCGCGCTCTTTCTCCTGAGCGCGAAGACCGTTCCGAGCAACCCAAATGAAGAAGGCCGCGATGGGGGCCCCTATCACCAAGACAGCCAAACCGATCGTCATAGCAATCCTCCCGAACTTCAGTGTGAAATATAGGGATATAGCTCCTGCCTAACAGCGTAAATGCGGCTCGACAGAAAGAGGGGACGTGCTAGGCTGAATTCGAAGCGCAGCACCTGGTTTCGTATCCTGCGCCAGTAGCAAGGCAACATGCCCTTACCCTGCCAGTAGGCAGTACAGGCGGCAACACATTGCACAGCTGACTGATAGTGGGCGAGCTTGCCCTCCTCGTATTGCAGGTAGGCTGCCACGAGCGAGTGGAGTTGCACTGCAATAGCCTCCTGGGAAGCCGGAAGGCGAAATGGCCGATGCGCCAAGGTAGCGCCTAAGGTGTGGTACGGTGCAGCCGCCCGGGCGAGATTGCCGGCGTGGTGCGCCGTGTGCCAGAGGACAAACATGCCGCTCATGGTAAGAGTTGGTCCGGTTCGGCGCCGCCAAGGATACCGACGCAGACGTAGCATAGCCAATTCGGCCCAAAATGTCACGATTAGTGTGTGGCCGATTAGTGTTCATGCTTTGACAGTGGGGGGGTATGAAAAGAACCCTACGCCATCGCTTCGGCAAGCGAATACGTGAACTTCGGCAAGCCACCGGCCTCTCCCAAGAAGCATTTGCGGACCATGTAGGCTTTGCGCGTACCTACATGAGCCGTATCGAAACCGGCGCTGCCAACCCCTCGCTGGATGCGATCGAAACACTGGCCACGGCGCTTCAGATTAGCGTGGCTGAACTCTTCAGTACGCTATGAGCGTAGTGATCTGGGCGACATGAGCGTGACCGGATTTACGCCGGGTCCGCGGGCATTTGCCGCGACCGCTGCCGACCAGCGCAGCCTGATCGCCGTGCGCGCGGAGCGGCTGGACGGCTACAGGAAGGCGGACGCGATCGCCGAGGGAATCGAGTCGGACGACGATGGCTGAAAGTCCTACGCTGGTGGCTCTTGTGTACGGCCTTTTCCTACCACCAGCTACGCATCGCTATGAGACAGCATCAGCCGCTGCGCGACGCCATGTCCTGACAGGCACCTGGTGGTCAAGCAACCCCAGAAGGGCGACCCTGCGCATCCATCATCGGCGAGCTAAAGCCGCGCCTGGACCGGATCAAGGTCCACAAGGCCGGGTTCGATGTCAGCGAAATCTACCTGCTGGTCAACGAACGCGGCCTAAAGCTGAGCCAGCCGGTGCTGCTGGCACTTCCAAAACGCCAAGGACACCACAGTGTAGGAATGCCCCGGCCACGCAGAGCGCCTGGTTAACTTCTGGACGTATGATCTGCGCGCGAAGGCCGCAGTGACCAGAGGGGGCAACGCCGCTGCGGCCGACCTGCTTGGGCATGCCGACGTAGGCACCACTAAGCGCCACTACTCGCGGCGCGGGAAACGGGTGACGCCGACGAAGTGAATTGCGGAGCGGAGGTTCAGTTGCTGAGCATGGACCGCTGCCAGAATCGTGCTAGAATCCGCTCCCAACAAGCCATAGCGGGCGTCGTATAATGGCCATTACCTTAGCTTCCCAAGCTAAAGACGTGGGTTCGATTCCCATCGCCCGCTCCACCTCAAGTCGAGACAAGCCGCCATTGCCACCGTTAACACTGTTACGGTGATCTGCCCGGCGGCTTTTTTGTTGCCATGCTTCCCCAAGACCCCAGCACCGGACCTACGCCGTCCGATGACGCCACGCCGGTGGACAACGCCCAGCAGCCGTCCGCCCCCTCTCCTGCCGATCCCGAAGGCGTCGCGCATCCGCGCCGCATCCGCTCGTTCGTGCGCCGTGCCGGCCGCACGTCGACCGGGCAGCAGCGCGCCATCGATGAAGTCGGTCCGCGCATGCTGGTGCCGTACGCGCCACAGCCGCTGGACTGGGAAGCCACGTTCAGCCGCAAGGCGCCGTCGATCCTGGAGATCGGCTTCGGCATGGGCGAGACCACCGCGCATATCGCCGGGTTGCGGCCGCAGGACAATTTCCTGGGTTGCGAGGTGCATGAACCCGGCGTCGGCGCCCTGCTCAAGCTGATCGACGAGCGCGGCCTGGAGAACGTCCGAATCCTGCAGCACGACGCGGTCGAGGTCATCGCCCACATGCTGACCGACGACTGCCTGGACGGCGTGCATATCTATTTCCCGGATCCGTGGCACAAGAAGCGCCATAACAAGCGCCGGCTGGTGCAGCCGCCGCTGGTGAAGCTGCTGGCGGCCCGACTGAAGCCGGGTGGCTATATCCACTGCGCCACCGACTGGGAAGAGTACGCGCACCAGATGGTCGAGGTGCTGGCGGGTGAACCGCTGCTGGAGAACACCTCCGGCGCGGCGGATGGCTTTTCCGAGCGGCCGGACTACCGGCCGGTGACCAAGTTCGAGCGCCGCGGCGTGCGGCTCGGGCATGGGGTGTGGGACGTGGTGTTCCGCAAGCGCGCCTGAAGGCAGGCACGCAAGGCTGTCAAGTCCTGACATAGGTTGACAGGTTCTGCTGGGTCATTTGAACCTAGCAACCCATAGCAACGGACGCCCGATGAACCTCATCGGGCGTTTTGTATTTCAGGGCTTGATGGGGGCGTTCACGGTTATAGATCTCAACTGACTCCCTTACCATGCGAGCCGCTTGCTGCAGATCAGCCGGTCGGTTCAGCAGGAATTCGCTCTTGAGGATGCCGTTGATGCGCTCTGCCATGGCGTTCTGGTAGCAGTCGTAGCCGTCGGTCATGGAACAGGTCAGGCCATGCCGCTGATGGATGGCCTGGTAGTAGGTGGCGCAGTATTGAATTCCTCGGTCCGAATGGTGCACCAGCGCCTGCCGGGACTGGCGCGAGCGTAGCGCCATCTTCAGCGCCTGGCTTACTTGCTCGGTCTGCAGGCCGTCATGGACGTGGTAGCCCACGATCTTTCGCGACCAGGCATCCGTGACGAGGCTCAGATAGACCGTCTGCCCGGCGGTGGGAAGTGGAGTAAGAGACAGGGCGTAGTCGGACTATTTCCCTGTCTCTCCTCCCCGAACCGGACTTGCGCCTCTCAACGCATCCGGCTCTCCGTTCAAGTGTTGCTCATAGCAAAGGCAACATCGGGGTAGCGCGACTCGATGGTACGGCGTGTCTCATCGCGCAGGATGTACGGATTTTCTGTCAGGGTTCGCCAGGTAAAACGACCTTTGCGACTGGTAACGAGACGCCGAAGCGCCACTACCCCATACCATCCCCGACTGTTCTGGCCTTGTAACACCCATGTTGTAGCCTGTCCCGGCTCCGGCGCTCGAATGTAGTCGCGCATCAGCGACCTGAACCCGCGCCGATACTTGCGCGCGAGCCAGTATCCGAGTTTCCAGAAGACCGTTCGGTCTACTTTCTTGAACATGGTGGCCGTGTAGTCGGTGTATTGATAGAAGGCAGCCCAGCCAGCGATCTGCCGATTCAGGCTTTCCATCAGGTCCATCCGGTTCATGCTGTAGTTGCCCGACAGTTGCTTGACGAGCCGCCCGGCAAAGCCCCGATACTTCTCCCACGGTATGGACGTCACAGGCCGCATGCGGCCGCGTGGACCACGCTTGCGAATGATCCGGTGACCGAGGAAGACAAAGCCGTCGTTCACATGCGTGATATGGGTCTTCTCCATATTCAGCGTGAGCTTCAGCTCGCCTTCGAGGAACCCACGGCATGCTTCACGCACTGTCTCAGCATGTTCACGAGTCCCCTTGACCACGATCACAAAGTCATCCGCATACCGGCAGTAGGCGATAGCTGGTTTCCACTGCCGGTTTTCTCGAACAGTAATGGGTCGCTGTTTAAGAATGGCGAAGTTCCATGCCCACCGATCCTTCCGCACCTTCTTGTTCAGGTAGTTCCGCTCCATCCACGCATCGAATTCATGCAACATGATGTTGGATAACAGGGGCGAGATGACACCGCCCTGAGGAACGCCTTCACTCGATGCACGAAACAGCTCGCGATCAACACAGCCCGCCTTGATGAACTTCCAGAGCAGGGCAAGAAAGCGCTGATCGGCAATCCGCTTGCGAATCCCCTTCATGAGCAGGCGATGATGAACCGTATCAAAGTAGCTGGCGAGGTCGCCCTCGATAACCCAGCGTCCCGCCGTACTTTGTTCACCGCTGTCTTGTAGCTGGAGCTTCACCGCGCGAATCGCGTGATGTACGCTACGGGCAGGCCTAAAGCCATATGAAGCCGGGTGGAAATCGCTCTCCCATATCGGCTCCATCGCCATCAACATTGCCCGTTGCACGATCCGATCCCGCAGGCTCGGTATGCCAAGCGGCCTGAGCTTGCCGTTCGCTTTCGGTATGTACACGCGTCGCGCAGGCAGCGGACTGTACGAGCCCGCCAACAGCTCTTCACGTATCGCCGCCAATTCATGCTGGAGATTCGCTTCCAGCCTGCATTTGTCGACCCCGTCAACGCCCGGCGTGCGAGCTCCGCTGGAGGCCAGCGTAATGCGAGCCGCTTCGCTCAGCCAACTTCTGTCGGCAATCAATCTCAGGAGGCGATCGAACTTGCGCTCTTTGTTCTCCGTTGACCATGTCGCCAGTTTGCTTTGCATTTCACTGATTATCAAAGGTCTTCACCTCACTATGGTCAGCTAATCAACCAAACAAACCACTTCAACTGCCTCCCTTCGCCATGTGGCCGGCTTTCCCGGCCTCGGACTACTACGGAGGCTCCGCCAGTTTGCACATCATCGGGGGCACACTCCCTTGGCATCTGTGCAAACCTTCCCCAGTTCACATGCTGGACTCAACGCATGGGCGAGGTTGCCTGTCGCAGTCTTTATCCTTGCTTGCCGCAAGTCGTCGCGAACACCACGGTCTAGTTGCGCGCTCCCCGTGGCTCCCTGCTGCTGGGCTTATATATCCAAGTAGCATTCGTGTCGCCGGCCCATACCTGTACCCGGCGGCAGTCCGCGTCCTGCCTGTAAAGCGGTGTAGGCAGGGGTGACATTTCAACCCTCAGATGCGTTTCAACAGGTTCGTGTTCCTCAACCGTCCCATGCTCAGCCTAGAGACTCATCTTGGCGTAACCGCTTCGCCGCAAGTCCCGTTTCCCACGGACTACGTCACCCTGCCAGTGTCAGCAGGTCACCGCCGCTTCGGCTCACTTCCCCTCGCAGCAGAGGAAGGGCATGCCCGGTACTGCAACGTCAATTCCACCGGGTCCTGCATTCCATACATGCTCAAGCAGCTTCACCCCCAGACGGGCGGGCTACGCTGGCTGGGCGTACGATACGTAATGTCAGCCACCCAGACCTGTTCGGCGGCGGTAGGCACCACCTTCTGCGGCCCGTCCTTGAGTAGGTTGGGATGGCGTCGGAAGCGGTGATGGCTGTTGGTGGTCTTGTGATACGCCCGATGCGGCTTCACAAGCAGCCGCGCCGCGCGCAGGACATCGAACAGCCGATCACGGCCCACTCGGATATCCGCCTTCTCCAACGGCACCTGCAGCACCCGCTGCAGTTTGCGAGTGCCTATGCGCGGCTGGCGCAGTCGCACCTCGGTGACCAGCGCGCAAATCCTGGCATCCCGGGCGGCCTGCCTAAGCTCACTGTCGCGGCGCTTGTAGTATGCCTGGCGGCTGATGCCGAAGTAACGGCAAGCCCTGCTAACGCTTAGCCCTTGGATGAGCTCTTGCGCGAGGACTTGCCCGAAGGCTTTTTTACGATGCGAACCCCGTGCTCCTTCTGAATCACGTCGATCACCGTCTCGAACAGCCGCGCTTTCTCCTGCGCTTCGCGCAACTGAGCCTCCAGCTCCTTGATCCGCTGCTCAGGGGTACGGGGCTTGGCTTTGTCTTGTTTTCCCATCGTGGCGTACCGGGTGCCCTGTGGCAACGTGCCGCTCCAGTCCTGTAGTCCGTGCTTGCGTAACCATACCAGCACCGTGGACCGGCCCTGGATTCCATACTTGCTTTGCGCCTGCTTGTACGTCAACTCGCCTCTTTCTACTTCCTCCACAACCGCCAGCTTAAAAGCCAGCGTGTAATCACGCTGGGTTCGCTTTCGATCCGTCTCCAAGGCACTCTCCTCGTCACAGCCAGAAAAGTGTCAACCTTATTCAGGACGGGTCAGGCGCAAACAAAAAAGCGTGGCAAGTGCCACGCTTTTTTGTTGTCCGGATGTGTGCCGCTTATGCGTGCCAGGACACCAGGCCGGAGTAAGCGGTAAACAGCACCACGATGCCGAAGGCAATGCGATACCACGCAAACGGCTTGAAATCGTGCGTGGCGACAAAGCGCAGCAGCCAGCGCACGCACAGGAACGCGGACAGGAAGGCGAAGACAAAGCCGACGGCGAAGACGCCGAGGTCATCCCCGTTCAGCAGTGCGCGCGCCTTGTACAGTTCATAGACCGTCGCGCCGAAGATCACCGGGATCGCGAGGAAGAACGAGAACTCGGTCGCCACCTGGCGCGACAGCCCGAACAGCATGCCGCCGATGATGGTGGCGCCCGAGCGCGAGGTGCCCGGCACCAGCGCGAAGCACTGCGCCAGGCCCACCTTGAGGGCATCGCGCCAGTTCAGATCATCGACCGATTCGATGCGCGGCGCGCCCGCCTTGGCCGCCTCCAGCAGCGCATTGCCCTGCGGGTGCGAAACCGTGCCGCGGCGCGCGTCGCGCCACTCGGCCAGCAGGATCACCACGCCGCCGACGATAAAGGCCAGCGCCACCGAGATCGGGTTGAACAGGTGTGCCTTGATCCATTTGCCGAAGATAAAGGCCAATACGATTGCCGGCGCACTCGCGATCACCACGTTGATGGCAAAGCGCTGCGCCTTTGGCTCCGATCCAAGGCCGCGCACCACGTTGGCGATGCGGGCGCGGAATTCCCAGCAGACTGCCAGGATGGCACCGAACTGGATCACGATCTCGAAGATCTTGCCCTTCTCGTCGTTGAAGTCGAGCAGTTGGCCCGCCAGGATCAGGTGGCCGGTGCTCGAGATGGGAAGGAACTCGGTCAGTCCTTCGACAATGCCGAGGATCACGGCTTTCAGGGCAAGTGCGATTTCCATGCGGAACGGAGAAACGTTGTCATCGGCGTGCCCGGCATGCGCCGGACCGCCTGGTTTGTTGTTCGAGCGCCCGGATACCCGAGGGCGATCAGGGACGGTTGACCTTGACGTTGATGCCGTCAGGCAAAACGGTGATTGTACCGGGCTCGACTTGCGAGCCGGCAACCCGCAACTGGTCTTCGCGGAAGGTATAGAGCGGATAGCCCTGCAGCAGTTGCTCGGCCAGGATGCCGCCCAGCGCACTGAACTGACGCGAAAACTGTGCCGGCATGCCCTGGACGTCGAAGCGCTGCACTTCGGGGTCCTGCAGCACCACCGAGCGCGTGGGGGCGTCATAGCGCAACCCGCTGTCCAGCGCGAAGCGCCCCGTCAGCGCCTGGCGGAAAAACAGCTTGTTGTCGATGGTGGCGTCGAACTGCACATTGACGCGGTTGCGCACCGAGTCCAGCGTCAGCTGCGGATTGGTGAGCTGGATATCGAACAGCTCCATATAGCGCTTGTTGAACGGGAACTTGCGTTCCAGCGCAGCCTGCAGCTGGCTTTGCGAGAACGTGTACTCGTTGCGGAACGCGCCGCAGGCGGCGAGGCCGACGGCCAGCGCGGCCGTGCCAGCGACGGCCAGCCAGCGCCGTCGGGATGTCCGGATCATGTTGCCTCCGAGTTCAGGAGTTGGGACGGGCGCGCCGGCACGGTGGCCGATGTCACCCGCGCGAGCCGGGCCGGGCAGGCGTGGCCTGCGGCGCGGTCAGGATTTCGAGTCGGGTCAGCCAGTGCAACGCGGCTTCGCGCGTGTCTCCGCACATTTCCGCCGAAGGCTTCAGCCCGGCACAGAACGCCGGCCGGTCAGGCCGGCCGAACACCGCACAGCGCATGTCAGGCAGCAGCTGCGCGCACGGCACGCCCGCGGGCTTGCCCTCCGGCATGCCGGGCAAGGCCGAGGCAATCGATGGGGCAATACAACAGGCGCCGCAGCCAGCGCGGCAGGAAAGGTGTGACCGGCAACTCATCGCAATAGTTCAGGGAACGCCGCGCATGCCATGGCAGGCAAGGCGGCTGACATCAAGGCGCCATTGTGCCCGAAGGGCCGCGATCGTCCTGTAAGAAAAGGAAAACGCCGCGTGCGCGATCGCACCGGCACAGCGCCGCAAGTCGTGCCTTGCGCGGCCTCTGCATCACATGTCTCGGATTCGCCTCGGTGAGTACCCTAGCCCGCCCCGGCCGCGCTTGACCCTCACATGACCCTACTCTACATTAATGACCCACAAGTTATTAACATCCAGCCACCGCCCCACCGTGCCCCGCAGTCCTCGCAAGACACCCGTGAAAACACCCGCCGAACCGCACAAGGAGGCCGATGTCCCGCGCTGGAGCCGGCGCAAGGCCGCGCGCCCGCAGGAGCTGGTGGCGGCGGCGCTCGACCTGTTCGTCGAGCGCGGCTACGCGGCCACGCGGCTGGAAGACGTGGCGGCCGCTGCGGGAGTGTCCAAGGGCACGGTCTACCTGTACTTCGCCAACAAGGAAGAGCTGTTCAAGTCCGTGGTGCGCGCAAACCTGGTCCCGACCCTGTCGCGCGGCACCGAGCTGGTCGACCGCTACGAGGGCAGCACCCCGGAACTGCTGCGCGAGTTGCTGCGCGGCTGGTGGGGCCTGATCGGCGCCACGCCGGTGGCGGGCCTGACCAAGCTGATCATGGCCGAGTCGGCCAACTTTCCCGACATCGCCCGTTTCTATAACGAAGAGGTAATGGTGCCGGGCGACGAACTGTTCGCCAGGGTGCTGGCGCGCGGCGTGGCACGCGGCGAATTCCGCCCGATGCCGGCCAACCCGACCACCACGCTGATCTGCGCCCCGCTGGTGTTCCTGATGATGTGGCAGCGCGCGCTGCGTGCCACCTCTGAAAAAGACATCGACCCCGAAGCCTTCCTCGACAACCTGCTCGACATGCTGCTGTTCGGCTTGACCACCGGCGAGGCGCGCGAGCGCCCGTTGCCGCCGCAGCAAGGCCCGTACGTGTGGGAGCGCATCCGCGACGAGATGCTGGCGCAAGGCGCCGACGTTGTGGACGGCACTGGGGACGACGGAAGGGACGGCGGAAGGGACGGCGATGCCGCCAACGACCCGGGCACGCGCCCGGTGAAGCCAACATGAAACGAAAGACCCTGCTGATCGCCGTGGCCTGCGCCATCGTGGTCGTGAGCGCCGTGGCTGCCGTGCGCAAGGCCAGCAGCGCGCGCCAGCCGCAACCGCCAGTACAGGCCGCCGCGAACGTGGTGGAATTCCTGCAGACCGATCTCGTCAACGTGGGCCGCCAGGACCTGCAGGTGTCGCTGCCGCTGTCAGGCAGCCTGCGCGCACTGAACCAGGCGTCGGTCAAGGCCAAGGTCTCGGGCGAAGTGCAGCAGGTGCTGGTGCGCGAAGGCGAGCCGGTGCGCGCCGGCCAGGTGATCGCTCGCATCGACCCGACCGAATACGAGGCCAAGGTGGCGCAGGCCCGCGGGCAGATGCTGGCCATGCAGGGGCAGTTCCATAACTCGCGCCAGACGTGGGAGCGCAACCGCGAGCTGGTCGGCAAGGGCTTTATCTCGAAGACCGCGTTTGACAAGTTCCAGTCCGACCTGGACGTGGCCCGCGCCAATCTCGATGCCGCGCAGGGCGGCCTGGCAGTGGCACAGAAGGCGCTGGCCGACACCGTGGTCAAGGCGCCGCTCGACGGCATGGTCGCCGCGCGCGCGGCGCAGCCGGGCGAAAAGGTGTCGCCCGATACGCGCCTGGTAGACGTGGTCGACCTGCGCGTGCTGGAACTCGAAGCGCCGGTGCCGATGGCCGACGTGGCGCGCGCCAGCGTCGGCCAGGCGGTCGAGCTCGACGTGGAAGGCGCCGGGCGTTTTACCGGCAAGCTGGTGCGGATCAACCCGTCCGTGATGCAGGGCACGCGCAGCATCATGGTCTATGTCCGTGTGGAAAATGCCGACGCGAAGCTGCGCGCGGGCATGTTCGCGCGCGGCGCGCTGGTGCTTGGAGAGCGGTCCGCCGTGGTGGCCGTGCCCGTCTCGGCGGTGCGCATGGAAGGCGAGCGCGCCTTCGTCTACGCCATCGACAAGGACGTGCTGGCCGAACGCGCGGTGCAACTGGGCGTGCGCGACGAAGGCAGCGGGCTGGTGGAGATCGTCTCCGGCCTCGACGCCGGCACCGAGATCGTGCGCACCAACCTCGGCACGCTGCGCAGCGGCAGCCAGGTGCGGCGCGTGAAGGCCTGAAGCTTAGCCACAGAACGGAACGCGCCCCATGTGGTTCACTCGCCTGTCCATTCGCAACCCGGTGCTGGCCACCATGATGATGATGGCCTTCATCGTGGTCGGGCTGTTCTCTTACCAGCGCCTGCCGGTCGACCAGTTCCCCGACATCACCTTCCCGGTGGTGGTGGTGCAGACCGAATACCCGGGCGCCGCGCCGGAATCGGTTGAATCCGACGTTACGCGCAAGGTCGAGGAGATCGTCAACACCATCTCCGGCATCGACGAGATCTTCTCGCACTCGTACCAGGGCACCTCGGTCGTGGTCATCAAGTTCGACCTCAGCGTCGATGTCGGCCAGGCCGCGCAGGACGTGCGCGACAAGATCGCGCTGATCCGGCCGCAGTTCCGCGACGAGGTCAAGGATCCGCGCGTGCTGCGCTACGATCCGTCCGACGCGCCGATCTTCTACCTGTCGGTATCCAATGCCCCGGGCGCCAACCGCAGCCAGCGCGAGCTGACCACTATCGCCGACCAGATCGTGCGCAAGCGGCTGGAGACGGTGCGCGGCGTGGGCGCGATCAATATCGTCGGCGGCACCAAGCGCGAGGTCGAGATCCGCATCCGTCCCGCGCAGCTGGAGGCGCTGGGCATCGGCGTCGACCAGGTGATGAACGCGATCCGCAACGAGAACCAGGAGCTGCCCGCGGGCGAGCTGCGGTCCTCGTCTACCGAAACCGTGGTGCAGATCAAGGGCCGCGTGCCCACGCCCGATGCCTTCCGCAAGATCATCGTGGCGCGTCGCGCCGGCCAGCCGGTCACGCTGGGCGAGATCGCCGACGTGCGCGACGGGCAGGAAGAGCAGGAAAGCCTGGCGCTGCTCGACGGCAAGCGCGCCCTCTTCCTGTCGGTGGTAAAGGCACAGGGCCAGAACACCGTCGATACCGTAGACGGCCTGGTGCGCATGACCGACGAGGTGCGCAGGCTGGTGCCCGCCGGCGTGCAGCTCAACGTCGTCAACGACACCGCGCGCGGCATCCGCAGCAGCGTGAAGGAGGTGCGGTCGACGTTGCTGGAGGGCGCGTTCCTGACGGTGGCGATCGTGTTCCTGTTCCTCGGCTCGTGGCGCAGCACGGTCATCACCGGCCTGACGCTGCCGATCGCGCTGATCGGCACCTTCGGCGTGATGTATATGTGCGGCTTCACGCTCAACGTGATCACGCTGATGGCGCTGTCGCTGTGCGTGGGCCTGCTGATCGACGATGCCATCGTGGTGCGCGAGAACATCGTGCGCCACAACCTGATGGGCAAGGACCATCGCAGCGCGGCGCTGGACGGCACCAACGAGATCGGGCTGGCGGTGCTGGCCACCACCTTTTCGATCGTGGCGGTGTTCCTGCCGGTGGGCTTCATGGGCGGGATCATCGGGCGCTTCTTCCACCAGTTCGGCATTACGGTGGTGGCGGCGGTGCTGATCTCGATGTTCGTATCGTTCACGCTGGACCCGATGCTGTCGTCGGTCTGGCACGACCCGGATCTTCACGGCACCGGCAACAAGAAGAGCTGGTACGGACGCACCATCGGCCGGATGCTCGACTGGTTCTCGGCACGGATGGATCGCCTCGGCAACGGCTATGCCGCGATGCTGGGCTGGGCGCTCAAGCACCGGCTTGCAACCGCGATCATCGCTGCGGTGACCTTCTTCGGCAGCTTTGCGCTGGTGCCGCTGATCGGCACGGAGTTCGTGCCCAATGCCGACCTGGGCGAAACGCAGGTCGGCTTCACCACGCCGGTCGGCACATCGATCGAAGTGACCGAGGCCAAGGTGCGGCAGGTGGAAGCCGCGCTGAAGTCCTTCCCGGAAGTCGCCTACACCTACGCCACCATCAACTCGGGCAATGCCTCGGGCCGCAACAACGCGCTGGTTTCGGTGCGCCTGATCGAGCGGCGCGCGCGCAAGCTTTCGACCGCGCAGCTCAACCCGCTGATCCGCGAGCGGCTGGCCGGCATCGCCGGCATCACGCTGACCATGGTCGGCATGCCCGACGGCGCCGGCGGCCAGAAAGCGATCCAGGTGTCCATCCAGGGCGACGACCTCAACGAGCTGCGCCGGCTGTCGCAGGAAGCCAGCAAGCGCATGCGGGCGATCCCCGGCCTGGCCGATCTGGACTCCAGCATGAAGGACGATCGCCCCACCATCGAGATCCGCATCCGCCGCGAGCTGGCCTCTGACCTGGGCGTGGGCGTGGCGCAGATCGGCAACGCGCTGCGGCCGCTGCTGGCCGGTGACGCCATCAGCTCCTGGCGCGCGCCCGATGACGAGAACTACGACGTGCGCGTGCGCCTGCCCAGGGACGCCCGCACCGGCATGGCCGACCTGAGCGCGCTGATGATCGCCAGCAGCCAGACCAACACCGACGGCTCGCCGAAGATGGTGCCGCTGCGCCAGATCGCCGAACTGGTGCCGACCACCGGTGCCAACCAAATCAGCCGGCGCGACCTGAACCGCGAGGTCGAACTGACCGCCAACGTGGCCGGGCGCTCCGCCGGCGAAGTGGCGCGCGACGTCAAGGCCACGCTGGACGGCATGAACTGGCCGGCGGGCTACAAGTACCGGTTTGGCGGCTCGACCAAGTCGATGAACGAATCCTTTGGCTACGCCGTGTCGGCGCTGGCGCTGGCGGTGATCTTCATCTACATGATCCTGGCCTCGCAGTTCGCCAGCTTCTTCCAGCCGATCGCGATCATGACCTCACTGCCGCTGACGCTGGTCGGCGTGTTCGCGGCGCTGCTGCTGTTCCGCTCGACGCTGAACATGTTTTCGATCATCGGTTTCATCATGCTGATGGGGCTGGTGACGAAGAATGCGATCCTGCTGGTTGACTTCGCCAACCAGGCCCGGCAGGGCCATGTCGATGGAACGGACGGCAGCGCCGGCCGCCAGCCGCTGTCACGCGAGGCTGCGCTGGTCGAAGCCGCCCGCGTGCGCCTGCGCCCGATCCTGATGACGACGCTGGCGATGATCTTCGGCATGGTGCCGCTGGCCTTCAGCCTCGGCGAAGGCGCCGAGCAGCGCGCGCCGATGGGGCAGACGGTGATCGGCGGGATCATTACCTCGTCGATCCTGACGCTGGTGGTCGTGCCTGTGATCTATACGTATCTTGATGATTTCGGCGCGTGGCTGCGCCGGCTGTGGCAAGGGAAAGCGGCCGTGCCCTCCCCGGCCGCGCCCGCCCGGCCGGCCGCAAAGGAATCGCCGCGGCCCACGGAAGCCAGCGCGGAATGAACCCGACGGCGCCCGCAAGGTTAAAATAGCAGGTTAGACAAGACTGTCCGGCCGTGGGCACCGCGCGGCCGGCGCACAGAACGACAGCGGTTGGCCTTGGTAAGGAATGGCAAGATGGATCTCGAAAAAGCCCGATTCAACATGATCGAACAGCAAATCCGCCCGTGGGACGTGCTGGACCAGGAAATCCTGGACCTGCTGGCGGTGGTCAAGCGGGAGCAGTTCGTCCCGGCCGCGTACGCCTCGCTGGCGTTCGTCGACATGGAGATTCCGCTGCCCGCCGGGCAGAACATGCTGCCGCCGCGGGTCGAAGCCCGCCTCCTGCAGGACCTGGCCGTGCGCAAGCATGAGAACGTGCTGGAAATCGGCGCCGGCTCCGGCTACATGGCCGCCCTGCTGGCCAACCGCGCGCGCCACGTGCTGACCGTGGACATCGTGCCCGAGCTGGTCGAGCTGGCCCGCACCAACCTGGCCAACGCCGGCGTCACCAACGTCGACGTCGCCGAAGGCAATGCCGCCGACGGCTGGGCCGCCGCGGCGCCGTACGATGTGATCTGCATCTCGGGCTCGCTGCCGGCCTTGCCGCAGTCGATCCTGTCGCAGGTCAAGGTGGGCGGCCGCATCGCCGCCATCGTGGGCGATCTGCCGGTGATGGAAGCGCGCCTCATCACACGCGTGTCCGAGACCGAGTACCAGGTCGTCAACCTGTTCGAGACCGCGGTCAAGCCCCTGCAGGGCGCGGCCCGTCCGTCGCAGTTCCAGTTCTGAGGACGGTTTCATCATGCAGGTAATCAAGCCGACCGAACTGGCCCAGTGGCTGGCCGATGCCAGCCGCGCCAAGCCGGTCCTGCTGGATGTGCGGGAAGGCTGGGAGGTGCAGACCTGCGCCATGCCCGGCATCACCCATATCCCGATGCGCGACATCCCGGCACGCGCTGCCGAACTGGACGAAGACGCCGACATCGTCTGCATTTGCCACCATGGCATGCGCAGCATGCAGGTGGCCGCGTTCCTGGAGCGCCAGGGCTACGCCAAGGTCTACAACCTGACCGGCGGTGTCGACGCCTGGGCCAGCGAGGTGGACCCGGCGATGCCGAAGTACTGAAGCGCGTTGCGGCCTGCCCGGTCAGGCCGGCCGCTCCCGCTCGCATCTCAAGCAGCATTCCGAAGAAGAAACGACCGTAGGCCGAGGCTTGCGCCCGGCATTCTGGAGGTGTCATGACGTTTGCGCCCAACGCCCAGTCCGGAGCGATCCGGACGCGCCTGGCGATCGCGGCTTCCCTGCTCGCCCCGCTGCTGCTTGCCGTGCTGCCCGCGGCACCGGCAGGCGCGGCCGACCTGCTGCAGGTCTATCGCGATGCGCAATCCAATGACGCGCAGTTTGCCAGCGCCCGCTCGCAGTTGCTTGCCACGCGCGAGAAGCTGCCGCAGGGCCGCGCCGGGCTGCTGCCGCAGGTCGTCGGCACCGCTGGCGCCAACCGCACCAAGCTCGACCAGACTGCCTCGCTGCCGATTGGCGGCTCGCCCAGCGCTTCGGGCACGCGTTTCTTCAACAACAACAACTGGCAGTTGCAACTGAGCCAGCCGCTGTTCCGCTGGGACCGCTGGGAAACCTACAAGCAGGGCGAGCTGGCCGCGATGGCGGGCGAAGTCACCTTTCACCAGGCCGAACTCGACCTGATCACGCGCAGCGCGCAAGCATATTTCGACGTGCTCGCCGCGCAGGACAACCTGTACCTGGCGCGCGCGCAGAAGAAGGCCATCGGCGAGCAGCTGGAACAGGCCAAGCGTAATTTCGAGGTCGGCACCGCCACTATCGTCGACTCCAATGACGCCCAGGCACGCTACGACCTGGCCACCTCGACCGAGATTGCCGCGCAGAGCGACCTTGAGATTAGGCGCGCCACCCTGCAGCAGATCACCGGCAAGCCTGTCGACGAACTGATGGGCCTGCGCTCCGAGGCACCCATTCCCGGCCCGCAGCCGCCCGACGTCAATGCCTGGGCCGCGCAGGCCGAGACCAGCAACCCGCAGGTCAACCTGGCCGGCTACAACCTGGAAACCGCGCAGCGCGAGACCAACAAGGCCAAGGCCGGGCACCTGCCGTCGGTCGACCTGGTGGCCTCGTATGGTTTCAACAACCAGACCGGCAGCGCAACGCAGGCAATCTCGACGCACTACAACGCTTCGCAGATCGGCGTGCAGCTGACCATGCCGATTTTCTCCGGGGGCCAGATCCAGTCGCGCGTGCGCGAGACCATCGCACTGGCGGACAAGGCCGCCAGCGACCTGGAATTCGCGCGCCGCACCGCCGCGCAGAGCGCGCGGCAGACTTACTCCGGCGTATCCAATGGCCTGGCGCAGGTCAAGGCGCTGGAAGCCGCTGAGCGTTCGGCACAGAGCGCGGTGGAATCGAACCAGCTGGGTTATGAGGTCGGCGTGCGCATCAATATCGATGTCCTGAACGCCGAGGCACAGCTGTTCTCCACGCGGCGCGACCTGGCCAAGGCACGCTATGACACCATCATGAACGGCTTGCGGCTGAAGGCTTCGACCGGTGTGCTGGAGGAAGGCGACGTGGTGCAGATCAATACGCTGCTGACGTCGGTGCCGGGGACGATGTACAAGCTGCCGGTGCCGGCGCAGGCTGGCGGCAGGGCGCCTGCAAAGGCGCCGGCCACCGCGGATCGCCGTGGTGCGCGGCGCGATGGCGGAACGCCGCGCTCCTGATCCCACTGACACGATGCAAACGGGCCGCAACAGCGGCCCGTTTTCTTTGTGCGGGGATGCCAGAGCGGCGTTTGCCCCTCTTGCCGCACCGCAAAAGCGCTGCTACTGCGCCCGCGTCCGCGACTCCACCTTCAGCAACTGCCACCGGATCGACGAAGCATCCGCCGGCGGGTTCGGCACCTGGTATTCGCGCACGCGCAGCTTGTACAAAACCCCCTGCTCGAAATCCAGCCCCTCGATCGGCCCGTACCAGAGCTGCCACGGCGCGTCCGGCGACTCGCGCCAGCGGTAGCACATCATCTTGCCGACGCCCGAACACTCCACGCGCTGCGAATCGATATAGACAACCTTCTCCACGCCGCCCGCCGCGGCGCTTGCGCCGCGCTTGCCCACGCCTTCGCGCTCGACAAACTGCAGGAGGTCGCCGCTGGCCGTCTTCCAGACAACCTGCCGCCCGGTGCTGCCCGCCGACGGCTGCGTGCCGACGGTGGTAAACGATGCCTGCATCGCCTTGAGCAGCGCCGACTCCAGTTCCATACGCGGCGGCGGGCAAGCCATGCGCGTGCCGGCCACGCGGTCGAAGCGCACGCCGGTGTCGGTCTTGCCGTAGCTGCCGGTAAAGCGGTTGCAGCCGCTGGTGCCGCTGACCGTGCCCTGCGCGGCGTCGATGCCATCGCTGAACTCGAAGATGATGGGCTGGCCGTTGTCACCATGCGGGATGTCGCGCAGCGTGCCGTCGGCTTGCTGCCAGCGCATCAGTTCCCAGCGACTGGGACCAGACGACTGCGTCTGGTTGAGGTTGGCACCGGCGCTGGGCAAGCCCGGGGCGGGTGCGGTGGCGCAGGCGGCAAGTGTGGCGGCGGCGGTGGCAAGCGCAATGGCCGCGCTGCGCAGGCCGATGTTCCGGCATGTGGCACGAAGGGATGTCTGCATTTAGGTAAGCTCCTGTGACTTGGGCGGGAACGCCGCTGGCAAGCGATTGACTATCACACAGCAGCGTCCGCGCTTCATGCTGGCTTAGAGCCTGGCTGATTCATGCAAGTTCAGCATTGCCGGCTGCACAATGCTGCCGTCTAGTGTAACGTGCGCCCCATGTCTCGCCGCGGCCGGATGCCGGCCACGGCCTTTCGTGCCTCGGAGCACCCTGGATCCGCTCAGATCGCCTTGCCCACCACCACGCATTCCTCGCCTTCCGGCCGCAACATCTGCTTCCTGACTGGCACGCTGAACGCCATGGCCGGCGCCGAACGCATGACGGCGACGCTTGCCAATGCGCTGGCCGCGCTCGGCCATAACGTGACCATTCTGAGCTTGTGGGACAAGGCCAGCCAGTTCGCGCTCGATCCGCGCATCCGGCATGAAGCGCTGTTTGCCCAGCGGCCTTCGTTCAAGCGTGCTTACCTGGCCACCGTGGCCGGCATCCGCCGCCATTGCCGCACGCACAAGACCGACGTGCTGGTGCAGGTCGACACCATGCTCGCCCTGTTCGTGCTTCCCGCCACCGCCGGCCTGGGCCTGCACCATATCGCCTGGGAGCATTGCCACTTCGACGAGGACCTCGGCAAGCCGGCGCGCAAGCTGGCGCGGCGGCTGGCGGCGCGCTTCTGCCGGCAGGTCGTGGTGCTGACGGAGCGGGACCGCCAGCGCTGGCGCGAAGCGCTGCAGCCGCGCAGCGACATTGTCTGCCTGCCAAACCCCCTGCCTTTCCCGATGCCCGCCGAGCCGGCGCCGCGCGAGCAGAAGACCGTCCTGGCCATGGGCCGGCTGGTTGCTGCCAAGGGGTTCGACATGCTGCTGCACGCCTGGCAGCAAGTCGCCGCGCAGGCGCCGGAATGGCAATTGCTGATTCACGGCGAGGGCGAGGAACGACCTGCCCTGTCCGCGCTAATCGCTGAGTTAGGCTTGCAGGATCGCGTCAGCATGCCGGGCATCTGCCACGATCCGGAGCAGGCGTACGGACGCGCATCCGTGTTCTGCCTGAGTTCGCGATACGAGGGCTTCGGGCTGGTGCTGATCGAAGCCATGGCATTTGGCCTGCCCATCGTCTCGACCGATTGCGAGACCGGCCCACGCGAGCTGCTTGCGCCCGGACAAGATGCACTGGTGGTCGCGACAGGCAGCGCGGACGCGATTGCGCAGGCCCTGCTGACCGTGATCCGCGAGCCGGCGACCGCCGCCCGGCTTGCCGGCGCCGGGCGCCGCAAGGCCGCCGGCTTTGCGCTCGAGCGCATCGCGCTGCAGTGGGATGCCTTGATCAAGGCGCCGGCGGCACCCTGACTGGCGGCTTAGTGTTCCAGCGCGGGCGCCAGTGCCGCCAGCGTGCGCACGGTAGCACCGCGATGCAGCCCGGCAAAGGTCTGCGCATGCGCCCTCATATCCGCCAGCCGCGCCCGGTCCGCCAGCACGCTGCCGGCGGTACGCACCAGTTCATCCGCATTGTCCACGCGCACGCACGCGCCCGCGGCAATGGCGTCTTCGGTCGCCTGCGCAAAGTTGAACGTGTGCGGGCCGATCAGCACCGGCGTGCCGACCGCGCAGGCCTCGATCAGGTTCTGCCCACCCAGCGGCAACAGGCTGCCGCCGATAAAGGCAAGGTCCGACGCGGCGAAGTACATCGCCATCTCGCCCATCGAATCGCCCAGCAGGATATCCGCGTCCACGGGCGCCGTTTCGCTATCGAGATCCAGCGCACTGCGCCGATCCACCGAGAACCCCGCGCGCGCCGCCATCGCCGCCACTTCATCGAAGCGCTGCGGATGGCGCGGGATCAGCAGCAGCACCGGACGCGGCACGTCGCCGGCCAGCGCCTGCCAGCGCGAGAAGGCGTCGAGCAGCAGCGGCTCCTCGCCTTCGCGGGTACTGGCGGCAGCAAGCACCTGGCGACCGCCAGCCCCCGCGAAGGCCTTGCGCAGTCGCTCGCCCAGCGCCATGCCTGCGGGTGGCGGCTGCATGTCGAACTTGAGGTTGCCCGTGATCTGCACCGCCGGCACGCCCAGCGCGCGAAAGCGCTCGGCATCGCCAGCGGTCTGCGCCAGCACGCCGGCAAAGTCCCGATACATGGCCGCCGCCGCGCGCCCGAAGCGCGCCGTGCGCCGGAAGCTGCGGGGCGACAGGCGCGCATTGACCAGGTACAGCGGCACACCCGCCTTGCGCGCGCCGCGCACCAGGTTCGGCCACACCTCGGTTTCCATCAGCATCCCCGCCTCAGGCCGGAAATACCGCAAGAACCGCCGCACCAGCCACGGCAGGTCGTACGGCAGGTAGCACTGCAGGATGCGCGGCTCGTTGCCGAACAATTGCGCTCCGGTCTGGCGACCGGTCGGCGTCATGTGCGTCAGCAGCAGGCGATGGTGCGGATAGGCGCCAAGCAATGACTCGATCAGCGGTTGCGCGGCACGGGTCTCGCCCACGGACACGGCGTGGACCCACAGCCATGGCCCCTGGTTCGGCAGGCTGCCATACGCGCCCAGCCGCTCGCCGACATGATGCAGGTAGCCGGGCTCCTTGCGCGCGCGCCATGCCAGCCGCAACAGCGCCAGCGGCAGCACCGCCACCCACAACAGGCTATAGACGAGGCGCAGCATCAGGCAGCCACTCCTCGCACGCGGCGGGCGGCCTCGTAGACTTCATCGACCGACGGCACCACGCCGTCGTCGCCGACGTTGGCGATGCGGTCGGACCAATAGCCTTCGGTTTTCCAGCGCCACGTGGCGGTATAGATTTCCACCGTCGGCCGGCACAGCGCCGCCGCGATATGGACCAAACCCGTATCGACGCCGATCACCACTTCGGCCCGGTTGATCAGGCCAAATCCCTGCATCACCGAGAACTTCGGCAGCACGCGGGCCTGCAGCACGCCCGCGGCAATCTCCTCGGCGGCCTGGCGCTCCTTGTCGTTGCCCCACGGCAGCAGCATCGTCAACCCTTCAGCGGCAAGGTGGTTGCCCAGCGCGTGCCAGTTCTGCACCGCCCATTTCTTGCGCGCCCCCGCTGTCGCGTGGAAGCAGACGGCATAGCGCGCCGGCAGGTCGGCCCACAACGGATCGTCGACATGCAGCACCTGCGCCGCCTGCCCAAAAAACCTTGGCGGCTCCGCCGGGGCGCTCCCGGTCAGCGCCGCGCCCAGCAGGCGCGAGCGCTGCACTGAATGGGTCTGGCGCGGCACGCGCACCGCGTCCGTGTACAACAGGCGCGCCGCCGGCTCATAACCCGAGCCCTGCGTCGCATTGCCCAGGCCGATGATCGGCGCTCCGGGCGCGCGCGTCGCTACGCGCGCCACCACCGCGGTCTTTAGCAATCCCTGGCTTTCGATCACGGCGTCGTAGCGCTCCTGGCGCAAGGCGTCGCGCACGGCGCCCATTTCCTGCCAGGTCGCGCCCTGCAGGATGCGCTTGCGCCAGCGCCGCAACGCGAACGGGATCACGCGCCGCACCTCGGGCAACAGGCGCACCAGATCCACGTAGCCCTCTTCCACCACCCAGTCGATCTCGGCACCGGGCCAGCGCGCGCGCAGGTCGTGCACCAACGGCATGTTGTGCACCACATCGCCGAGCGAAGACACCTTGACCAGCAGGATGCGCGGCCGCTCTGGCAGCGTGAACGGCACCGCGGCCGGCATGGGCTGCGCCACGCCGGCCGCGCCGACTGCATCGGGCGAAGCTGGCGGTGCCGGCGGCACCGCCGTGCGCTCAGAACGGGAGTTGAGCATCCGGTTTCTCGGCCAGGATCACACGCTTGAACTCGGCCTGGATGCGCGCCAGCGCGGCGTCGTTGTCCGCCTCGAAGCGCATCACCACCACCGGCGTGGTGTTCGACGGACGTGCCAGGCCGAAGCCATCGGCATATTCCACGCGCACGCCATCAATCTTGTTGACCTCGCGCGCGCCCTCGAACTTCGCGTTCGCCTTGATCTTGTCAAGCAGCGTAAAGGGCTCGCCTTCCGCGCACTTGAGCTGCAGTTCCGGCGTGTTGTTGGCGTTCGGCAGCGCGTTCAGCACCGCGCTCGGGTCGGCATGGCGCGACAGGATCTCCAGCAGGCGGGCGCCGGTGTACAGGCCATCGTCAAAGCCATACCAGCGATCCTTGAAGAACACGTGGCCGCTCATCTCGCCAGCGATCGGCGCGCCGGTTTCCTTCAGCTTCGCCTTGACCAGCGAATGGCCGGTCTTCCACATCAGCGGCTCGCCGCCGTGCTCGCGGATCCACGGGGCCAGCTTGCCGGTGCACTTCACGTCGTAGATCACCTGCGCACCCGGATTGCGCGACAGGATTTCCTCGGCAAACAGCATCAGCTGGCGGTCCGGGAAGATCACCTGTCCGTCCTTGGTCACCACGCCCAGGCGGTCGCCGTCGCCGTCGAAGGCCAGCCCCAGTTCGCAGTCGGTCTCGCGCAGGGCCTTCATCAGGTCCTGCAGGTTCTCGATATGCGCCGGATCGGGGTGGTGGTTCGGGAAGTTGCCGTCGACGTCGCAGAACAGCTCGATTACCTCGCAGCCCAGGCCCCGGAACAGGTCGCCGACGAAGGCGCCGGCCACGCCGTTGCCGGCATCGAGGGCGATTTTCATCGGGCGGACGAGCTTGACGTCGCTGGTGATGCGGTCGAGATACTTCTGGCGCACATCGACCTGCTTGTAAGTGCCGTTGCCGCTGGTGAACTCGGCGGCTTCGATGCGTTGGCGCAGGGCCTGGATCTGCTCGCCGTAGATAGCCTGGCCGGCGAGGACCATCTTGAAGCCGTTGTAGTCGGGCGGGTTGTGGCTGCCGGTGACCATGATGCCCGAGGTAGCACGGACGCCATCGAGCTCGACATTGGTACCGAAGTAGACCATCGGGGTGGCGACCATGCCGAGGTCGATTACGTCCAGGCCGGCTGCGCGCAGGCCCTCTACCAGGCCACCCAGCAGGTCAGGGCCGGAAAGGCGCCCATCGCGGCCGACCACGATGGACTTCTCACCCAGCTCCACAGCCGCAGAGCCGAACGACAGTCCGATCTGGCGTGCGACCTCGCGGGTGAGCGTTTTGCCCACGATGCCGCGGATGTCATAGGCTTTGAAGATGGAGGGATCGATTTGCATGTGGCTTCCTGTCAGTCTTGTCGGGCACGCCGCACACCGCAAGGGCGCGCCGGCGATACCGGATAGGGCTCTTGGAAAGAACCAAAGGGGGGTATTTTGCCGGATTGCGCGACTGGCGGGCGGTATAATCGCCGGAATATACCGGACAAGCGCAACTTTCAGCGTCTGTCCTACACCTGAGGCTACACTTCGCCGCCCGCCAGGCCGCGCCCTTCACCGTCCGGGCACATCGGCCCCGGAAGCGATCGCCCGACCACCCGAAAATGCCATAGATCCCCGGCATCTTCGGGCCACGTGGCGGTTGCGGCCTAGCAAATTTCGTAAGCAAACTTGACGTCCGCCGCACAGCCTTCGCCGCGCCTGCGCATCGCCTATCTGATCACCAACTCGGAGATCGGCGGGGCGCAGTCGCATGTTGCCGACCTGGTGCAGGCGGCGCCGGCCGATGCCGACCTCATCCTGCTGGCTGGCGGCGATGGACCGCTGTTTGACATCGCCAGGCGCGCCGGCGCGCAAATCATCCGGCTGGCGCGGCTGGACAACGCTCTGTCGCCCTTGCGCGCGGTGGGTGCCTTGCGGGAACTGCTGCAGGCCCTGAAGCAGGCGCGCCCGGACCTGATCCATGCGCACAGCGCCAAGGCTGGCGCGCTGGGACGCATCGCCGGCGCGCTCCTTGGCATTCCGGTGGTCTACACCGTGCACGGTTTTGCCTTCAAGCCACAGGCACCCACGCGCCAGCGACTGGCGGCACGCGTTGCGGAATGGCTGCTCGCACCGCTGACCAGCCGGCTGATCTGCGTGGCCGAAGCCGAGCAGCAGCTGGCCAAGTCACTCCCCATCCCCGCCCACCGTATCGCCGTCATCCCCAACGGGATCGCCGACGCCGCCACCCGCGCCTCCCCTGCCAACCCGATGCGCCGCATCGTCATGGTCGCCCGCTTCGCGGCGCCAAAGCGGCCCGACATCCTGATCCGCGCCTTCGCACACGCAAACCTTCCCGACTGCGAACTGGTGCTGGCCGGGGACGGACCGCAACGCGCCGCCATGGAAGCACTCGCCGCGCAACTTGCGCCGGGACGCGTGGCGTTTCCGGGCAATGTCGCCGACATCGCGGGCTTGCTGGCATCGGCACAGGTGTTCGTGCTGGCTTCGGACCACGAAGGCTTTCCGTTGTCGGTGCTCGAAGCGATGCGGGCCGGGCTGCCGGTGATCGCATCGGACCTGCCTGGCATCCGAGAGCAGATCCAGGGCCCACGGCATGGCCTGCTGGTCGACAGCAATGACGCCAACGCGTTTTCCGCTGCGCTGGCGCGCATCGCGGGCAACGGCGCATTGCGGGCGGAACTCGGCATCGCCGCGCGCCGCCGCTGGGAACAGTGTTATGGGCTGGATCGCATGACCGAGGCAACGTGGCAAGTCTATCGCGATGCCCTGCCCAGACTCCCCGCCAGCACGCGGGTGCCGACATGATGAACACCAAGACCGACAGCCTGCGCCGCCACGCCTTGCGAGGCCGCATCGGCGGTTCCGAGACCATGCGCCGGGTCAGCCGGATGCTCGCCTGGGCAGTGCTCGGGTTGACGCTGTTTGCGCTCAGCGGCGTGTTCGCCGAAGCCGCGCATCGGTCCGGCCTGGTCACCTATGTCTTCACGCGCACGCTGTTGTGGTCGGTGATGCCGTACCTGGCGGCATTCATGCTGCTCCACCGCTCCCTGCACCTGCCGGCGATGGAGGGCAACAGCCTGGTCGGCCTGGCCGTGACACTGCCCTTTGCCGGTTTGCTGTTTGGCTTCGCGGCCTTCCATATCGAATATTCGCGCGGCGCCCTGCTGCTCTCGTATCTCATTACGCTTGGCTGGATCTGGGCGGGTTATCGGCGCTACGTGCATAACTACGTGCCGTTGTTTGGGTACACCGATCCGCACACCCTCGCCCAGCTCGAAGGCATCCTTGCCATGCCCGGCGCGGCCCCGGCGGCACGCATGCGCTTTGAACCGGTCGGCTCACTGGAAGACGCCGGGCATTTCGACGGGCTGATGGTGGATCGCAGCGCGACTGGCGATCCGGAGCGCACGCGGTTGCTTGCGCATTACAAGATGAGTCATGTGCGGATGTATTCGGTCGAGCGCGTTGGCGAGATGCTGACTGGACGCGTGGGGCTGGCGCATATCGATGAGAATTTCCTGGACGACTATGCCGCGCATTATCTGTATGGCTATTTGAAGCGGGCCATCGATATTCTCGCGGTGCTCTGCCTGGCACCGTTGGCCGTGCCGGTGGGGCTCATCGTTGCGCTGTCGATTCGCCTTGAAACACCCGGTGGCGCGATCTTCCGCCAGCAGCGCACAGGCCTGTTCGGCAAGCCTTTCGTGATGCTCAAATTCCGCAGCATGGGCATCGACAGCAGCGCACCCGCCATGTTCGCCACGCGCCGGGACCCGCGCGTGACCCGAGTCGGCCGCATCATCCGCAAATACCGCCTGGACGAGATCCCGCAATTGTGGAACGTGCTGCTCGGCCACATGAGCTTTATCGGACCGAGGCCGGAACAGGTGCCGATGGTCGAAGAATTCTCCGAAACCATTTCCTATTACCCCTATCGCCACCTGGTCCGCCCGGGCCTGTCTGGCTGGGCGCAGGTACAGCAAGGTTATGCCGGCAGTCACGAGGAAACGGTGACCAAGCTGAGCTATGACCTGTATTACGTCAAGCATTGCTCGCTGGCGCTGGACCTATTGATTGCGGTGAAGACGTTGCGGACGCTGGCGACGGGGTATGGGGCTCGGTGACTAGCCCATTTACCCGGCGCATGCGCATTCTCCTGCTTTCCACCGGACTGAAGACAGGCGGCGCTGAACAGCAGGTGGCCGGCCTGGCGCAAGCGTTCGTCCGGAAGGGTCACGACGTCGCGATCGTGAGCCTCACGCCCGGTTGTGAGGTGACCTTGCCACAAGGCATCACCGTCCTTCATCTCAATATGCGCAAGACGGTGCCGTCCATGGCGCGCGCCCTGCAGCAATTGAACAGGTTCGTAAGGCAGTGGCGGCCACACGTCATCCATGCCCACATGGTGCATGCCAACTTGCTGGGCCGCACACTCGCGGCTCTGACGACTGCACCCCCGGTTATCTGCACGGCGCACAGCGCCCGCGAAGGCGGGCGCCTGCGCATGCTGGCCTATCGGCTGACCGACCGCTGGGCGGCATTGAACTCGCACGTGAGTGAAAGCGCCAGGCAGGCGATGATCGACGCAGGCGCCGTGGCGCCGGAACGTATCGTTGTCATGCCCAATGGCATCGACACCAATCGCTTCCACCCGGATCCGGCACTGCGGGAAGCCTCCCGCAAGACGCTGGGCATCGAAACTGGCACCAGGCTGGTGGTCAATATTGGCCGCCTGGTGCCAGAGAAGGCCCAACTCAGGCTAGTCCAAGCATTTGCCGCCATGGCGCAAGACCCCGAACACGCCGACACCCGCCTGCTGATAGCGGGAGAAGGCCCGATGCACGGCGAACTGGAAACAGCCATCCGCCACCATCGCGCGGAGAACTTCATCACCCTGGCCGGTACCCGCCGAGACATCCCCGCCCTGCTCAATGCCGCTGACCTCTTCGTGTTGTCCTCGGACGTGGAAGGCATGCCGCTGGCCGTAGGCGAAGCGCTGGCCTGCGGCTGCCCGGTGGTTGCCACCGATGCGGCTGGCGTGGCTGAACTGCTTGGCGATACCGGGACCATCGTTCCGCGCGGTAACGAGGACGCTCTCGCCAAAGCCATGTCCGACGCCCTGGCGCGTGGCCCCGGATCCGACACGGACCAGACCCGCCGCCGCCAGCGCGTGCTAGTGCACTGCAGTCTGGACGCTGTCGCGCACCGATGGCTGGCATGCTATGCGGCTGTGGCCAACGCCCATGGCGGCATAACCTGCGCGGAGCCGTCCTGATGCGGCGTCAGGTTGCCAGCAACCTTGCCTGGATGCTGATCGAGCGAGGGCTCCAGGTAGCCGGCGGCATCGGCATCGTGGCCATGTTGGCACGAGGTTTGGGACCAGAGGGGTTCGCACATTTTCAGTACGCGCAGGCAGTGGTTTATATCGCTGCGTCCGTTGCGTTGATTTGCAGCGCAGAAGTGATCATCCCTCGGTTGGTCGCAAGCACTGAGCCGATTGCCCAGCATCGCTTGCTGATGCATGCATTTGGATTGCGCTTCGGGGCCGGCGTAATTGCCTACTTGCTGATCGGCGCATTTCTGCTGGTCACAGGCCAAGGTCCGGATATCTGGGTGCCAACGCTAATCCTGGGCGTTGCGGTCATGCTGCGCGAACCGTTTGGCGTGGTGACTGCCTGGATGCAGTCACGCACATCGACCAGGCCCAATGCCGTCTTCAATGTCTCATCGCTGGCAGTCAAGGCAGCCTGCGTAGCACTGCTGTTCTGGGTCGGCAACCAGAGCGTTCCTGCCTATGCGGCCGCGTTCTCCATCGAGCCGCTCCTTGTTGCGATCCTTCTGACTCTGTACTACCTAACCCGCGCACCACGCACTCATGTAAAGGCTGACCCGGCGCTCGCTGGCGATCTTTTGAGAAGCGGGACCTTGTTCTGGGTGAGCTTCGTGCTGATGATGGGATCGCGGCGCGTGGACCAGTTGCTGCTAAAGCCGCTGGTCCCGTTGACGGAGTTCGGCGCCTATGCGGCCTCGATGCAGATCCTCGACAATTTTGTCGTGCTTGCAACGATCTTGTCAGCTGGCATTGCTCCTATCTATGTCTATGCTAAGCCCACTCTCGCGCAGGCGCGGCGCAACATCATGAAGATCACCGGCGGGATGTTCGCCGTTGGACTGGCAGGCGGGCTGGCCATAGCTGCCTGCGCTCACTGGATTGTTGATTTGCTCTACGGCCCGGCATTTGCCGAGGCCACCTCTCTGCTGCAGTTAGCCGCTCTCGCCTCGACCCTCGTCTTTGCTGATGTTGCCTTGACGCTGTTACCCATTTACATGCGCCGGCCGCATCTGGTTGCCATCAAATGGGGGTTGGTGTGCGCAGCCACGATAGCCATCGATGTAGCTGCCATCCCGGTCTTTGGCGCACGGGGAGCTATTTTGGGGTACGCGGCGGCCAATTTGCTGGCCGTGCTTTTCGGGTTCTTTGTCTGGTTGCGACAGGAACCGGCGGTGCTCTCTCGACGGGAGGCCGGCGCAAAAGTCTAGCCAATCACTGGTTTCGGGTTTTGACTGCGCTGATTCCATTGCCGTGACCGTGAGCCCTGTGGTCACGCGCGTGCCCTTCTAATACCCCTTCATCAGCGAAATTAGCCGCCCCCGCAAAGGCTACGCCATGGCTTGAATGCAACCTAGCATGCCATTGTGGCGCGCACTTAACCTGCCAATCGCCAACGCATGGAGGGGATCCGGTTAAAATGCGCGCTGCGGGCCGATAATACGTTGCTCGGGCAAGCAACGTGGCAAGCCCAAGTGCCGGAACGGGCTTCCGGCGAGAGTTACTTGCGCGCTACGCCGTACGAAGAAATTCGTGCAATGACAACACAAACTAACGAGAGCTCTCAGCTTAGTAGGGGGCATCCGTAGGGTCATGCACGAAAGGAAACAGAAAACAATTTCAGGGAGGGGTTTCGTGGTTGCCATGCCACTTGTAGTCGACTTAGACGGTACGCTGATTCGCACAGACATGCTGCACGAATCTGCCTTGCGCGTATTGCGTGACAGCCCGACCGACATCCTGCGCATGCCGGTTTGGCTTTCGCGAGGGAAAGCTGTACTCAAAGCACGCCTGGCTGCACTCGTAAACATCGATCCCGCCTCTCTGCCGTACAACACAGAGTTGCTTGAATGGCTCAAGATTCAAAAGGCTGCAGGCCGCAAGCTAATCCTGTGCACAGCGTCGGACAAGTCAGTGGCACTGGCCATTGCCGAGCACCTGACCATCTTTGATGAGGTTATGGCTAGTGACGGAGTTACTAACCTTGCCGGCCCCAACAAAGCAGCCGCTCTCCACCAGCGTTTCGGGCAAGCAGGCTTCGACTACGTTGGCAACTCGAGTGCCGACATCACGGTCTGGCGCTGCGCGCGCAATGCCATTGTTGTAAACGGTTCCGCCAGCCTCGCTAAGGCAGCAAGCGACTGTTGCAAGGTTGAGCGCGTATTTCCTGCAGAAGGTCTCAGCCTCACGGCGTGGCGTCGCATGCTACGTGTTCACCAATGGCTCAAGAACCTGCTGCTGTTCGTGCCAATGTTCGCCGGCCACGAACTGACCAACGGCACAACTTGGATCGCAATGATCCTGGCATTCTTTTCTTTCAGCGTTTGTGCGTCGTCCGTCTATATCGCAAATGATCTACTCGACCTGGAAAGCGACCGCCAGCATCCCCGCAAGCGATACCGCCCGTTTGCGTCAGGCCAGGTTCCTGCATGGATAGGCGTGATAGTAGCGCCAGTGCTGCTGCTGATCAGCGTGGCGTTGGCACTATTCGTCGGTGGCAACTTCCTGCCCTGGCTGCTTGTCTACTTCGTCGTCACCTGCGTCTACTCTCTGGCACTCAAGCGAATCATCCTGGTTGATTGCATGGTGCTAGCCTTGCTCTACACGCTGCGCATCATTGCTGGTGCCGCTGCGGCAACGCTCCCGATGACGTTTTGGCTGCTGGCGTTCTCCATTTTTCTGTTTCTCTCGCTAGCCTTCGTCAAGCGCTATGCCGAACTCGAAGTTCAGTTGCAGAGTGGAAAACAGAAAGTCCACGGCCGTGGTTACTACACTACCGACGCCTCGCTTATCCAGTCGCTTGGGATCGGCTCCGGCATCGCTTCGGTGCTGGTTCTGGCGCTCTACCTGGATAGCAGTTCGGTCTTGATGCTCTACCAGACCCCCGAGTTTGTCTGGGGCGCAGTGCTTGTCATGCTCTTCTGGATCAGTTGGATGTGGATGAAGGCCCATCGTGGAGAAATGCATGACGATCCGCTGATCTTCGCAGTCAAGGACCGCGCCAGCCAGATCGCCGGACTTGCCTTCGCTGCGGCACTGATTGCGGGAACGGTGAGTTGGTGATGACCACTGTCACCTCGTGGGGCCGTCTCGGCAGATGGGAACATGACGTCCAGCTGCTGACCGACCGCTCAAGCATCGCCAGCCACCTCGCCGGGCCGCGCCCAGGCCTTGCGCATGGAATGGGCCGCAGCTATGGCGACGTGTGCCTAAACCCTGGCAATGTGCTGTGGAAGACCACGGCACTGGACCACTTCATTGCCTTCGACGAGACGCAAGGCAGAATCGTCTGCGAAGCAGGGGTGCTGCTGCGCGACATCCAGCGTCTCGCCGTAACGCGCGGGTGGATGCTGCCGGTGACACCGGGCACGCAGTTGGTCACCGTGGGTGGCGCCATTGCAAACGATGTGCATGGCAAGAACCACCACGTGTTCGGCACGTTCGGTGACAACGTCCGCCGGCTGACTCTCGTACGTACCGATGGAACCCAGCTCGATTGCGGCCCCGACGAGAACGCGCCCTGGTTCGCCGCCACCATCGGCGGCCTCGGACTCACCGGCGTTGTTGTCACCGCCGAACTGCAATTGCGTCGAGTCAGCGGCCCATGGCTCGACACAGAGACAGTACCGTACGCCAGCCTCGACGAATTCTTCGAGATCGCGGACGGTTCGGAAGCCGGGTGGGAACACACCGTGTCCTGGATCGACTGCCTGAGTGCTGGCAAGCAGCGCGGCTTATTCATGCGTGGCAATCCGAGCGAAACGGCGAACGGGCCCCAACCGAAGAGTCGGGTTAGAACCATGCCTTTCGTGCCGCCGGTATCTCTTGTCAACGGCTTGACACTACGTCCGTTCAACATGACCTATTTCCACCTAAACAAGTGGAAAGCAGGCCGCGGCGTCGCCCACTACGAACCCTTCTTCTATCCGCTCGACAATCTTCACGAGTGGAACAGGATGTACGGACCGCGCGGATTCTTCCAGTACCAGAGCGTGGTGCCACGCTCGGTGGGGCGCGACGCCGTGCAGGCCATGTTGCAGGAAATCGCCCGCTCTGGTGAGGGTTCGTTCCTCGCCGTGCTCAAGACTTTCGGCGAGCGAGTTGCACCTGGCATGCTGAGCTTTCCAGAGCCGGGCGTGACACTCGCGCTTGACTTCCCCAACCGGGGCGAAAAGACCATGGCGCTGTTCGATCGTCTAGACGCCATCGTCCGCGGTGCTAAGGGGCGCCTCTACCCAGCCAAGGACGCACGAATGCCACGCGACCTCTTCGAATCCGGCTACTCCCGCCTGACGGAATTCCTTGCTTACCGTGACCCGGGCATCAGCTCCGCGCTGTCACGTCGACTCTTGGGACACTGAACTTGCAGAACCAGAACAAACGAATCGTAATCGTTGGCGCCACGTCGGCTATCGCCGAACACTGCGCCCGCAACTGGGTCGCTGAACCCGGCGCAGATCTCACGCTGGTGGTCCGCAACCGCAGCAAGGCGGAAACTATCGCCACTGACCTGCGAGTGCGCGGCCCAAGCGCGGCGGTTCGGATCGTCGAAGCGGACTTCGCCAATGCCGCCGCAATCCGTCATCTCGCGAACGAACTCGCCGAAACCGGCCCCATCGACATCGTTCTGATTGCACACGGCACACTGCCCGACCAGGATCAGTGCGAACAGGACCTAGAAATGGCGAACGAAGCCATGCACATCAATGGCATTTCGCCCGTGCTGTTTGCCGAAGCATTCGCCGGCAAGATGGCTGCCGTCAACCGAGGCACGCTAGGCATCATCGGCTCCGTCGCCGGTGACCGTGGCCGCAAATCTAACTATGTCTACGGCGCCGCAAAAGGCCTGGTGACACGCTACGCACAAGGCTTGCAGCATCGCATGGCATTGACGAAGCGCTCTGGCGTGAAAGTCGTGCTGATCAAGCCAGGGCCTACCGCGACGCCAATGACCGCACATCTGACAGCACAAACCGGCAAGATGGCCCAGGTCGAGGATGTCGCTAAATGTATTGTCAATGGCATGGCTGCGGGCATGCCTGTAGTTTACGCGCCAGGCAAGTGGGCAGTGATCATGATGGTGATCCGCCATTTGCCGCGGTTCGTGTTTGATCGGATGGATATCTGACGACCATCGCACCGGAGTCGGAGACCGGCCTGGCTGGCGCAATAGCCAATACCGTATCAGGCGACGTCCGCCGGGCCTAGACAAGTGCATATACAAACCCGTCTGAATTGATTGAGACAAGCGTGAAGAACCTGAATGACAAGATCATCCTTCCGGGCGGAGCCGGCCTGGTCGGACAAAACCTCGTAGCCCGACTGCGTGATCTGGGCTATACGAACATCGTGGTGCTGGACAAGCACCGCACCAACGTCGACGTGCTCAAGAAGACGCAGCCCGATGTCCATGTCGAGTGCGTCGATGTCGCATCCACCGGCGAATGGCTCAAACATTTCGAAGGCGCATCCGTCGTTGTCATGCTGCAAGCCCAGATCGGTGGCACCGACTGGCAGGATTTCGTCCGAAATAACGTCGACTCGACACGCGTGGTTCTCGATGCTATCAAGGCGAACAACGTGCCATACTTGGTGCACATCAGCTCATCTGTTGTCGAATCGGTGGCCGATGATTTCTACACACGCAGCAAGAAAGCTCAGGAAGACATGGTGCTGGCCAGTGGAATCCCTTGCCCTGTGCTGCGCCCAACGCTAATGTTCGGCTGGTTTGACCGCAAGCACCTCGGCTGGCTCTCGCGTTTCATGCAGAAAGTCCCGGTTTTCCCGATCCCTGGGAACGGACGCTATATGCGCCAACCGCTATATGTCGGCGACTTCTGCCGCATCATCATCAGTTGCATCGAGAACCGACGCGGCGCAGGTGTGTACAACATCTCCGGCCACGAGAAGGTCAACTACATCGACATCATCCGCGAAATCAAGCGGGCGACCCGCTCCAAAACGCCAATCGTCCGCATCCCGTATGGGCTGTTCTATGCGCTATTGTGGACTTGGTCGCTATTCGACAAGAATCCACCGTTCACGACGCAACAGCTCGCCGCACTTAGCGCCAAGGACGAATTCGAAGTCATCGACTGGCCTGGCATCTTCGGCGTCGATTCGACCCCGTTCAAGAAAGCTGTCGATGAAACCTTTAACGATCCGCGCTACAGCCGCGTGGTGCTGGAGTTCTGAATGTCGCAACGCATCGCCGTACTCGGCGCCGGCCCAATGGGACTGGGTGCTGCCTACCAACTCGTGCGCGATGGCCATAAGCCCGTCATTTACGAGGCCGATGACCGCGTCGGGGGCATGGCAGCCTGTTTCGATTTCGGCGGCACATCGATCGAACGCTACTACCATTTCCATGCAACGTCGGACGTTGCCTTTTTCGAAGTGCTGAAGGAACTAGGCCTCACAGACAAGCTGCAATGGCGCGAAACCAGGATGGGCTATTACTTTCAGGGACAAGTACAGCCATGGGGCAATCCGATCGCACTGCTGAAGTTCAAGGGCCTTAGCTTCTTCGCCAAGTTCCGCTATGGCCTGCACGCCTTCCTGTCGACCAAGCGCAACGACTGGCGCCCCCTCGACAAGGTCGAGGCGACCGGCTGGATCCGTCGCTGGATCGGTGAAGAGGCGTGGGAAGTTCTCTGGCGGCGCTTGTTCGACTACAAGTTTTACGACTACGCCGACAACCTGTCCGCAGCCTGGATCTGGAGCCGCATCCGCCGAATCGGCCGCTCACGCTATAACCTGTTCCACGAGAAGCTTGGCTATCTCGACGGCGGTTCGGACACATTGCTGAACGCCATGCGCGACGCCATCATTGCCGGTGGGGGCGAGTTCCGCCTGTCCACGCCCGTCCAGCGCGTCGTCATCGAGAATGGCATCGTCAAGGGTATAGAGACCAAAGGTGGCGTGGAAAGCTATGACAAGGTGATCAGCACCGTACCGCTCCCTTATGTCCCCCGCATCATGCCCGATCTGCCCACGGACGTGCTCGACAAGTTCAAGAACGTCAAGAACGTTGCGGTCGTCTGCGTCATTGCCAAGTTGAAGAAACCGGTCACGGAGAACTTCTGGCTCAATGTCAATGACCCCAACATGGACATCCCGGGTATTGTCGAATACACGAACCTGCGCAAGATGGATGATCACATCGTCTACGTACCATACTACGTGCCAGGCGAGCATCCGAAGTACCAAGAACCCGACAACGTCTTCATAGACAAGGTGAAGTCTTACCTTATGAAGATCAACCCGTCGCTGCAGGAAAGCGATTTCATTGAAGTCCGTGCCAGCCGTTATCGCTTCGCGCAACCGATCTGCGAGCCGGGATATCTCGACCGCCTGCCACCGATCCAGCTTCCGGTAAAGGGCCTGCTAGTCGCAGACACTTCATACTACTATCCGGAGGACCGGGGCATCTCGGAGAGCATCGGGCTATCCCGCAAGATGGCCAGGATGCTCTGATGCCATCTCGCACATTCCTACTGTTCCTACTGACCGGTGGCTTCGCCGCTGTCGTAAATTGGAGCAGCAGAATTTTCTATAACCTCTGGATGCCGTACTCGTATGCGATCGTGGTTGCATACCTGACCGGCATGGTGACGGCATTCGTGCTGGCGAAGATGTTTGTCTTCACCACCTCGACGCAATCTACCGGACGTTCGGCGCTGATATTCACGCTGGTCAACGTGGCAGCGGTCGCGCAAACTTGGGCGGTCAGCATGGTGCTGGCGTACCATGTACTGCCGGCGCTGGGTATGACCTGGTACGCAAAGGAGATCGCACATTTCGTGGGCGTGGCGGTGCCGGTGTTCACCAGTTATGTGGGACACAAGCGGTTTACGTTCCGCTAGAAGGCGCTGGCCGACCGGCGCCGAAGGGGCCTCGACAATCGATGTTGCCGTGCGTCCCCCTGCCTCCTCATCGGCGTTCTCGTCTGCGCCCCCAGTTGATCGCGATCGCAAGCGCACCGCTGACAAACATCTGGCGAAAATACCAGCCGACTTCGTTTGGCTTGCAGCAGCTTCTGCGATAAAGAACACCGGAGTGAAGTGCCCGTTGCAGGACTTCAGCATGTAGTCGCGGATAAATGAAATCTGGTGCCCGGTCCTTGCAAATGCAACGTTCAAGTACAGCCCCGACTCTGCACGCAGAAATCCGATCTGAACTCCCAGATACCGACAATAGAGCCAATGCAAGAGCGCGAATGCACCGCTCGCAGCAAACCCGGCAGCGAGCATGGCCGGCCAACGCAATATTTTTGTATTTATGAACTACCTAAAATAAATGAATCCGGCAATGAACCCGCAAGAAAAGCTTTACTCTATCTCGACGACGTCGCACATGAACGACGCGATTCGACCAGCCGCAACAGCCATCGCGGTTCCGTGGCTATACTTTCCGTTCCGTATCGGCCGCCATTTTCAGCCCGCAGGATAGTATGAGCAACCATTCGAGAATTGCCCCATTCCGACCGCTCGTCCGCACATACTCGGCGCTGCTGCAGGTCGCGGATCCGACAGATCGGATGTCCGTGCGCATCGACCAGACCAGCGCAAAAAGCGAACACCGCCACCGTGCAGACGCGGACCTTCATCGCTCCCTGACCGCAACCGACGGCTCCATCGAATACATCACCAACACAGCACGCCGGGCTTTTCACACAGCGGAATACACGATCTTCCACCTGGCAGTTGCCAAATCGGCGTACTAGTCAATGACCCGAGTCATATTCCTGGCCATCCTTTTTGCGATTGGCTATCAGGCCGTGATGTTGCTACTGGGCGCCCGAATTCTCCGGCGATCATGGCTGCAATCCTGTACCCTCGATGACAATATTCGAATCCTGCTTGCTCCCATCGTTGGCGTACTCGCCCACGCGTTGATCACGGCGGCGGCGCTGTCCGTCGATGCACGCATCGTCAAGTTTGTCCTTCCGGCAATCTGCATATTTCTGGGGCTGACTTGGAGGAAAACCCAGCTGGACCTCAAGACCGCGTGGCCCTCTTTGGGTCTGAACTGGGCCTATGGGTTGTTTTGCTTCGCCATTCTGGTTTCGTTCGAGTATGGCGCAGCTCGGGGCGAGAATCTGTTCTGGACGCTCTACCGGTTGACCGCCATTACACCTGGCGACTCGCCGCAGGCCCTTTGGCAGGCGCAATATCTCCTGTATGGGAAAAGCCTGGCCAATCTGCAAAACTTTTCACTTTTCGACAGGCCTTTTCTCGGCGGTTTGATTACACTTGGCGCTTTGACCGGTATCGGACGTCCACCGGGCAGCGAATACAATCTCTTCCCTGCAGAGTTACTGTATTTTTACATTGCGCTCTGGACTTGGCTTAATGCCAATATTGCGCTCGCCGTGACCTGGATAGGCCGCCGATTCGTGGCTCACGATGCGCGGGTGGTGCTTTACTTCATTGTGCTCGCGTCACCAGCGCTCGTATTCAATATCACAGGAACTTGGCCGAAGTTGTTCGGTGTCTATGTAGCCGTTTGTGCCGCCGCTTTGATGTTAAGCGGTCGCTATCTTGTCGCAGCGGTTATGAGCGGGATTACCTTTCTGATTCACGGCTCGTTCCTGTGGGCGCATCTTTCGCTCTGCGGGGTCCTGATCCTATATCTGATATTCTGCGCCCCAACGGTCCCGAAGCGCCTGACTGCTGCAGGCAGTGTCCTGGCAATTGCAGCGGCATTCCCGGGACTATGGTTCGTAGCGGAACGATTGACCGGAGACTCTTCTGCGCTGCGCCTTTACTATCTTTATGATGTTTCCGTCTCGCATGGCTTTCACCATGGCATCGAAGAGATCGCACGGAATTTCTATCGTCAAACGACAGCAGGCAATCTCTCCTCACTGCCATTCATGAATCTCTTGAAGGCGCTCGTTCCGTATGAGTTATTCATCTGGCTGGGATCGTTCTCGTATAAGCATCAGGAACTCACTTGGCGAAGCTTTGCCTCTGCACTGTTCTTGACGCAGATGAATCGCCCCTTGTTTGGTTTTTGTGTTACCGCTGGCATTGTCGCCATAGTTGGCATGGCGAGATCCTTAGGCACTAATTGGAAGCTGTCTCTGGCGGTCATTGCTTTTTTCCTGCTACCACTCATTCCGGGCATGGCGCTCTATCGGCGTGACGATCACTTCATCCTTGGCATTATGCTGTTCGCGCTGGTTCCAATGGTACTGGCAGTTGGTGCAGGGCTGTCATCCATGAGCGCGAAGGCATCCATCCTGCTGCTGAATCTCGTCGGTTTCGAGTATTGGCTTGTCTATCTATCGCGCTACCCGAGCTTGCGTTACCCAGGCGAATTCCATGAATTCTATGTCTGGCTCGTCGGCATCGCCCTCGTCGCTTCTGTGCTCGGCGTCGTCGCCATGCGTATGCGCATGTCAGCGCACGGATCATGGAGTACGGTGAGATGATGAGAGTACTGCCGTTTGGACAGTTGCTTTTCAGTACTCCAGGTCGTGCTTGCCTGTCCGCCACGGCAGCAGTGCTGCTCGCTGGCACGTTGGGTCCGACTGCTTTACTCCACTTACTTCATGATGGCGGATTCCGTACCAATAGGCAGACCGTTGAGCTTGCGATGTGGCCGCAAATCGAAGGGAGCCGTACCGCCAAGGTCAACGGTGGCGTCAACACCGATTTGAGAACAATCGAGGGTAACTTCGAGCACAAAGATATCTTCCTCAAGACCGGGCACGCTGTCCACATGCGTAAGGTGCCGGTCCACGGGCCATCGACCTTGATCGTTCATGTGCGTATCGACCCCGTGTGGAATGCCGGCGCCGTCATGGAGCCGGTCGTAATGAAGCTAACGGCGGCGACCCCAGAGGAAGCGAAGTCCGTCGAGCTGACCCTGTCAGGACCGCGCAACGTCACGGACCGATGGCATGATCTGGCCATTGATGTTAGCCAGTTCGAAGGCAAGTTGCTTGTCGTTTCCCTGCACACAATGGCGCGAAGCGACGGGATCTGGACTAACTGGAGAGACCCGCGCATCGCTCCCAGCAATTAGGGCCAACGATGCGCGGCTGGGCTTTGCGGTTGGATCGCCGTTTCCGTTTGCATGCTGGCTGCGGCACCCACTTCGGGTCTCACCTCAAACTCCAGGGTCGATAATTCCATGGCAATCTCCGGCTCGTAGGCTTGGATCCACGACGTGGACTGCGCAATGCGGAAGGCATCGACCGAGTAAGGCGCCGCCTCTCCCTGCTCGATGGCTCGTGTCAGTTTCTCGAATTCCCGGCTATCGTTGACTTTGGGCGACAACAGAAAGCCGCCTTCGCCGACGCTTGCTAGGTATCGATAGCTTACCCAGCGACCGCTCACATCTTTTACGTCGATCCGCAGATGAGGTGGGCGAAAGAGCAACCCGAGCAGTTTCCCCGAAAGGGTTTTCTTCATTTCCACCCTAACCCAGACTAGCTCTCCCCGACGCTCTGCGATGGAAACCTCATCGCCTAGCCGCGCCCGAAGATGCGTCACCCTCGCGTACTTCATGTGTCGCTTGTCCTCCGCCTGGAACAAGAGTCCCGCCGAAGTGAGCCCAGTCAAAGAATAGTGACTCCAGATCTCCGGCCAGCTCCTGCCGTCGTCCATCGAGCTAAAGCGCCCATCGATCGGCTCGACATGAAACAGCAGACGGTCAGGTCTCGTCTGTTGTGACAAGTGGGTGGCGTTGGCCTCAGCCAGTGCTGCCGTATAGGCGGAATAGCTCTGCATTACAGGCCTTGGATTCCATACCGCACCGTTAGCTATCACCGCCGTCTGGTGGTACGAGTAGCTATCCAGCGAGCCTTTTCCCTTCACCGGATGTTGGCGCGCAATTTCCTTTAAATCGCGGCGAAACCGCTTTTCAAATGAATGCGGATCGCTTGCTAGGGCTATAACCCCAAGTAGACTTTCCTCGGCATGCCGCGCCCACGTTTCCGCCAGTTGCCGGGGACCGAGATTGGCCTGAACCCGTATGCTGTAGCAGCAGAGCACAAGCGAAATCAGCACGAGCCCCATCGTCCGGACATCCGGCTTCCGACCGACATGCCACAGCGAGATCAGCATTAGCGTACCGGCGGCGATGACCTCGTGGATATCCTGCCGTACATAGGCGGCTTTGAACGAGAAGAATAACGTCATCAGCATTGCCAATGCCTCCACCGACCTTCGCGCGGCGACGGAAATGAGGAATGCGATGACCGCACCGACAACGAACAACACGACGGGCAGTAGGGATCCATCCAGCGACATCGCATCCGTATAACCGGAGACGATCGGAATCGCCTCGACGAAGTAGGCGTGAAGATCGGCCGGTTGTTGGCCAGAAAAAACCCAAAGGAGCATTAAGCAAAGCAGGTAGAGCACAATCGGTGCAACTCGCTGCCACGCCTTCCCTGGCAGAAAGAGCGATAGGCAAAGTATCGAGATGCTCGCAATCGCGAATGTCAGCTTTACCAGGCTGATAGCTGCCAATAGAATCAGTCCGAAAAGCGATATCGTGCCGATGCCCGTCGAATCATGCTTATCTTGTTGTAGACTGCAAAGTACAAGGTATGGTGAAAACAAGAATAGGGCGTCGCGCAGATATAGCACGCAGATGATCGTGATCGCGAATGCCCAGACTACGAAATGTGAGGTATTGCCGCATCCATGGGCCGCATTCGCCATTTACATGCGAGTAGAACAAAGCCAAGCAACGCGGAGACAGACTGCGCCCAGAAAAAAATATTTGGATAATAATTCCTGGTATATACCGCGCTGAACGGACCGAACGTAAAAATGACATCCGAACCGAAACGAAGACCATTAGCTGCTGCATAGTTCAAGCCGAGTTGCCACGAACGTTCCAAATCCTCGCCAGGAAATATAGGGGCCCATGGCATCACGAAAAGCAGCACGACCGCTGACATTAACATTACCACCATCAAACCGAGCGTCGATTCGTTTTCCCATTTCCGCAACAACGTCTTCTCCTTCTTCGGGTAGGACAGGAGTATATCCTGTGCGTGCACCCGGATCCTGTGCGTGCACCCGGATGAACCGGCATCGGCTCTAGCTTCGTTCGACAATGCGGCACTGCTAGCCCGTAAGGAGGTCAAGCGACTTACGACGGAGAATCGGGGCACAGTAGCGTCACTCACCGCCACCACGGCGATCGAGGTACAATGTTGAGCTTCCAATGCATCTTCAAGGCGGACTTCTCATGGGAGGAACTCTCTCTAGCTTTCCGACGAACGCAGCGATGTTCATCAAACCGACCCGACTCGTTTTGAGCGCGTGGACCGGACATGTGCCATTTGGCGCATGGTTAGTGGCTGAAACCAAGCCGCGTATCTTTGTTGAACTGGGATCGCATACTGGAATGTCGTATGCCGCACTCTGCCAAACCGTGGCTGCTGAGCATCTCGACACTAAATGTTATGCCGTCGATACCTGGCAAGGTGATGAACACGCCGGATATTATGGTGACGATGTGTTTTTCGATCTCGCCAAGTTCAACGAAGACAACTTTGCAAATTTCTCCCGCCTAATGCGAATGACATTCGATGAGGCAGCAGAATATTTTGCAGAGGGCACGGTCGATCTTTTGCATATTGACGGCCTGCACACCTACGACGCTGTACGCCATGATTTTGAGACCTGGCTGCCAAAGCTTTCGGATCGCGCCATAGTGATTTTCCACGACACCAACGTCCGCGAACGTGGATTTGGCGTGTGGCAGTATTGGAGCGAACTCACCAAACAGTACCCGGGTGTCGAGTTCGACCATTCGGCAGGATTGGGAGTGCTGCTGGTGGGAAAAAATCAGAGTCCCGCGGTGACCCGGCTGCTTGAGATCGCCAAGGAACCGAAGTTACTGCAATATACGAAGGAAATGTTCGCCAGTCTGGGCGATTCCGTTCTGCGGCGATGGGAACTCGATCGTGCAAGACGTGAGCAGTTCCAGGAAGTTCAGAGACTGCGGGAGCAGGTGGCGACGCTTTCGGTCGAGTTGCGCGAAAAAATCGGACTGAACGAAGAATTACAGCGCGAGGTGGTCATTTCCAAGGCGTTGCAGGAAGTCGCTACCATGACCGAGACGATCAAGACCCTGTCACAGGACATCAAGACCCTGTCACAGGACAATGAGGCGCTACGCGGCAAACTGAGGCAGTCCGAAGAGGTGGCAAATCAGTTGAAAAATTCCGTGTCCTATCGCATGACATGGCCACTGCGTCTGGTGCGAGGGCTATTCCGTCATTAAGAAATGCATGAAATAAAAAGGCTCCTGGTGAGCCTTTTTTTATGGCCGCCCACGCCAACGTCGTGAAATCATTCGGCGGCTGAAGCGAACGAAGCGCCACGCATTCCGCGTTGCCAGCAAATGCAGGATCGTTACGGCCAGGAAGATCAGGAACAACACCTGCTCCGAAATTCCCAGCTTCCACCCCAGCACGCCTACAAGCCCCATCAGCGCATTGCTGACGAGAATGATCCACACGATCGCATCCGGGCTTAGTTTCAAGCGCAGCAGAATATGGTGAAGATGCGTTCGATCGGCGGCGAGCGGATTCTTGCCTTTCATCATGCGGCGTAGCACGACCGCCAGCAAATCGATCAGCACAAAGCCCAAAACCCACAGCATGACCACCGGCGGCACATGGCGGCCTGAATTGTAGGGCGCCTGGGATAATTCAACGGCAAACCAGACGATCCCGAAACCCAGCACCAGGCTTCCGGCGTCACCGAGAAACACACGCATTTTCCCGCGCAACGGCGTGCTCATATTGAAGACCAGGAAGCCCAGAAGCGCGCCACAGAAAATCACGGAGATTCGTTGTGCCGCGCCATTTCCCAACTCGCCGCTGAGATAGGCAAACCAGGCGAACATGGAGAACGCGAGTCCGCCGCACAGGCCATCGAGCCCGTCGCTCATATTCATCGCATTCACGACGGAGACCGCAGCAAACAGCGTTAGCGGAATTCCCCAGTTCGCCAGTTCGATTTCGCGACGGCCGAACAGGTCGCCGAGCGACGTCAGATAGACCCCGCCCCAAGACGTCATCAGGATCGCGGCAAAGATCTGCACCGCCAGCTTGGCAACCGGCGGTACGCCGCGCGAATCGTCTAGCACGCCAATCAGCATCATCACAGTCACCCCCCCGAGCAAGGCCACGTAGTAGCCTTGGGCGCGCATGAACAGCATGGCCCCCGCCAACACAGCGATCGTGACGGCAATGCCGCCGACCAGAGGCACTTCGCCTACATGCCGTTTGCGCGCATCGGGACGGTCGACCAGGCCGCCAGCGCGTGCCAGTGGGCGCAGCAGGAAGATAAAAGAGGCACTAATGACGAATGCCGCTAATGGAACCCAAAAGAAATCGAACATGCCAGCCCATCAGTGAATATTGTTGTTATGGCCCTTGATGCGAAACCGCCAATAGGCGACCGAGCTCAATAGTCGACAAAGGCTCCGAATATGCCACATACGGTAGCGCCAGTTTCGATGGCTCGTACGCTGCGCATCGTGCACGACAATTCCATTCTGGACCCAACTGACAGCGCGCCCGGCCAGATGCACCCGAAGGCAGATATCGACATCTTCACAATAGAGGCGATAACGCTCGTCAAAGCCGGAGACCGCGTGGAACGTGGCCCGGTCGAAGACCAGGCACATTCCCGCAAGCCAATCGACCTGCTGCTCGGACGGCTCGGTGGCATAGTCCGCTTCGAATTGACGGTGCCACCAGCGACTGCACAGCCGCAGCGGCGTGGGAACGCGCCGGGCGCTATCCTCGACGCGCCCCGCGGGAGACACGACGCGCGGGCCCGCCACGCCCGCCTTCTGCGCGACGCTGGCCAGCAACGGCGTCAGGCTTTCTGGAGTCAGGCGAACGTCAGGATTCATGACGCAGAAGAACTCCGTCGTGCACAACCTGAACGCGGAGTTGTGATTTTCGCCGAATCCACGCGGCACGGCATTCTCGATCCAGTCGAGCACAAAGCCGGTCTGCGATTCGATCTGCGTCCGTGGCTCCGGCAAATTCTGCGTCACGACAACATGCATCGGCAGCACGGCAGCCGCATCGCGCAACTGCCGCAACAACGGGTCAAGCAACCTGCCCTGGCCGTGACTGACGATAGACACGGTAAGGCGAGGCGATGTGGAGCTTGGCTGCGGGAAATGCATTGCGCTCCTCACAGGCGAACGAGGTCACGCAGGACGCCGCCATAGCCGTCCGCGAATCGATGATAGCCGTGCATGCGGAACTCGCGCAGTATCCCCGCGACGCGGCCGGGCAGTCCGTGCGGGAAGGCAATGCGACGATCGAAGTGGCTCACAGCCTCGTCCAGCAGGGACAGTTTGCATGGCTCAACGCCGACACAGCCGGCAAGCCGCTCGCGGAGCGCGCCAATGCGGCGGCGCTTATAGCGAAGATGCTCGTCGTGGGGTGTCTTCCTGACCCGCCGACCGTAATGGACCAGCCGCGCGAACAGATTGGTCGGTACGCCGATGGCGTTGGTCCCGTGCTGCCGGTACTGCGTCAGCCGATCCGGCAACATCGCGACCGTCTTCGAGGCAGCCGCGCACGCTGCCAGCCACTCGTCATGAATCCAGTCTTCGGGAATCGGCAGTGCAAGCGCGAGCAGTTCGCGCCGGAATGCGGCCGTCGTGCCGGTTACCAGATTTCGGCGACAGTAGACTTCGAAAAAGCGTGCTTCCGCGATCAGGTCCTGTTCCAGCTTTGATATGCAGAGCGCCTCGAACAAGCTCTTACCCAAGTCTCGCCCCTGCTCGTCGATCAGATCCGCATCGGTATGGACCAGCAGCACGTCCGGCAGCGCCTCCATCCGGCAGGCGATCACTTCGATCTTGCTCGCGCTCCAGACATCGTCCTGATCGGCCAGGAAGATCACATCGGTCCGGAGCTGCTCGATGGCTTGCTGGAAATTGCGTCGCACACCCAGACGGGGTTCGTTGCGCAGCACCAGCACCTCGATCGACGTCGATGCACGCACCTCGCGTGCCCATTGCTCGATGACTTCCCAGCTACCGTCATCCGAGGCGTCGTCGCTAATGACAACCTGCAGCGGCTGGCGGCTCTGGTTGACCAGCGACTCCAGCTGCACACGCAAGAAGGCACCGCCATTGCATGTGCACATGGCGATACCGCAAGTGAGAGGTGCTACGACCGTCGCCGTATCAACTGGAGAATGCATAGATCCATGAATGCGCCGCGGCGCTCCTGCGTCGATACCCTTGTGGGCATCAACCGTTATTTGAGTACCGTTGGGAGTCGCCCACCTTTCATGGCCACATAAGCGGCAAGGGTCGCGATGTTTACCACCACCTGGGCCCACGCCACCCGCTCGACCATTTTCCCGGAGCGGGCCGCCTGCACGGCTACCAGACCCAGCAGCACCGCCGCAAATGGTTGCCAGCCATGCAGCAGCGGCACCGCGTGGTTCGAAAAGACCAGGCTCAGCAACAAGCTCGCGGCGCCAAGGTAGACCACAACCACCTTGAAGTCGAGCATTCCAGCCGCGCCCGGCTGCGCATACGGCGCCCCGCCGGAGCCGCCGAAACGGTACGCGTTCAAAAGTCCAATCAGAAAAAGCAGCAGGCCCATCGCACCGGCGAGATTCAACTGCGACGCCGCGAAGATCGTGTCGTAAGGCGCCCCATATGCGAGCAGATGCTCGGGCACGACGGTGTGCACGATGTTCACGATACGCGCGAGCAGGAACTGATACGTCGACATGCCATTAGACGAGAAATTCTGATCGACCAGGTCAGAGTCGATGCCGATCACGAGCTTTGCCCAGATAAACCAGGGTGCCACGCAAACGGCAAAACCGATACTGAGCGCCGCCGCCTGCTTCAGCTTCTCACCAAGACCGCGACTGCACAGCAACAGTCCCAGGACACCCACCCCCACATAGCCGATCGCATAGGGATGGGACCAATAGGCAAGGCCAAGCAACACGCCTGTCAGCAGGCTCTTGCGATATGACACCTGGGCAACTACCGCGAGCAGCACGAAGAACCCGGCCAGCGCCTTGGGCCAGGTGAAGATCGTCTGGAACAGGAAGTACGGGCTCGTGATGAATAGCAGCGAGAACAGCAAACTCTGGCGCGTATTCGGATTGACCATGCGGGTCAGGATCAAGCCCGCACCCAGCAGCAAGCACGCGTTCAGGAAAATGCCGACGCCCAAGAAAATCGAGAGCGGCTTGACGTCGCGAGCGAGCACGCGGAAGTCCGGCCACTGGGTGTCGACATATTCGTAGCGTGGCAGGTCATGGAGCGGCGTCACCGCTGCCAATGCCACGCGGATCGGCAGCCCCACCAGGCTGACCAGGATGGGTCGGTTCGTGACATGCTGGCCAGGCAGGATCGGGCTGTTTCGCTCGAACGAGATATCGCGTGCCAGATACTCCTGTGCCACGTAAGGCACCACGTTATCGGCTGGCAGGTTGCCCGTCAGATACTGGATCTGCACGGGCTGGACGGACTCTTTATTGACGTAGGCCCCATCCGCCAGCTTGGCCGGCAACGGATAGCGGCCGCTCGACAACGCGATCGCGAAGACCGCCAGCGCGAACGCGGCGGCATGGAACAGGACATCTTGCGTGCCGCCGCGCGGAAAGAACACGCGCATGCCATCGCGGCGCAGCATGGCCAAGCCGGTCAGTATAGGCGCGAGCAGGCCGACCCACGCCACTGTCCGCCGCACGGGCAGCGGCACCAAAGCCAGCAGAAGCCCCAGCAATGCCAGATAGACAACCGATACTGCGATCGCGATCGCCGAGCGCTCGAGCAGGCTTGCCTCCCTCTCCTGCTGCCGCGCTATGGCCTGACTGACCAGCGGCAGCGCACCCAGAAAGCAGAATGCAATCATCGCACCCAGCCCCCCCAACCCGTACTTCAATTCCCCAAGATCAATCATTCGGCCTTTTCTTCTTCGTCTTATTGCAGCGATGCGAGCATGGACCGCGCCCGTGCTTCGTAGGTATGGTCACGTAGCGCCCGGTCCTGTGCTGCCTGGGCAATACTGCGGCGCCGCTCCGGCTCCCCTGCCATCGACTCGACCAACTCCGCCAGTTCGGCGGGCGAGTCGAAGATCAGCATCTCGCTGCCGACGTCGAAGTGATCCAGCAGTTCCGGCCCCTCAAAATAGGTGCACTGCACCGCGCCCGCCATCGCCGCCTCGAAGGTCCGTGGACCGGGCGTACTGGCATCGAGCGAATAGCGGCTGTTGGCAAGGTTATAACGTCGTCCGATATTCAGCGTCACCCGTGACGAGGCGTATAGATCCGGAAGCGCCTCGTTATGGACCCGTTCATTGCGACAGAACGGCAATGCGGTGTCCCACTCCGCGCCGAGGATTTCGACCTTGAAATTGCCGAGCAGCGGCACGCAATCCGCCACCAGTTGACGCCGGTTCGGAAAGCCCACGCCACAGAAGAACACGTCGCGCGCGATATCCTGGCCGACCGGCCGGAAATGAGCGTCGCGGTCGGCGGCCAAAGGCAAGTGACCGACGCGGGGATGATCGAAGTGCTGCGCCGCCCAACGGTCGTTTGAAAAGATCATGTCCGCATAGCGATAGATCTTGTAGTTGAAATCGAACTCGTAGGGGTCGTCATGCAGCCAGAACACCAGCGATGCACCGCTCCGGGCGCAATAGGTCCGCAGACCGGTGTAATCGCAGCTGTCGGGCATGCAGGAGCCGAACACCACGATCAGATCTGGCCGGAAACGCTTGGCACTCTCGACGGCCGAGTCCAGCGACGTCGCGATGACATGACCGGGCTGCAGCACGCCTTCGAATCCACGTGCGACGTAGTTACGTAATACCGCGTTGTGATTGACTCGGTCGGGCGAAGCGCTGCAGACCAGGACCTTGATATCGTTGTTCATATGCGCCTTGCCACATAGCGCACGCATGCGCGTGCCGTCGATGTCGCGCCATACACCCTGTAATGCCGCACTGCGCGCCCAACTAATCCGACGATCCGGCGACGCAGCGTCGGACGACTGACCACGGCGCCCGCGCTCGGCGTCACCGCCCAGACCGGCGAGCCCAATGGGCGTTGCAACTGGGCGCGGCGCAGGGTCCCGACTTCCTTGACCTGCGAGCTCGCGCGTCGATGGAAGACGAGCGGCTGATAGACGTCCGCCAAGCCGTCGAAGTGTTCGCGCGGATGGGAAATCGGCGCAGTGGCAATGCCCGCCCGCAGTCGTTCGAGCAGGCCAGGCATCTCCGCCAGCCGATGCAGCGCCTGTACGAGCTGCCCCTCCGAATTCGGCGCGATCTTGATGCCGTTGATGTTGTCGAAGACACGCTCGCCCAGCGCGCCGATATCGGTGACGATCGGCACGAGGCCGAGGTCCCAGGCCTCGGACAAGGTCAGGCAATAGGTCTCCGGCCAGATCGACAGATGCAGCGAGACATCGCAGTCGCGGATAGCCGCCGGGATCTCACCGGGGTTGTAACCACCGTGTACGTGCACGAACGGATACTCGCTCTTGTTGGCAAGCCAGCTATATTGCCCTTCCACGCGGCCAAAGATATGGAACTCGACATTGGAATTGGCCAGCAAGGGAATGACGCGCGCGATGATGTCGCCGCCCTTGTGTGGCGTGAAGTTGCCGAGCACCGCGACCTTCAGCACCTGTCCGGGCTGGCGCGTCGCCTCAACGACGCGCGACACCGGCTCGATCGGCACGGGCAGCACTACTGTTTTCGGATGCGCCGCCACTGACGGAAAAATACGCGAGGCAAGATCCAGCGCCCCTTGCGTATTGAAGACCAGCGCATCGCAGAGCGCGAGCACACCATCCCAATAAGCGCGCCGTGCCGCCTGGCCGCCTGGCAGTATATGGTGGCCATTCCAGAGGCAAACATCGCACTGCGACAGTGATATCTCGTCCGGATGGCAGTACGTACCGCGGAACGACAGCAGCGTGAAATTGTGGCAGATCGTGAAGTAGTCGTGGAACGTTAGGGCCGTCGCCACGCCGAGCGCGCTTGCCACTTCGATCAGGCTCGGCACATGACCGAGCAGATGATGGAAATGAACGGCGCTGATGTTGTACTCGGACAGCAGCGAGGCAAACGCTTCCTCGCGTTCAGGGCAGCTCAGTACCCACGGCGAATAGATCTCAGTAAAACTGAACTTGCGCAGCACCTCGCCCTCGGCGTTCAGCAGCACTGTGTTGCGCGTATCGCCCTGCCGTTCCGGCACATAGAAGAAAACGTCGTACTGCGCTCCCAGCGACTTGCGCACCAATTCGAGATAGACCTCGACACCACCGAAATGCCCATTTCGAACGACATTGTGCGCAACCAGCAATAGCCGTGGTCGCTTGGCGGTCGTGACCGAGGTGGGCTGCGCCTCGACTACGGCAGAACCGAGATGCCGCTCCAGTTCGTCGAGCACATAGGCCACACGGTGCTCGTAGCAATGCTGTTCCAGCGCCTTTTTCTGGGCGAGGAAAGCGATCTCGTTGCGCCAGTCGATATCGGCACGGAGTGCGGCGACCTGCTGGACGAGCTGGGGTGCATCCTCGAAGTAGAGAAACTCTTCGCCGGGCACGAAATAGTTTTCGGCTTCCGTCAACTTCGATTGCACGAGCTGCACCGTGCCCGACAGCGCGGCCTCGAACAGCCGCGGCGGCGGCGTTTCCGCGAAATCGCGGTTGCCCGATGCGGAGAACACGCGCGGCAACACCAGCGTCGCCAGGCTCATATTGGCAAACCGCGCGAAGTCAACCGGCGACGTGCGCCAATTCAATTGGCTCGGCGGCAGGTTGAGGTCGATCGGCGGCAGATGCTCATTGGTGGGCAAAGCGATCTTGGCGCGGATGGCATGCTCGCCCCAATCGGCGTTGAGAAATTCCTTCAGCAGGGCAACCCGGTTCGGCCAAGCCGTGCCGGCGAAGAACAGGTCGTAGCGCAGCTTCGACGGGGCGGCAGCGAGCGGAAGCAGATGAAAGGGCTTGGCACCCGCCAACGGCAGATGCCGCCCCTTTTCGCCGTAGGACTTTACGCTAGCCGAATCGTTGGTGAAGACGAGATCGAACAGGCCGGCATTGCGGACGTTGACCTCCAGTTCGTATGGATCCTCCGTCACCCACAGCACCGAGCGTCCACAGACCGCGGCAACGCGCGCACAAACGGCGGGATTAAGTTCTTCGCCATCGAAGGCAAAGAACAGATTGCAGCGTTGGCGGATCGCCTCGTTCACCGCATTGTCGATTCCGGCCTTGACGACGCACTCGACCGTCCCGGTTGCCTGCAGGGCACGCTGGATGGCGAGGCAGATATAGTGGTTGGGGTTGCTGCTCTTCGTATCCAGCAGCAGGACACGATAGCGGCTGCCTGCCGGCGACATCACGTCGCCCACATCACCGGTCGCGATGGGAATTGGCGTGCTGGCTAGCATTTGCCTCCTAGATTGAGTGAGCGCAGGCATCCGGCCGTTGCTTGGCTGGGCCGGACGCCGGAACGAGCGTCACTTCGCGCATCGGTAAACCCACCAATCCGCCAATGTCACCGATGCCCTGCGTCTTGATCCCCATGGCATCGTGAATCCAATGCAGTTGGACGTGGTCCTGTTGCGTACCGTCGGCAACCGCGATCGAAATGGTGTAGTCCCCATCCGCGAGGGCCGGGAACACGAAACGGAACGACGCGCGGAACCGTGTGCCAGCAGCACAAGCCATGCCTGCCGAAGCGGCAAACGTATTGGAACCGAATAACGTCTGGCCCAGGCGATCGCGTACAAAGAACCCGACGATCGGGGACTCGATGACATCATCCGCCGCCACCTCGATCTCGAACTGCACTTCGTTGTGGTGATCGACGCTAGCCAGGCGCGTGCCCGCCGCATCCCGGAATTGCGCGGCGACGATACGGGCACCACCGGCGCCAAAGTGTGCCGCGTCAGCGCGGAACGGCAAGAAGCAAACCGTTCCCAGCCCCGCGAGTTCAGACGCTTCCGCAGTAGTCTGCTTATCTGACAGGCTCGCGAGGTTACGCTCGACGTCGACGGCCTGCGCTTGCGCTTCCCGTTCGCTCCCCTGATTCGCCTCGATCATTTCGCCAAGATAGCGGTCGCATACCGCCTTGGCAGGCCCGCTGGCGATCATCCGGCCATTCTGCAACCAGACTGCGCGCGTGCACAGTGCCTTGACGGCCGCGGTGTCGTGGCTGACGAACAGCACCGTTCCCGTGCGCATGAACTCCCGCAGGAAGCGCATGCACTTCTGCGTGAAGAAGGCGTCGCCCACGGCCAACGCTTCGTCGACCACGAGAATATCGGCATCCACGTGCGCGATGACTGCGAACGCAAGTCGCACGAACATGCCACTCGAATATGACTTGACCGGCTGGTCGATGAAGTCGCCGATATCGGCGAAGGCAACGATTTTCTCGAAGCGCTCATCGACCTGCACCCGCGTCAGGCCGAGCAACTGGCCGTTCAGATAGACGTTTTCGCGACCGGTGTACTCGGGGTTAAAGCCGGAACCGAGTTCCAGCAGAGCGGCAACGCGACCACGCGTGGCGACCTCCCCCTGAGTCGGGTTCAGCGTGCCGCAGATGATCTGCAGCAGCGTGCTCTTCCCCGAGCCATTGCGCCCGATGATGCCGACGGTCTCGCCACGATCTACGTGAAAGGAGATGTCGTCCAATGCATGAAAGTCACGTGCGCGTGCGGCAGCCGCACAGCGCAAGCGCTGCTTCGGGGCGGCGCTTGGGATCATACGCGCCGCCAGCGAAAAGAGCCCCTGGACGAGCCTGTCCTTCGGCCTGTCGTAGATACGAAAGACCTTGGAGACGCCCTTGACCGAGATAGCGTGATCAGAGGACATCGGCAAAACCTCGGCGGATTCGCTGGAAGCAGAAGAAGCCGGACCAGCAGAACAATGCGGCGATGCCCATATAGGCACCCCAATGGGCCCAATTGAGTGACTCGCCCCAGAACAGCACATTGCGCGCCTGCTCGATCGGGAACGTCAGCGGATTTAATTGCGCCACCTTCTGCCAGCGCGGCGACAGCGCATGCAGCGGGAAAAAGATCGGCGAAAGGAACATGAGCGCCGTGATCAGGATGTTAATGGTCTGGGCAATATCGCGCAGATAGACACCGAGCGCCGCCAGCCACCAAGTGGCGCCGAGCACGAACAGCAGGTAGGGAAACACGAGCACCGGCAACTGTAACGCAGTGGGCGGCACCAAGCCTTTTACAAACAATTCGAATGTCAGCAACACCGTTACGCTAACACACGCATGAAACAATGCCGAGCCAAGAATCGTCACCGGCAGGATTTCCAGGGGGAAGACCACCCGCTTGACGTAGTTGGCATTCCCTATGATCAGGGACGGCGCCCGGCTGATGCATTCCGCGAAAATATTGAACAGGATCAGCCCGGCGAACAGCAGAATAGCGAATTCCCCCCGCGTCGCGCTGCTATCGCCCCAGCGGGCCTTGAAGATCTCGCTGAAGACGAAGGTATAAACTGCCAGCATCAGCAGCGGCGTCACCAAAGACCAGGCGACTCCCATCACGGAGCCACGATAGCGCCCAACTGCCTCGCGCTTGGTCAGATCGAGAATCAGGGAGCGGTTGGCGATCAGCGATCGTAAGATTTCTTGTGGAGAGCCGCGATATGCCTGCATCGTTAATACCCAATGTGTGAAGTAAAACGCCTGAACATCAAGCGAATACTTCAGCAAGCGCCAGCGACTTACCTTCCTTGTCTTTCTGCGACACCAGCGGTTCGCCTTCGACGGGCCACGCGATGTTCAACGTCGAATCGTTCCACACGATGCTGCGCTCGTGTTCCGGGAACCAGTAATCCGTCGTCTTGTACAGAAATTCGGCCGACTCGGAGGTCACCACGAAGGCGTGTCCAAAGCCTTCTGGCACCCACAGTTGTCGCTTGTTCTCCGCAGACAGCGTCACGCCGACCCACTGACCGAACGTCGGCGAAGACTTGCGCAGGTCGACGGCGACATCGAACACTTCGCCGGATACCACGCGTACCAGCTTCCCCTGCGGGTGCTGGATCTGGTAATGGATGCCGCGCAACACTCCCTTCGCGGAACGCGAATGGTTGTCCTGCACGAAGGTGCGCTCAACGCCCGTCGCTTCCGCGAACTGCTTGGCATTGAAGCTTTCGAAGAAGAAGCCGCGCGCATCGCCGAACACCTTCGGCTCCAGGATCAGGACTTCGGGAATCGCGGTGCGGATGACGTTCAGGCTCATTTGATGGCTTCCGTGATGATCTGCTGCAGGTACTTTCCGTAGGCGTTTTTGCACAGCGGCGCTGCCAGTTCCTCGACGTGCTCGGCGGTGATCCAATGGCTGCGGAAGGCAATTTCCTCAGGACACGCGACCATCAGCCCCTGCCGGTTCTGTAGTGTGGCAATGAAGCTGGCGGCTTCGAGCAGTGAATCGTGCGTGCCCGTGTCCAGCCAGGCGTAGCCGCGGCCCATGATCTCGACGTCGAGCTGTCCCTTTTGCAGGTACTGCTTGTTGACGTCGGTGATCTCGAGCTCACCGCGTGCCGACGGCTTGATGTCGGCGGCGATATCGCAGACCTGGTTGTCGTAGAAGTAGAGGCCCGTCACCGCGTAGTTCGAACGAGGCTTGAGCGGCTTCTCCTCAAGCGACAACGCGCGGAAGTTCTCGTCGAACTCGACCACGCCGTAACGCTCCGGATCGTGGACGTGATAGGCGAACACGGTGGCGCCGTCATTTACGCTGGCAGCACGCGTCAGCTGGCTGACGAGGTCGTGACCGTGAAAGATGTTGTCGCCCAGGATCAACGTGGACGGATCGTTGCCGATGAAGTCGCGGCCGATGATGAACGCCTGGGCCAGGCCGTCCGGTGACGGCTGCACCGCATACTGCAGATTCAGACCCCACTTGCTGCCATCACCCAGCATGTCGCTAAAGCGAGGCGTGTCTTCCGGCGTCGAGATAATCAGGATGTCGCGAATCCCCGCCAGCATTAGCGTGGAAAGCGGATAGTAGATCATCGGCTTGTCGTAGACCGGCAGCAGTTGCTTCGATACCGATCGCGTGATCGGGTACAGGCGGGTACCGGATCCGCCAGCGAGAATAATGCCCTTGCGCATGATGACTGTCAGGTAAGGATCTGGTCGAGCAGGTGATGCACACCGTCTCGCCAATCCGGGAGATGGATACCGAAGGTGTCGCGCAGCTTCGATGTGTCGAGCCGCGAATTGGACGGCCTGGGCGCCGGCAGCGGGTAGGCGGTGGCCGGGATCGCTTCGATCGCGGCCGGGTCGACCTTCAATTCGATGCCCAGCGCTGCGGCATAGACCAGCACTTCAGTGGCATAGCCGTGCCAACTGGTTTCACCAGCGGCGGCGAGGTGGTAGATGCCGAACGGAAAGGCGTCGCGATCGGTGGTGAGCCAGCGACGGGCGACGATCTGGGCGGTGACGTCAGCGATCAGGGATGCGCAGGTTGGGGCGCCAACCTGGTCGACAATCACGCGCAGCGCGTCGCGCTCGCGACCCAGGCGCAGCATGGTCTTGGCGAAATTACCGCCATGCTGGCCGGCGACCCAGCAGGTGCGGAGCACCAGCGCATTCGCGCCGCTGGCGAGCACAGCCTGTTCGCCAGCGAGCTTGCTCTTGCCATAGACGGATTGCGGATTGACGGCATCGTTTTCGACGTAGGCGCCGTCCTTGGTGCCGTCGAAGACATAGTCGGTCGAATAGTGGACCAGCAGGCTGCCGAGCGCCCTTGCCTCCTCTGCAAGGATGCCGGGTGCGGTGCCATTGATGGCAAAAGCCAGATCCGCTTCGGTCTCAGCCTTATCGACTGCCGTGTAAGCCGCGGGGTTAACAATCACGTCGGGCCGGAAGTCACGCATTACACGACGGAGTTCGTCCGGATGCGACAAGTCGCAGCCAGTACGATCCATTGCAACCACATTTCCCAGCGGTGCAAGGCTCCGGCGCAGTTCGAACCCGACTTGCCCGTTGCTGCCCGTTACGAGAATGGTCGGAACCGCCCGCTTACGCTGCATATTGCTTCGCCACCCAATGCCGGTAATCGCCGGACATCACGTCCTGCACCCACGCCTGGTTATCCAGATACCACTGCACCGTCTTGCGCATCCCGGACTCAAATGTCTCAGCCGGCTTCCACCCCAACTCACGCTCCAGCTTGCGAGCATCGATGGCATAGCGACGGTCATGTCCCGGACGATCTTTCACGAACGTGATCTGGTCGCGGTAGGAACCGGTGGCCTTGGGACGCAGTTCGTCGAGCAGGTCGCACAGGGTGTGCACCACGTCGAGATTGGTCTTTTCGTTCCAGCCGCCGACGTTGTAGGTTTCACCCAGCTGGCCTCGTGCCAGCACTTCACGGATGGCGGAGCAGTGGTCCCGCACGTACAGCCAGTCGCGCACGTTTTGCCCGTCGCCATAGATCGGCAGCGGCTTGCCGCCGAGCGCATTGGCGATGATCAACGGGATCAGCTTTTCCGGGAAGTGGTATGGGCCGTAGTTGTTCGAACAGTTCGTCGTCAGGACCGGCAGGCCATACGTGTGGTGGTACGCGCGTACCAGATGATCCGAGGCTGCCTTGGATGCCGAGTATGGGCTATTGGGCGCGTACGGCGTAGTCTCCGAGAACTGGGGATCGGCCTCACTCAGCGAGCCGAACACCTCATCAGTGGAGACATGGAGGAAGCGGAAGTCAGACTTGGCCTGCCCTTCCAGAGTGCCCCAATAAGCGCGAGCCGCTTCCAGCAGCGTGAAGGTACCAACGATATTCGTCTGGATGAACTCGCCCGGACCATGGATGGACCGGTCTACATGGCTTTCCGCCGCGAAGTGCACCACAGCACGCGGCTTGTACGTAGCAAAGAGTTTGTCCAGTGCCTCCCGGTCACAAATGTCCGTTTGCGAGAACACGTGCCTCGGATCGTCCTCGACCGACGCCAGCGTCTTCCGATTGCCTGCATAAGTGAGCTTGTCGACGTTGATGACCCCATCCGCCGATTTGTCGCCCAGCCATGCCAGAACGAAATTGGCGCCAATGAAACCAGCGCCCCCAGTGACCAAAATATGGGACAAAACTTGCTCCTTGCCTCGATATGTTTCGACGACCCGACAAAAGCCGAGCGCCCACCTTGTCCTCTTCCAGGACGGCGGGGCGTTAAGTGCCTGCAGAAGTGGCGGTATTCTATCCGACGGAATGGTCTAACTTACTGCCCCACCCCCGCTTTTTGTTGCCTCATGTAACCGAGCCACGGTATATCGGTCACAAAACTACAAATGGAAGCGAAATAGTTGCTCAGATTCTCAATGACAAAGACCAACGTAACCGTTACGCCACATTTCGCCGTCGGCGACCTCCAAGGCTGCGCGCCGTCCCTCTCTACCTTGCTCCCCAGGCTCGGTGAGCAGCCTACCCTCCGCTTCGTCGGCGACATCGTCAACCGCGGCCCCGCCTCCCTCCACACCCTTCGCACCATCCATGCCATGGCTCCCCGCGCCGAAACTGTCCTCGGCAACCATGACATCCACCTCCTTGCCGTCGCCGCCGGCGTCCGCAAGAAAGGCAAGTCCGATACCCTGGACGACATCCTCGCCGCGTCCGATTGTGAGGACTTGCTCACCTGGCTCCGCCACCGCCCGCTAGCGATGCTGGAAGACTGCTTCCTGCTAGTCCACGCCGGCGTGCTTCCTCAGTGGACCGCAGAGCAGGTCATCGACCTCGCCCAGGAAGTCGAAGAGCAACTCCAGGGCCCCAACTGGCAAGGCTTCCTCGCCGACATCTTCGGCAATGCCGCCAATCGCTGGCACGACGGCCTGCGGGGCATCGAACGGCATCGCGTGGTGGTCAATGCACTTACCCGACTGCGCTATTGCACCGTCGATGGCGTGATGGACTTCAAGACCAAGGAAGGGCTCGGCAAAGCGCCGGACGGCTTTATGCCGTGGTTCGATGTGCCGGGACGGCGCACCGGGGATGTGACCGTGGTGTGCGGACACTGGTCGACGCTGGGCCTGGTGATGCGGCCGGACCTGATGGCGTTGGATACCGGTTGCGTCTGGGGCGGCAAGCTGACGGCTGCGCGCATGGCGGCGCATCCGGCCGAGCGGACCGTGGTCCAGGTCGATTGCCCGCAATATTGTGACCCGTTGGCCTGAGGCGCAATCCCGCGTTGGCGGGGAGGACAATCGCGCTAGCTGATGGCAGCGGAGGCAGCTTCGGGCCTGGCGGCAGGCTCGGCCGGCTGATTCAGCCGGTCGACCGTTGCCACTGCCTCGTTGCTGGCACCCCGGGCGAGATGCCCGACCACCTCGCGGGCGGCGTCTGCCAGTTCGCGGCGGCCGGCGGAGGCCGGTGCCAGTGCAGGGCCGATGACGAGCCGGGCCTTGATGCCCGGGGCGCGCAGGACGGCGTTCAGCGACTGCAGCAGCGTGGTGTCGTCGATGTAGGCGGCCGCCAGCGTCGGTTGCCCGGTGGCGGCGTCCAGGTAGTTCAGTCCGACCGGCTGCACCGGCAGGCCGCCGGAAATCGGGGCCTGCATCAGGTTGGCGTGAAACGGCAGTACCCTGGTGCCGTCGGTGGTGGTGCCCTCGGGAAACACGCCGACCAGGTCGCCCTGCAGCATGACGTCGGTGATGTCGTGCAGGACCCGGTGGGCGTCGCGCTTGCGCGCCCGTTCGATGAAGATCGTGCCGGTCTTGTCGCACAGCCAGCCGATCAGCGGCCAGGCGCGGATCTCTGACTTGGCAACGAACCGCACTGGCTGCCAGCTATGGATCACATAGATATCCAGCCACGAGATATGGTTGGACACCACCAGCGCGCCCTGGCGCGCGGCACCGTGTGGAGCCTCGCCGCGGATGTCGACGACCTCGATCTCCACGCCGCAGATGCGCAGCAGCCGCCGCGACCAGCGCCGGATGTGCCAGGCGCGCGACCGCGCGCCCAGCCACGGGAACAGCACCGCGCAGGTCAGCAGCCCGCGCAGCAGGTGCAGAACCAGCGCCGTCTTGCGCAGCCAGATCATGCGCTGGCGTGGTTGCCGTTACCGTTGCCGCCGCCGTTGCCATAAACGATCTGGCCGCCGACCAGCGTCATCCGCACCTTGCCTTCCATCTCGTAGCCGAGCCACGGCGTGTTCTTGCCCTGGCTCTTGATCGAGCGGCGATCGACCTTCCACACCTGTTTGGGGTCGAACACGCAGACATCGGCGGCGGCACCGGCGGCCAGCGTGCCGGCCTTCAGGCCACTTACGCGTGCGGGCTCGGAGGTGATGCGGGCCAGTGCCTGGGCCAGCGGGACCTTGTGCTCGGCGGCCCAGCGCAGGGTCAGCGGCAGCAGCAGTTCCAGGCCGGTGGCGCCGGGGGTGGCTTCGGCGAAGGGCAGCAGCTTCTCGTCGTCGTCCACCGGGGTGTGGTCGGAGCACAGCGCGTCGATGGTGCCGTCGGCCAGCGCGGCGACGATGGCGTCGCGGTCGCGGGTGCTGCGCAGCGGCGGCGAGAATCGCATCTGGGAGTTGAAGTAGCCGATATCCATGTCGGTCAGCGAGACGTGGTGGATATTGACGTCGCAGCTGACCGGCAGGCCTTCGCGCTTGGCCTGGCGCACCAGTTCCAGCCCGGCGGCGGAGGACAGGCGGCACAGGTGCACGCGGGCGCCGGTGGTGCGCATCAGTTCGAAGATGGTGTGCAGGCGCACGGTCTCGGCGATCACGGATACGCCGGACAGGCCGAGGCGCGATGCAACCGCGCCGCTGGCGGCCACGCCGCCGCCCAGGAACGGGTCTTCCGGGCGCAGCCAGACCGTGAAGCCGAAGGTCTGCGCGTACTGCAGCGCGCGCAGCAGCACCTGGGTGTTGCGCACCGGCTGCTCGGCCTGGCTGAAGCCAACGCAGCCGGCTTCAGTCAGCTGGTTCATTTCGGTCAGCACTTCGCCTTTCAGCCCCAGTGTCAGCGCGCCCAGCGGGTAGACGTGGGTCTGGTTCAGCGTGCGGGCGCGGAACTTGAGCATCTCGACCAGGCCCGGCTCGTCCAGCACGGGGTCGGTGTCGGGCGGGCAGATCAGGCTGGTGACGCCTCCGGCAGCGGCGGCGGCGACTTCGGATTCGAGGGTGGCCTTGTATTCGTAGCCGGGCTCGCGCAGGCGCGCGGACAGGTCGACCAGGCCGGGGCACACGATCAGGCCCTTGGCGTCGACGACCTTGTTGGCGGTGAAGTCCGCCGGGGCGCTGCCGACGCCGACGATCTTGCCGGCGGCGAGGTAGAGGTCCTGCACGGCATCGGTGTTGCTGGCCGGGTCGATCAGGCGGCCGCCCTGGATGTGAATCTTCATAGCGTGGCTTGTCGTATCGGTCGTGTCGCTTGGCGTGTTCGGTAGGTCTTGGCTATGCCGCATCGTTGTCAGTCGTTGTTCCCGGCCACGATGCCCATCACCGCCATGCGCACGGCAATGCCAAAGGTCACCTGGTTCAGGATCACGGACTGCGGGCCGTCGGCCACGGCGGAGTCGATCTCCACGCCGCGGTTCATCGGGCCCGGGTGCATCACGATGGCGTCGGGCCTGGCCAGTGCCAGGCGCTCTGGCGTCAGGCCGTAGGCCTTGAAGTATTCCTGCGCCGACGGCAGCAGCGCGCCGCTCATGCGCTCGTTCTGCAGCCGCAGCATGATGACCACGTCGACGCCCTTGAGGCCCTCTTCCATGTTGTGGAAGACGCGCACGCCCATCTGCTCCAGGCCAGACGGCAGCAGCGTGCGCGGGCCGATGGCGCGCACTTCGGGCACGCCCAGCGTGGTCAGCGCGTGGATGTCGGAGCGAGCCACGCGCGAGTGCAGGATGTCGCCGACGATGGCCACCGTCAGCTTGGTGAAGTCCTTCTTGAAGTGCCGGATCGTGTACATATCCAGCAGGCCCTGCGTCGGGTGCGCATGGCGGCCGTCGCCGGCGTTGATCACGTGCACGTGCGGCGCGACGTGCTCGGCGATCAGGTAAGGCGCACCCGAGCTGGCATGGCGCACCACGAACATGTCGGCGGACATGGCCGACAGGTTGTTGATGGTGTCGAGCAGCGACTCGCCCTTGCTGGTCGACGAGGCGTTGATGTTCAGGTTGAGCACGTCCGCCGACAGCCGCTTGGCCGCGATCTCGAAGGTGGTGCGGGTGCGGGTGGAGTTCTCGAAGAACAGGTTGAACACGCTCTTGCCGCGCAGCAGCGGCACCTTCTTGACATCGCGGTCTGAGTCGGACAGCGATACGAACTGGCTGGCGGTGTCGAGGATGTGCGTGATCATGTCACGCGACAACCCCTCGATCGACAGCAAATGCTTCAGTTCGCCATTCTTGGTGAGCTGCGGGTTGCGGAACGTCTTGGTCATGGCAGGTCGGGCGCGGGCAAAAAACGGGGTGGTCTGGTCTCGTGGCAGGCGCCAGGCGCGCGCTACAGCGTAATGCGGCGCCTGGCTGACAACGCCGGCTCAGCTGGCGGCGGTATCGGTAGGTTCGGTGGCGAAGGCGAAGCGCGCGTCGGCGCCCTCGCCCTGGCGCGACAGCACCAGCGTCGTGCCGCGCGGCAGTTCGATGTCCGCGGCCACGAGGTCAGCGGCAATCGGCAGCTGGCGCCCGCCGCGGTCGGCCAGCACGCCCAGCGCCACGCGCGCCGGACGGCCGTAGTCGAACAATTCGTTGACGGCGGCGCGGATGGTGCGGCCGGTGGCCAGCACGTCGTCGATCAGCAGGATGTTGCGGTCTTCCACGGCGAACGGCAGCGTGGTCGACTGGGCCTGGCTGTGCAGGCCTTTCTTGGCGTAGTCGTCGCGATGGAAGGCAACGTTGATCACGCCATGCTCGGGCAGATTCAGGTCCTTGGCCAGGCGCGCGGCGATCCACGCGCCGCCGGAATGGATGCCTGCCACCGACCAGCGTTCACGCTCGGCGTCGGGGATCAGGGCGCGGGCCTGGTCCAGCAGCTTGCGGTACAGCGACTCGGCGTCGGGTGCGGAAATCTGCGTCATAGCGGGAATTGGTCGAAATACTGTTGCAGGATGATGCGCGCGGCTTCGGCGTCGAGTTCGCCGCGGCGCGCGCCGGCCATCGAGGCGGCGCGCGAGGAATAGCGCTCGTCCACCCATTCCACCGGCAAGTTGAAGCGCCCGTTGAGCTGGTTGCCGAAGCGCCGCGCCAGCCGCATCATCGGCTGCTCGCCGCCTTCCGGGTTGACCGGCATGCCGACGATCAGCTGCACCGGGTTCCACGCCTGGATCAGTTCGCCGACGGCCTCGAAGCGACCTTCAACGGTGATATTGGGAAGGATGGTCAGCGCACGCGCCTCGCGCGTGATGAAGTTACCCAGCGCGACGCCGATCTTTTTCTCGCCGTAGTCGAATGCCAGGACCGTGCCGTCGCGGGGCAGTTCGCGCCCCACGGCGTCAGGCATGCCCGGCCTCGCCCGACAGCATGTTGACGTCGACGCCAAGCAGGCCGATGGCTGCGGCAAAGCGCCCTTCCGGTGGCACGCTGAAGATGATCTCGGGATCGGCCAGGACGGTCAGCCAGCCGTTGCGGCTGAGTTCTTCTTCCAGTTGGCCGGCACCCCAGCCGGAATAGCCCAGCGTCAGCAGGAAGCGATGCGGGCCGCTGCCATTGGCCACGGCTTCCAGCACGTCCTTGGAGGTGGTCATTTCCAGCCCGCCCGGCACCGCCAGCGACGAGACATAGACGCCGACCGGGTCGTGCAGCACGAAGCCGCGCTCGGTCTGCACCGGGCCGCCGAAATAGACGGGCTGGTGCGCCACCGGCTGGATTTCAAGCTTGAGGTCGATCTTGTCGAACAGCGTGGCCATGTCGATGTCGATGGGCCGGTTGATCACCAGCCCGAGCGCGCCACGCTCGTTGTGTTCGCAGATATAGACGACGGAACCCGAAAAGGTCGGATCGGCCATGCCAGGCATGGCAATCAGGAACTGATTGGTCAGATTGATGGGTGCTTCGGGCTTCGCCATGCCTTGCATTTTATCAAATCGCCGGGGGTCTTCCGGAAAAGATTGGCGGGCGTTGCAGTGCAGCAATGGGCGCCCGCGCGGGCCGCTTGCCGGGAGTTACGGACCGATGATACGGCCTTCCTTCATGCCTTGCGGGTCAGCGCCGCGAGTTCGTCCGCCGTGAGCCAGCGCCATTCCCCTTCCGCCAGCTCCGGCTCCAGCTGCAGGCTGCCGATGGCGCTGCGGTGCAGGGCGTTCACGTGGTTGCCAGCCGCGACGACCATGCGCTTCACCTGATGGTACTTTCCCTGCAGCAAGGTCAGCCGGAGGCTGTGTTCACCAGTGATCTCACAGGCTTCTGCCGCGATCGGCGCCGGTTCGTCCAGCAGTTGTACCCCGCTGACAAGCGCTTGCACCTGTTCCGGCGTGACCGGCTCCGCAGTCGTCACTTCATAGACCTTGGGCACCTTGCGCTTGGGCGAGGTCTGGGCGTGGATGAACTGGCCGTCGTCGGTCAGCAGCAGCAGGCCGGTGGTGTCATGGTCGAGCCGGCCCACGGCCTGGACTTCGCGCTGGCGCAGCGGCACCGGCAGCAGGTTGTAGACGCTGGGATGGTGGCGCGGGCGCTGCGAGCACTCATAGCCAGCGGGCTTGTTCAGGATCAGGTAGGCCTTGGTGCAGGCGATCCATTCTTCGCCGTCGACCGTCAGGCGCAGGCCGTCCACCTCGAACTGGGTGCGCGGATCGTCGCAAGGCTCGCCGTTGACTTCGACCAGCCCGGCGGCGACCAGGTCGCCGCAGTAGCGGCGGGTGCCGAAGCCCTGGGATTGAAGAATGCGGTCGAGTGTCATGTGCTTCGTTGCTGTAATCGTTGGTTGGGTGGCGGGTCGTGCCGAACCGTTATGTTAGGGTATTGGCGCGACGCACCCCCGCGACAGCCGTTTTCCGGCATATTCCGGCATATTCCGACATTTCCCGGCATCATTGCGCGCATTCCTTCGACTCCGTCAGGCAGCGAGCATGCAGCCAGCAGACCCTTCGGCATCGGGCCGCAAACCTTACCGGATCGGCCAGGATTTCGAGCGCGGCCTGGTCTGGTTCCGGCGCGACCTGCGCGCCAGCGACCACGCGGCGCTGCATTATGCCCTCAGGCATTGTGCCCGGGTATGGTGTGTCTTCGTGTTCGATCGCGACATCCTCGACCCGCTGCTGGCGCGCGGCCTGCAGGCGGACCGGCGCGTCGAGTTTATCCTCGATTCGGTGCGGGAGCTGGCCGACACGCTCGCCGCGGCAGGCGGCGGGCTGATCGTGCTGGACGACCGCGCTGTCGACACGATTCCCGCGCTGGCGCAAGCGCTGGACGTCCAGGCGGTCTTTGCCAACCACGACTACGAGCCTGCCGCCAGCGCCCGCGATGACACCGTGCGCCAGGCGCTGGCGGCACAGGTACGCCTGCTGTTCACGTTCAAGGATCAGGCCATCTTCGAGCGCGACGAGATCCTGAACGGCCAGCGCAAGCCGTTCTCGGTGTTCACGCCGTACAAGAATGCCTGGCTGCGGACGGTGCAGCCGTTCGACCTGCGCCCGTATCCGATCGACCCGTACCTGCACGCGCTGGCGCCGGTGCCAAAGGCGTATCGCAAGCCGTTGCCGACGCTCGAACAGCTCGGCTTCCGCACCAGCAACCTCGCCGAGATCGCCATGCCGACCGGCGCCACAGGCGCACAAGCCCTGCTCGAAGAATTCACCGAGCGCATCGGCGACTACGGCCGCCGCCGCGACTACCCTGCCCTGCGCGGCCCCAGCTACCTGTCGGTGCACCTGCGCTTCGGCACCATCCCGATCCGCACGCTGGCGCGCACGGCGCACGAGGCGGTGCTGCGCGGCGGCGCCGACAGCGCGGGCGCGGCGGTGTGGTTGTCGGAGCTGGTCTGGCGCGATTTCTATTTCATGATCCTGCACCACCATCCGCAAGTGGCCGACGGCGCCGCCTTCCACCCGGCCTATGACAAGATCCGCTGGCAGGACGGCGAAACCGGCGAGCGCTATTTCCGCGCCTGGTGCGATGCGGCCACCGGCTATCCGCTGGTCGATGCCGCCATGCTGCAGATCCGGCAGAGCGGCTATATGCACAACCGGCTGCGCATGGTCACGGCCAGCTTCCTGGTCAAGGACCTGGGCGTGGACTGGCGCCGCGGCGAGCAGTACTTTGCCGACCAGCTCAATGACTTCGATTTTTCCGCCAACAACGGGGGGTGGCAATGGGCGGCATCGACCGGCTGCGACGCGCAGCCGTGGTTCCGCATCTTCAACCCGGTGACGCAGTCGCAGAAGTTTGACCCCCAGGGCCGCTTTATCCGCAAATACCTGCCGCAGCTGGCGGCGTTACCGGACAAATACCTGCATGCGCCATGGACAGCGCCCGACGATGTGCTGGCCGACGCCGGCGTGCGGCTGGGCGAGGACTACCCGCGTCCGCTGGTGCAGCACGACGTGGCGCGCAAGGAAACGCTGGCGCGGTATGGGGTGGTGAAGGAAGCCGGCAAGCGCAGCGCCGCCGGCCTGGAGAAGGACGGCCCGGACGACTGAACGCCCGGCGTTGCGGCAGCGGCTGCCCGCTTGCTCAGGCCGCCAGCATGGCGCTTTCGCGATAGTGCCGCTGCGCGTCCTCGAAGCGCTCGGTTTCCTCGAACAGCCGGGCCAGCGCCAGGTGCGTGCGCACGCGCAGCCGGCGCTGCTGGTCGATATCTGCGTATTTCAGCGCGCGCTCGAAGCTGGACTGGGCCTTGCCCCACAGCTTCTCGCCCAGGCACAGCACGCCCAGCGTGTAGTAGAGGTCGGCATCGGCCGGATGCGCGGCCAGCCATTTTTCGGCCTGCTGGATCTGCGGCAATGCGTGGCCGGGCACCGCGCAGTCGGCGTAGCGCAGCACCAGGCGGCTGTCCCAGTTGACCTTGAGCGCGTCCTCGACAATGCGGCGGGCTTCGTTCTGCCGGCCCAGCGCGGCAAAGTAGCGCGCGGCGGGTTCGGCGATGCGCGTGGCGCGGCGCTCGTCGGCGGACAGCGAGCGCCAGAATTCACCGAGGGCGTCGGCATCGTGGCGGCGCTCGTCGAGCATGGCCTCGACCGCCATCTGCTTTAGCCGCAGCGCCAGCACCGGATGCAGCGCGTTGCGCTTCTCCAGCGAACGCGCCAGGCGCAGCACCTCGGACCAGTTTTTCAAGTGCTGGTGCGCGCGCAGCGCGATGCGCTGCACGTGGATCTGGCGTCCGCCCTGCGCCTGCAGCTGGGCGATGGTTTCCAGCGCGCCGTCGGCATCGCGGGCGTCGACCAGCAGCTCGGCCATCGACACCAGCCGGGCCTGCTCGCGCTCGGGGTCGGTCACCTGCGACATCCAGGCATCGCGCCGTTCGGTCTCCTGCATCCGGTGCGCGGCGCGCGCGCCGATCAGTGCCGCGGTCTGGGCCTGGTCGTCCCACGACTGGGCCTCGCGCGCGCAGCGCTCGGCGCGGGCAAAGCGGCCGGCGAACAGGTTCTCGATCGATTCGCGCAGCGCCGCCTGCGCCTTGTTCATGCGGCTGCGTTCGCGGTAGGCGGCGGCGCGGCGGGGCATGTCGCCCAGATGGCGGATGGTGGACATCACCGTCCAGACCACGAAGAACACCAGCAGCAGCAAGGCCAGCGCCAGGTTCAGCGACAGCTCGACACGGTAAGGCGGATAGAACAGCACCACATTGCTGTGGTTGAACTGCGTGAAGAGCGCCAGCCCGACGGCGCCGCCGAACAGGACCGCAACCCAGAACAGAAGGCGCATGGGGCTTACTCCTTCTTCAGGGCGTGCAACGCGCCCAGGCTCTCGGACATGGTCGGCAACTGCACCGTGACCGCGCCCGCCTGTGCCTGCCTGAGCAGGGTCAGCACGCCCTGCACGCGGCGCGACTTGGTGTCGAAATACCGGCCGATCATCGCCTGCGCGGCTGCGAGGTCGTTACGGAACACCGCCTCGTTGCGCGACAGCAGCGCCAGCCGCGCATTGAGCAGGCGCAGCTTGACGTTCTCGCGCAGGAACCAGCCCTGATCACCGGATAGCAGCAGCGCCTCGGCATCGTCGACCTTGCGGATGCGGACGACCTGGGCGATCTCGTCGCGCAGATAGTTCCACAGGCGCGAGAACCAGCCGTTGGTGCTACCAGCGGCCGCGGGGCCGCTGGCCGCGCCCTTGCCGGCAGCGGCATCCTTGCGGGCATCGGCCTCGGTGCGTTCGAGCATGCGTTCGCTGGATAGCAGCGGCAACGCATCGACCTGGTTGATGGCTTCGTCCAGCTTGATCGCGGCGCCGGTCAGGTCGGTGTCGGGCACGGCCTTCATGCGCGCGATGTCGCGGGCAATGGCACGGCGCAGCAGGTTGTATTGCGGCTTGTCGGTGCGCGCCAGGCGGGCGTCGGCGCTTTGCAGCGCGGCCAGCGCGACCTGCACGTTGCCGGTCAGCTGCAGCTGCTGGCCGGCGTTGGTCAGCAGTTGCTGGATCTCGGCGATTTCCCAGTCGTCGCGGTTGCGCATCAGGTCTTGGTAGACCTGCTCCAGCGCCACCTGCTTGTCGCGGGTCTCGCCGACCTGGTTTTCGAGCGCGCCGACCTTGGCCTGCAGTTCCTTGACGGTGTCCTGCGCATTGCGCGTCAGTACGCGCGACTCCTGCACCAGCGCATCGTTGCTCTGCTGGCGCCGGGCGAGTTCGCCGGTCAGGTGGTCCACGCGCTGCTGCAGCCACCAGAAGCCGCCGGCAGTGGCCACCACCAGCACGGCCACCAGGGCCCACAGCGCCGCTGGCTTGCGCACGGCGGCAGGATGGCCGGCGGCGGACGCGGAAGCGCCAGGGCCCGGAGCGGGCGCGGAGGCCGCCGAAGCCGCCGAAGCTGCGGAAGGCGGCGGCGTAGCGGAGGAGGACGTGGTTTCTTGCGTCACGCGTTCGACCTTCGTTGACGTTGCAGGGACTGTGACAGCCGGCGCGAGCGCCGGTGCCTCGGCGCGCGCCGGGCTGGTGTCTGTTCTAGCGCTGGCGTGGCCCGCTCCGGACGAACCGGACGCACCGGACGCACCGGACGCACCGGACGCACCGGTCGCTCCGGCCATGCCCGGCACAGCGGCCACCGGAGCCGGATGCGGCACCGGACCGGCGTGGGCATCGGCCCATTGCCGGCACGCCACGAGCAGGCCGGCATCGCCCGGCGCGGCGCGCAGGATATGGCTGAAGCCCAGTGCCAGCGCTTGTTCGGCGATTCTCGCATGCGGCGCGATGCACTGCACCTGCCTCAAGCCTGCATTTTCCTGCGGCGACAGGTGTTGACGCGCGAGCGTATCGAGGTTACGCACCGCCTCGGAGCTGGTCAGCAGCCATACATGGGGCGGCGCGCCGGCCTGCAGGCTGTCGCGCACGGCCTGCCACTGCATCGCGCCAGGCTCCGGCAGCGTGCGCCGGTAAGCCTCGACGGCCTCGACCACGGCACCGGCCTCGCGCAGGCGGTCGCCGAGCCAGTCGCGGCCGCCGTTGCCGCGGACGATCAGGACTGGCTTGCCGGCGAGCGTGGCGGGATCGAGCCGGGCCCAGAGCGCCTCGGAATCGAAGCGTGGGCCGTCAGCGTCGTGGGTGGCGTCGTGGGTGGCGTCGTGGTTGGCGTCGTGGTTGGCGTCGTGGTTGGCATCGTGATGGGAACCGTGATTGCCATTGTCGCCGGCATCGCCGGTGTCACCGGCGCCCTGCCCGTTGGTGGCGGCGCCAGCCGGCGCGATCACCCGGCAGGCGGGCGGCGCAATGCCGCGCTCGGCCAACGCAGCCACGCTGGCCGGGCCAACCACGGCGGCCGGCACCTGCGCCGGCCATTGCGCCGTGGCGGCACCCTGCACGCCGGCCAGCGCATCCAGCGCATAGGCGATGGCGTTGGGACTGACAAAGACCACCAGCGCAAACTGCTCCAGCCGCGCCAATGCCGCGCGCAGCGGCGCGTCGTCGGCGGCCGGGCCGATCGCCAGCAGCGGAAAGCTGAGCACGTCGAGACCCGCGGCCTGCAGCGCCTCGGTCAGTTGCCGGGACTGCCCGGCGGGTCGTGTGACAACGACGGTCGGGCGGGGCATCGGGCAGCCTCAGGCGGGTGCTTGCGTGCCGGAGGAGCCGGCTGCCGGATCGGCGAGCGCGGCGAGAATCGCTTCGGCGCCCTGCGCCAGCAGGTCGCGCGCGCAAGCCTGGCCGAGGGCTTCCGCGGCAGCCAGGTCGGTGGCCGGGCCGGCAACGGCGGCGCGCAGCCCGCGCGTGCCGTCGGGCATCCCGACAAAGGCGTCAAGCTTGAGCTGGTCGCCATCCCAGTATGCGTGGGCCGCCAGCGGCACCTGGCACGAACCGTTCAGCATGCGCGCCACGGCACGCTCGGCGGCCACGGCCAGCAGCGTCGGCTGGTGGTTGAGCGGAACCAGCCAGGCGGCCAGCTCGGGGCGATTGGACGGGATCTCGATGCCCAGCGCGCCCTGCCCGGCGGCGGGCAGCGAGGCCTCGACCGGGATCAGCGCGCGGATGCGGTCGCCCATGCCCAGGCGCTTGAGCCCCGCGGCAGCCAGGATGATGGCGCCGTATTCGCCGCGATCTAGCTTGCCGAGCCGGGTGTCGAGGTTGCCGCGCAGCGGCTTGACCACCAGGTGCGGATAGCGGCTGCGCAGCAAGGCTTCGCGGCGCAGGCTGGAGGTGCCGACCACGGTCCCGGGCGGCATCTCGTCGAGCGAGGCAAAGCTGTTCGAAACCAGCGCGTCGCGCGGATCCTCGCGCTCCATCACAGCGGTCAGCGCAAAGCCGGGAGGCAGCTCCATCGGCACATCCTTGAGCGAATGCACCGCCAGGTCCGCGCGGCCTTCGTCCATCGCGAACTCCAGTTCTTTGACAAACAAACCCTTGCCGCCGACTTTCGACAGCGTACGGTCTAGAATCTGGTCTCCGCGCGTGGTCATGCCAAGAATAGACACGTCGCACGCGGGATAGTATTGTTGCAATGCAGCACGCACATGTTCAGCCTGCCACATGGCCAGACGGCTCTCGCGGGAGGCAATGACGAGCTTTTGCGGAAGGTTGCTAGACACGACAGCGGTAGAGGAAGACGGGATGGCGGATGCTTGCATCCGTGAATGGTAGCACGCGACCCAATAGCCCCTCCGCACCAATATAGATAAGCAGACGAGGAGATTGCATGACGCAGCACGCTGCGCGCCCCACCGGCCGCAAGACCGCTTCGGGCCCATCGAGTGCATCGGCCGCGAAGGACCCGGCCGCCGGATCGGGTGAAGCAAACGGCGCATCCGCCACCAAACCGACCCGCGCGGCCCGCCGCAGCGGCACCGAAGGCAGCAGCGGCACCAGCGGCACCAAGCCGCGCACCGCCAAGCGCGTCACCAAACCCCAGCTTTCCATCGTGTCGAGCAACGGAACCACTATCGCGGCCGCTGCCGGCCGCCGCACCCCCGACAAAGACCTGCCGCTGCGCGAGGACATCCGCTTCCTGGGCCGCCTGCTGGGCGAATGCCTGCGCGAGCAGGAAGGCGACGCCGCCTTCGAGGTGGTCGAGACCATCCGCCAGACCGCGGTGCGCTTCCGCCGCGAGAACGACCGTGCCGCCGGCGCCGAGCTGGACCGGCTGCTCAAGCGCCTGTCCCGCGACCAGACCAACCAGGTGGTGCGCGCCTTCAGCTATTTCTCGCACCTGGCCAATATCGCCGAGGACCAGCACCACAACCGCCGCCGCCGCGTGCATGCGCTGGCCGGCTCGCCGCCGCAGGCCGGCAGCCTGCCGCACGCGCTGGAGAAAATCGACGCCGCCGGCGTGACCGGCAAGCAGCTGCGCAAGTTCCTGGACGAGGCGCTGATCGTGCCGGTGCTGACCGCGCACCCGACCGAAGTCCAGCGCAAGAGCATCCTGGACGCCGAGCGCGAGATCGCCCGCCTGCTGGCCGAGCGCGACCTGCCGACGACCGCGCGCGAGCGCGAGCACAATACCGCTCAGCTGCGCGCCAAGGTCACCACGCTGTGGCAGACCCGCATGCTGCGCGACGCGCGCCTGACGGTGGCCGATGAGATCGACAACGCGCTGTCTTACTACCGCACCTGTTTCCTGCGCGGCATCCCGCAGCTGATGACGGAGCTGGAAGAAGACATTGCCGCGGTGTTCCCGACCACGCGCAAGCGCAAGGGCACCCCGGGCACGCAGCCGGCACCGCTGGCGCCGTTCCTGCAGATGGGCTCGTGGATCGGTGGCGACCGCGACGGCAATCCCAACGTTACCGCCGAGACCCTGGAGCATGCCTCCAGCCAGCAGGCCCAGATGATCCTGGACTGGTATCTGGACGAAGTCCATGCGCTGGGCGCCGAACTGTCGATGTCGACGCTGATGGTCGACGCCAGCCCTGAGCTGCTGGCGCTGGCCGAGCGCTCGCCCGACCATTCCGAGCACCGTGCCGACGAGCCGTACCGCCGCGCGCTGATCGGCATCTACGCGCGCCTGGCCGCCACCTGCAAGACGCTGACCGGCCACGCCGCGCCGCGCCGCCCGGTGGCGCCGGCCGAGCCCTACGACAGCGCCGAGGCCTTCGCCGCCGACGTGCAGCTGGTGATCGACTCGCTGCGCGAAAACCACGGCCAGGCGCTGGCAGGCGCCCGCATCGACGCGCTGGCGCGTGCCATCGGCGTGTTCGGCTTCCACCTGGCGTCGGTCGACATGCGCCAGGTGTCGGACGTGCATGAGGCCGTCATCGCCGAGCTGTTCGCCGCCGCCGGCATCGCCCCGGACTACGCCGCGCTGTCCGAGCAGCGCAAGCTGGAACTGCTGCTGGCCGAGCTGCGCCAGCCGCGCCTGCTGACGCTGCCGTGGCACGAGTACTCCGAGCAGACCCGCAAGGAGCTGGCAATCTTTGCCGCCGCGCGCGAGCTGCGCAAGCGCTACGGCAAGCGCATCGCGCGCAACTACATCATCTCGCACACCGAGACGCTGTCTGACCTGGTCGAGGTCATGCTGCTGCAGAAGGAGTCCGGCATGCTGCAAGGCACGCTGGGCAGCAAGACCGACCCGGCGCGCATGGAGCTGATGGTGATCCCGCTGTTCGAGACCATCGAGGACTTGCGCAACGCCGCCGGCATCATGCAGTCGCTGCTGGACCTGCAAGGCTTCGATTCGGTGATCGCGCACCATGGCGTCGAGCAGGAAGTGATGCTCGGCTACTCGGACTCCAACAAGGACGGCGGCTTCCTGACCTCCACCTGGGAGCTGTACAAGGCCGAACTGGCGCTGGTGCAGCTGTTCGAGGAGCGCAAGGTCAAGCTGCGCCTGTTCCATGGCCGCGGCGGCACCGTCGGCCGTGGCGGCGGCCCGACCTACGACGCGATCCTGTCGCAGCCGCCGGGCACTGTGAACGGCCAGATCCGCCTGACCGAGCAGGGCGAGATCATCAACAGCAAGTTCGCCAACGCCGAGATCGGCCGGCGCAACCTGGAGACGGTGGTCGCCGCCACGCTGGAAGCATCGCTGCTGCCGCAGCAGAACGCGCCCAGGGACCTCGACATGTTCGAGGCGGTGATGCAGCAGCTGTCGGACCGCGCCTTCTCGGCCTATCGCGACCTGGTCTACGAGACCCCGGGCTTCAAGGATTACTTCTTCGCCACCACGCCGATCACCGAGATCGCCGACCTGAACCTGGGTTCGCGTCCGGCCTCGCGCAAGCTGATGGACAAGAAGCACCGCCGCATCGAAGACCTGCGGGCAATCCCGTGGGGCTTCTCGTGGGGCCAGTGCCGGCTGCTGCTGCCGGGCTGGTACGGCTTCGGCAGCGCGGTGAAGGCGTTGCTGGACAGCGCGCCGGACGACAAGGCACGCAAGTCCGCCGTCACCACGCTGCGCCGCATGGTCAAGACCTGGCCGTTCTTCTCCACGCTGCTGTCCAACATGGACATGGTGCTGGCCAAGACCGACCTGGCGGTGGCTTCGCGTTATGCACAACTGTGCGATGACGCGGCGCTGCGCCGCACCGTGTTCAACCGCATCAGCAAGGAATGGCACCTGACCAGCGAGATGCTCGCGCTGATCACCGGGCACCAGGACCGGCTGGCGGACAACCCACTGCTGGCGCGCTCGATCAAGAACCGTTTCGCCTACCTGGATCCGCTGAACCACTTGCAGGTGGAGCTGCTCAAGCGCTACCGGGCGGGCAAGGACGGGGACGATATCCGCGTCCGGCGCGGCATCCACCTGACCATCAACGGGGTAGCGGCGGGGCTGCGCAATACGGGCTGACGGCAATACGGGCTGACGGCAATCGCGGGACCGCCGGTTGGCTCCCTCTCCCATCATGGGAGAGCGGAGCCAACTATCGGCAAGTCCCTGTCGCTTCAACCAACAAACGCCCCCGGCACCGGGTCCTCACCCAGCGCATGCAGCAGGATCGCCCAGTGCATCGCCTCGTCCCCGAGGATGCTGCCGGCGGCCCGGGTCAGCTCGCGGTTGTGGAAGTTCGGCAGCACACCCAGGTAGGCGGCGGTCGCGCCCTTCTCCAGTCCCGCGGCAAAGCGCAGCACATCGGCCTGGTTCTTCAGGCTCTCGGTCGGAAACTTGTATTCCGACGCTTTCTTCGCCATCACCGGCGTGCCCCCCAGCTTCGACACCGTCCCGGCCAGCACCTGCGCATGGGCCTTGTGGTGGTCCTGGAACTTCACCGCGGTGGCCAGCACCGGCTTCTGCAGCAGCCCGCTCTCCGCGCCGACCTGGTAGGCGGCGATCGCCTGGTATTCCAGCCCCAGCGCGGTATTCAGGATATTGATGTCGTCCTTGGTGCTGCCCGACTGCGTCTGCGCCCACGCCGGCATCGACTCGCCGAGCGTGATGACGGCCAGCGAGCCGAGTGCGAACAGGCCGGGCGCCTTGAGCAAGCCGCGCCGGCGGGCATCCGGCAGCGTGATGATGGTTCCGGCCTCGCGCGCGGGCTTCTGTGACATGCGGTCCATGGTGTTCTCCTGTGAGGGATGACAACGCGGCGCCCCGTTTGGCCGGGGTGCCTGGCTTGCGCCTGTCACTTCTACGCACGCGCCGCGCGTTTGGATGCGGCGCTACCTATAATCCGGCAAAGCTCCCTTGCAAGGACCCGTCCCGGTGCCGTCCTCCCCCCAGCCGTCCTATGCCGCGCCTGCCGGTCCCGATCGGCTGGAGGCGCTGCTGCAGGCCGTGGCGGTGGGCGACCGCCAGGCACTGCGCCGCCTCTATGACCTCACCGCAACGAAACTGTTTGGCCTCGCGCTGCGTATCACTGGCAGGCGCGATCGGGCGGAGGATGTCGTGCAGGAGAGCTTTATCAGCATCTGGCACCACGCCGGCGACTACCGGCCGCACCTGGCCGCGCCGATGACCTGGATGACAGCGATCGTGCGCAACCGGGCGCTCGACAGCCTGCGCCGCGCTGCCGCGGCGCGCGTGTCGCAAACCGTTGAGCTGGAAGAAGACCTGGGCGAGTGGCTGGCCGACGACGCCGCCGGCCCCGCCGAACTGGCCGATGCCAGCCAGCAGGCGCGCGCGCTGAACCGCTGCCTGCAACGGCTGGAGCAGGCGCAGCGGCAGGCCATCGTGCTGGCCTACCTGCAGGAGCTGAGCCACGCTGAGCTGGCGGCGCGGCTGCGCGTGCCGCTGGGCACGGTCAAGTCCTGGGTCCGCCGCGGCCTGGAACGGCTGCGCCACTGCATGGAGGCGGCAACATGAAGCTGGCCGCCCATCCCGAACTGCTCGACCGCCTCGCCGCCCAGTACGCGCTGGGCGTGCTGCGCGGTGGCGCGCGCCGGCGCATGGAACACCTCGCGCGCGAAGAACCGGCGGTGCACGCCGCCATCCTGCGCTGGCAGGACCGGCTGGCCGGCGTGTCCGAGTTGCAGGCGACGGCAGAACCGGTCGACAAGGTCTGGTGCGGCATCGAAGCCCGGCTGGGCTGGAAGCCGCCCGTCGAACGTCCGGCTACGGTGCAGGCGGCCTCACCGGCTGCATCACCGGCTGCATCACCGGTTGCCTCACCGGCGGCCGGCTGGTGGCAGCGGCTTTGGTCGACCCCGGTGTTCTGGCGCGGCGCGGCGGCGGCAATGGCCGTGGTGACGGTGCTGTCGATCGGGATTGGCATGCACGGGGCGCAGCAGCGCGAGGCCGCGCCAGCCGCGGTCATCGCCGTGCTCAATGACGACCAAGCCAGGCCCGCGATGCTGGTGTCGTGGGACGCGAGCGCACGTAGCCTGATCGTGCGTCGCCTGGATCACATAAAGCTGAGCGAGCAGCAGGTGCTGCAGTTGTGGGCCCTGCCCACCGACGGCAAGCCGCGCTCGCTCGGCGTGATCGGACGGGCGCCGCAGGCCCGCCTGGCGATGGCCGCGGCCCCCGCCGCGGTGCCGGCCCTGGCGGTCAGCATCGAGCCCACCGGCGGCTCGCCCAGTGCCGACGGGCCGAGCGGCCCGGTGGTGTTCAAGGGGCCTGTGCTCCACAACCCGCTGTAACGGCGCCGGGCCGGTGCCGCCATGCCCCCCGCGGACGATATAATCGCCCTTTTCCAAAATCTCCAATTCGCTTGCGCCCGCCGACGCTCATGCGCCGGCCGCCCGCGGCGAGCCACTGCAGCCGACGTCCATGTCCACCTCCCAACTTGCCAAGAAAGGCGAAGCCTGGTCCGCCCGCTTCTCCGAACCGATGTCCGACCTGGTGAAGCGCTACACCGCCTCGGTGTTCTTCGACAAGCGCCTGGCCCTGTTCGACATCCAGGGTTCGCTGGCCCACGCGGCCATGCTGGCCAGGCAGGGCATCATCGCCGAGGCGGACCGCGCCGAGATCGAGCGCGGCATGACGCAGATCCGCGGCGAGATCGAGGCCGGCAGCTTCGAGTGGAAGCTGGACCTGGAAGACGTCCATCTGAATATCGAGGCGCGCCTGACCGCGCTGGTGGGCGATGCCGGCAAGCGCCTGCACACCGGCCGCTCGCGCAATGACCAGGTTGCGACCGACATCCGCCTGTGGCTGCGCAGCGAGATCGACAACATCATCGGCCTGCTCGGCGCGCTGCGCGTGTCGCTGCTGGACCTGGCCGACCAGAACGCCGACACCATCCTGCCGGGCTTCACCCACCTGCAGGTCGCGCAGCCGGTCACTTTCGGCCACCACCTGCTGGCTTACGTGGAAATGTTCACCCGCGATGCCGAGCGCATGGCCGACTGCCGCAAGCGCGTCAACCGCCTGCCGCTGGGCGCCGCCGCGCTGGCCGGCACCAGCTACCCGATCGACCGCGAGTTCGTGGCGCAGCAGCTGGGCTTTGACGGCGTCTGCCGCAACTCTCTGGACGCCGTGTCGGACCGCGACTTCGCCATCGAATTCTGCGCCGCCGCCGCGCTGGTGATGACGCATGTGTCGCGCTTCTCGGAAGAACTGGTGCTGTGGATGAGCCCGCGCGTGGGCTTTATCGACATCGCCGACCGCTTCTGCACCGGCAGCTCGATCATGCCGCAGAAGAAGAACCCGGACGTGCCCGAACTGGCGCGCGGCAAGACCGGCCGCGTCAACGGCCACCTGATCGGCCTGCTGACGCTGATGAAGGGCCAGCCGCTGGCGTACAACAAGGACAACCAGGAAGACAAGGAGCCGCTGTTCGACACGGTCGACACCGTCGTGGACACGCTGCGCATCTTCGCGGACATGGTGCCGGGCATCACCGTCAAGCCGGAAGCGATGCGCGCCGCCGCGCTGCAGGGCTACGCTACCGCCACCGACCTGGCCGACTACCTGGTCAAGAAGGGCCTGCCCTTCCGCGACGCCCATGAGGCCGTGGCCCACGCCGTGCGTGCCTGCGACAGCCGCCAGTGCGACCTGGCCGACCTGACCGTGGCCGAGCTGCGCGACGTGTCCGGCCTGGGCGACAAGGCCGCGCTGATCGGCGACGACGTTCACACCGTGCTGACGCTGGAAGGCTCGGTCGCCGCGCGCAACCATATCGGCGGCACCGCGCCGGACCAGGTGCGCGCTGCCATCGCTGCAGCCCGCGCCGCGCTGTAAATGCCAGACTGCGCACTGTAAGTTTCGCGTAAGTTTTACGCAAGAAAAAGCCACCGTGGCGCGAGCCCGATGGCTTTTTTCATTGGCGCTACCCGCTTTGGCGCAATCTCGCCATCGTCCGTAGGTAGTAGCCCCTAGCGCCTCCACTTTTTGTTACAGATAAACTAGGCGCCGCAAAAACCGGGGAGACAACCCATGTATTACTTGCTTGGTCTGTCACGACAGATCGACAGGTTGAATCAGCACACGGGCAGGCTTGCAAACATCATGATCCTGCTGTCGTGCCTGATCAGCGCAGGCAACGCCCTTCTGCGCTATGGCTTCAACTTGAGCGATAACTGGCCGCTCGAACTGCAGTGGTACATGTTTGCCATTGCCGTGATGTTCGGCGCCTCCTACACCTTCCAGCGCAATGAGCACGTGCGCGTAGACCTGATCTACGGCAACGTCTCCGAACGCGCGCAGCACTGGATCGACATCTTCGGCATCGTGGTGTTCCTGCTGCCGTCGTGCATCCTGTTCACCTGGCTGTCGTGGGAATCGCTGTTCCTGCCCTCGTGGCGCATCCTCGAGCAATCGGGCAACTCCGGCGGCCTGCCGCGTTACCCGATCAAGCTGGTGGTGCCCGTCGGCTTCGCCCTGCTGACGCTGCAGGGTGTGTCCGAACTGATCAAGCGCTTCGCCGCCCTCAAGGGCCTGGTGCGCATCGAATCCAAGTACGAGAGGCCGGTTCAATGATTCCGTTGGAATATATGCCGCCGATGATGTTCGGCGGCCTGGTGCTATTCATGCTGATCGGGTTCCCGGTCGCATTTTCCCTGTCGGCGGTGGGCCTGGCCTTCGGCTTCCTGGCGATCGAATGGGGCTACTTCCCGCTCAGTTTCCTGCAGGCAGTGCCTAGCCGCGTGTTTGGCAGCGTGCTGGGCAACGAGCTGCTGCTGGCGATCCCGTTCTTCACCTTCATGGGCGCGATCCTGGAGAAATGCGGGCTGGCCGAAGACATGCTCGACTCGATGGGCCAGCTGTTCGGCCCGGTGCGCGGCGGCCTGGGCTACTCGGTGATCATCGTCGGCTTTATCCTCGGCGCGATCACCGGCACGGTGGCGGCGCAGGTGATCGCCATGGCGATGATCTCGCTGCCGGTGATGATGCGCTACCGCTACAACATGAAGTACGCCACTGGCGTGCTGGCGGCATCGGGCACCATCACGCAGCTGGTGCCGCCGTCGCTGGTGCTGGTGGTGCTGGCCGACCAGCTCAAGACGCCGATGGGCAGCGCTGACGTCGGCAGCATGTACCTGGGCGCGTGGGGCCCGTCGGTGGTCCAGATCGCCCTGTTCGCGCTCTACACCTTCGTGCTGACCCGGCTCAAGCCCGACTGGCTGCCGCCGGTGCCGGCCGAGGCGCGCACGCTGCGCGGCTGGGCGCTGTGGCGCAAGTGCCTGCGCGGCATCGTCCCCTGCGCGGTGCTGATCTTCCTGGTGCTCGGCACGATCATGCTGGGCATCGCCACGCCGACGGAATCCGGCGCCATGGGCGCGGTCGGCGCGCTGGTGCTGGCGGTGATCCGTGACAAGGCGTTCACCAATATCGACCGCCAGGTCTACCGCGTCGGCATCGCCGCCACCTTGGTGGCCGCCGCGGTGGGCGTCTTCGCCTTCGGCTCGCATGTGTTCCGCATCCCGCTGGCCGTGGTCTACCTGGTCATCCTCTGGCTGTTGATCCGCGCCGGCCAGATGACCGAGCTGCGCCTGCTGATCGTCGATGCCTACCAGTCCACGGCGCGCATCACCGCGATGGTGGTGTTCATCCTGATCGGCTCCACCTGCTTCTCGGTGGTGTTCCAGGGCGTGGACGGCGGCGCGTGGGTCGAGCACCTGTTCACCTCACTGCCGGGCGGCTGGATCGGCTTCCTGATCGTGGTGAACCTGTTCATCTTCTTCCTGGCCTTCTTCCTGGACTTCTTCGAGATCGCCTTTATCGTGGTGCCGATGCTGGCGCCGGTGGCGGTCAAGGTGCTGGCGCCGGTGGTGGCCGATTCGATGGGCGGCAACCCGGAGGCCGCGGCGACAGCCGCGCTGGTGTGGTTCGGCGTGATGCTGTGCGTGAACATGCAGACCTCGTTCATGCACCCGCCGTTCGGCTTCGCGCTGTTCTACCTGCGCGGCATCGCGCCGAAGGAAGTGAAAAGCTCGGACATCTACTGGGGCGCGCTGCCCTGGGTCGGCCTGCAGATGGTGATGGTGGTGGCGGTGATCTTCTGGCCGGGCATGGTGACGGGGCTGCTGGACAAGGGGTCGCTCAAGCACAGCGGCTCGGCGGAGGTCAGCATCCCGCTTGGCGGCGAGCCGGAAAAACCGGCCTCGATACCGGGGGCGCCGTCCGCGCCGGGTTCGCTGGAGTTGCCGGGCGCCCCGGCGCAGAGCGAGCCGGCCGCGCCGCAGTTCGAGTTCGAGAAGAAGAACTGAGCCCCGGCATCGTCCGGACCGGCAAACTGGAAGAGCCCCGCAGCGATGCGGGGCTTTTTCATTGGCGCAAGCAAAAGAGAAAGCCCCGCTTGCGCGGGGCTTTTCAGGTGCCGACTTCAGCTGGCCGCTCAGGCTACCTGCTTCACGCAGTCCACGAAGTAAGCCTTCTTGCCGTCCACCTCGTCCTCCACCAGCCCGTGGATATCGGTCTCGAAGCCCGGGAACAGCTTGTTGAACTCGCGCGCGAACTTCAGGTACTGCACGATGGTGCGGTTGAAGCGCTCGCCCGGGATCAGCAGCGGAATGCCCGGCGGGTACGGCGTCAGCAGGATGGCGGTGACGCGCCCTTCCAGCTCGTCCACCGGCACGCGCTCGATCTCGCGGTGCGCCATCATCGCCCACGCGTCCGACGGCTTCATCGCCGGCTCCATGTCCGACAGGTACATCTCGGTGGTCACGCGCGCCACGTCGTTGGCCTTGTACACGCTATGGATCGCATCGCACAGGTCACGCAGGCCCATGCGCTCGTATTGCGGGTACTTGCCGACGAATTCCGGCAGCACGCGCCACAGCGGCTGGTTCTGGTCGTAATCGTCCTTGAACTGCTGCAACTCAGTCACCAGCGAGTTCCAGCGGCCCTTGGTGATGCCGATGGTGAACATGATGAAGAACGAGTACAGCCCGGTCTTCTCGATGATGATGCCGTGCTCGGCCAGGTACTTGGTGACGATCGCCGCGGGAATGCCGCGCTCGCTGAACTCGCCGTCCACGTCGAGGCCCGGGGTGATAAGGGTGGCCTTGATCGGGTCGAGCAGGTTAAAGCCGTCGGCCAGGTCGCCGAAGCCATGCCAGCGCTCGTTGGCCTTGAGCATCCACTCCTCGCGGTCGCCGATGCCGTCTTCGATCAGCGCGTCGGGGCCCCACACCTTGAACCACCAGTCGCCGTTGTTGCCGGCATCGTACTCGCCCTCGACCTTGCGCATGGCGCGGCGGAAGTCCATCGCCTCCTGGATGCTTTCTTCAACCAGCGCAGTGCCGCCAGGCGCTTCCATCATCGCCGCGGCCACGTCGCACGAGGCAATGATCGAGTACTGCGGGCTGGTCGAGGTGTGCATCAGGTACGCCTCGTTGAAGCGGTAGCGGTCCAGCTTGCGCGTCTCGGAGTCTTGCACGAGGATCTGCGAGGCCTGCGACAGGCCGGCCAGCAGCTTGTGCGTGGACTGCGTGGCGAACACCAGCGCGTCCTTGCTGCGCGGGCGGTCCTTACCGATCGCGTGCATGTTGCGATAGAAGTCGTGGAACGCCGCGTGCGGCAGCCAGGCTTCATCGAAATGCAGCGTGTCGATCTCGGCCGCCAGCATCTCCTTGATCTGCTCGGCGTTGTACAGCACGCCGTCGTAGGTGCCCTGCGTGATCGTCAGGATACGCGGCTTCTGGTTCTTGGCCTTGCTGGCGAACGGGTGCGAGGCGATCTTGCGCCTGATCGTTTCCGGATCGAACTCGCTCTTCGGGATCGGGCCGATGATGCCGTAGTGGTTACGCGTGGGCATCAGGAACACGGGAATCGCGCCCGTCATCATGATCGCGTGCAGGATCGACTTGTGGCAGTTGCGGTCCACCACCACGATGTCCCCCGGCGCCACGTTGGCGTGCCACACCATCTTGTTCGACGTCGAGGTACCGTTGGTGACGAAGAACATGTGGTCCGAGTTGAAGATGCGCGCGGCATTGCGCTCGGACGCCGCCACCGGGCCGGTGTGGTCGAGCAGCTGGCCGAGTTCATCCACCGCGTTGCAGACGTCGGCGCGCAGCATGTTCTCGCCGAAGAACTGGTGGAACACCTGGCCCACCGGGCTCTTCAGGAATGCCACGCCGCCCGAGTGGCCCGGGCAGTGCCACGAGTAAGAGCTGTCCTGCGCGTAGTCGATCAGCGCCTTGAAGAACGGGGGCGCCAGCGTGTCCAGGTAGACCTTGGCCTCGCGGATGATATGGCGCGCGACGAACTCCGGCGTGTCCTCGAACATATGGATGAAGCCGTGCAGCTCGCGCAGGATATCGTTGGGGATATGGCGCGAGGTGCGGGTCTCACCATAAAGGAAGATCGGCAGGTCCGAGTTGCGGCGGCGCACTTCGGCAACGAAGGCGCGCAGCTTCTCGATCGCGGCGGCTTCGGGCTGGTCGTCGTCGCGCACGAACTCATCGTCGTCGATCGACACGATAAAGGTCGACGCGCGGCTGGACTGCTGCGCAAACGACGTCAGGTCGCCGTAGCTGGTCAGGCCCATGACCTCCATGCCTTCTTTCTCGATCGCCTCGGCCAGCGCGCGGATGCCCGAGCCGGAGATGTTCTCGGAGCGAAAGTCTTCGTCAATGATGATGACGGGAAAGCGGAATTTCATTGGGCATCCTTGATGGAAAGCAGGACATAAAGGACTTGAGCCACATGGCCGGCAGGGGTTCCCCTGCGACGGCGACATGTGGCTCTCACGTCAGGTCTTGGCGGCCCGCGCGGTCATCGCGGCGCGGCCTTTCCGGCAAACGCCGGCATTGTAATGCGATCAGGTCTTCGGCAGTGTGACACCGTGCTGGCCCTGGTACTTGCCGCCCCGGTCGGCGTACGAGGTCTCGCAGACTTCATCGCTTTCGAAGAACAGTACCTGGGCGCAGCCTTCGCCGGCGTAGATCTTGGCAGGCAGCGGCGTGGTGTTGGAGAACTCCAGCGTCACATAGCCTTCCCATTCCGGCTCGAACGGGGTCACGTTGACGATGATGCCGCAGCGCGCATAAGTGCTCTTGCCGAGGCAGATGGTCAGCACGCTGCGCGGGATGCGGAAATACTCCATCGTCCGCGCCAGCGCGAAGGAATTCGGCGGAATGATGCAGACATCACCCCTGAAGTCTACGAAGGACTTCTCGTCGAAGTTCTTCGGGTCGACGATGGTGCTGTTGATGTTGGTGAAGATCTTGAATTCGTCGGCGCAGCGGATGTCGTAGCCGTAGCTAGAGGTACCGTACGACACGATCTTGCGCCCGTCGGCCTCCCGGACCTGGCCTGGTTCGAACGGCTCGATCATGCCGTGCTGCTCCGCCATGCGGCGGATCCATTTGTCGGATTTGATGCTCATAGTTGGGAGGTAGACACACTGGCTCGGAGTGCGCCGCATTGTACAACCATTCCGCCCGCGTTCTGTTGAGACAGCGCCGCATCCTCGCCGACGCTTAACGTGATGCACGGATCACATTCAAGCTGCCGCGTCCTCGGGAACCCGGTGACGGAACCGTTCGCGGCCCGTGTAGAGCAGGAAATGCTTGCCGGTACAGCGCGCGAACAGCGTCAGGTTGAGCCGCGTGGCCATCTGGTAGCCCATCTGCGTCACGCCCGAGCGCGACAGGAGGAACGGAATCCCCATCTGCGCGCCCTTGATGACCATCTCCGAAGTCAGGCGCCCGGTGGTGTAGAAGATCTTGTCGGCGCCGGTCATGCCTTCCAGCCACATGCGCCCGGCGATGGCATCCACCGCGTTGTGGCGGCCAACGTCCTCGACAAACATCAGCAACTCGGTTCCGCGGAACAGCGCGCAGCCATGGACCGAGCCCGCCTGCTTGTAGACCGACTGCTGCAACCGGATGGTGTCGATGATGCCGTACAGGGTGTCCTGGTCGAGCATGGCACCGACCGGCAAGCGGATATTGTCGACCTCGTCCAGCAGCGAGCCGAACACCGTGCCCTGCCCGCAGCCGGTAGTCACTACGCGGCGCGCGGTGCGTTCCTCGATGCGGTCGACGCCGGTGCGGGTGCTGACGGCGGCGGATTCGGTTTCCCAGTCGACCTGCACCGCGGCAATGTCCTCGATCGATTCGACCAGCCGCTGGTTGCGCAAGTAGCCCAGCACCAGGTGCTCGGGCGCGCCGCCCAGTGTCATCAGCGTGACCAGTTCGCGTTTGTCCAGGTAGACCGTCAGCGGGCGCTCGCCAGGCAGGTAGGCCGCGCGCACGCGCCCCTGCTCGTCGACGACTTCGACCTCTTCGATCAGCGGAACGGCTGCCTGGGTAAGCTCGGGACGCAAAATCATGACGGGAAGGCTCAGGGCTGCTGGAAGGTGCCCCGTGCCGTCCAGGCGAGCATCGGGGCTGCGGTTACGGTGCCTTTGCGGGGGATTGTACCCCGCCGGGCGCAGCCGGTCTGGCGTCGGGCCCGGTGCTGGCGACTGCGGGCGCCGGGGCTCCGGCGGGTGCGGATGCCACGGGCGGGGCGAACGGTCCCGGGTCGGCACATGGCGCACCCTGCGCCGCCGCGCGCGCTTCCTTGCCCTGTGCCTGGCGTTCGGCGTAATAGCGGGTCGCGATCTTGTCCTGCGCACGGCACAACTGGAAGGCAGCGACCTTGTCCGACCAGGCGGCGCGGGCCTTGGCCTCGGCGGCCTTGGCCTGCTGGGCTTCGCTCGGCGGCGGCAGCTTGGCCAGCGCGCCGGCGCTCAGGGTGGCGCCGGCGGCCAGGACGATCAGCGTCAGGGTGCGTGTCATGGTCGATGCCTTCCTAAGAATCAGGCGCCCAGCCGCATCAGGCTTCGCCAGGGGTATGCCGGGCGGACCGGCCTGCCGCCGCATCCGGGCCGGCCGGATCGGGCGAACGCTGGGCGGGGATCTTGCCGGACTGGATGTCGTCGTACCAGAGCTCGTGATGTTCCTTCGCCCAGGCTTCGTCGACCCAGCCGTCGCGCATGGCGCGGTACGCGCCTTCCATGCCGACCGTGCCCATGTAGATATGGCCACACGCCATCGCGATCATCAGCACGGCCGAGATGCCATGGATCACGTTGGCGATCTGCATGGTCGCGCGGTAGTAGTCCATGCCCGGCACGATCATGTCGAGCACCCAGCCCGAGGCCGACAGCACGATGCCGAAGATAAACACGCCGACCCAGAACCACATCTTCTCGCCGGCATTGAAGCGCCCGCTCGGCACGTGCTTGCCGGACGTCAGCCCGCCGAGGCGGGTGACCCAGCGCACGTCATCGCGGCTGGGCAGGTTGTCGCGCACGAACACCACGAAGGCGACGATCACCGACAGCGTGAAGATCGGCCCGACCACGTTGTGCAGGTTCTTCAGGATGTAGGTGAGCCAGCCGAACAGCATGTGCCCCATCAGCGGCAGCAGAAAATGCTTGCCGAGCAGCATCACGATGCCCGACACCGCCAGCACCACGAACGAGATCGCCATGGTCCAGTGGACGATGCGCTCCAGTGGCGTGAAGCGCTCGATCATGCGGCCGGTGCGCGGCTCGCGCAGCGGGATGGTGCCGCGCCACAAATAGAAGCCAAGGATTGCCAGCGGCACTACCAGCAGCAGCCAGCCACCCCAGACGGTGATCACGCCATTGCGGAACAGGCGCCATTTCTGGCCGGTGCGCTGGATCAGCACGCCGGCTTCCTTGTCGGGCAGGCTGCTGTAGTGGCGCTGGTCGGAGTTGATCTCGCGCCAGACCGGCGCATTGTTGCCGGGCTGCGTGACGGTGCGTTGCTGCTGCGACTGGGCCTCGGCGGCGATGTCGCGGCGCGGCACGTCGAAGATGTTCTCAGACGCAATGCCCGCAAGCGGCTGCGCCGGATGCGTGGCGGGGTTGTTGGTATCGGCGCTGCCCGACGCGGTGGCCGGCCCGGTCGACGGCCCGGGGGCGGGAGCCTGGGCCGCGGCGGTTCCGGCCACGGCCATCAGGGCCAGCGCGCCGGCCACGAGCCAGCGGCGCCAGCCGGCGCCCTGCCCGCTGCGGCATGCATTGTGCGACGGCGTCATACGCCCTCCTTCAGATCATCGGGAGCCTGCGCGCGGATGGCGGCGCCTCCCCACTGCGGCGCATTCATTGCACGCGGTTGTACTCGTTCTGGTACTGGTTGCGCTGGCGGATCTGGTTATGCCAGCTGGTCTTGTCGCCCGCGGTCCAACCCTTGGAGACAAACGGGTCGTCGGGCGCGCCCTGGTAGGCCTGGGCGTCGGCCTTGCGGTGCGACTGGTTGATCGTCTGCGGCTTTTCGCCGCACGCGGCCAGCAGCGCACCGCACAGTGTCAGCAGGGTGATGGCGCAGGCGCGGCTCATGATGTCTGGCCTCCCTGAGCGCCGGTTGCGGCGGGGGTAGCCGGTGCAGCCGGCGCGGCCGGTGCGGCTGGCGTGGAGCGGGCCCCGGGCGCGTCCGGCGCGGCGGAACCAGCCGGAGCTGCCGGCGCGCCTGGCGCGGCCTTGGGCACGCCATAGGCCGTGCCCCAGCCGAACACGTCGCCGCCGGTACCGCGCTTGATCACGCGGTTGCGCAAGATGTCGGCGATCACATCGCCGTCACCGCCCAGCAGCGCCTTGGTCGAACACATCTCGGCGCACAAGGGCAGCTTGCCCTCGGCCAGCCGGTTGCGGCCGTATTTCTCGAACTCCGCCTCGCTGCCGTTCTTTTCCGGGCCGCCGGCGCAGAAGGTGCACTTGTCCATCTTGCCGCGCACGCCGAAGGTGCCGGTCGACGGAAACTGCGGCGCGCCGAACGGGCAGGCGTAGGAGCAGTAGCCGCAGCCAATGCAGACGTCCTTGTCGTGCAGCACCACGCCGTCGTCGGTGCGGTAGAAGCAGTCGACCGGGCACACCGCCATGCACGGCGCGTCGGAGCAATGCATGCAGGCTACCGAGATCGACTTTTCGGCGCCGACCATGCCGTCGTTGACGGTGACCACGCGGCGCCGGTTCACGCCCCACGGCACCTCGTGCTCGTTCTTGCAGGCCGTGACGCAGCTGTTGCACTCGATACAGCGCTCGGCGTCACAGATGAATTTCATGCGTGCCATGATGTCCCTCTGTCCTGTGACTTATGCAAACCGCTCGATCTGGCAAACGGTGGTCTTGGTCTCCTGCATCATCGTCACCGAGTCATAGCCATACGTGGTGGCGGTGTTGACGGCCTCGCCCCGCACCACCGGCATCGCGCCCTCGGGGTAGTAGTCCTTCAGGTCCTTGCCCTGCCACCAGCCCGAGAAGTGGAACGGGATAAAGGCGGTATCCGGCCCGACCCGCTCGGTCACCAGCGCACGCACCTTCAGCATTGCGCCGGTTGGCGTCTTGACCCAGCAGAAGTCGCCGTTGCGGATGCCGCGATCGGAGGCCGCGCGCGGGTTGATCTCGACGAAGTTCTCCTGCTGCAGCTCGGCCAGCCACGGGTTGGAGCGGGTTTCCTCGCCACCGCCCTCGTACTCGACCAGCCGCCCGGAGGTCAGGATGATCGGGAACTTCTCGTAGACCTTGTTCTCGATATTGCGCTGCTGCACCGACTTGTACAGCGTCGGCAGCCGCCAGAACGCCATCTTGTCGTCGTGGGTCGGGTACTTGGCGACCATGTCGGCGCGCGTGGAGTACAGCGGCTCGCGATGCTGCGGGATCGGGTCGGGGAAGTTCCACACCACCGCGCGCGCCTTGGCATTGCCGAACGGATGGCAGCCATGGTTCTTCAGCACCACGCGCTGGATGCCGCCGGAGAGGTCGGTCTTCCAGTTCTTGCCTTCGGCCTTGGCCTTCTCGGCGTCGGTCAGGTCATCCCACCAGCCCAGCTTCTTCAGCAGCACGTGGTCGAATTCCGGATAGCCGGTGGTGATTTCCGCGCCCACGGAATACGAGCCGTCCTCGGCCAGCAGGTTGACACCGTCGCGTTCCACGCCGAAGTTGGCGCGGAAGTTGCCGCCGCCGTCCATCACATGCTTGCTGGTGTCATACAGGTTGGGCGAGCCCGGGTGCTTGAGCTCCGGATTGCCGTAGCACGGCCACGGCAGGCCGAAGTAGTCGCCGGTCAGGTCGTAGCCGGTGAGGGGGTCCTTGCCTTGCTTGCAGCGCAGCGTCTTGACGTCGAACATCTGCATATTGCGCATATGCGACTTCAGCCGTTCCGGCGACTGGCCGGTGTAGCCAATGGTCCAGTTGCTGGCGTTGATCTCGCGCAGGATCGACTCTGGCTCCGGCTCCATCCAGGTGCGGCCGGCGCGCTTGACCTCGATCATCTTGTAGTTCTTCGACAGCTCCTTGCCGAAGCCGAACTTTTCGGCGAATGCGTGCATCAGCGTATGGTCGGGCATCGACTCAAACAGCGGCTCGATGACCTTCTCGCGCCATTGCAGCGAGCGGTTCGATGCCGTGCACGAACCCGACGTCTCGAACTGCGTGCATGCCGGCAGCAGGTACACGGCACGGTTCGGGTTGACCTTGTCGCCTTCTGCCGGCGGCATGTTGGCCATGGCCGCGGTGGCTGACGGATACGGATCGACCACCACCAGCAGGTCGAGCTTGTCCAGCGCCTTCTTCATCTCCAGCCCGCGCGTCTGCGAGTTGGGCGCATGGCCCCAGAAGAACACGCCGCGCACGTTGTTGTCCTGGTCGATCAGCTCGTTCTTCTCGGTGACGATATCGATCCAGCGCGACACCGTGGTGCCGGACTTCTCCATCATCGTCTGCGAGACGAACTGCTTCTTGATCCATTCGTAGTCCACGCCCCACACCGCCGCGTAGTGCTTCCACGCGCCGGTGGCGAGACCGTAGTACCCGGGCAGCGAGTCGGGGTTGGGCCCGACGTCGGTGGCGCCCTGCACATTGTCATGGCCGCGGAAGATATTGGCGCCGCCGCCCGACACGCCGATATTGCCCAGCGCCAGCTGCACGATGCACGACGCGCGCACGATCGCGTTGCCGATGGTGTGCTGGGTCTGGCCCATGCACCACACCAGCGTGCTGGGGCGGTTCTTGGCCATGGTTTCGGCGACAAGGTAGACCTGTGCCTCGGGCACACCGGTCACTTCCTCGACCTTGTCGGGCGTCCACTTGGCCAGCACCTCTTCCTTGACCTTGTCCATCCCATAGACGCGGTCGTTCAGGTACTTCTGGTCTTCCCAGCCGTTCTTGAAGATGTGGTACAGCATGCCGAACAGGAAGGCGATATCGGTGCCCGAGCGGATGCGCACATAGTGATGCGCCTTGGCCGCGGTGCGCGTGAAGCGCGGATCGACCACGATCACCTTGCAGCCGTTTTCCTTGGCGTGCAGCAGGTGCAGCATCGACACCGGGTGCGCCTCGGCCGCGTTCGAACCGATATACAACGCAGCCTTCGAGTTCTGCATATCGTTGTACGAGTTCGTCATCGCACCGTAGCCCCACGTGTTGGCCACGCCCGCCACGGTAGTCGAGTGGCAGATGCGCGCCTGGTGGTCAGTGTTGTTGGTGCCGAAGAACGAAACCCATTTGCGCAGCAGGTACGACTGCTCGTTGCTGTGCTTGGACGAGCCGACGAAGAACAGCGAATCCGGGCCGGTCTGCTGGCGGATCTCCTTCATCTTCGCGGTGATCTCGTCGAGCGCCTGGTCCCAGCCGATGCGCTGGTACTTGCCGTTGACCAGCTTCATCGGATATTTAAGCCGGTATTCACCGTGGCCGTGCTCGCGCAGCGCGGCGCCCTTGGCACAGTGCGCGCCCAGGTTGATGGGCGAATCGAACACCGGTTCCTGGCGGATCCACACGCCGTTCTGCACCACCGCATCGACGGCGCAGCCGACCGAGCAGTGGCCGCACACGGTGCGGCGCACGACGATGCCGTTCTTGCCGTCGGCAGCGCCCTTCTTGTCGTCGGCGGCATCGGCCTTGCGCAGCAGCGTCAGCTGCGACGCCGCCAGGCCGGCACCGACGCCGATGCCTGAGCGCTTGAGAAAGCTGCGGCGGTCCATGGTCGGCATGGCGCCGGCCAGGCTTGCGGCGAGCCGCTGTGAGAGGCGTCCGGTTCCGGCTTGCGCGCCGGCAGGGTCGTGCCGGTTGGCGAGGCCGTCAGCGAGGCGGGCGGATGCGCCCTGCGCCGCGCGTTTGCGGGTCAAGATCATGTCTCACCTCAGATGCGGACGAGAGCCGTCCGGTTGCAGGCGGCGCGGCGAACCACGCCGCCCTGGCATTTACACCAGTGTGGTCCGGTAGTACTTGCGAATGTGTTCGGAGACCCGGTAGCCCTTGCTGTCCGACGGGGTGTCGGTGGGTTCCGGCAGAGCGGCGGCCTGGTCCGGTAGTGCCGGTCCACGCGCTGTCAGCGCAGCCGCACCCGTTGCGGCAGCCACAACTCCAGCGCCCGCGAGAAACGTGCGGCGCGCGACCCGGGTTGGCTTCTCTCTCATGTGGGGGGCTCCTCGGCTGTCAAAGCCCGATGGTTTTCGCCGTTATGCGTTGTTATGCATATTCTAGAATCAACTCAGCGGAAAGACCATGCAATGCACGGGTTTTTCCTTACATTCCCGCTGATTTTGCGGTATAGCGCACGCCCCCCTCGGATACCCGACCGCGCGCAGTCCTCTTCAGTTCATCTCAAGCGCGAGTGCCTCGACACCAGCGAAGGCGGCCAGCAGGCCGGCAACGCTGCGGTAGAAACGCGCCTGCGGGTGCGCGATCACTGCATCGCACAATTTCTCCACCCACGGCTGCAAGTGCTGCGCATAGAAGCGCTGCTGCTCGCCGAGGTTCGACACTGACAGGTCGTCGCCGGCCACCAGGAAGCGCATCACCTCGCACAGCGTGGCAATGTGGTCTTCGGTCTCGCTTACTTCCTCGTGGCGCTCCAGGCCATAGCGGGCCAGGTCTTCGCGCAGCGCCACCAGCGGGCGCTCGTTGAGGAAGCCGGTCAGGTAGAACGAGCCATACAGGAACACGTCCTGCCGGCCCACGCCGACGAACAGCTGCCGATATTCCTCTTCGGCCTGCGCCGCGGTGGTCTCGGATGCTGCGTCGCACAAGGCGTTCCAGGCTTTGCCCAGTACCGTATCCGCGTCTTCGCCAACGGCGCGGTTGGCAGCAATGTGGTGCAGCAGTGCCGCATCGGGGGCGCGATAAAACAGCGTGGCCAGCAACCCGTACAGGTCGGCGCGAGCGGTGTCCTCGGCATCGTCGGCGGGCGGTGCGGCGGTGAGCTGGATCGGCTGGAAATCTGTCATGTCGTGATGGTTTGTATCGAAAGCGGCTCAGCGCAGCGTGGCGCCGCTCACAGTGCCCGTATCGTGCTCGATCATGTCGACCACGCGGCAATCGGGGCACATTTTCAGCCGCTCGGCGGCGGCGCCGGAAAACGCCGGGTGGCCGGCCAGCCGGACCAGCATCGACTGCACCATCTGCGCCGTGCCGAACGGCCTCGCGCAGCGCACGCAGAGGAACGGCTGGGCCTCGTTGAGCGTGACCGGGCGGCGCGCCGCGTCGCCGGCGAGCAGGCGCGGCACCAGCGTGATGGCATCTTCCGGACAGGTCTTTTCGCACAGGCCGCACTGCACGCAGTTGCGCTCGATCAGGCTGAGCACGGGGCGCTCGGGGTTGTCGCGCAGCGCCTGCGACGGGCAGGCGCCGACGCACGCCATGCACAGGGTGCACTTGCCGGAATCGACGGCGATCGCGCCAATCGGCGCGGCGGCCGGCAACGGCACGATATTGGCGGGCACCGGCGCGTGGCGCACCAGGTGGTCGAGCACGAAGTCCAGCATCTCGCGCTTGGCGGCGACCGCGCCGAACGGCGCCGGCGGCAGCGCGTTGCGGCCGGGACGCAGCGCGGACAGGCCGGCATCCAGCGACGGCACATCGATCGCACTGGCCGCCTCGACCAGCGACAGCACCTCGGTGTCATAGCCCAGCCCCGCCATCAGGGCGCGGCCGACTTCCATCTGCTCGCGCAGCGCGGTGCGGTACTGCGGCGCCTCGTCGCCGGTCAGCAGCACCGCCACGCGGCTGGCGCCCCAGCACACCGCGGCCAGCCACAGCTCCAGCCCGGCCGCGGCCGGGTGGAACAGCGACAGCGGCAGCACATGGGCGGGCACGCCGGCGGCACGGCCGGCGCGCGCGGCGCGGCCCAGCGCCAGCAAGGCGGGCGTGCCATATTCCTCGCCGTGCAGCAGCACGACCGGATCGCGCGCGCCGGCCTGCCGGTAGGCCGACAGCAGCGTGCGCAGCCGTGCGCCGGTGGTTTCAGGGCCGGGGTAGCCGTAACTGATGGCGCCGCTCGGACACACCGTGGTGCAGGCCCCGCAGCCCATGCAAAGGTTCGGCGTGACCTCGATGCGGCCCTTGCCGTCATGCCAGCTCGACTGGATCGCCCGGGTCGAGCAAATGTCGATACAAGCCGTGCAGCCGGTGGTCTGGTTGCGGCCGTGCGCGCACAGGGCTTCCTTGTAGCGGAAAAATTTGGGTTTCTCGAACTCGCCCACCAGGCCCACCAGCGTCAATGCCAGTGCTTGCTGCCGCGCCGGATCGGCGCCGGCATGCAGGTAGCCTTGCGGCGGCTGGTGCATGGTGAAAGCGGGCTGGTCGCACAGGTCGAAGACCAGGTCGAAGCGTCCCTGCATGGTGTTCGGCGGCCGGTCGAAGTCGATGGCCGCGGCCGCGCCGCAGGCGCGCACGCACTCGCGGTGCGAGCGGCAGCGCGACAGGTCGATCTGGTAGCTGAAATCGATCGCGTCCTCCGGGCAGGCTTCGATGCAGGCATTGCAGCGGGTGCACAGGTCCAGGTCGATCGGATTGCTTCGACCCGCGCCGGTTTCCCAACTGGCCTCGAAGGCGCCGAGCCAGCCGCTGAGCGATGCCAGCCGGCCGCTGTGGACGGGCCAGGCGCGCGCGGCCGGCTGTGCGCCTTCGCCCGCGGCGCTGCACGTCAGCAATACCGTGACTTCGAACTGCATCGCCGCGAGCCGCTCGGCCCAGGGCAGCGCGCGCTGCGCCGGCCCCAGCACCAACACCGCGCCGTCGGAGCGGTAGTCGACTACGGGCACCGGATCGGGCTCGGGCAACGCAGCCACCGCCAGCAACGCGGCAATCTTGGCATTGGCGGTCTTCGGATCGCGCCGCGCCCCCTGCGACCAGCCTCCGGTCTCGCGGATATTGACGAAACGGACCGGCGCGGTCACCACCGGCCGGCCGTCCTGGCCCTGCGCGGTCTGCGCTGCGACTTCGGTAAACAGCGCGCGTTCCTGCGTGCAGGCCACGATGACATCGTCGGTGCCGTCCAGCGCGGCGGTGAAGGCGCCGATCTCGCGCCGGCACAACAGGCGGTGGACCTTGAGCGGACCTTGTTGCGAGCCTTGCTGCGGGCCCTGGCTGGCTTCCGACAGCGCCGCCCCGTCGAGCGGCATGGTGTCGTTGCAATTGCAGATCAGCGTCGGCATGGCGAATGCGGCTGACCGGCCCGGACGTCCTTCTTGCGAGGATCTGCGGCCCGGCGGATTGTGGGGATGCCTATTGTAGGCTGCGGCTGCCCGGTCGGGCTACGCGCACTTATCCAGGTCTTGCGGGTCTTGCGGGCCCTGTTCTGCGTTTTGACTGGCCAGCGGCGGCGGCGTTTCGGCGGCTGCGGGTATGTCCGTAGCCTCGGCCGGCTCGCCGGCCACGGCAGGCGCCGCCGGCGGTACATGGTCCGCTTGTGCGTCGGGTTGTGCGTGCGCTTGTGCGTCCGCTTGTGCGGCGGCCTGGGCTGCCGCACGCTCCTCGTCGGTCGGCTCGAACAGCCCCAGCGACTCGGCCTGGCGCAGCTGGCGCAGGATCTCGAGCGGGATCGGGTCGGGCTTGCTGTAGTCGTCGATGTAGGTATCGAGGCCGTCCATCACATTGAAGTGCGGATCGGCGAACAGCGTCTTGAGCGCGGCGCGCTTGACCGATTCATCGACCCCGCGCGCGACGAAGCGGGCGATGTTGTCGCCGGGGCGCAGCGCCGCCACGTCCGCCAGGGTCGGCAGCGGGACTTCCGGCTCGGCCACCGCGGTCGCGGCCTCCGGTGGCACGGGCAATGGCTGCGGCTCGGCAGGCTGCAACGGCTCCGCGGGCACGGCCACGCCCTCCCGCACCGCCGCCTTGCGGCGCGACCAGCGTGACAGGAAGGACGAATCGCTCATCGGCGTGTTCGAAGCAGTCGGGTCAGTAGCGCGCGCGGTCCTGCGGCGCCTTGAAGGATTCGGGCCGGCGCCGCTGCTTGGGCTCGGGCCGGTAATGCTCGCTGACGTAGGCCTGCAGCCAGTCGCGCTGCTCGGGCGCGAGCGGCACGTTCTCGACGATCTCGCCGGCGTCGAGCCAGCGGCCGGCTTCGTTGTATGACAGCGTGACCGTCATCGGCACCGGGTGGGCGTCTTCGCCGGTGCCGCCGCCATCCTCGTCCTCGGGCATGCGCCACAGCACGAACCAGCATGGCGTAGTCGAGGTCAGGTTCAGGTAGTAGCCTTCGCCTTGGTCGCGGAACAACTCGACCTCGAAGCCGGGATACAGCCAGCGCGCACCGTGTTCGTCGTGCTCGAGGCAGACCGGGTGCGTGCCGAACTCGCCGAGGTCCGGCAGCACCGCGTCGAGTTGCCACTTCCATGGCTGCCAGCGGCTGGCCAGCGCGACCCTGCGCATCACCACCGCCATGGTGACGGCGGGACGGGCGCCGGGTGGCGGCGACTGTGGCACGGGCGTGGTTTCGGCTTCCATGGCTGCTGGCGCGGCAAGCCGCGCGCTCAGGTGTTCTGCACGACGATGCTCGGGAACTTGCTGGTCATGTCGCGCGCCTTGTCGGCGACCTTGATCGCCACCTTGCGCGCGATGCCGCGGTACAGCTCGGCCACCGGGCTGTCGGGCTCGGCCACTACGGTCGGGCGGCCTGAATCGGCCTGCTCGCGGATCTGCAGGTTCAGCGGCAGGCTGCCCAGCAGCTCCACGCCATAGTCGGCGCACATCTTCTCGCCGCCGCCCTGGCCGAAAATATGCTCGACGTGGCCGCAGTTCGGGCAGCAGTACACCGCCATGTTCTCGACGATGCCGAGGATCGGGATGCCGACCTTCTCGAACATCTTCAGGCCCTTCTTGGCGTCGAGCAGCGCGATGTCCTGCGGCGTGGTGACGATCACCGCGCCGGTGACCGGCACCTTCTGCGACAGCGTCAGCTGGATGTCGCCGGTGCCCGGCGGCATGTCGACGATCAGGTAGTCGAGCTCGTGCCAGTTGGTCTGGCGCAGCAGCTGTTCCAGCGCCGAGGTAACCATCGGCCCGCGCCATACCATCGGATTGTCCTGCTCGATCAGGAAGCCGATCGAGTTGGCCTGCACGCCGTGGCCCTCCAGCGGCTCCATGGTCTGGCCATCGGCGGATTCGGGGCGGCCGTCGATGCCGAGCATCATCGGCAGGCTGGGCCCGTAGATATCGGCATCGAGCATGCCCACGCGCGCGCCTTCGGCGGACAGCGCCAGCGCCAGATTGACGGCGGTGGTGGACTTGCCCACCCCGCCCTTGCCAGACGCCACCGCGATCACGTTCTTCACGCCCGGCAGCAGCTTGACGCCCCGCTGCACCGCGTGGGCGACGATCTTCATGGTCACGGCCACGCTGACATTGGTGACGCCCGGCAATTGCCGCACCGCGGCAACCACCAGCTTGCGAATCGGGTCTAGCTGGCTCTTGGCCGGATAGCCGAGTTCGACTTCCAGCGAAACCCCGCCCCCGTCGACCCGGATGTTCCGGGCCGAGCGCGTGGACACCAGGTCCTTGCCCGTGTTGGGGTCGATGACGGTGCGCAGGGCTTCGGTGACCTGCTCAGTGCTGACGCTCAAGACAAACTCCGCTTGGTTTTTCTGAATGTGGGGGATGGCCCGGACGGCCGGCGCCACCGGCTGGACTGGCACCTAATGTATCAAAGTTTGACGTCTTCCCCTGCCTAAGGAAGGGGATTCCCACACCTGGCGATGCACGTCCGCATCGGAGAATGTTCAGCGCAGCATTAGTATCACGGTCATGCACGGCACCGCAGCTACTACAGGACCACTCTCTTATTCGCAGTCCTGCGATACCTTTCGGCCGCGTCGTGCTGTCTTTCGAACCGCACGCCGAACAGGACTGGGTAGAACCGCTTTCATTCACTTCCTCAAAGGTGGCCCCGTGCGCAATCGCTTTGTAGCGGAGCTTGGCCCGGAAGGACGACCAGGATGCGTCATAGACGCTTTTCGCCATCTTGGTCCTGGCGAGTTTCACAGCCGACACGTTGCCAACTGCGATGTAATCGAAGCGGCGGACGAGGTCGAGCGCAAGCTTGTGCTGGAAGTCGGCGCGGGAATTCGCCACCTTGGCATGCAGCTTGGCGATATGCCGCTTGTGCTTTCGCGCACGCTGCGCCTTGGCCAGTCGTTCGGCGGCATGTCGGCCAAACCGGTCATTGAAAAACTTCTCGCCGGTTGAGAGCGTCGCGAAGTCCTTCAAGCCAAGGTCGATGCCGACGCCAGCTTGAATCGGGCGTGCCGGCACATCAGGAATCTCGATCACAATGTTGAGAAACCAGTTCCCGCGCGAATCCTGCGCAAAGTTTGTGCCGTCCTTGATCTTGCCTTCAGGCAACGGGCGGCTGTTGAACACGCGGAAGGTATTGCCGGCAAAGCGAAACGCCTCGCCTTCTCGTTTCAGATCGCGGCCCTTAAGAGGCACCCATCCCAGGCACTTCTTGCCGCGGTATCCCAGGTAAGGACGGCGATGCTGGCTGCGCGATTTCGCGTACTGCTCGCACGTCGCATTGACGGTGCCGGAATGGATACAGAGTTCCTTGCTGCTGCCAGTGGTCAGCACGTTCAGATCGAACCCGCTCGGCCACTTCTTACCCCATTTGACTGCGTGCTTCTGCGTGTCATTGCAGAAGTTCCAGACGAAGTTCACCGCTCGGCTCTGCCTATTGAGCAGGCCGTTGAGCGACTTCACCCGGTAGCGGTAGACAAGCACCATGCTGCTCATTCTAACGTTGGAATGCCGCCTGGCGACGCCGCTCCTTTCACTTCCCGCCTGAAAGGCTGGGAGTGAAAGGAGCGAATCTGAAGCAACGGTCAATGGGAGTCTGAGAAGAGCGGGCAAACCCCTGTGCCAGGTGTGGGATTACAGACATTTACAACTCTCACAACCTTGCACTTGTGCGCGCGTCGCCATATCCATATTGTAGTGCGGTTGGGCGGGCAGGCACCGCCGCGCCGGGCCGCGCCGCCGCCAACGCATACAAAGGGTTACGTGCGGTATCGCCATGGGGTTACCATCGCATGCGGTACCAGGAACATTTACGGGAACATCAGAAGGAGAACGCATGAAGATCAAGTTCGTCACTGTCTCGCTCGCCGCCGCCACCCTGCTGGCCGCGGGTTGCGCCACCGAACAGCAGACCCATACGGCGGTCGGTACCGGCGTGGGCGCCGCAGTGGGCGCCGGGCTTGGCAACCTGATCGGCGGCAATACCACGGGCACGCTGGTCGGCGCGGCCGTGGGCGGTGCCGTCGGCGGTGCGACCGGCTACAACTGGAATGCCATCCGCGGCAAGCTGAACAAGGACACCGCCGGCACCGGCACCCAGATCACCGAGCAGCCGGACGGCTCGCTGAAGGTGAACATCCCCAGCCAGGTGACCTTCGATACCGACAGCGCCAGCATCAAGCCGTCGTTCCGCTCGGTGCTCGACCAGGTCGCGCAGACGCTGGGCCAGCACCAGGACGTCAGTGCCAATGTCGTGGGCCATACCGACAGCACCGGCAACCCCAACTACAACATGCAGTTGTCGCAGCGCCGGGCGCAGAGCGTGGCGGGCTACCTGGGTGACCGCGGCGTCGCACGCAACCGCCTGACGGCCGAAGGCCGGGGCCAGGGCCAGCCCGTTGCAGACAATGCCACCGAGGCCGGCCGGCAACAAAATCGCCGCGTCGAAATTTTTTTGAAACCAATTCAGGGATGACCTAGTCATAGAAACAGGTACCGCTTGCCACCGTTGCTGGCTCGCGATGGGTGGCTGACCTCCCGGGCGGTGCCTGATTTCTCCTCCTTTTCCGTTGTGGAAAGCTGCGCCGGCTCTGACCGGCGCTTTTTTTTGCCTTTCTGCCTCGCAAGTGCCGGCCGGTGATCGCCCGATCGCCGAACATTCCGCCATGCGGAACCGACGCGTCCACGGCGGCCACTTGCTAAAATAGCCCTTCCCCGGCACGCGCCCGCCCCGCGCGCAGCGCCGTCGCCACTGATTTCCCCGCTCCTGACCGGCTCTTCGTCTATGACCGCACGTCGCATCCTCGTCACATCCGCCCTGCCTTATGCCAACGGCCAGATCCATATCGGCCACCTGGTGGAATACATCCAGACCGATATCTGGGTGCGTTTCCAGCGCATGATGGGCAACGAGGTCTACTACGTCGGCGCCGACGATACGCACGGCACCCCTGTGATGCTGCGCGCCGAAAAGGAAGGCATCACCCCCAAGCAGCTGATCGACCGCGTCTGGACCGAGCACAAGCGCGATTTCGACAGTTTCCTGGTGTCGTTCGACAACTACTACAGCACCGACGCGGATGAAAACCGCGAGCTGTGCGAGAAGATCTACCTGGCCCTGAAGGCCGAGGACCTGATCGCCGAGCGCGAGGTCGAGCAGTTCTTCGACCCGGTCAAGAACATGTTCCTGCCGGACCGCTTCATCAAGGGCGAATGCCCGAAGTGCGGCGCCAAGGACCAGTACGGCGATTCGTGTGAAGTCTGCGGCACTACCTACGTGCCGACCGACCTGAAGAACCCGTACTCGGTGGTGTCCGGCGCCACGCCGGTACGCAAGTCGTCGACGCACTTCTTCTTCAAGCTGTCCGATCCGCGCTGCGAGACCTTCCTGCGCGAATGGGTGGCCGACCTGGCCCAGCCGGAAGCCTCCAACAAGATGCAGGAATGGCTGGGCGCCGAGGGCGAGGCCTCGACCCTGTCCGACTGGGACATCTCGCGCGACGCACCCTACTTCGGCTTCGAGATCCCTGGCGCGCCCGGCAAGTATTTCTATGTGTGGCTGGACGCACCGATCGGCTACTACGCCAGCTTCAGGAACCTGGCGCAGCAGCGCGGCATCGACTTCGACGCGTGGGTCGGCCCGCACTCGACCGCCGAGCAGTACCACTTCATCGGCAAGGACATCCTGTACTTCCACACGCTGTTCTGGCCGGCGATGCTGCGCTTCTCGGGCTACCGCACCCCGACCAACGTGTTCGCCCACGGCTTCCTGACGGTGGACGGCGCCAAGATGAGCAAGTCGCGCGGTACCTTCATCACCGCGCAGAGCTACATCGACACCGGCATGAACCCGGAATGGCTGCGCTACTACTTCGCCGCCAAGCTCAACGCGAGCATGGAAGACCTGGACCTGAACCTGGATGACTTCATCGCCCGCGTCAACAGTGACCTGATCGGCAAGTACGTCAACATCGCCAGCCGCGCGGCGGGCTTCCTGGTCAAGCGCTTCGAAGGCAAGGTCGACGAGGCCGCGCTGGCACACCCGCTGCTTGAGCAGCTGCGCCAGGCCGCGCCGCAGATCGCGCAGCTGTATGAAGCGCGCGAGTACAGCAAGGCGCTGCGCCAGGTGATGGAGCTGACCGACGCGGTCAACGCCTTCGTCGACACCGAGAAGCCGTGGGAACTGGCCAAGGACGAAAGCAAGCGGGCCGCGCTGCACGCCGCCTGCTCGGTGTCGCTGGAAGCCTTCCGCCTGCTGACGGTGTACCTGAAGCCGGTGGTGCCGGACGTGGCCGCCGGCGTCGAGCGCTTCCTGAACGTCGAGCCGCTCGACTGGCGCGCGATCGACAAGCAGTTGTCCGCAGCCAGGCCGGTGCAGGCGTACCAGCACCTGATGACGCGCGTCGATGGCAAGCAGGTCGATGCGTTGCTGGCCGCCAACCGCGAATCGCTGCAGGCCACGGCGGCGCCCGCCGCCGCTGCACCGTCGGTCGAGCCGGTGGCCGAGACCATCACCATCGACGATTTCGCCAAGGTGGACCTGCGCGTGGCCAGGATCCTCGAGTGCCAGAAGGTGGAAGGCTCGAACAAGCTGCTGCAGCTGACGCTCGACCTGGGCGAAGGCAAGACCCGCAATGTGTTCTCGGGCATCCAGTCGGCCTACACGCCGGAGCAACTGGTCGGCAAGCTGACCGTGGTGGTGGCCAACCTGGCACCGCGCAAGATGAAGTTCGGCATGTCCGAGGGCATGGTGCTGGCGGCATCGGCGGCTGACGAGAAGGCCGCGCCGGGCCTGTACATCCTGGAGCCGCACAGCGGTGCCGTGCCGGGCATGCGCATCCGCTGAAGCGGACCGGCAGGAAAAAAAACGGCGGCGCCTGCGGGCGACCGCCGTTTTTTTTGTCCCGCGCCCGCGTCAGCCGCCCTGCATCTTCGACGGATCGTCGCTGCGTGAAGTCGTCGTCACCGTGCCGTCGCTGTTGAAATGCACGTTGAAAAAGGCCTTGTCGGTCGAGGTCTCCATCCAGCGGTAGCCCCACACCTCTTCCTTCTTCAGCGCGAAGGCCTCGACCTTGGTCGGCTTGCCCAGCAGGCGGCGGATGTCGTCCTTGCTCATGCCGGCGCGCACGCGCGCGAAGTTCTCCGGCGTCAGCACCTGCTCGATGCGCGCCACCTTGCCGTCGGCGCCGATGGTGACCATCCACGTGGTCGTACCCTCCGGCCCGCGCGGATATTCCAGCCGGCGGCCGCCGTCGGCCTCTTCCCAGACGATCTCCGGCTTGCCGGCCTGGCGCCGCAGTTCTTCCTCGGTGGACTGGCCGGGCACGATGCCCTTGAACAGCTCGCTGTCGGGCTTGATCGCGTTCCAGGTATTGCGCGCGGTCTCGCCCGCCTTCTTCATCGCTTCATCGACCTTCCGCTGGTCGCAGCCGAACAGCGCAAGCACAGAGGCAATCAGTCCCATGGCGGCAAGGCGTCGCGGCGACGCGTAGTTGGCGGGGCGTACTTCAGCGGCGCACGGGCTCGGCAATGACTGACGAGGCGGCCTGCGCGGCGCTTTCGGGGTCGAGTGTCTGGCCGTCATCCTGGCTCCTTCTGGTGCCGCTGCGGTTCGAGGCGCCCGAGAACAGGATCGCCCAGCTGTCGAAGCGGCGGTTGAACAAGACCGACAATCCGTTGATGGAACCGCCCTTGGCAATCAGCGACCAGCGCCGCGAGAACTGCCACGTCAGCTTTACCACGTTGGAGGCCGAGGTCAAGCTCTGTTCATAGCCCACCGAGATCTGGTCGGTGATGGCCTTGCCCATGCTGACCACCTGCTGGTCGTTCAGGCCCGCGGTGCTGGGCCCGATCGAGAACTCGTCGATGCCGAAATGCGAGACGATGCCCTTGCCCGCCTTGCCGCCGATCAGGCCGAGCGCCGCGCCGCCCAGCGCGGCACCGCCCAGCTGGCGCTGCTGGCCCGCGCCGGCGCTTTCGGCGCCGTAGCCGAACATCAGCCACGACAGCTTGTCTTCGTCCGGCACGTTGGGTTCCGACACCAGCCGCACGCGCGGCAGCCGCACCGTGCCGGTGACTTCGACACCCGCCTCCACTTCCTGGTTGCGGCGCATGGCGCGGATGTTCATGTTCGGGTTGTCGATCGGCCCATTGAAGTTGATGATACCGCGCACGATGTCCAGCTTGCGGCCAAAGGCCTCGTAGGTGCCGTCGGTCACGCGCACCGTGCCGATGGCCTTCAGCGGCACCAGCGGCTCGCTCTTGACCCCGAGCTGGCCGGCGAGCAGCAGGTCGGCGCCCGCGCCGCGGAAGCGGAAGTCGTTGCCCAGGTCGACGGTCAGGTCGATCACCGGGCTGAACTTGCTCGCCGGCTTGGTCTCGGGCGCCACCGGCGTCGCGGCGGTCTTGACCGCGCGCTGGTCCTTGCGGCGGATCACCACCACGTCGTCGCCCAGCACCGGTGCGCCGGCCTTGGGCAGATCGAACAGGCCGCGGTCGACGCGGAACTTGCCGCGGATCACGATCTGCTTGTTCTCGTTGGCGATGCTGGCGTCGCCCGACACCACCAGCGTGCGCTCCGGACTGGCGAACAGCTGCAGCTTGTCGGCGACGATCTTGCCGGTCAGGTTGGGATCGGCCTCGCCCAGCTTGACGTTGCCGGTGGCGGTGATCTTGCCGTCGCCGCCGTGGAACTCGACGTGCTTCAGCTCCACCGTATTCTGGTCCAGCGCCACGCGCACGGTGCCGTCGGTCAGGCGCAGGCCCATGTCGTACAGCGTGACTGCGAGGTTGTCGCCATCGATGGTGCCGGCCAGCAGCGGCGCGCCGACCGTGCCGCCCAGGCGCAGCGCGGCGGCCAGGCGCCCGTCGAAGGCATACTGCGGCCCGGTCAGCGCCTCCAGCGACTTCAGGCGCGGCACGTCGACCGTGACCGTGCCGGCCAGCGTCGACGCCGGCCCCACCGTCTGCAAACCCTGCTCCTGCACCAGCCCGGCCGAGGCATCGACCGCGACCTTGCCGATGCGCCCCGACACCATGCCGCCGCGCAACGCGATGCGGTTGCCGCCCGCTTCGGCGCGCAGGCTGGTCTCGCCCAGGCCCATCGTGGTAAAGCCGCGCCCGGCATTGACCGACAGATCGCCGCTGCGCCGGCGCACTTCGGCGAACCCGCTTGCGGTCTCGGCCAGCGCGAGGTTCCAGCTGCCGTCGATGACCAGGTCGGAGCGCACCGGCGGCTTTTCGCCGGTGATGGTTTCCATCAGCTCCAGCACGTGGCCGACCTGCAGGCCATTCAGGCTGCCCTGGGTGCGGATGCGGCCGTGGTCCCAGTCGAGGCTGTCGATGGCGAGCGTGGCGTTGTCCAGCAGCAGCCGAGTGGCGCCCAGGCGCACGCGCTGGTCGGCCACCAGCAGCTGCGTGGGCGCCGCCAGCCGCAGGTTGACGGTGCTGCGTTCTTCCAGAGTACGGATGGTGCCGTTCCAGCCCTCCTTGTCCTTCCAGGCGCCCTGCCCCGCCAGCACCAGCTGCAGCGGCCGGCGGTTCAGGGTGCCGGCGGCCTTGACGTCGAAGACGTGGTTGGCCTGGGTGCCATTGAGGGTGGCGTCGAGCGTGCTCAGGCTGGCCTGCGGCCCGCGGTAGTCGCGCGCGGCCAGCTGCACCGACAGCGGGCCGTCCAGGCCGCCGCGCACTTCGGCGCGGCCAGTAGCGCTGGCTACCTTGTGCGGTCCGACCTCCAGCGCCTGCGCGTTGTAGTCGGCCACCACCTCGGGCTTCTTCAGCGTGCCGGTGATGGTGGCGTCGAGCTTGAGCTTGCCGGCCACGCCGAACTTGAGCCGCTCCAGTTGCGGCGCGTCGACCGCCAGCTTGAGCTGGTCGCCGCGCGCGCCGAAGCTGCCGCGCAGGTTGGCCTGGTTGCCGGCCATGTTGAGCGAGGCTTCGCTCGGCAGCAGCCGCTCGCCGGCCAGCCGCACCTTGCCGCCGCCGGTCATCGGCAGGCCGGCATATTCGCTCTCGTGCACGGCGAAATCCACAGCCACGCCAAGCACCGGGGCAATCTCGCCGCTGGCGCTGAAGTCGGCGTTGATGCGGCCCGCGGCCACCTTGGCCAGCCGCGACGGATCGAACGACGCCAGCTTGCCCTTGAAGCTGAACGGCTGCTTGTCCTTCAGGCCGAGCTTGCCTTCGGCGCTCAGCACGCCGGGGCCCACGGTGGCGCGCAGCGTGGTCAGCGTAACGGTCTCGGCGTCCACGCTGGCATCGGCGAACAGCTTGAGCGCCGCGCCCGACAGGTCCAGCGCCACGCTCTGCCGGCCCGGTTCCATGCGTAACACCACCGGGCCGGACAAGCTGGCGCTGGTCGCCGAGCCGTGCAGCGCGGCCGGATCGAGCCGGCGCACGTCCAGGTCAAAGCCGCCGCGGCCGCCGCGCAGCGTGCCGCCGCCGGTGATCTCGGCCTTGCCGGTCAACGACACGCGCAGGTCGCTGATGGCCTGCGCCGATTCGCTCAGTTCGACGTGGGCGCGCACGGCATGGACCGGCAGGCGGTCCTTGTCGAACGGGCCGGCTTCCAGGTTGCGGATCTCGATGTCGCCGGCGACGGCCAGCGGTGCCGGGGGTGCGGGCGGGGGTGCGGCTGCGGGAGCCGAGGCCGCCGGGGCCGCAGGGGCCGCCGGAGCCGATGCCGCGGGCGCACTCGCCGCTGGCGGCTGGGCCCCCGCGGCCACGCCGTCCACCGGCCGCAGGTCGGCATGCACCGTCAGGTTGGCCTGCGGCGCCGTGGGGCTGAACAGCCGCGGGTTGATGCGCTCGCCATCGACCAGCAGGTGCGTGAACGGCACCTTGCCGAACGGCGTCAGGTCAGCGCCGGCGCGCGCATGGATGCGGTCGCCATTGGCCTGCAGCTCGGCGCGCAAGGCTTCGAGCGTGCCCCTGGCGGTGGCGTTGACGGCGAAGGACTCCTTCTGCCAGCTCGCCTCCAGCAGCGCCTCGGCGCCGAGCGGAAACGGCGCGCGCGCGCCGATCTGGGCGTTGGCGGCAAGCTTGCCGTACGGCGTCTCGAGCCGGTCCACGCTGACGCGGTGGTGCTGGCCGTCGCTGTGCAGCGCGCCGGACAGGTTGGCGAACACCATCGGCTCGGCGGTGGGCGACGTGCCCTGCAGCAGCGCCAGTCGTTCCAGCGTCAGCGCATCGACGTCGATCGCCAGCGGCAGTTCCAGCGACTTCGGCATCTGCGCCGGCTCGGTGCCCGGCTCCGACGGGCCCAGTCGGACCTCGGCCTTGCCGATGCGAAGGTATTCGAAGTGCAGGCGGCGCGGCTGCCAGGTCATGGCCCAGCTGCCGTCGACGCGGTCCACGGTCACGCGGGTCTGGCCGCTGGCGAAGACCACGTCGCGCAGCCGCAAGCCATGCGCCACCGTGCCACCTTCGAGCCGCCCGCTGAGCATGCCGGCCGACAGCCGCGTGGCCAGCGTCCAAAGGTGGCGCGTGCCGGCCTCGGTGCTCAATGCCGCCACGCCCGCGCCGATCAGCGCCACCACCAGCACCAGCAGCAAGCCAAGCAGCCAGGCGAGCGCGCGCAATACGCCCCGGCGCTTGCGCGGCGCGGGCGGGTTCGGCTCATTGGGCGTGCCCTCGCCGGGCACGTCGGGCAGGTCGTGGGCGCTCATGCCGGCATCCCATGCGCGCGGGCGGCCATCAGAAGGCCACCCCCAGCGAGATATGCGGCCGGAACTGCTGCTCCTGGATGCCGTAGCCAACGTCCAGCTGCAGCGGTCCCACCGGCGTGCGCCAGCGCACGCCTACGCCGACGCCGTTGTAGATCGTCACGCCGCGCAGGTTGTCGGCGGCCGTGCCCAGGTCCCAGAACACCGCCACGCCCCAGTCAGGCTTGAACCAGTACTGGTACTCAAGGCTGCCGGTGCCGAGGTACTTGGCCGGCAAGATACTGGCGCCGCTGGGCGTGCCGATCGACTGGTAGGTGTAGCCGCGGATCGAATCGGTGCCGCCGGCGCGGAAGCGCAACGTCGCGGGGATCTGGCTCGAACTGTCGCCGGTCAGGTCCGCGCCCAGCTCCAGCCGCGCCACCACCAGGTCGCGCTTGCCCACCGGGATGTACTGGCGGATACGGCCATACAGGCGCAGGAAGGTGGCATCGCTGAGGAAACCCCGGGCGGCCACGCCGACCTGGGTGCTGATGACATTGCCGCGGCGCGGAAACACCGGGTTGTCGACATCGCGCCGGGTCCAGGCAAAGGCCGGCACCAGCGCCTTGCTGATCTGGGCGGCCTGGCCCTCGGGCAGCAGCTTGTCATAGTAGAAGTCAAGCGACGTGGTGACGTCGTACTTCTCGCGCGAGCGCGAGCGCTTCAGGCCCGCGCGCAGGCTGGTGGTATCGGTGTTCTCGATATCGATGGTGTGCTCGTAGCTGCTGTACACGCTGTTGCGGTACGCGCCGGGGGCAGGCGGCATCGCCGCTTCGGCAAACAGGTAGGAACGCTTTTGTTCCAGCCGCGCCTGCGAGTCGAAGGTCCAGGCGCGGTTGAACAGGTTGTAGTAGGAATAGCGCCCTTCCACCTGGGCGCCGGTGTCGGTGGTAAAGCCGACGCCGCTGTTAAGCCGGTGCACCGGATATTCGCGCACGCGCACCGAGACCGGCGCAGTGACTACGCCGTCAGGGGCCTTGTCGGCATCCGGCGGCGGTTCCAGGTCGACCTGCACGTTGGAGAAATACGGCTGGTTCTGGATCGCGCGCTGCAGCTCCAGCAGCCGCTCCACGCGGTACGGCTCGCCCTCGCTGAGCGGATTGACGTTGTAAATGATCTGTTCCGGATAACGGCGCGTGCCGCTCACCGTCAGCGGCCCCAGCAGGTAGGCCGGTCCGCTGGCGTAGTGCGTGGACAGGTCGGCGCGCAGGTCGTCCGGTTCCACCCGCGCCTGCGACGCGGCCAGCCGCGCGCCGTAGTAGTTATGGCTTTGCAGCGTCACCAGCGCGTCTTCCTTGGCCTTGTCCCAGTCGGCCTGGCGGAACGGGTCGCCCACCGGCAGGCCCCACTTGGCCTGCATCTCGGCGACCTGCTCGGGCGAGCGCGTCGCCGCCGGGCCGGTCACCTGGATATCGACATTGCGGATCAGCGTGCGCGCGCCCGGGTCCACCGTGACGTGGACCACGCGCCGGTCGCCCTCGCCTTCCACACGGGTGGTGGTGGTCGGGTCGAAATAGCCTTCGGTCGAGGTGAACTGGCGCACCTGCTCGCCGACGGTCTCGACCATGTAGTCGAACTGGTCTTGTGACAGGTCGGTGCGGTCCTTGTAGCGCGCCAGGTCCAGGTGCTCTTCGAGCATCTCCTTGATCGGCTTGGGGGCTTCGACCTCGACCTTGTAGGCGCCGAGCGCAGCGCCGGCTGGCAGCAGCATCAGCACGGCAAGCGCGAACGCAGCCGCGCGCCCCCGCCAGCGCAGCGGCGCGGGATGTGCCGTATCCGGCCTCCCGGTGGGGGCGATCCTCATCCGTTGAAGGCGCCGGGCGCCCCGGGCACGGTGTCGGCAGGTTTAGCGGTGATAGCGGTGTCTCGCGGCATCGCCGATTGTCCACACATACGAAGTCGGTATTTGACCACACACCGCGCTGCCTCCGGAATCTTCCTACCCCCGCAAAGCAAGCCCAGCGCCAAATGCGACCCCGCGGCGGGCCGATACTGTAAAATCCTGCCCCACTGCATCCATTACACGCCCACGCGGCGCATACGGTTTCACCATGGCCATGTACGAATCCGAGATCACCCAGTTCCTGAAGCAGCTCAAGCAAGAGCGCCCGACGCTCGAAGCCGAACAGCGCGACGGCCGCGCCCTGCTGTGGGACAAGGCGCCGATCGACCTGGAAGAGCGCGCCCGCGCCCAGGCATCGCGCGTGGCCCAGAAGCCGTACGTCTACTCGCAGGACAACTGATCTCCGCCAGCGCCGCGTGAGCACAGCCGATCAGGACAAGGTGCCGCTGCCCGTCGCGGTCGCCGGCGCTGCCGACAACCCTGCCGGAGCCTCGGGTCCCGCCGACATGGTCGACGGGATGGCGTTCGCGCGCCTGTACGGCGAGCCGCTGTTCAAGCTGCCGCAGGACCTGTACATCCCGCCCGATGCGCTCGAAATCTTCCTGGAAGCGTTCGAAGGCCCGCTGGACCTGCTGCTGTACCTGATCCGCAAGCAGAACTTCAACGTCCTCGACATCCCGATGTCGCAGGTCACGCGCCAGTACCTGTCGTATATCGAGCAGATCCGCAAGACCAACCTGGAGCTGGCGGCGGAATACCTGCTGATGGCGGCCATGCTGATCGAGATCAAGTCGCGCATGCTGCTGCCGGTCAAGAAATCCGACAGCGACGAAGACGCCGAGGACCCGCGCGCCGAGCTGGTGCGCCGCCTGCTGGAGTACGAGCAGATGAAGCTGGCCGCGCAGCGCCTGGACACGGTGCCGCAGCTGGGCCGTGACTTCCTGCGCTCGCAGGTCTATATCGAGCAGAGCCTGGCGCCGCGCTTCCCCGAAGTCGAGACGATCGACCTGCAAAGCGCCTGGGCCGACGTGCTCAAGCGCGCCAAGCTGAACCAGCACCACAAGATCTCGCGCGAGGAACTGTCGGTGCGCGAGCACATGAGCCAGATCCTGCGCCGGCTGCAGCATGCGCGCTTCATGGAGTTCTCGGAGCTGTTCGAGGATGCGATCCGCTCGGGCAAGGGCGTGCCGGTGGTGGTGGTCAACTTTATCGCCATGCTGGAGCTGTCGCGCGAGTCGCTGGTCGAGATCACCCAGGCCGAGCCGTTCGCGCCAATTTATGTGCGATTGGCGTACAGCCCTTCCTGACCCACCCGCAGGGCAGGGTCCACCCCCGCCCCACTTGATCTACAATCCGCCGACAGCCGGCACCATACGCCCAGAAGGCAAGACGCCCGAAGGCCCGGCATGGCACAGCGCCGCCCCCCGGAGACCGGCGCCACGGGTCACACCCTCACGACAGCACACCTAGCCAGATGAAAGTCATTTCCTCCATCCAAGAGCTGCGGGACCAGCTGCGCGGCCAGAACCGCGCTGCCTTCGTTCCTACCATGGGCAACCTGCACGAAGGCCACCTGTCGCTGATGCGCCTGGCGCGCCAGCACGGCGACCCGGTGGTGGCATCGATCTTCGTGAACCGCCTGCAGTTCGGCCCCAACGAGGATTTCGACAAGTACCCGCGCACGCTGCAGGACGATATCGAGAAGCTGCAGAGAGAAGGCGTCTATGTGCTGTTTGCGCCCTCCGAGCGCGATATGTACCCGGTGCCGCAGGAATACCGCGTCGAGCCGCCGCACGACCTGGGCGACATCCTGGAAGGCGAATTCCGCCCCGGCTTCTTCAAGGGCGTATGCACGGTGGTGATGAAGCTGTTCTCGTGCGCGCAGCCGCGCGTGGCCGTGTTCGGCAAGAAGGACTACCAGCAGCTGATGATCGTGCGCCGCATGGTGCAGCAGTTCGCGCTGCCGATCGACATCATCCCGGCCGAGACCATTCGCGACGAAGATGGCCTGGCGCTGTCTTCGCGCAACCGCTACCTGAGCCCCGACGAGCGCGCCGAGGCGCCGGTGCTGTACCGCACGCTGCATGAGGTGCGCGACACCGTGCTGGGCAGCGACCGCGCCGGGGCCGACCTGCTGGCAGTGGAGGCCAACGCCGTGGCGGCGCTGGCCAAGCGCGGCTGGAAGCCGGACTATATCTCGATCCGCCGGCGCAGCGACCTGCAGGCGCCGACGCATGAAGAATTCGTCGCCGGTGAGCCGCTGGTGGTGCTGACCGCGGCCAAGCTGGGCGCGACCCGCCTGATCGACAACCTGGAAATCTGAACCCGGGCGCAGGTTCGCGGGTTCACAGAAAAAAAGCAGGCCGCCGGCCTGCTTTTTTCATGCCCGGCGCATGGCCGCGCGCTGCGCCGCCTTCGCGACATGGCGGCGGTGCCCGCGCCGGCGCTTCCACCAGATCAGCACGCCGGTCAGGGCAAACGCCAGCGGCGCCAAGCCGAACAGCGTAATGAAGATCCGCCCCGGCAGGCCGAACGCCTCGCCGGTATGCAGCGGGAACAGCCAGTTCAGCAGCGTGTCCCCGGCGGGGGCGTCGTGCGGGTCCTTCACGCCCAGCCGCGTACCGGTCCAGGCGTCGAGCCAGAGCCGGGTCGCGCCGCTGTCCTTGCGCACCTCGTCCGGCTGGCGCAGCCGCACTTCGAAGGCGTCGCCCGGCTTGCGCGGGAAGCTGATGCGGGTAACCTGCGCGTCGGGATACTGGGACTGCGCCGCCGCCATGATCTGGCCGGCATCGAGCGGACGGGCGTCGGGCGCGGGCGGGGCCGAAACGTGCTTGGCCGGCGGCGTGACCGTCATCACCCCCGCCACGATCGGCGTCACCCATTTCGGCAGGTTGAGATACCAGCCGGAAAAGGCAATGGTGGCCAGCACCGGCGCTGCCAGGATGCCGCCGGCCCGGTGCAGCGAATAGTTGAAGCGCGACCACGAGCCGCCATGGCTGATCCGCAGCGCCTGCCCCCACGCGCGCAGTTTCGTCTTGGGCCACCACACCACCACGCCCAGCAGCGTGGTCAGCAGCATCAGCATGCCGGCCACGCCGGTGATGGTCTTGCCGGTCTCGCCACTGAGCAGGTAGCGGTGCAGGTGGAACAGCGTCGGCAGCAGCAGCCGGCGCGAGACGCCGGCCTCGCCCCACACGCGCTCGCCCTTCACTGCCAGCGTCACCGGATCGACCATCACCTGTCGCGAGCGGCCCGGCACGGCGCCCTCCGGCCCCTTGACCGGATACCAGGCGGTGAAGACGCCGTCGTCATGGGTCGGCAGCATCAGCAGGTTGGGCCGGCCGTACGGCGGCGCGGCCAGGCGTTCGGTCACGGCCTGGACTGTCGCCCCCGTAACGGGGCCGGTAGCGGGTGCCGAGGCAACCAGCAGGTCCGGGTTGAGCCAGGCATCGAGCTCATCGCGCCACGCAATGGCCATGCCGGTCAGGCCCAACAGGACAAAGAGCAGGCCGAGAGTCAGCCCGATATAGAGGTGCAGCTTGACGAAGACGACGCGCAGGCGGCCGGTGACCATGACTTGTGTTGTGAATGTGGGGCGCTGCAGCGTGCGGCGATATGGCTCGAAAGCCATATCACAACAGAATGCAAATGCGAAGGATTCGCGATTCTAGCAGGGAGATGTTGCGTGGAGACGGCATGATCCGCGCTGTGGCGGATCGGGCACCGTGCAGATCAGCGTTGCAGCGGCGCGAACATGGCGTCCAGGTCGAGGTGCGCCGCCAGGGTGTCGGCGAGCCGCTCGATCGAGGCTTCGCGCAGCGCGTCGAGGTCCACTGCCTGCGCCTTGTCGAGTCCTGCCCAGCGCAGCAGCGCCTGGCACCCGGCCGGGTCGTCGAACAGGCCGTGGACGTAGGTCGCCAGCACCTGGCCATCGGCCGAGCAGGCACCGTCGGGACGCATGGAGCCGTCGCCGCGGTCGAGCCACACCGCGGGCCGGTCCAGCCCGGCACCGGTGGTGACGCCGAGGTGGATCTCGTAGCCCCGCACCGGCGCGTCGGCATCCGCCAGCCGCCCGCTGACCTGGCGCAACTGCTTCTCTGCCGCGAGCGTGGTTTCGTAGTCGAGCCATCCCAGCCCCGCGCTGCTGCCGGCCGGGCCTTCGCGGCCATCGGGGTCATGCACCTGCCGGCCCAGCATCTGCATGCCGCCACAGATGCCGACCAGCTTGCCGCCGTAGCGCAGGTGCCGCTGCAATGCCGCCTCCCAGCCGTTGGCGCGCAGGAAGGCCAGGTCGGCACGCACGCTCTTGCTGCCGGGCAACACCACCAGGTCGGCGGGCGGGACCGGCATGCCGGGACCGATGAACCGCAGGTCCACCTGCGGATGCGCGCGCAGCGCGTCGAAGTCGGTATGGTTGGCGATGCGCGGCAGCACCGGAACGATCACGCGCAGCCGCTGCGCCCCGGACTTGGTGGCCTGCGTGCCGATGATGGCGTCCTCCGCATCCAGGTGCAGGCCGTGCAGGTACGGCAGCACGCCGAACACCGGCTTGCCGGTGCGCGCGGTGAGCCAGTCCAGCCCCGGTTCGAGCAGGCTGATATCGCCGCGGAAGCGGTTGATGATGAAGCCGGTCACGCGCGCGCGTTCGCTGTCGGACAGGCAATCGAGCGTACCGACCAGGTGCGCGAACACGCCGCCGCGGTCGATGTCGGCGACCAGCACCACCGGGCAGTCGACCCGCTCGGCGAAGCCCATGTTGGCGATATCGCGCTCGCGCAGGTTGATTTCCGCGGGGCTGCCCGCGCCTTCCACCAGCACCACGTCGTAGGCCTGTTCCAGCCGCGCATGCGAGGCCAGCACCGCCTTCATCGCCTCGGGCTTGTAGGCGTGGTAGGCGCGGGCATCGAGGTCGAGCCGCGCGCGGCCGTGGATGATCACCTGCGCGCCGGTATCGCTGCTGGGCTTGAGCAGCACCGGGTTCATGTCGGTATGCGGCGCCAGCCGCGCGGCCTGCGCCTGCAGCGCCTGCGCGCGGCCGATCTCGCCGCCGTCGGCGGTCACCGCGCTGTTCAGCGCCATGTTCTGCGGCTTGAACGGCGCCACGCGCGTGCCTGCGCGCGCCAGCACGCGGCACAGCCCTGCGACCACGGTGCTCTTGCCGGCATCGGAGGTGGTGCCTTGAACCATCAGCGTGCCGCGCAGGGCACCCGGCGGCAAGGAAAGCGGGGAATCGGTATGCATCGGCGGATTATCGCACCGGCCCTCCATGCGAGGGCCGGATGCGGCGGCTACAATACGCGGATGGAAACCCAGGCAATCGCCCCTGAATCCGCCACCGCCAGCGCGGCGAAGCCGCTTGCGGCCGGCTCGTCCGGCGCGCGGCAGCTGACGCTGGTGCTGGGCGGCGCGCGCTCAGGCAAGAGCCACTACGCCGAACAACTGGCGAGCGAGCACGCCGGCATCACCGGCGGGCCGGTCACGTATATCGCCACTGCACGCCAGGATCCCGCACTGGCCGACCAGGAACTCGAAGTCCGCATCGCGCTGCACCGTGCCCGCCGCCCCGCCGACTGGCGCCTGGTGGAAGAGCCGGTGCGGCTGGCCGATGCGCTCTATGCCAACGCGCGCCACGACGGCTGCATCCTGGTGGACTGCATGACGCTGTGGATGAACAACCTGCTCTTCCCCGACGGCCGCAGCTATCCCGATCATGGCGTAATCACGCCGCCCGATGCCTTCACCGAAGAAATCGAGTCGCTGCTGACCGCGCTGCCAACGCTGCCCGGCCACGTGATCCTGGTCTCCAACGAGATCGGCTTCGGCGTGGTGCCGATGGGCGCGATCACCCGCTTCTATGTCGATGAACTGGGGCGCCTGAACCAGAAGCTGGCCGCCGCCGCCGACCGCGTGCGGCTGCTGGTGGCGGGCATCCCTGTCCCGGTCAAGGGCGCCGATCCCGCATGCTGATGCAGGCCTGGCCGGCCTGGCCGGCTTGTGTGGCCGCGGCACTGGCGGGCGTACTGCTCGACCAGTGGCTGGGCGAGCCGCGCCGCTTCCATCCGCTGGTAGGCTTTGGCCGGCTCGCTACGGCCCTCGAACGACGCTTCAACCATCCTGAACGCCGCGGCGCGCCGTGGCGGCAGCGCGTGGCGGGCCTTGCCTGCTGGTGCGTACTGGTGCTGGTACCGGCGGCGCTCGCATGGTGGCTGGTCGATGCGGCGGCGCGCTGGCACCCGCTCGCGGCACTGGCGCTGCATGCCGCCGCGCTGTATGCCGCGCTCGGCGCGCGCAGCCTGCACCAGCATATCGCCCCGATTGCCGCCGCCCTCGCTGCCTCCGACCTGCCAGCCGCACGCGCGCTGACTGCGCGCATTGTCTCGCGCGATACCGCCGATGCCGATGCCGAAGCGCTCGCGCGCGCAGCCTGCGAATCGGCGCTGGAGAACGGCAACGATGCCGTCTTCGGCGCGCTGTTCTGGTTCCTGCTCGGCGGCGCGCCGGCGGTGATCGTATTCCGGCTGGCCAATACGCTCGATGCGATGTGGGGCTACCGCACGCCGCGGCTGCAATATTTCGGCTGGGCGGCGGCGCGCATCGACGATGCGCTCAACCTGGTCCCGGCGCGGCTGACCGCGCTGTCCTACGCGCTGCTGGGCGCCACGACTCAGGCGCTGCGCTGCTGGCGCACGCAGGCGCCGGCATGGTCCAGCCCCAATGCCGGGCCGGTGATGGCGGCGGGCGCCGGCGCGGTCGGCGTGCAGCTTGGCGGTCCGGCGCGCTATCACGGCGAACTGGAACAACGCCCGCCGCTGGGCGCGGGCAGCGCACCGCAAGCCGGACACGTGATGGCGTGCCTGCGGCTGGTGCAGCGTACCTTGTGGCTGTGGCTGGCGCTTGCGGGCGCCAGCGCGCTGGCCGTTCTTGCCTTGTCCGCACCGACGTGAGCGCTGCCCTTCCCCCGATCCGCCATGGCGGCAACCTGCTGGCCGCGGTACGCCGCTACGGCCGCGCCGAAGCGGACTGGCTCGACTTGTCCACCGGCATCCATCCCGACGGCTATCCCGTGCCGGCGCTGCCCGCTTCCGCGTGGCAGCGGCTGCCGCAGGACGGGGATGGACTGGCCGAGCTGGCCGCCCAGGCCTTCGGCGCGCCGCAGGCCTTGCCGGTGGCCGGCTCGCAGGCCGCGATCCGCGCGCTACCGGGTCTGCTGCGGCCGGGGCGAGTCGGGATTGCCGCGCTCGGCTACAGCGAGTATGCACCGGCCTTCGCCGCGGCCGGACATACGGTGGTGCCGCTGGACGAAGCGGATTTCGCCCGCGCGGACCTTGCCGATGCGCTCGACCATCTGGTCGTCGTCAATCCCAACAACCCGACCGCCCGGCTGCTGCCGCCGGCAACGCTGCTGCGCTGGCATGCAGTGCTGGCCGGGCGCGGTGGCACGCTGCTGGTCGATGAAGCCTTCATCGATTGCCTGCCTGCGGCTTCGGTCGCCGCGCACAGCGGCATTGAGGGATTGGTTGTGCTGCGCTCGATCGGCAAGTTCTACGGTCTCGCCGGCATCCGCTGCGGCTTCGTGCTGGCGCACCAGCCGTTGCTCGATGCGCTGCATGAGCGGCTGGGCCACTGGACCGTCTCGGGGCCGGCGCGCGCCGTCGCCCGCCATGCGCTGGCGGACCGCCAGTGGCAAGAAGCCAACCGTGCGCAACTGGGCCTGTCCGGCGCGCGGCTCGGCACGCTGCTGGCACGCCACGGGCTGACCGCCGTGGTGCACCCGTTGTTTTGCTGGGTACCGCATGCCGAGGCGCTGGCGCTGCACGAAGCACTGGCACGCCATGGCGTCTGGACCCGATACTTCGAAGCCGCCGGCGGCTGCCTGCCAAGCCTGCGCCTGGGCCTGCCGCCCGACCGGGCCGAAAGCTGGCAACGGCTCGATGCCGCGCTGGCCGCCGTGACCGCCTGACCCTCACCATGCACACACTGAAATTCGCCATTGCCCCGGCGCTGGCCGCCACCGCCCTGCTTGCCGCGCCCTCCGCCCAAGCCTCGGTATCGGTGGTCGACGATGCCGGCCAGACCATCACACTGGCCCAGCCGGCGCGCCGCGTGGTCTCGCTGGCGCCGCACGTGACCGAGATGATCTTTGCCGCGGGCGGCGGCGATCGCATCGTCGGCACGGTCCACTACAGCGACTACCCGCCGCAGGCGCGCGACATCCCGCGCGTGGGCGACAACAAGGCGCTGGACCTGGAGCGCATCGCCGCGCTCAAGCCCGACCTGATCGTGGTCTGGCGCCATGGTAACGCGCAGAAGCAGACCGACCGCCTGCGCGCGCTCGGCCTGCCGCTGTTCTACAGCGAGCCGCGCAAGCTGGCATCGATCCCCGAAAACGTAGAGAAGCTGGGCACGCTGCTGGGCACGGAAGCCACCGCGCGGCGCGCCGCCGACAGCTTCCGCCAGCAGGTGGAAACGCTGCGCAAGACCTACGCGGCGCGGCCGCCGGTGACCGTGTTCTACCAGGTCTGGCAGCAGCCGCTGATGACGCTCAACGGCCAGCACCTGGTCAGCGACATGCTGGCGCTGTGCGGCGGGCGCAACCTGTTCGGGGCCGAGACGCCGCTGGTGCCGACGGTGTCGGTCGAGGCAGTGGTGGCGGGCAATCCGGAAGCGATGCTGACCGCGGGCATGGGCGCCACGCGCTCGGACCAGCCGCTGCCCGACTACGCGATGTGGCAGCGCTGGAAGCAGGTCACCGCGGTGGCGCGCAACAACCTGTTCGTGATCGACGGCGACCTCGTCAACCGCGCCGGCCCGCGCGTGGTGCAGGGCATCGAGCAGATCTGCAAGGACCTCGACCTGGCGCGCAGCCGGCGCCCGGGGCGCTGATCAGCCGCCGCGGTTCCACCCGCAGTTCCACCATTCGAGCCGCGCGGCTCCCGCACCCAGGCGGAAGCGGCAGCTCGCGCCGAAGCCCAGGGCCCAGTTGACCGTCACCGCCAGCGGCACGCCGAGCCAGTGCGCGGCCAGCATGCGCATCGGCCCGGCATGGCTGACCACCCACAAGCAATGGTCGTCCCGTACGTCGAGCGCATCGGCCCAGCCGACCACGCGCGCCATCGCCTGCGCCGGCGACTCGCCGCCATGCGGGCGCGCATGCAGCAGGTCCGCGGCCCACTGGTCCAGCGCGGCGCGGTCGATCGCATCCCACGCCACGCCTTCCCAGTTGCCGAAGTCCAGCTCGCGCAACAGCGGTTCGGTGGCAATGGCCGGCACGCCGGCCGGCAAGGTCTGCACCAGCGCCTGCGCCGTGCCAAGCGCGCGCGCCAGCGGGCTGCTGACGATGCGCGCGGGCGCCGGCAGGCCCGCCGCGATCTGCGCGGCCGCCGGCATCAGTGGCGACACCAGCGGCAAATCGAGGCAGCCGTAGCAGGTGCCCGCGGCTACCTCCGGCTGCGCATGGCGGATCAGGACCACGTCCATGCGGCAGCCACCAGGTAGAGCAGGATCTCAGCGCACTGCTGGGCCATGCCCAGGCAGTCGCCGGTATAGCCGCCGATGCGGCGCACGAAGTAGCGGCCGAGCAGCAGGCGCAGCCCCAGCAGGGCCGCCATGGCCGCCACGCAGAACGCCGGCGATAGCAGCCACAGCGGCACCACCCCGCACAGCAGCGCGAACACCAGCCCTGCCCCGGCCAGCCGCTGCGCCACCGGCTTCGCCTTGCCTTCCGCGCGCACGTATTGCAGCGTTGCCAGGTAGCTGACCGCCATCGCGCGGCTGGCGGCATGCGCGGCCACCAGCACCGCCAGTAATATCGCCGGCCCGCCCTGCGCGCCGATCGTCACCAGCAGTTGCCACTTGAGCAGCAGCGCCACCACCAGCGCGATCGCGCCGAACGCGCCGATGCGCGAGTCATGCATGATGCGCAGCACGTCTTCGCGCTGCCATGCGCCGCCGAAGGCATCGACGCAGTCGGCCAGCCCGTCCTCATGGAAGGCACCGGTCAGCAGCAGCGTGGCGGCCATGCCCAGCAGCACCGCCACGCCGATCGGCCACCACTGCAGCGCCCCCCACGTGACCAGCGCACCGGCGCCGCCCACCAGCAGCCCCACCAGCGGGAAATAGCGCGCGGCGGCGTGCAGGTAATGCGGCTCGAATCCGACCCAGCGCGCCAGCCAGCCCGGCAACGGCACACGCGTAAAGTAGCCCAGCGCGGTCAGGAAATAGCGCAGCTCGCCGCCGGATCCGGCTGGCGTGGGTACCGGGTCGGACGGCACGCTCATGCCGAGGCGGTGCTGACGCCGGCGCCGCTGAAGGTCGCCATCTCGTTAAGGAACGCAACCGCGGACGCGAGCAGCGGCCACGCCAGCGCCGCGCCGGTGCCCTCACCCAGGCGCAGGTCCAGCGCCAGCAGCGGTTCGGCGCCGAAGTGGTCCAGCAGTGCGCGGTGGCCGCGCTCGTGCGAGCAATGCGTGAACACGCAGTACTGCAGCACGTTGGGGTCGATGCGCTGCGCCACCAGCAGTGCAGCCGACGCGATAAAGCCGTCGACCAGGATCACCATGCGGCTGGCCGCGGCGGCGAGGAAGGCGCCGGCCATCATCGCGATCTCGAAGCCGCCGAACGTCGCCAGCACATCGAGCGGCGCCTGCGCATCGGCGTGCAGCGCGAGCGCGCCTTCCAGCACCTCGCGCTTGCGTGCCAGCCCGGCATCGTCCAGCCCGGTGCCGCGGCCGATGCAGTCCGCCAGCGGCAACCCGGTCAGCCGCTGCATCAGGCATGCTGCGGCCGACGTATTGGCAATGCCCATCTCGCCGAAGCCGATCACATTGCAGCCTTGCTGGGCATGCCGCAGCACGCGCGCCATGCCGGCGGTCATCGCCGCCGCGGCCTGCTCCGGCGTCATCGCCGGTTCCTGCGCGAAGTTGCGGGTGCCGTCGGCGATGCGGCAGTTGACCAGCCCGGGTGCCGCCGGCAGCGGCACGCGCACGCCGGCGTCGACGATTTCCAGCGCAATGCCGTGCTGGCGCGAGAACACATTGATCGCCGCGCCACCGCCCAGGAAATTCTTGACCATTTGCGCGGTGACTTCGGCCGGATAGGCGCTGACGCCCGCGTCGGCCACGCCGTGGTCGGCGGCAAAGACGATCACCGTGGGCCGCTGCAGCACCGGCCGCTGCGTGCCGAGGATCAGGCCCAGCTGCAGCGCCAGCGGTTCCAGCCGGCCGAGCGCGCCGAGCGGCTTGGTCTTGTCGTCGATGGCGGCCTGCAGCGCGGGCCGCAGCGTGTTGTCGAGGGGAGTGATTTCGGGAAACTGCATGATGCTGTGGTTCTGGTGGTCTGTATCGGGGGCTACATCGGGGGCTACATCGGGGACTACATTTCCACGCCGCGCTGCGCCTTGATGCCCTGCTGGAAGGCGTGCTTGACCGGCGTCATGTCGGTGACGGTGTCGGCCGCCTCGACCAGCGCCGGCGGCGCGCCGCGGCCGGTGATGACTACGTGTTGCATCGGCGGGCGCGCGCGCAGGTCGGCGACGACCCGATCCACATCAAGATAGTGCAGCTTGAGCGCGATGTTGAGTTCGTCGAGCAGCACCAGCCCGATCGCCGGGTCGCGCAGCATGGCGCGAGCCACTTCCCACGCGGCTTCCGCCTTGGCCACGTCGCGCGAGCGGTCCTGGGTGTCCCAGGTATAGCCCTCGCCCATCACGTGGAACGCACATTCCTCGGGGAAGCGGCGCAGGAACATCTCTTCGCCGGTCGGCTGTGCGCCCTTGATGAACTGGACCACGCCGGCACGCATGCCGTGGCCGAGCGCGCGCACCACCATGCCGAAGCCGGAGCTGGATTTGCCCTTGCCGTTGCCGGTGGTGATGACGATCACGCCACGCTCGTCCTGCGCCGCGGCGATCTTGGCGTCGATCACTTCTTTCTTGCGCATCATGCGCGCCTTGTGGCGCGCGTCGCGCTCCGGGTCATCGGTGGCGGGGTTGTGGGAGTCAGTCATGGGTTCGGGTCTTGCGTAAAGGGACGCGGCGCCTTGGCGCCGTCGGGAATCAGTGCAGTATGCACGCCGTCGCTGACGCTGACGATGGGCGTGCGCAGCGCACGCGAGCAGCGTTCGGGGGTCAGCACCTCGGCCGCGGCGCCGTGCAGCGCGGTGCCGTCTTCGGCCATCAGCAAGGCATGGGTGGCGTAGCGCAGCGCCAGCGTCAGGTCGTGCAGGATCACCACGATGGCGTGGCGACCGGCGCGGGCCAGCGCGGCAAGCTGCTCCAGCACCAGGATCTGGTGGCGCAGGTCGAGGTGCGACACCGGCTCGTCGAGCAGCAGCAGCGGCGCCTGCTGCGCCAGCGCGGCAGCCAGCGAAGCGCGCTGCCGCTCGCCGCCGGACAGCGTGAGCACGTCGCGGGCCGCCAGTGCCTCGATGTCCATGGCGCGGATCGTGTCGCGCACCACGCGGTCATCCTCGCGCCCGGTCCAGCCCCAGCCGGACAGGTGCGGATGGCGGCCCACGCGCACCGCATCGAGCACCGACATCGAGAACGTATCGTGCACTGCCTGCGGCAGGTACGCGCGCTGGCGCGCCAGCGCCGACGGCGCGACCTGAGCCGCCGGCTTGCCGTCGATCTCGACGCTGCCGCCGTCCACGTGGCGCAGGCCCGCCAGCGCGGTCATCAGCGTGGACTTGCCGGCGCCGTTGGGACCGGCGATGCACCACAGCTGGCCGACGCCGATGTCCATCGTCAGGTGCTCGACCAGCACGCGCTGGCCGGTGCGCAGCCGCACATCGCGCAGCGCCAGCACGGGGCAGGCCGCAAGCGGCTGCGACCAGTCGGCGGGCGCGTTCATCGCGGCCTCCGCAGCAGCAGGTAGAGGAAGGTCGGCACGCCCAGCAGCGCCGTGATCACGCCCACTGGCAGCTGTGCCGGGGCGATCACGGTGCGGGCGATCAGGTCGGCCGCCATCAGCAGCGCGCCGCCCAGCAGCACCGCGGCCGGCAGCAGCAGGCGCTGGTCGTTGCCCCACGCCAGCCGCACCAGGTGCGGCACGACCAGGCCGACAAAGCCGATCGAACCGGCAGTGGTGATGGCCACGGCAATGCAAACCGAGGAGAGCAGGAAAGTCAGCAGCCGCACACGGCCTACGCGCACACCCAGCGACTGCGCCACGGTCTCGCCCAGCAGCATCACGTTGAGCGCGCGCGCCATCGGCATGGCCAGCAGCAGCGCGACGATCATCGTCGCCAGCGCGCCGCCGTAGCTGGCGGTGCCGCCCAGGTCGCCGGTCAGCCAGAACAGCATGCCGCGCAGCCGGGATTCCGGCGCCACGGCGAGGATCAGCGTGATCACCGCGCCCCACCCCGCGGCGAGGATCACGCCCGTCAGCAGCAAGCGCGCGCCAGCTTCGCGATGGCCGCCCTGCACCTGCGGGTGCAGCAGGTCGCGCCGCGCCAGCGTGGCCACTAGCAGCATCGAGCACAGCGCGCCGACGGCGGCGGCCGTCTGCACGCCCCACCACGGCGCCAGCACCAGCATCGCCAGCAAGGCGCCGACCGACGCACCGCCGGAGACGCCCAGCACATAGGGTTCGGCCAGCGGGTTGCGTAGAAGCACCTGCATCAGCGCGCCGGACAGGGCCAGCAGCCCGCCGCAGGCAAAGGCGGCGGCCGCGCGCGGCAGGCGCAGCTCGCGCACGATGGCGCCGGCGGTGCCGGTGTCAGCACCGGCGAGCGCCTGCCACAGCTCGCGCGCATCGAGCGAGACGCTGCCCAGCGCAAGCGACGCCGCGAAGACTACGACTGACGCCAGGGCGAGCGCCAGCCACAACGCCAGGGCGCGCCGGAACTCAGACATGGCGCGCCCGTGCGCTCATCGCTGGCGCCAGCCCAGCGTGATGAAACCCGCGCGCCCCTGCGTGTTGTAGGGGTAGGCGAGCTGGTAGTCCTTGTCGAACAGGTTTTCGACGCGGGCGGCAACGAACCATTGCTTGTCGATGTTGTAGCGGGCGTTGAGGTTGACGATACCGTATCCGCCCAGGCGGCGCGAGCCGGCGTCCATGCGCGACGACGATACCAGCCATTCGCCGCCGAAGCGCCAGTTGCCGAAGTTGCGGCCCACGTCCAGCGCGGCGTGGCGGCGCGCGCGGCGCAGCAGCTGGGTGTTGTTCTGCTCGTCGACCGGATTCTGGAACGTCACGCTGGCGCCGAGGTCGGTGCCGTAGACGGTGGCGCGCCACGACGCCTCGATACCCTGCACCTTGGCCTTGTTGACGTTCTCGGCCAGGAACATGCCGTTGGGCTGCAGCGCCGACACGATCAGGTCGTCATAGCGGGTCTCGAACGCGGTCACGCGCAGCAGCCCCGCCGTGGCGGTGGTGTACTGCACGCCCGCCTCGACCGACTTGGCGCGCTCGGGCTGCAGGTTGGGCTGGCCGAAGTTGGGGAAGTACAGCTCGTTGAAGGTCGGCGCGCGGAAGGCGTTGCTGACGCTGGCGATCAGCTTGAACGCATCGGTCACGTTATAGCCGTAGCCGGCGAAGAAACTGCCCTGGTTGCCGAAGTCGGAATAGTGGTCGTTGCGCGCATTGAGCTGCAGCTGGTGCTTGCCGATGCGCCCGTCGTAGCCGCCGAACACCGAGAACACGTTGCGCGTGGGCGCGCCATAGGAACTCGACACCAGCTCCTGCTGCAGGTAGTCGGTGCCGAACAGCAGCGTGTGGTTGGCGGCAACCGCGTACTCGTTCTGCCAGTTGAACTGGCGGTTGCGGGTATTGAAGGTGCCGTTGGGACGCCCGTTCAGGAAGGTGTCGCTGTTGTCCGCGCTCTGCGACAGCTTGAAGTGCGTGGTCCAGTCGGCGCCGACCTTGCCGTTGACGAAGGCCGACAGCGCGTACAACTCGCTGTTGGTGCGGTTGTCGTCGGTCGGGCGGCCGAAGGCGCTGTCGAACGACAGCTTGCTCTTCGAGTAGTAGCCGGAGAAGCCCGCATCCCAGTCGGGTGTGAAGCGGTGCTTCACCTGGCCCGACACGCTCTGGTTCTCGTACGGGTTGTCGTTGGGGTTGGCGCGGGGCGCCTGCTGCGTATTGATCGCCGAGAAGCCATCGGTCTTGAATGCCGAGCCGGTCAGGTTGAACGAGGTATCGCCGACCTGCCCGCCGTAGCCAACGGTGCCCTGGCGCGTGTTGTTGCTGCCGTACTCCACCGCCGCATTGACCGCGGGCGCCTGGCCCGCGCCGCTCTTGGTAAAGATCTGCACCACGCCGCCGATCGCGTCCGAGCCATACAGCGCCGACACGTTGCCGCGCACCACCTCGATCCGGTCGATCTGGTCGGGCAGGATATTGGCCAGCTGCGCGGTGCCGCTGCTGACGGACGACACGCGCACGCCATCGATCAGGATCAGCGTCTGGTTGGAGTTGGCGCCGCGCATGAACAGCGAGGTGTTGGTGCCCATGCCGCCGTTGGCCGTGAGCTCCACGCCGGCCTGGTTGCGCAGCAGCGTGCGCAGGTCGGGTGCCTGCGAATTGACGATATCTTCCTGCGTCACCACCGTGGTATGCGGCAGCGCCTCGGTAATGGATTGCGCGGTACGGGTGGAGGTCACCACCACCGGGGCCAGCTGTTGGGCGGTGCCGCTGTCGGCGGCTTGCGCGAACGAGGTGGCCGGGACCACGGTGAACGAGGCAATGGCTGCCGCAATCGCAGACGAAGTTGCGGGCACGAACGGACGCACCGCCGGGGCTGCCGGGCGGGTCGACCTGTGAAGCGATGAACGCATGATGCAGGACTAGGTAGGAACGGCCGGGCCCGTTCCCCCGCGGACCATATGGCGATGAGGCGTGCCGCGCACGGGCGGCAGCCCGCGTTCAGGCCGGTATCCGGGCTGGCGACTCGGAACCGGCGCCTTCCCGAACGTGAGGTTCAGTGGCGTGTGGCCGGTCCTGCGTGGACATGTGGCCGGGATCGGATCCCGGTCATTGCCGGCGGCCCTTCCGGCAGGCTGGTGCGGAAGTGGCTGGCGCTGGCGGATGCGCACGCGGTCGCTTACCGTTGCGGGGGCAGCACAGGTTGGCCCGTCCGGCGCGCGGCCGGCAAAGCTCCCTGTTTCCCGTTGAACTGCCCTTTCGCCAGGGACGAAAAGGGCGAGCACCTGGAACGTGCGCGAGTGTAGGGAGTTTCGCAACCCGCGTCAACGCGGTGCCCGTAGTGTTTTGTCACAACTCTGCCGAGGTTTTGGGTGCAGAAGGCTGCAACTTCCATGCAGGTACCCGGTCACAAACGCTTCCCATCGCATTGTGTGCGGCGGCGCATCGGCTAGAATCGCGTTACCTGACTTTTATCCCATCATGACAGGCCCTATGCTCAACGAACTCGAACAACTGGCCGCGAAGATCGGGCGCGTGCTGCACCATGCGGACACCCTGGCGGCAGAAAACCAGCGGCTGCGCGACGAGATCGCCCGGCTGGAGGGTGAAGCCGCGCAGTTGCGCAGCGAGCGCGAGGCCATGGCTGCCGACCGCGAGTTGCTCAACATCAAGATCGAAGAAGCGCAGCTGCGCATCCAGTCCATCCTTGACAAGCTGCCGACAGCCAGCGACACGCGCCAGCTCGACCTGCTGGGCGAGGGCGCCGCGGCAGGCGCAGAGCCGCACAAGGCCCCCGGAGAACACGCATGAGCAACAAGCAAGTCGAAGTCAACATCGCCGGCCAGCCGTACCGATTTGCCATCGCTCCCGAGAACGAGGCCGCGCTGCTCGAGGCGATCGCACTGGTCGACACGCAGATGAACAAGCTGCGCAACGGCCTCGCCGCCAAGGGCGTCGAGCGCGTGGCGGTAATGGCCGCCATTTCGATCGCGTCCGATCTGCTGGCCCTGCAGCGCAAGCAGCAGGCCGAGGGCACGATTCCGGTCGAGGCCATCCACGCGCGCATCCGCGAACTGAACGAACGCGCCGACGAAGCGTTGCGGCAATACGCGCACGTGGGCACCGGCACGAGGGCTGAGCGGGCCGGTTGAAGCCCGCCCGGGCAGCCCGATATACCGTGGAAATGGGGGGATGTGCAGCGGATGCCGCGCTGTCGCGCAAAATGTAACGATACGCGGGTGTGGACTTGGTAAGGCCTGCGACGCGGTGTATAGTGTAGCCAGACTGCACGAGGCACCACAGAAGTGCAGCTAACTGGCCAGGTTATCGCGCCCGGCCGCCGTTTTCATCCCATCCTAGTTAGAAACGGCAAACGTCTGACATCCCGCAGGCAGGTCACCTACCCGACCGGTCGAAGCGGTTGTAGCGTCAGACGTTTGACAGTTTCCCTGCCTGGTTCGTGAGGGTCATAAACTCCTTGAACCGATATGCATTGCATGGTGCGGGATCATGTCGCGTGGGCGAGCGCGTCGTCGCATTCATAGTCTGGGCCTGGCTTGGACTCCCTGAGTGGATGATGTACCCGAAATGCGACTTCCGCAGCCACTCTGAACCTCACTTGGGTTCAGGATGCCGACCCAGCGGCCGAGGCGGGGACCCCCTAAAAAGGCGGTGGTTTTCTGAACCATCGCCTTTTTTCTTTGCGCACGCGCGTGGCCATGCACGCGCACCCCGACCCCTTCATCCACGAACCGCGCCGTGAGCCCGAACCCGAACAAACGCGCCCGCCAGTACTGGCTGATGAAATCGGAACCGGACGAGGCCAGTATCGACGACCTCGCCCGCGAGGGGACGCTGCCCTGGACCGGCGTGCGCAACTACCAGGCGCGCAACTTCATGCGCGACGCCATGCAGATCGGCGACGGGGTGCTGTTCTACCACTCGTCGTGCCCCGAGCCAGGCATTGCCGGCCTGGCGGAGGTCTGCTCCACGCCCTACCCCGACCCGACCCAGTTCGATGCCAAGAGCCCGTACTACGACGCCGCGTCCAAGTCCGATGCGCCGCGCTGGCTGCTGGTCGACGTGCGCTATGAACGCAAGAGAGCGCTGATTCCGCTGGCGGCGCTGCGCGAGCATGAGGAACTGGCCGACATGGTGGTGCTGCGCCGTGGCAACCGGCTCTCGATCACGCCGGTCACGCCGGCGGAATGGCGCTTCATTACCGCCAAGCTGATGCGCTGAGGCCGGGGCGCGGATCATCTATGCAGCTTGCTACCCTGCCGGTGCTGATCCCTGCGCTGCTGGCCCTTGGCGCCTTCACCGGCTTCTGCGCCGGGCTGCTCGGCGTCGGCGGCGGCATGATGATGGTGCCGTTCCTGACGCTGCTGTTCACCGCGCTGGGCTTTCCCATGGAAGCCATCGTCCATATGGCGATCGCCACGTCGATGGGCACCATCCTGTTCACTTCCCTGTCGTCGGTGCGCGCGCACCACAAGCGCGGCGCGGTGCGCTGGCCGGTGGTGCTGGCGCTGGCACCGGGCATCGTGCTCGGCGGCATGGTCGGCGCCGGGAAGGTCTTTGCCGCGCTCAAGACCAGCTGGCTGTCGCTTGCCTTCGCCGTGTTTGTCGGGTTTTCCGCGCTGCAGATGCTGCGCAGCCGCCGCCCTGTCCCGAGCCGGCAACTGCCGGGCGCGGCGGGCATGATGGGCACGGGTGGCGTGATCGGGTTCCTGTCGAGCCTGGTCGGCGCGGGCGGCGCCTTTGTCTCGGTACCGTTCATGACCTGGTGCAACGTGCCGATCCACAACGCGGTGGCGACATCGGCGGCGCTGGGCTTCCCGATCGCGGCGGCCAGCGTGGCGGGCTATGTCTGGAGCGGCTGGCAGATGCCGGGACTGCCGGCGGGATCGCTCGGCTACATCTACCTGCCGGCGTTGCTCGTCATTGCCGCGGCCAGCGTGCTGACCGCGCCGCTGGGCGCGCGCACCGCGCACCGGATGGATGTGGGGCAGTTGCGCAAGGCGTTTGCGCTGCTGCTGCTGTGCCTGGCCACCTATATGCTGTGGAAAGCCTGGCAGGCCTTCTGACCCGTACGAGTTTGCACCCCGCCTTTGCAACAATCGTTTGCAATCTCGCGGAACATTTCACGCCCTGTTTCCGTCTGATATCCACTATGTTTTTTTGGGAGTTCTCATGCCGCCTGTCCGGCATGCGCAAGGTCAAAAAAGGCAGATCAAGGAAGACTATCTGGGTAGCAAGGAACCGAAGGAAATTCTGGAATGACAATCGTCACCCGCACTCTCTATGCGACGTCGTCGTGCGTGTCTACGCTTCGCGCAGTGTGCAGGGCGACGGCGTTCGTCCGAGCAGACCTCTGGCGTCGCTACGGCGCGCTGGGGAACGTCGGCAAGAGTGCGGCCGATATTCGCAAGGAAGTGACGGCTGGCGGCTGGTATGCCTCGCTGGCGGTGGACGGCACAATCCGAGCCGAGACCACGAAGGACGCCGTCAATGACATCCTGACGTACAAGGCGGCTGCCTGCGCGAAGGTGCGACAAGCCATCGCAAAGCGGACCTCCGAGGAGGCAGAGCGAAAGCGACTCTATACCCTGCTCAAACGTGACAAGTGGCTCGAAGACAAGTACCTGCACCGGATGATGCGCAAGTACTTTCGGCACGGCGTTTCGAGTTGCGACAATCAGTTCATCGTCCGCTCGGACAAGCATCAGAGCCGCGTCAGGGACGGGCACCTTGTCGTCACCATACACATCGCTAGGCAGTACGGCCCTCCGATCGAGCTCACGACGAACAGCAACGGCAAGAACGTGGACCTCACGGGTTGCAACCTGCGTGTGATCGTCAAGGGTGACGCGGTCGAAATCCACTACGCTACGGCGAAGGCCCACGGGCGCCCCTGCGGCTCGGGGGAAATTGGCGTCGACAAAGGCTACACCGAGGCCTTCGCCGATTCAGATGGCGAGCATCATGGGCAGACGTTCGGCGCCGTGCTGAGCGCTTTCAGCGACCAGGTTTCGAAGACCGGCAAAGCACGAAATCGGCTGCATGCTCTCGAAAAAGCCAATCGCAAAGCCGGTCGCATCGCCAAGGCGGAGCGCATCAGGAAGTGCAACCTTGGACGCGTGAAACTGCAGGCGCGCAGGGACCGCACGCAGCAGCGGTTGCGCACGATTGCCTATCAGTGCGCCCATGCCATCGTGGACAAGGCGGCAGTGGTCGGTTCGGAAGATCTGACGTCCCCCATCAAGGGGAGGAGTCAGTGGCGGCACTACAACCGCCGCATGAGCGCATGGGCCAAGGGTGTACTGGCTCAAGCGCTCGATGAAGTTTGCACGCAGCGTGGAGCGACGCACGTCGTCGTCAACGCCGCCTACACGTCGCAAATGGACTCGTTCACGGGCTTGCTGGAAGGCAAGCGCGAGGGCGACAAATTTTACCGTGCCAACGGGGACGTGCTTCAGGCGGACACCAATGCTGCGCGGAACGTGCGGAGCAGGATTCACGACCGGGAAATCGCCCAGTATATGCCTCACCTCCAGGTGAAGCAGGTTCTGCTCGCGCGCTCCTCCGGCGCAACTGAGCGTCAAGCGGCTTCAGTTGGGCGGCGCAAGCCGCGTCAACGAAGTGCGGATAAATCCAATGCTCAACTTTGAGCAGATTTTATGGAACAGAACAAGATGAAACAATGGCTTGCCGCCACCCTGCTGGGCACCACCGCCATCGTCGCTTCGGCGCATGGCGGGCCGACCGAAACGCCGGCTGGCGTGCTGTCGCTGTCGGCACAGGCCGTGAGTGAAGTGCCGACCGACATCGTGCACCTGACGCTCGCCGCCGAACAGGAAGGCGCGGAGCCCGCGGCAATCTCGTCGGCGCTGGCCACGCGCACCCAGGCCGTGCTGGCACAGGCCAAGCGCACGCAGGGCGTGACCGCGGAATCGGGCGGCTTCACCATCCACCCCAGCACCGACCGCAACGGCCGCATCAGCACCTGGCGCGGGCGTTCCGAGGTCATCCTGAAGTCGCGCGATTTTTCCGCGGTGTCGAAGCTGGCGGGCGAGCTGGCCAGCCAGATGCAGGTGCAGAACATTGCCTTCTCGCTGTCGCGTGAAGCGCGCGAAGCAGCCGAAGCCAAGCTGGCCGACCAGGCGGTGGCGTCGTTCCGCAACAAGGCGCAGTCGACCACCAAGCTGTTTGGCTACAACAGCTACACCATCCGGGAAGTCAACGTGAGCGAAAGCGGCGTGGTGCCGCCGATGCCGCGCATGTATGGCGCAGCCAAGGCGATGATGGCCGATGCCGCGGTGCCGGTGCCCGTGGAAGGCGGCAAGACACAGGTGACGGTGTCGGTGAACGGGTCGGTGCAGATGCTGAAGTAAAGGCCGTTGAGAGGCGGCCGGCTTGCGGTGCTTCCAAGCCGCCTGAGCTAGGCTCAGCAAGATGTTCTCCCTCTCCCCTCATGGCTTCATGGGGAGAGGGAGCAAACCCTCAGCGTCACAAGCGTGTTACAGCGCTGCAAACTGCTGCCGCAGCACGTTCTTCTGCACCTTCCCCATCGTATTGCGCGGCAGCTCGTCCACCACGTGCACGCGCTTGGGCACCTTGAAGTTGGCGATACGGCCCTTGAGCGTGCCGATCATCGCCGATTCATCGATCTCCGCGCCCGGCTTCTTTACCACCACCGCCACCACCGCCTCACCGAAGTCCGCGTGCGGCACGCCGATCACGGCACTCTCGGCCACCCCCGGCATCTCGTCGATAAAGCTTTCGATTTCCTTCGGGTAGACGTTGTAGCCGCCCGAGATGATCAGGTCCTTGCTGCGGCCGACGATGGTCAGGTAGCTTTCCGGCACCTGGCGCTCGCCAGCCTGGCTGGCGATGGCACCACCGAAGCGGCCGACGTCGCCGGTCTTGAACCACCCGTCGGTGAACTCTTCCCTGGTTTTTTCCGGCATGCGCCAGTAGCCATGGAACACGTTCGGGCCCCTGACCTCGACGTTGCCGATCTCGCCCGGCGCGCAGAGGCCGCCTTCGCCATCAACCACGCGTACCGAAACGCCAGGCAGCGGCAGGCCGACGGTGCCGCCGATGCGCTCGCCCAGCGCCGGATCATACGGGTTCGACACCAGCATCACCGTCTCGCTCATGCCATAGCGCTCCAGGATGGTGTGGCCGGTGCGCTCGCGGAAGGCGTCGAAGGTTTCCAGCAGCAGCGGCGCCGAGCCCGACACGAACAGCCGCATGCGGCGGCAGGTGTCGTCGTCGAAGCGCGGCTCCTGCAGCATGCGCACGTAGTAGGTCGGCACGCCCATCATCACGGTCGAGCGCGGCAGGAATTTCAGCACCTGCGCCATGTCGAGCCGGGGCGCCCAGATCATCTTGGCGCCGGCCAGCAGCGCGCCGTGCGAGGCCACGAACAGGCCGTGCACGTGGAAGATCGGCAGCATGTGCAGCAGCACGTCGTCGCTGCGCCAGCCCCAGTATTCGTGCAGCGTCTGCGCATTGGAGGCGAGGTTGCGGTGCGTCAGCATCGCGCCCTTGCTGCGGCCGGTGGTGCCCGAGGTGTAGAGGATGGCCGCAAGGTCGTCGTCCGCGCGCGCTACGGTGGCAAAGGTGTCGTCCTTGCCGGCGGCGCGTGCCAGCAGCGAGCCGCTGCGGTCATCGTCCAGCGTAAAGACGTGGTTGACGCCGTGGCGGAACGCCACCTTGGAGACCCAGCCGAAATTCTTGCTGCTGCACACCACCACCGACGGCTCGGCGTTGCCGACGAAGTAGTCGATCTCCGCCTCCTGGTAGGCGGTATTGAGCGGCAGGTAGACATAGCCCGCGCGCAGCGTGGCCAGGTACAGGAACAGCGCCTCGGGCGACTTCTCGACCTGCACGGCCACGCGCGCGCCTTCGGGCAGGTTCAGCGAGGCCAGCAGGTTGGCCAGCTTGGCGGTGGCGCGGTCGAGGTCGTCCCAGCTGTAATACAGGCCGTCGTGGGTCTCGATGCAGCAGGCGGTGCGGTCGGCGGGAAAGCGGGTTTCGAACAGGGCGAACAGGTTGGCGTTCATGGTGTGGATCGAACGAAAGGCATGGAACGGTATGGAACACGCAGGGGCGAGGCCCGGGGTGCAGGATCGTGCGGGCATGACAATCCTGCATTCTGGCAGATTTGCCTACTCTCCCCGGAACTGCGGCGCCCGGCGCGCCAGGAAGGCGGCCACGCCCTCGGCATGGTCGGCGCCCTCCGCATAGGCGAAGTGCTCGTCAAGCTCGGCCGGTGACAGCGGCGCCGTCATCGGCGCCAGCCGGCGGATGGTGGCCTTGTTGATGCGTGCCGCGGCGGGTGCGCCGGCGGCAATGCGACGCACCGCGGCATCGACTTCGGCGGCCAGCGCGCCCGGCTCGACCACGCGCGTAAGCAGCCCCTTGGCACGTGCCTCGGCAGCGTCGAAGACGCGGCCTTCGAGCAGTATCTCGAGCGTGGCCGCGCGGCCGGCCAGCGCCAGCAGGCCTTGCAGCTCGCCCGGCGCCATCGGGAAGCCGAGGCGGTTGATCGGTACGCCGAAGCGGCTGTCCGAGGCGGCGATCCGCAGGTCGCAATGGCACGCGATCTCCAGCCCGCCGCCCACGCACACGCCCTCGATCATCGCCACGGTCGGGTGCGGGCATTGCGCCACCGCCGCCAGCGCCGGCGCGATGGTGGCCATGTGGTAGTTCCGCACCGCGGCCTCGTCGCCGCGTTCGGCGGGAAACTCGGCGATGTCGGCGCCGGCGGCAAAGTTGCCGTCGGCGCCGCGCACCACCACGCAGCGCAGCGCGGGATCGGCCGCCAGCCGGGTGAAGCCCGCGGCCAGCTCGCGCCACATCTGCGCGGAAATGGCATTGAGCTTGCCGGCGTGCGACAGCGTCACGGTCGCCGTGGTGCCCTGCGAGGCAAAGATGACGGTGCCGCTCATCGCGGCGCCCCGGTGCATCGGATCAGCATGGCATGGCGCTCCGTCAGTCCATCTTGGCGCCGGACTGCTGCACCACCTGCGCCCAGCGGCGGATCTCGGCACGCTGGAACTGCGCGAACTGCTCCTGCGTGAAGGCCGGCGTCTCGGAGCCGTTGTTGAGCCAGACCTGTTTCATTTCCGGCGTGTTCAACGCCTTCTCGGTCTCGGCGTACAGGCGGTCGACGATCTCCTTGGGCGTACCCTTGGGCACCCACATCGCATACCAGGTCGAGACCTCGTAGTTCGGCACCCCGGCCTCGGCGGCGGTCGGCACATTGGGGAAGGCTGCCGAGCGCTTGCTCGATGCCACTGCCAGCGCCTTGATGCGGCCCGCGCGGATATGTTGCGCCGACGAGCCAAGGCCGTCGAACATCAGGTCGACCTGGCCCGCGATCAGGTCGGACAGCGCCGGGCCAGCGCCCTTGTACGGGATATGGGTGATGAAGGTCTTGGTCTGGATCTTGAACAACTCGCCCGCCAGGTGGTGGGCCGAGCCGTTGCCGGCCGAACCGTAGTTGAGCTTGCCGGGATTGGCCTTGGCGTAGGCGATCAGCTCCTGCAGCGTGTTGGCCTTGACGCGGTTGGGATTGACCACCACGACCTGCGGCGGCTGGGCGATCACCGTCACCGGGATGAAATCCTTCTCGATGTCGTAGTCCAGCTTCTTGTAGAAGGACGGGGCGATCGCATGGTGCGCGCCGCCGATAAACACGGTGTAGCCGTCCGGCGCGCCCTTGGCCGCGATGCTGGCGCCAACCGTGCCGCCGGCGCCGCCGCGGTTGTCGATCACGAACTGCTTGCCCAGTTGCTTGGACAGCTGCGCGGTCAGCGGGCGCGCAAACGCGTCGGTGCCGCCGCCGGCCGGGAACGGCACAATCACGGTGACGGGCTTGGACGGCCAGGCATCGGCATGCGCGGCGGGTGCCGCGAACAGCGTGGCGGCGCCGATGCCGGCCACACCCAGTGCCATGCCCGCTGCGCGAGCGCACGCGGCCAGGCTGAACTGACGACGATTCATCTTGCTGTCTCCTCTCTCTCTTTTCTTCGGAAAGTCGATCTGATTGCCGCGAGCAGGCGCCGCGGCATGGGTCTACTGCAAAGGTCCCGACAAGCAAACGCGGCGCGCGGGGCACCGCGGGTGCGGGGGCGATCCCCGTGACCTGACCAAAGTCACAGCAGCTTCCCGACGCTACGACCGATGCGCGGGTTGCCGGCACCCAAGCGTGCCAGATTGTCATCCAGCGCCTCGGGCACGTAAAGGTAATTCACCATCATGCCGCAACTCTGGCCGCGGCCTTTTCGCGACAGGTCGGCGGCCCAGTTGAGCCGCTCGACACAGGCGCCGTTGCCCAGATGGAAGCGCGCCACCGGGTCCGCCGGCAGCGACTGGTGGCGCTCGCGAACCAGGTAATGCGCGGCCAGCGCCATCGCGATATCGCGCGTCAGCGGGTCAGCATCCGCGGGCGCGTCAGGCGACAGCGCCGTCAGCCACCCTGCCCCGTCTGCCGGCGCCTCGCCGTGGCGCTCGCGCCAGCGCGCCAGGCGCTTGTCGCCAAGTGCGCGCGACACGGCGCCGGCGTCCTGCTTGCGCAGCCAGTCGGCAAACCCCGGAATCGGCGACAGCGTGGCGAACTGCTTGACCTTGGGAAATTCGCGCTGCAACTCCTCGATCACGCGCTTGAGCAGGAAATTGCCAAAGCTGACGCCACGCAGGCCGGCCTGCGTGTTGCTGATCGAATAGAAGATGGCCCACTTCACGCGGCGCAGGTCTTCCAGCGGCGCGGCCTCGTCGAGCAATGTCTGCACATTGGCGGCCATCTCGGGAACGAACGCCACCTCGACAAAGATCAGCGGCTCACGCGGGATGCGCGGATGGAAAAAGGCGTAGCAGCGGCGGTCAGTGTCGAGCCGGTTGCGCAGGTCGGTCCACGACGCGATCTCGTGCACGGCCTCGTAGCGGATCAGCTTTTCCAGCAGCGACGCGGGCGAGTCCCAGGTGATGGGCTGCAGTTCCAGCAGGCCCACATCGAACCAGTTGGAGAACAGCGCCTCGAGGTCGTCGTCAAGCGCGCGCAAGCCAGGTATGCGGCGCTGCCAGCGCAACATGTCGGCGCGCAACTGGATCAAAAAGTGCAGCCCGCAGGCGCTGCTGCCGCGCTGGCCGTGCAGCGCCGCCAAACGCTTGAAGAATCGGATGCGGGCGTTGGACAGCGCCTGGGTCAGCCCGGAATGGCCGCCATCGGCGCGTGCGCCGGCCTTGCCATCCCCTTTGCCATCAGCCTTCCCGTCACCCTTGGCATCAGCCTTCGCATCGGCGGGCTTTTCGCCGCTGCTGCTGGCAACCTCTGCCAGCAGCCCCAGCATGGCACGCCGCGTGGCCTCGTCCGCGGCCTCGTACTCTGCCTGCCATGCCTGCGCGGCGGCATTGGCGGCGCCGTCGGTCAGGCGGGCATCGAAGCACAGCCGCAACTGCTCGCGCTGGCGGCGCGCCACGCGCGCTGGCAGCGGTGACTCGCCATCGGCGTGCGCCACGCCGTTGGCGGGCCTGGGCGCGGCCTCGCCCTCGCCTTTGCGGCCCCACCAGCGGCCCAGCCGCGACAGGAAATTAGCGCCGGCCGGCTCGCTCTCGCCCAGCGGCGCGCTGATTCTCTGGTCACCCGTGTCGAAGGAGTTCATGCGGTACCTGCCTTGTGCATCGATCGGAACGTGAAGGACTTTTCATGCCGCCGCGTGCGGCGTGTGCGGCTATTCGTCGCCGCTGGCCACGCGCAGCGCCGGCGGGGCCCGGCTCGGCTGCGCCGCGCCGGCGCCGGCGTCGAGCGCCTGCAGCGCCGCGCGCTGGCGCAGCAGGTGGGTCTTCATCATGGCTTCAGCGCCTTCGGGGTCGCGCGCCTTGAGCGCGGCAAACACCGACAGGTGCTCGGCGCAGGACTCGTGGATGCGGCCCGGCAGCTTCAGGCTCTTGTGGCGCGACAGCCGCAGCACCTTGCGCAAGTCGCTGATCAGCCCGGACAGCCAGCGGTTGCCGGCCAGCCGCTGGATCGCTTCATGGATCTGTGCGTTGGTCTCGTAATAGGCGTCGATATCGCCGGCCTGCGCGTAGCGGGCCAGGTCGGCGTGCAGGCCGTCCAGCGCGTCCAGGTCCGCCCGCGTGGCATTGCGCGCGGCCTCGTAGGCGCAGCGGCCCTCGAGCAGCGCCATCAGCGGGAAGATCTCGTCCAGGTCCTGCTCGGACAGTTTGTTGACAAAGCAGCCGCGGCGCGGCTCGAGGCGAACCAGCCCTTCGGCGGCCAGCACCTTGAGCGCTTCACGCAGCGGCGTGCGCGAGATGCCGAGCGACCCGGCCATCGCGCTTTCGTCGATCCAGGCACCGGGCGTGAGCGTATGGGCGTCGATCATCGCGCGCAGCCGGTCTGCGACTTCGAGGTACAGGGCCTGCTGGACGATGCGCATTACCATCCTCGGGAATCCCGGCCGGAATCATGTGTCCCGGTCGCCATAATTCATAATTATGGATTAGGGCGCGAACGATACAAGTGATTTCGATGCTGCGCCGCAGAATGCCGGAATGAAGAGGTATAGCGCTGGATTATGTGCGGCCATGCGATCGGAGCCGTGAAGACGGCAGCATGGTGGCAGGAGGTGCGGCGGGCGTTTCCATGCCTCCCTGCAAAGAAACGCCCGCGCCTGAAAGGACTGCTGGACTGCTTACATCGCCTGCGCGTACGGTTCTGTACTCGCGGCGTGGGTCATCATGGAAAGCTGGCGCTGGCCCGGCGCCCCCCTTGAAACGCGCTTGCGCGCGGATTTTCCCGTTGCCCTGTTCTGTGGCGTGAAGCGTCCGACCCCAGTGGTCCGTCGCAAACCCTGCGGACCCTCCCTGAACCCTTCCGTGGCGGTTGTGGCTTACCGCTCATCTTGTAACAGTAACGTTAGCGATTAACGTGCCAGCGGCTCTAAGTCCTTGAATTTATTGATGGCACGCATCCGAAACTTGTTACAGATTGCGATCAGTGTAACAGGATGTTTCTCGATTGTTACGAGGGTTTTCCCATGGGGCTAACCAGCCGAACCCGCTGTCGGCAATTGCATATGCGAAATGTGCCGCCATCGCTATTTATCGATGCGAGAATGTGAGCCGCGCGTCGCAACGGCCTCTTTTGATTTGGTTGCATTCTTGAGACAACAACGCCGGGCTATTTGCCGGGTTCCGTTCGCCGAACCGCATTTCCACGCATTTCCATTTCCCCGGGAGCTTCAGCCATGCACGCCGGCAGCAGCGATTTCACCTTCTTTTCGTCCGCCGCGTTTGATACGGCGCCGGCGTCGCCGCAACCTTTGCGCCTGTCCTTCACCGGTTCCGGATCGGAATATTTCCGTATCTGGATCGTTAACGTACTGCTGACCATCGTCACCTTCGGCATCTATTCCGCGTGGGCCAAGGTGCGCACGTTGCAGTATTTCTATCGCAATACCCGCCTCGATGGCGCCAGCTTCGATTACCACGGCAAGCCCTCCGCGATCCTGAAAGGCCGGGCCATCGTGTTCGGACTCGTGTTTGCGTTCCAGCTGGCCTCGAATGTGTCGCCCTTCCTCTCGCTGGCGATGCTGGTGGCGCTGCTGGCGGTGTTCCCGCTGCTGCTGGTGCGCTCGCTGCGCTTCCGCATGGCCAATTCCAGCTACCGCGGCCTGCGCTTTGCCTTTGCCGGCGGCGATGCCGAGGCCTGCAAGGTATTCGTGCTATGGCCGCTGGCAGCGGTGTTCACGCTGGGGCTGCTCGGGCCGCTGGCGCACCAGCGTTTCAAGCAGTACCAGCACAACAACACGCGCTTCGGCACCGCGCCGTTCGCGTTCACGGCAGGCGCCGGTGAGTTCTACAGCGTTTACCTGCGCGCGGCGGGTGTGATCGTGGCTGTCGTCATTGCGGGTTTTGCGCTCGGCAACATCCTGGGCGCCGTGGTCATGCCCGGGACACAGGGCAAAACCATCGCGGTTGTGCTTGCTCTTGCCACCGTCGGTTTTTTCTACCTCGGTGCGCTGGCGGTCAGCCCCTACCTGACGGCGCGCCTGCAGAACGTGGTGTGGAACCACACCACGCTGGCACCGCACGCGTTCCGCAGCCAGGTCAGCGCCGCCCGCATGGTCTTTATCTTCGTCACCAACCTGATCGCCATCGCGCTGACGCTGGGCCTGTACCTGCCGTTCGCGCGGGTGCGCTCCACGCGCTACCGGGTCGAATGCGTGACCATGCTGGCCGCCGGCCCGCTCGACAGCTTTGTTGCAGGCGAGGTACAGCAGGTCGGTGCGCTGGGCGATGCCGCAGTAGACTGGTACGACATCGACATCGCGCTCTGACTGCCACGCCCGGTAGCATCAGCACCATGATCCCAGTCACCTTCTTCGATGGCCGCACCTCGCGTGCGCATCCGGCAACCCTGGCCGTGGAAGCGCAGCAGGCGGTGCTGCGCGACGACAGCGGCGCCGAGCTGCGCCGCGCCGCGCTGTCCGCCGTGCGCGTATCCGAACGCGTACGGCGCGCGCCGCGCCTGGTCACGTTCGCCGACGGCGCCTTCTGCGAAATCAACGACCACGCCGCCTTCGACCACATGCTGGCCGCCACCGGCCACCGCGAAGGGCTGGTGTCGCGCGCGCAGAACAGCTGGCGGCTTGCCGGGATGGCGGTGGCGGCGCTGGTGGCGGTGCTGGTGCTGGGCTACTACGTGCTGCTGCCGTGGGGCGCGGGCGTGATGGCGCGCACCATACCGGCCGAAGTGGAAGCCCACCTCGGCAAGCTGACACTGGCGAGCCTGGACAACGGCGTGGTCAAGCCGACGCAACTGCCGCAGGCCGAGCAGGAGCGCATCCGCCAGGGCTTTGCCACGCTGAAGCGGCCGCCCGACGCGGGACACGACTACCAGATCCTGTTTCGCCAGGGCGGCGAGATCGGCGCCAATGCGCTGGCGCTGCCGGGAGGCACCATCGTCGTCACCGACGAGCTGGTCGGCCTGGCAGGCACCGGCGCGGGCATGATGGGGGTGCTGGCGCATGAAGCCGGCCATGTGGCGCGGCGCCACGGCCTGCAACAGGTGATCCAGGCTTCGGCGCTGGGCGCGCTGTCGGCCTACCTGTTCGGCGATATCTCGACGGTGCTGGCCGGCGTGCCGGCCGCCATGCTGACGCTGCGCTACTCACGCGATCACGAGCGCGAGGCCGACGACTTCGCCATCGAGGTCATGCAGCGCAACGGCCTGCCGCCGGCGGCGCTGGCTGATGTGCTGCTCAAGCTGGAACATCGTGCGGACGCCGGCGCGGCATCGCCAGCCTCGGAGGCCGCACCGGATCGCGGCCAGGACTTCCTGTCGACGCACCCGCATACGCAGGCGCGCATCGACGCGCTGCGCCGGGCCGCCAGGTAGTCCGCGGTGGCGCCTGCGCTCAGGCCGCCGGCTGCGGGGCGCCGGCGCCGGGCTGGCGGCGGTAGGCCCAGATCACCATGGCGATGCCGGCCAGCACCATCGGCACGCTCAGCCACTGCCCCATCGACATCTTCAGTGCCAGCAGGCCGAGGAAGCTGTCTGGCTCGCGCGCGAATTCCGCGGCAAAGCGGAACGCGCCATAACCGATTAGGAACACACCCGAGACCGCGCCCATCGGCCGCGGCTTGCGCGCGAACAGCCACAGGATGATGAAGAGCGCCACGCCCTCGCCGGCGAACTGGTACAGCTGCGACGGATGGCGCGGGATGTTGTCGCCCGCCTGCGGGAAGATCATGCCCCAGGGCAGGTCGGTCGCGCGGCCCCACAACTCGCCGTTGATGAAATTGCCGATGCGGCCGGCGGCGAGCCCGCACGGGATCATCGGCGCGATGAAGTCGGTCACCTCCATCCAGTGGCGGCGGCGCAGCTTGGCGAACAGCCACATCGCCACGATCACGCCGAGAAAGCCGCCGTGGAAGGCCATGCCACCCTCCCACACCTTGAAGATCTCCATCGGGTGCGCCAGGTAGTACGTCGGCTTGTAGAACAGCACGTAGCCCAGCCGCCCGCCCAGGATCACGCCCAGCACGCCGAAGAACAGCATGTCGTCGAGGTCGCGCGTGGTCCAGCCCTTGGCCGCCATATGCGGCTGGCGGATGCGCAGGCGCCCGAACCACAGGAACATGATGAACCCGGCCAGGTACATCAGCCCGTACCAGCGGATGGCAAGCGGGCCCAGGTGGATGGCAACCGGGTCGAACTGGGGATGGATCAGCATGTTGGCGTGAATAAGTTGTCTGTATGGGCTGGCCGCGCGCTCAGCGCGGCGCCGCGGCGGCCTCGTTGGCCAGAGCGCCGGCAATCTCGATGAACGACCGCAGCACCGGCGCGACGCCGGCGCCGCCGCCGTCGCGCCAGGCCAGCCCGGTCTCGATCTGCGGGCCGGACTCGCGCAGCGCCAGGTACGACACGCCAGTGCGCCGGAGGTTGCACAGCGATGCCGGCACCAGCGCCACGCCCATGCCGGCCGACACCAGGCTGACGATGGTCTGCATCTGGATGGCTTCCTGCGCGATCGCTGGCACCAGGCCCTCGCGCGCATAGTAGCCCGTAATGATGTCATAAAACGCCGGCGCACTTCGGCGCGGGAAGATGATCAGCGGTTCGGATGCCGCATCGCGCAGTGATACCGTCCCGTCCTGCAGCGATACCGTGCCGCCCTGCGCGAGCCCGCCTGCCGGCCGCCAGCCGTCGGGAACGGCCAGCACCAGCGGTTCGCTCACCAGCGGCAGGTAGGCAAGTCCGTGCGGCATCGCGGGCAACTGGGGCCGGATCACCAGGCCCGCGTCAATCGTGCCCTCCAGCAGTGCTTCGAGCTGGACGTCGCTGGTGGCCTCGCGCAGTTGCAGCTGCACCTCCGGATGACGCGCCCGGAACCGCCGCAGCAGGTCGGGCAGGATGCCGTAGTCGGCCGTGCTGACGAAGGCCAGCGACAGCGAACCCAGTTCGCCCCGCGCCAGCCGCTGCGCCAGCCCGGGCAGCGCCGCGGCATCGGCCAGCACCCGGCGCACTTCGGGCAGCCACTGCGCGCCGGCGGGCGTCAGTGCCACGGAGCGCCGCGTGCGCACGAACAGCGGCACGCCGATCTCTTCCTCCAGCGCCTGGATCTGCTGCGACAGCGGCGGCTGTGTCATCGACAGCCGTTGCGCGGCACGGCCGAAATGCAACTCTTCCGCCACGGTGACGAAGTAACGCAACTGACGCAGGTCCAAGCCGGCTCCTGATATGTTTTTCGACTCAATAGAGGGCAAATAATATATTTGACACTCCAAAATGCAAGGGGCATGCTTTCCGGCACAACATCGGCTGCCCGCGTGACAGCGCGCGACCCCGCGGCGCCGGACATTCCCCCGGAGACCCACCATGGCATTCAACAAACGCTCGCAGAACATCACGCAAGGCGTGGCGCGTTCCCCCAACCGCTCGATGTACTACGCCCTCGGCTACAAGAAGGAAGACTTCGACAAGCCGATGGTGGGCATCGCCAACGGTCACTCCACGATCACTCCCTGCAACGCCGGCCTGCAGCGCCTGGCCGACGCGGCGATCGACGCGATCAAGGCCTCGGACGCCAACCCGCAGGTGTTCGGCACGCCGACCATCTCGGACGGCATGTCGATGGGCACCGAGGGGATGAAGTACTCGCTGATCTCGCGCGAGGTCATTGCCGACTGCATCGAGACCGCGGCGCAGGGCCAGTGGATGGACGGCGTGGTCGTGATCGGCGGCTGCGACAAGAACATGCCCGGCGGCATGATCGCGCTGGCGCGCACCAACGTGCCGGGCATCTATGTCTACGGCGGCACCATCAAGCCGGGCAACTGGAAGGGCAAGGACCTGACCATCGTGTCGTCGTTCGAGGCCGTGGGCGAATTCACCGCCGGGCGCATGAGCCAGGAAGACTTCGAGGGCGTGGAAAAGAACGCCTGCCCGTCGACCGGATCGTGCGGCGGCATGTACACCGCCAACACCATGAGCTCGTCGTTCGAGGCGCTGGGCATGTCGCTGCTGTACTCGTCGACCATGGCCAACCCGGACCAGGAGAAGGTCGACAGCGCCGCCGAATCGGCGCGCGTGCTGGTCGAGGCGATCAAGAAGGACATCAAGCCGCGCGACATCATCACGCGCCGGTCGATCGAGAACGCCGTGGCGCTGATCATGGCCACCGGCGGTTCGACCAACGCGGTGCTGCACTACCTCGCGATCGCGCACTCGGCGGAAGTCGAATGGACCATCGAGGACTTCGAGCGCATCCGCCGGAAGGTGCCGGTGATCTGCAACCTGAAGCCGTCCGGGCAGTACGTGGCCACCGACCTGCACAAGGCGGGCGGGATCCCGCAGGTCATGAAGATCCTGCTGAAGGCCGGCCTGCTGCATGGCGACTGCCTGACCATTACCGGCCGCACGCTGGCCGAAGAACTGGAACACGTGCCGGACACCCCGCGCGCCGACCAGGATGTGATCCTGCCAATCGAAAAGGCGCTCTACAAGGAAGGCCACCTCGCCATCCTGAAGGGCAACCTGGCCGAGGAAGGCGCGGTCGCCAAGATCACCGGCCTGAAGAACCCGGTCATCACCGGCCCGGCGCGCGTGTTCGAGGACGAGCAGAGCGCGATGGACGCGATCCTGGCCGACAAGATCAACGCCGGCGACGTGCTGGTGCTGCGCTACCTCGGCCCCAAGGGCGGCCCGGGCATGCCGGAAATGCTGGCGCCGACCTCGGCCATCATCGGCAAGGGGCTGGGCGAATCGGTGGGCTTTATCACTGACGGCCGTTTTTCGGGCGGCACCTGGGGCATGGTGGTTGGCCACGTGGCGCCTGAGGCGGCGGCAGGCGGCACCATCGCGCTGGTGCGGGAAGGCGACTCGATCACGATCGACGCGCACAAGCTGCTGCTGCAGCTGAATGTGCCGGAGGATGAGCTGGCGAAACGGCGTGCCACCTGGAAGGCGCCGGCGCCGCGTTATACACGCGGAGTGCTGGCGAAATTTGCGCGGCTGGCATCGACGGCCAGCAAGGGTGCGGTGACGGACTGACGGAGTCCGACAGATGTGAAAAAGCCTGCGATCTCTCGCAGGCTTTTTTACCTTGGTGGAGGACGTGGGGAGAAACCCTCAATTTTCACCCGGCGTCCGCTCGATCTCCTCCAGCGTTGCATCCAGCCACTCCACCAGCCTGGCCTCCAGCGACTGCGTCAGCTCGCTGGCCAGCTGCGCGGTCAGCGGTGCCAGCCGCGCCTGCAGCGTGGCTTCGGTATGGGCTTCGACCACCTGCGGCCATTCGGTGCGGAAGCGCAGCATCACGCGCGACAGCAGTTCGCTGCGCATGGCGCGCAGGTCGTCCTCGCCGGGATCGGTCAGCGCCGCCGGGGCTTGCGGCGGCGGTGCTTCGGACTGAGGCTCGCCGGTATCGCCGACATGCATGACCATGCCGGATTCGGCCATGCCGAAGGTGTCAATGACGCCTGCCTGCGCAGCCGCAGGCGGCTGCGCCACCGATTCCGTATCCGGCAGGTCGACCACCTCGGTCAGCAGTGGAATGCTGTCGTTGGGCCCGGGCCGCGGGATCACCCGCGATGTGGTGCGTTCGCTCATGCTGCGTCTCCCTTGGGCTGGCCGATATCGTGATGCGTCAGCGGATAGCCGCGTTCGCGGTAGAAGCGGTAGCGCTGGCGGCCGGCTTCGCGGGCGCCGTCGCCGGACCCCACCACTTCAATCAGGCGTTCAAAGCTGGCGAATTGCGCCGGCGGCTGGTCGGACAGGTTGATCAGCAACTGGTGGTGCGGCACGCCCTCGGTGGTGGCGGCCAGCAGGATCGGCGTGACCGCCGCATTGGGGTGTTCAAGCCCGCAATGCGGCAGGAAATCCAGCGCCGAAAAGGTCCACAGGCGCGCATCCAGGTCCGCCAGCTGCGCCGGCGTGCCGTGGATCACTACCTTCTGGCCGGCGCCGTAGGCCTTGCGGACCAGACGGCAGACATAGCCGAGCAGGTCCGGCACGTTGCTGTGGAAGTCGATGCGCGTCATGGACGTTTGCTGCTTGCGTTGCCGGGGTGGCTGACTGCGGCCGTCAGGCCGCGCGGTCCATCAGGAACTGCGTCAGCAGCGGCACCGGGCGGCCAGTGGCGCCCTTGGCCGCGCCGCTCTTCCAGGCGGTGCCGGCGATGTCGAGGTGGGCCCAGTCGTACTTCTCGGTGAAGCGCGACAGGAAACAGGCCGCGGTCACGCTGCCTGCCGGGCGCCCGCCGATATTGGCCATGTCGGCGAAGTTGGACTTGAGCTGCTCCTGGTACTCGTCATCGAGCGGCATGCGCCAGGCGGTATCCATGGCATGGCGGCCGGCCTGCAGCAACTGGTCGGCCAGCATGTCGGAGCGCGAGTACAGGCCGCTGTTCTGGTGCCCCAGCGCGATGATGCAGGCGCCGGTCAGCGTGGCCACGTCGATCACCGCGGCCGGCTTGAAGCGCTCGACATAGGTCAGCGCGTCGCACAGGATCAGGCGGCCTTCGGCGTCGGTGTTCAGGATCTCGATGGTCTGGCCAGACATGCTGGTGACGACATCGCCCGGCTTGGTGGCGATGCCGCTGGGCATGTTCTCGCAGGTCGGGACCACGGCCACGACATTGAGCTTCAGGCCCATCTCCGCCACGGCCTGGATGGTGCCCAGCACCGAAGCGGCGCCGCACATGTCGTACTTCATCTCGTCCATGCCCTCGCCCGGCTTGAGCGAGATGCCGCCGGTATCGAAGGTGATGCCCTTGCCCACCAGCACCACCGGCGCCTGCTTGGCGCCCGCGCCGTCATAGCGCAGCACGATGAACTGCGGCGGCTCCTCGCTGCCCTTGGTCACTGCCAGGAACGCGCCCATGTTGAGCGACTCGATCTGCTTGCGGCCCAGCACTTCGGCCTTGAGCTTGTGGCGCTTGGCGATGCTGCGCGCGGCATTGGCCAGGTAGGTCGGGGTGCAGATATTGGACGGCAGGTTGCCCAGGTCGCGCGTCACTTCCATGCCGTTGGCGATGGCGGTGCCGCGCACCGCGGCCTGGGTGGCGGCGCGGGCGTCGCTGCTGTCGACCGCGATCACGACCTTGCGCAGCGTCGACTTGTCGGCGCCGTTGGGCTTGCCGTTGGCATTGGCGCGCTTCAGGCCGGGATGACGCTCAAGCAGCCGGTAGCCGGCGTCGCGCACCAGCGTGATGGTGGTGATAATGGCCCAGGAGACCTCGCGCTGCTGCGGCGCCTGCTGCGCCAGGCACCACAGCGCGGTGGTGGCGCGCGTGGACGACAAGGCACGCACCGCGGTGCGCACGGCGTCGGCAAAGGCCTTGTCCGAGAACTCGGCTTCCTTGCCCAGGCCCACCAGCAGCACGCGCGCGGCACCGATGCCGGCCACTTCATGCAGCATCAGGTGGGTGCCGCGCTTGCCTTCGAAATCGCCCTGCTTGACCAGCCGCGCCACCAAGCCCTTGGTGGCCGTGTCCAGCGCCTTGGCCACGCCGGCCAGGTTCTGGCCTTCGAACAGGCCGACCACGAGGCAGTCAGTCTTGGTCGCCAGGAAACCATTTTGGCCGGCTTTACTCCAATCCAGGGCTTTTGTGCTAAATTCCATCGCGCTTCCTTCCAGGGGCTCGTTAGACACGAAAGCCTCTATTATCCGCGATTTTTACCCCGCGACCTGCCGCCGCTGATACGCCCCGGTCACGCTGCCAGCCAGTTGTGCTGCCAGCCCGCTGTTCTGCCAGGCACCTCGCACGGCACATCGCCCGCTCCGGCCGGCAGCCCGGAACAGAACCCGCATGATCCTTCAACAAGCCCTGCGACGCGAGCTCGCCTACACCGCCGGGGCGGTGTTCCTGGTGATGCTGACCTTCATGCTCACGTCGCTCGTGATCCGCATCCTGGGGATGGCCGCCAGCGGCAAGGCCAGCCCCAACGACGTGCTGATGCTGATCGGCCTGGCCACCATCGGCTACCTGTCCATCCTGCTGTCGGCCACCCTGTTCATCTCCACCCTGATCGTGCTTACGCGCTGGTACAAGGATTCGGAGATGGTGGTGTGGTTCTCGGCCGGCATCTCGCTGCGCGACCTGGTCAAGCCGGTGCTGCAGTTCGCGGCGCCCTTCATCGTGCTGGCGCTGCTGCTGGGCATGTTCGCCTGGCCGTGGGCCAACCAGCAGAGCGCGCTGTTCCGCGACCGCTTCGAGCAGCGCGGGGTGATGTCGATGATCGCCGCCGGCCGCTTCATCGAACCCGCCAAGGCCAACTACGTGCTGTTCATCGAGGGCATGGACCCCGACATGAAGCATGCGCGCAATGTCTTCGTCGCCAATTCCGAAGCCGACAAGATCGGCGTGGCGCTGGCGCACCAGGGCAAGTTCGAGACCATGCCCAACGGCGACCGCATGGTGGTGATGGAAAACGGCCGCCGCTATTCCGGCACGCCCGGCCAGATCGACTACCGCATCGTCGAGTTCGAACGCTATGCGGTCAAGGTGGACAGCAAGCCGCCCGAGTCCGAGGCCAAGCTGCCGCCCAAGAGCCGCGACACCATCGAGCTGATCCGCAACCCCACGCGCGAGAACCTGGGCGAGCTGATCTGGCGCATCTCGCTGCCGATCCTGGCCTTTAACTTCGTGATGATCGCGATTCCGCTGGCCTACGTGAACCCGCGTTTGGGCCGCTATACCCCGCTGGTGTTCGCGGTGCTGATCTACCTGACCTACAGCAACCTGATCAACCTGACGCAATCCTGGGTGCGCAACGGCTCGATGCCGTTCTGGCTGGCCTGGTGGCCAATCCACCTGACGGTGTTCCTGGGGGCGCTGGTGCTGTTCCGCTACCGGCAGAACCGCAGCCTGGGCGGCTGGAGCGCCGTGTTCGGCCTGAAACGGCGCAATGCCGCCACCAGCGGGAGCCGGGCATGAGGATCCTGCGCGTCTACGAACGCTACTTCGGCCGGCTGGTCTATGGCGTGTTCGCCTTCATCCTGTTCGCGGTGCTGTCGCTGTTTGTGTTCTTCGACATGCTCAATGAGCTGGAGAATGTCAACGCCCAGTACACCTCCCTGGTGGCGCTGTTCCACGTGCTGCTGCAGGCCCCAACCCGGGTCTACGAGGTGCTGCCGATCGCGGTGCTGATCAGTGCGATCTACGTGTTCTCGCAGCTGGCCAGCCAGTCCGAGTTCACCATCTTCCGCGTCGCCGGGCTGAATACTCGGCAGGCGCTGTTCTCGCTGTTCAAGCTGGCGGTGCCGCTGGCGATCGTGACCTTTATCTTCGGCGAGTTCATCGGCCCGCGCGCCGAGCAGTACGCGCAGAAGATCAAGCTTGAGGCGATCGGCGCGACGGTGTCGGCGGGCTTCCGTTCCGGCGTCTGGGTCAAGGACCGCGACCAGGACCCGGCCGGCGGCGGCGAGATCACCCGCTTCGTCAACGTGGCGGGGCTGCGGCCGGACCAGACCATCACCGGCATCACCATCTACGAGTTCGACCCGCAATACCGGCTGCGCGTGATCCGCGTGGCCAAGGAAGGCCGCTACCAGGGCAGCCAGGCCTGGGAGCTGCAAGGGGTCAGCGAGACACGCTTCACCGAGCTGATGCCGCAGGCCGATGCGGCCAGGAGCGCACCGCCGCGTGATGCCCTGTCGCCGGATTTCCGTGCCGAGCAGCTGAAATTCCCGCGCGTGGCCATGCACTCGGAATTGACGCCACAGATCCTGTCGGTGCTGCTGGTGACGCCGGAGCGGATGTCGACGCTCGACCTGTTCCGCTATATCCGCCACCTGCGCGACAACAAGCAGGACACGCAGCGCTATGAGATCGCGTTCTGGAAGAAGGTGATCTACCCGCTGACGCTGTTCGTGATGGTGGCGCTGGCGCTGCCCTTCGCCTACCTGCACGCGCGTGCAGGCGCGGTGGGCGTGAAGGTGTTCGGCGGCATCATGCTGGGGCTGTCGTTCCACCTGTCGAATACGCTGTTCTCGCACGTCGGCCTGCTGCATACCTGGCCGCCCATCATCTCCGCGTTGGTGCCAGGCACGCTCTACCTGACGGTGGCGCTGCTGGCCCTGCGCTGGGTTGACCGGCACTGAGGACGGCCATGGCAGCTAGCGATCGTGCCCTGGTCCTGTTCGCGCACGGCGCGCGCGATGCGCGCTGGCGCGAGCCGTTCGAGCGGCTGCAGCAGAAGCTGGTTGCCGCCCTGCCCGGCTGCGAGGTGCGGCTGGCGTTCCTGGAACTGATGTCGCCGCTGCTGCCGGATACGCTGGCGGAACTGGCCGCGGGCGGCGTCGGCGAGGTCACAGTGGTGCCGGTGTTCTTCGGCCAGGGCGGCCACATCCGGCGCGACCTGCCGGCCCTGCTCGACCAGTGCCGGCAGGCCCATTCCGGCCTGCGGATCCATTGCGCGGCCGCGGTCGGCGAGTCCGATGCGGTGCTGGATGCGATCGCGGCCTACTGCATGGCGTCGCTGCCGGCTGGGGATCCTGCAAAGCCCTGAGCGGCCCATGGATCCACGAATGAACAAAGCCCCGTGCCGGCATACCGGCACGGGGCTTTGTCTTTGTGGCGCGGAGCCTTCGGCTCAGGCAGCGCGCGGGGTGAGCACCCCGGTCGTGCCGGCGTCTTCCCGCGGCGACTCGGTGGCGCGCGCGGCCAGCGCCTCGCCGATCATCAGCAGGCTGGGCTGCACCGGGTCGATCCAGGCCGCGGCCTCGCCTGCCGCCATCCGGCCAAGCGTGAACTCGCGGCTGCGCTGGCGCGGCGTGGTGGCGGCTTCCACCACCCATGCCGGCGTCGACGCGGGCTTGCCGTGCGCGATCAGCTGCGCGGCGATCGAAGCGGCCTGGTCGCGGCCCATGTAGTAGACCAGCGTATCGGCCTTGACCGCGGCTTCGATATCGGCCGAGCCCTCGCCGTCCGCCGCCTTGGCCTGCGTGGCAAACGCCACGCTGCGCGACACGCCGCGCTTGGTCAGCGGCTTGCCGATGGCCGACGCAGCCGCCAGCGCGGCGGTGATGCCGGGCACCACTTCATACTCGATGCCGGCCGCTTCCAGCGCCTGCAGTTCCTCGTCGGCACGGCCGAACAGCATCGGATCGCCGCCCTTCAGGCGCACCACGCGTTCGTACTTGCTGGCCAGGTCCACGATCTGGCGGTTGATGAACAACTGCGCGGTGGAGCGCTGGCCGCAGCGCTTGCCGACTTCGACCAGTTCGGCCTGCGGACACCAGGCCAGCATCTCCGGCGACACCAGTGCATCGTGCAGCACCACCTGGGCTTCGCCCAAAAGCCGTGCACCACGCACCGTAATGAGGTCTGCCGCACCGGGGCCTGCCCCGATGAGGAACACCTTGCCGTAGGTCTTCTGCGCCTGCTTGTCCATCTGTTGCCCCTTGTCCGCTCGTTCCTGTTCGTTACCGATCAGGAGAACGCACGGATCATGCCTGCGGCCACCGTGTGGTTGGTCGCCTCGTCGATCAGCACGAATGCGCCGGTCGCCGGGTTGTCGCCGTAGGCATCGCACACGATCGGCTTCTGCAGCGAGATCTGCACCGAACCGATGTCGTTCAGGCGGATGTCGTGGCGGCCGGTCTCGTGCGACAGCGTATGCACGTCCAGCACGCGATCCACCGACGACACGCGCGCGAACACGCTGGCCGTGGTGTGCTTGAGCACGTACTTGCGCGACGGGTTCAGCGACTCGTCGTCGAACCAGCACAGGTCGGCCTGCAGCTTCTTGGCGGAGGCCGTGGTCGCATCGGCGGCAACGAACATGTCACCGCGTGATACATCGACGTCCTCGGCCAGGCGCACCGTGACCGTGTCTCCGACATTGGCCGATTCCGCGGCGCCGTTGGGCGTCAGCACCTCGGCCACCACGGCATCGCGGTTGGCGGGCAGCACGCGCAGCTTCTGGCCGACGCGCACGGTGCCGGCCTCGACACGGCCGGCATAGCCGCGGAAGTCGTCCGACTGCGAACCGTCCTGGCGGATCACCAGCTGCACCGGGAAGCGCAGCGCGGCGTCGTCCTCGGGCGCGGCCTCTTCCACCGGGAGGTCTTCCAGCAGCGGCAGCAGCGGCTCGCCCTGGTACCACGGCGTGGCGTCGCTCGCGTGCACGATGTTGTCGCCGCGCAGCGCGGAGACCGGCACGTAGCGCACGTCCTTCAGGCCCAGCTGCTCGGCCAGTTCGGCGTAGGCGGCGCGGATCTCGTTGAAGGTCTGCTCGCTGAAGTCGACCAGGTCCATCTTGTTGACGGCCACGATCACGTGCTGGATTTCCAGCAGCTTGAGGATCGCCGAATGGCGCTTGGTCTGCGCCAGCAGCTCGGCGCGGCCGTCCTTGACGGTGACGCGCGTGGCATCGACCAGCACGATGGCCGCGTGCGCGGTCGACGCGCCGGTAACCATGTTGCGGGTGTACTGCTCGTGGCCCGGCGTATCCGCGATGATGAACTTGCGGCGGGCGGTCGAGAAGTAGCGGTAGGCCACGTCGATGGTGATGCCCTGCTCGCGTTCGGCTTCCAGGCCGTCGGTCAGCAGCGAGAAGTCGATCTGCTCGCCGGCGGTGCGCTTGTTCTTGGCATTGGCCAGCGCGGTCAGCTGGTCCGACAGCACAGCCTTGCTGTCATACAGCAGGCGGCCGATCAGCGTGCTCTTGCCGTCGTCGACGGAGCCGGCGGTGATGAAGCGCAGCAGGCCTTGGTGGGTTGCTTGGTGAGTCATGTCTGGATCCTTTGCTGCGTGCGGCTTAGAAGTAGCCTTCCTTCTTGCGGCGCTCCATCGAAGCTTCGCTGGTCTGGTCGTCCATGCGGGTGGCGCCGCGCTCGGTGATCTCGGTCACCGCGGTCTCGGCGATGATCGCTTCCGGCGAATCGGCAACGCTGGCCACCGGGCAGGTGCAGCTGATGTCGCCAACGGTGCGGAAGCGGACCGACAGCACTTCGCTGACGTCGCCGTCCTGCTTGGGCGTGATCGGCGTGACCGGCACCAGCAGGCCGTTCTTGCGCACCACTTCGCGCTGGTGCGAATAGTAGATCGGCGGCAGGGCCAGCTTCTCGCGGGCGATGTACTGCCACACGTCCAGCTCGGTCCAGTTCGAGATCGGGAACACGCGCATCTGCTCGCCCTGCGCCATGCGGGCGTTGTAGAGGCTCCACAGCTCGGGGCGCTGGGCCTTGGGGTCCCACTGGCCGAACTCGTCGCGGAACGAGAAGATGCGCTCCTTGGCGCGGGCCTTCTCTTCGTCGCGGCGGGCACCGCCCATCAGCGCGTCGAACTTGTGCGCCTCGATGGTTTCGAGCAGTGTCACGGCCTGCGCCGCGTTGCGCGAATCGGTTTCCTTGCGCAGGCGCACGGTGCCGCGCTTGATCGAGTCTTCCACATGACCCACCACCAGGCGCGCACCCAGTTCGGCCACGCGCTGGTCACGGAACGTGATGACTTCCGGGTAGTTGTGGCCGGTGTCGATATGCACCAGCGGGAACGGCAGCTCGATCTTGCGCTCGCCCAGGCGGAATGCCTTCAGCGCCAGGTGCAGCATCACGATCGAATCCTTGCCGCCGGAGAACAGCAGCGCCGGGTTGCGGCACTCGGCCACCACCTCGCGGATGATGTAGATCGATTCCGCTTCCAGGCGGTCGAGATGGTCGTTCTGTACCTGCAACAGGTGCGCCACGCTGCTCGTTTGCGTCAACCCTGCTTCTGCGATGTCGTTCATGATGCCCATTTTTGTACCGGCCTCAATGCTTGATGTTCTGTTCGTGGAGCCCGCACTCTTTCGAGTCCTTGCTCTCCCACCACCACCGTCCCGCGCGCACGTCCTCGCCCGCGCGCACTGCACGCGTACAGGGTTCGCAGCCGATGCTGGGATAGCCCTTGGCGTGCAGGTCGTTGACCGGCACGTTGTGGCGCTTCAGGTAGGCCCACACCTCCGGCTCGGACCAGTCCGCCAGCGGGTTGAACTTGGGGATGCCGCGGGCGTCGTCCATTTCCTCGAACGGCAGCTCGGCGCGCGTCACGGCCTGCTCGCGGCGCTGGCCGGTCAGCCAGGCGTCGGCGTGCGACAGCGCGCGGTTGAGCGGCTCGACCTTGCGGATGCCGCAGCATTCCTTGCGCAGGTCGATGCTGTCGTAGAAGCCGTTCAGGCCATGCTTCTTCAGGTAGTTCTCGACTGCCTCGGCGTCCGGCGTGTACTGCTCGATGCTGTAGCCGTAGTGCGACTGCACCTTGTCCAGCACCGCCAGGGTCTCGGCGTGCAGGCGCCCGGTCTGCAGGGTGAAGACACGGATGCCAGCGCGCACGGCGGGGGTACCGCGCAGGATGGCATCGGTCAGCACCATGTCTTCGGCGGCCAGGCTGGAGGCAAAGCGCGCGCGGAAAAAACGCGCGGCGATGCCGGCCAGGCGCTCGCCCAGCTCGCGCTCCTTCTGTTCCAGCGCTTCGATGCTGCCGGTGTATTCGGGCGCGACCCACAGCGCGGGCGGACGCAGGCCGGACACTGAACCGGCACCCGTGTCTGCCACCACCGCAATATCGCTCAGCACCGTGCTCATGCCGTGGCCTTCGGTTGCACGACGCCATCTTCGGTGCGGGCGCGGCGGAACAGCGGCAGCGGCTCGTCGACCGAAGCCTGGTAGGTCACCGTGAACTCGGTGAAGCCCTTGATGGCGTCGTCGATGTTCTTGTCGGCGCGCACCGCGAAGGCGTCGAAGCCGCAGCGCTTCATGAAGTTGAGCTGGTCGCGCAGCACGTCGCCGATGGCGCGCAGCTGGCCTTCCCACTTGTAGCGGGTGCGCAGCAGGTAGGCCGTGGAGAAGCCGCGGCCATCGCGGAACACCGGGAAGTCCACCGCCACCAGCGACACGCGGTCGAAGTACGCGGCGGCATCGCCCGGCTCGTCTTCCGGCGCCAGCCACACGCCGGTGCGTGCCGCGTCGCGGCCGGCCAGCAGCGCTTCATTGGCCTTCCACACCGACAGCGGGAACAGCACGGCGTCCTGGCCTTGCACGGCAGCAGCGACCAGTTCCTCGGTCAGCGGTTGCTCTTCAGTGGCGCGCAGCACGGTCCAGTTGTCTTCGACGATCACCGGGGTGACGTTCGCACCGTCGCGTTGCAGTTGAATGATCTTTGCCATGTTCAGTCTCTCCGGTCCTCAGGCTTCAGCGCGCTCGCGCGGCTGCTTGTCGGCATAGACGCGCTCCTTGAACGGGGCGATGCCGATGCGGGACAGGGTTTCGATAAAGCGTTCGTCTTCGATGCGGTTGGCCACGAAGGTGTCGATGATGCGGGTCACCACCTCGGGCATTTCCTCGGCGCTGAACGACGGGCCGATCACCTTGCCCAGCGCGGTCTTGTTACCCTGGGCGCCGCCCAGCGTGACCTGGTACCACTCCGAACCGTCCTTGTCGACGCCCAGCACGCCGATGTTGCCGACGTGATGGTGGCCGCAGGCGTTGATGCAGCCCGAGATGTTCAGCGAGATCTCGCCCAGGTCATAGACATAGTCCAGGTCGTCGAAACGGTCCTGGATCGCCTGCGCGATGGGGATCGACTTGGCGTTGGCCAGCGAGCAGAAATCGCCGCCCGGGCAGGCGATGATGTCGGTCAGCAGGCCGATGTTCGGCGTGGCCAGGCCGGCCTTCCTGGCCAGTTGCCACAGCGCGTACAGGTCCTGCTTCTTCACGTCCGGCAGCACCAGGTTCTGCTCGTGCGCCACGCGCAGTTCGCCGAAGCCGAACTGGTCGGCCAGGTCGGCCACGGTTTCCATCTGCGCGTCGGTGGCGTCGCCCGGGGGCGAGGCCAGGCCCGGCTTGGTCGACAGCGTCACCGCGGCGTAGCCCGGCACCTTGTGGCCGTGCACGCTGCGGCTGACCCAGCGTGCGAACGCCTTGTCTTCGAGCAGGTGATTTTCGTACGAGGCGTCGGTGTCGGCCAGCTTCTCATACGCGGGCGGCGTGAAGTACTGCGCCACGCGGTCGAACTCGACCTGCGTCAGCGTGGCCGGGCCGTCCTTGCTGTGCTGCCATTCTTCCTCGACTTCCTGCGCGAACTTCTCCACGCCGATGGCCTTCACCAGGATCTTGATGCGGGCCTTGTACTTGTTGTCGCGGCGGCCGTAGCGGTTGTACACGCGGATGGCCGATTCGACGTAGGTCAGCATGTGCTGCCACGGCAGGTCGTCCTTGATGATCGAGCCCAGGATCGGCGTGCGGCCCAGGCCGCCACCGGCCAGGATGCGCAGGCGCGTTTCGCCCTCGGCATTCTTGTAGGCGTAGATGCCGATATCGTGCATCTGCACCACGGCGCGGTCGTCTTTCGAGGCCGAGATCGCGATCTTGAACTTGCGCGGCAGGAAAGCGAACTCCGGCTGGAACGTGCTCCACTGGCGCAGCAGTTCGGCCAGCACGCGCGGATCGACCGACTCGTCCGGCGCGACGCCGGCGAAGTGGTCGGTGGTGATGTTGCGCACGCAGTTGCCCGAGGTCTGGATGCCGTGCATCTCGACGCTGGCGAGCTCGGCCAGCACGTCGGGCACGCGCTCCAGCTCCATCCAGTTGTACTGGATGTTCTGGCGGGTCGAGAAGTGGCCATAGCCGCGGTCGTACTCGCGCGCGATATGGGCCAGCTTGCGCAGCTGCGTCGCCGACAACAGGCCGTACGGGATCGCCACGCGCAGCATGTATGCGTGGCGCTGCATGTACAGGCCGTTCTGCAGGCGCAGCGGCAGGAATTCTTCCTCGGTCAGCTCGTCCGACAGGCGGCGACGCACCTGGTCACGGAACTGGGCGACGCGCTCGTTGACGATGCGCTGGTCATATTGGTCGTACTGATACATGGCGGGGTCCGTTCAGTATTCGTTGAATTCAGGAAACGAGCTTGATGGCGACCAGCGTCAGCGTGGTCGCCAGGGCGGCGCGCACCAGCCGCTCGGGCAGCGCCCGCGACAGTTGCGCGCCCAGCCAGATGCCGGGGATCGAACCCACCAGCAGTGCTAGCAGCAAATTCCAGTTGACGGTGCCGAGCCACACGTGGCCCAGACCTGCCAGCGCCGTCAGCGGGACGGCGTAGGCGATATCGGTGCCGGCGACTTCGGCCGGCTTCATATGGGGATACAGCAGCAGGATCAGCGTGGCGCCAACCGCGCCGGCGCCGATCGACGACACCGTCACCAGCACGCCGATCACTGCGCCCACCACGATGGTGGCGATGATTTGGGCACGGCCATGCAGCTGGAAGCGCGGGTTGCGTTCGAGCCAGGCCAGCATCTGCTTGCGGAACAGCAGCGACAATACGGTCAGCAGCACCGACACGCCGATGGTCACGCGGATCGCGTGCAGCCACTGCGCATTGAGTTCACCCGCGCTCTTGAGCACCAGGATGGCCACGACCGCCGCCGGCAGGCTGCCGATGCACAGGCGCCGCACCACCTGCCACTGCACATGGCCGTGGGCGCGGTGCGCGATGGTGCCGAAACCCTTGGTGATCGCAGCGAAAGCCAGGTCGGTGCCGACCGCGGTGGCCGGCGAGAAGCCGAACAGCAGCGTCAGCAGCGGCGTCATCAACGAGCCCCCACCCACGCCGGTCAGACCGACGAGGACGCCTACAAACAGACCGGAAACGGTATAGGCCAGCGACATGGGGGACTCGGTGGGCCCTGGCCCGTGAGGCTCGCATCACAATCCGGGGGCTGCGAGCGGACGCACTGAGGGCAGGACGTTCATTAACAAAGTTCGAGAATCGTAATAAACTGGCCTCATACCTCAAACTAATAAGAAGTTGTTTGTTTATACGACCCGAGTTATATGAACCTCCACCAGTTTCGCTTCGTGCGTGAGGCCGTCCGGCAGAACTACAACCTGACCGAAGCCGCCAAAGCGCTCTACACGTCACAACCTGGCGTGTCCAAGGCCATCATCGAGCTGGAGGAAGAGCTGGGTGTCGATATCTTCACGCGCCACGGCAAGCGGATTCGCAGCCTGACCGAACCGGGGCGGCGCATTCTCACCTCCGTTGAGAAGATCCTGCAGGAGGTCGAGAGCCTGAAGCGGGTCGGCATGGACTATGCCGCACAGGACCAGGGCAACTTCACCATTGCCACCACCCATACGCAGGCACGCTATGCGCTGCCACGGGTGATCGGCGAGTTCACCAAGCGCTACCCCAAGGTCCGGCTGTCGATCCAGCAAGGCAACCCGACGCAGATCGCCGACATGCTGCTGCATGACCAGGCCGATATCGGCATCGCCACGGAAGGCATCACCGACGACAAGAACCTGGTGTCGTTGCCGGGCTATCAGTGGACGCATATGGTGATTACGCCACCCGACCATCCGCTGCTGGACAAGAAGCACCTGGCGCTGGAAGACCTGATGGGCTACCCGCTGATCACCTACGACCCCAACTTTGCGGGCCGGCCCAAGATCGACAAGGCCTTCGAGCTGCGCCACCTGAAGCCGGACATCGTGCTAGAGGCGATCGACGCGGACGTGATCAAGACCTACGTGGAGATCGGCCTGGGCGTGGGCATCGTCGCCGGCGTGGCCTATGATGCCGAGCGCGACCGCAACCTGCGCGGGATTTCCGCCGGCCACCTGTTCGGCAGCAATGTGACGCACCTGGCGGTCAAGCAGGGCGCCTACCTGCGCAGCTTTGTCTACACCTTTATCGAGCTGTTCTCGCCGACACTGAACCGCAAGCTGGTCGAACAGGCCATGTCGGGCGAGCACGAAGCCTACGAACTCTGAGGGCGGCACCCCGCCGCCTCTCTCTATATAAGAAGCAAACCCAACATGCATTGCATTCCCGTCACGCCGCGCCGGCCGGAGGCGCTGTGAGCCAACCCATGAGCCAACCCATGAGCGAAGCCACCAGCGAACTGCCCCGCATCCACTGGACCGAGGACGGCACCGAGCGCAGCGCCGCCTGGCGCTCCGAGGCCGGCAACCCGCCGCCGCGCCGCGTGGTGGTCGCCGATGACACCACCAGCGCCGACACCGCCTACCGTCTCGCCTGCGAAGGCACTGCCCTGCTGTGGCGCGGCGACTTCCAGAACGCGCGCCAGCTGCTCAACGCCCTGGCGCGGCGCACCGAGCGCAAGCCCAAGAAGGCCAGCCGGCCGGGCCAGAAGGCCAAGGGCGCGCCCGGCTCCGCCACCGAGGCCTTCCACCTGCACCGGCTGGCGCAATCGCAGCGCGCCCGCACGCTGGGCATGCTGCTGCTGCCGTTCGAGGCCGACCACAGCGTGCCGCTGCGCCGCGCGCCCGATGTGCGCGAAGCCTGTGAACAGGCCTACGGCCCCGCAGGCGAACCCTATGTGGCGTCGCTGCGCGAGTTGCTGGGCATGATCGGCGCCTACGAATGGCGCAAGAAAGGCGTGGAGATCCCGGCGCTGGAAGACCGCATCCATCCCTGGTACGGCGTGTTCTCGCCGGTGCGGGGCGAGTACGTCGACCTGGTCGCCGCCGAGCCGCTGCCGTCGAAGGCGCTGGCCTTCGACATCGGCACCGGCACCGGCGTGCTGGCCGCGGTGCTGGCCCGGCGCGGCGTGAAGCGCATCGTCGCCACTGACCAGGACCCGCGTGCGCTGGCCTGCGCCCGCGAGAACATCGGCCAGCTCGGCTACGCCGGCCCGGTCGAGATCGTGCAGGCCGACCTGTTCCCGGAAGGCCGGGCGCCACTGGTGGTGTGCAACCCGCCGTGGGTGCCGGCCCGGCCGAGTTCGCCGGTCGAGCGTGCCGTCTATGACCCGGACAGCGCCATGCTGCGCGGCTTCCTCGACGGCCTGGCCGACCACCTGGAGCCCGGCGGCGAAGGCTGGCTGCTGCTGTCCGACCTGGCCGAGCACCTGGGCCTGCGCCCGCGCGCGCAGCTGGAAGGCTGGATCGAGGCCGCCGGGCTCAAGGTGCTGGGCCGCTCCGATATCCGCCCGCGCCATCCGCGCGCCGCCGACCCCACCGATCCGTTGCATGCGGCGCGGTCGGCCGAGGTGACCACGCTCTGGCGGCTGGGCGTGCGCTGACGCGCGTGCCCTTGCAGGCGGAGTTCGGCTATCCTTCCCGTCACAAATAAGACCGGAGGAGACAAGATGCCGAAGTTGCCCCGCGCGTTGCCCCGCGCGTTGCCCCGCCTGCTGCCCACCGCCCTACCCGCAACACTACTCGCCACCCTGCTCTGCGCCAGCGCCGCCGCGCTGGCCGATATCCGCGTTGGCATCGACGTGTCCACCACCGGGCCGGCGGCCTCGATCGGCATCCCCTCCAAGAACACCGTGCTGATGTGGCCGCAGACGCTGGGCGGCCAGAAGGCGCACTACGTGATCCTCGACGACGGCTCCGACCCGGCCGCGGCGGTGCGCAACGTGCGCAAGCTGATTTCCGAGGAAAAGGTCGACGTGATCGTCGGCCCCAATATCACGCCGACCGCACTGGCCGCGCTCGACGCCGTATCCGAGGGCGAGACGCCGATGGTGGCGCTGGCCGCGTCGGCGTCGATCGTCGAGCCGCAGACCGACGCCAAGCGCCGCTGGGCCTTCAAGATGCCGCAGAACGATTCGCACATGGCGACCGTGCTGACGGAGTACATGAGCGACCACGGTATCAAGACAGTCGGCTTCATCGGCTTTGCCGACGCCTATGGCGAAAGCTGGTGGCGCGAGTTCTCGAAGCTGGCCGAGGTGCGCAAGATCAAGGTGGTCGCCAACGAGCGCTTTTCGCGCAACGACACCTCGGTGACCGGCCAGGTGCTCAAACTGATGGCCGCCAACCCCGACGCCGTGCTGATCGCCGGCGCCGGCACGCCCTCGGTGCTGCCGCAGAAGACGCTGGGCGAGCGCGGCTACAAGGGCAAGGTCTACCAGACCCACGGCATCGCCACCTGGGAATTCCTGCGCATGGGTGGCAAGGACGTCGAAGGCACGCTGTTCCCGACCGGGCCGGTCGTGGTGGCGCGCCAGCTGCCCGAGAGCCACCCCGTGCGCAAGGTCGCGCTGGACTTCGTCAACCGCTACGAGGGCAAGTACGGCGCCGACAGCGTGACACAGTTTGCCGGCGACGCCTGGGGCGCGTGGCTGCTGCTGGACGACGCCGCGCGCCGCGCGCTCAAGACCGGCGCCCAGCCCGGCACGCGCGAATTCCGCGCCGCCATGCGCGACGCGCTCGAATCCACCACCAATCTCACCATCCCCAACGGCGTGCTGAACCTGAACGCGAAGGACCACCAGGGCTTCGACCAGCGTTCGCGCGTGATGGGGGTGATCCGCAACGGCAAGTTCGCCTATGCGGGCGACAAGTAGCCATCGCCCGCCGAACCCGGCCTTCTGAAAGGAAGCATCGCATCATGACCACTACTTCCACCCCTTCCGTCACTGTTGCCTTCATCGGCCTGGGCGCCATGGGCTCGCACATGGTCCGCCACCTGCTCGCCGCCGGGCACACCGTGCGCGCCTTCGTACGCCGCCCCGAAGCCGCAGAGGCCGCGCGCGGCCTGGGTGCGGAGCCGTTCTTCACGCCCGCCGAGGCGGCGCGCGGCGCCAGCGTCGTGTTCACCAACGTGACCTCGTCCGAGGACGTGCGCGAAGTCCTGCTGGGCGAGCAAGGCGTGATCCACGGCGCGGCGCCCGGCACGGTGTGCGTCGACCACAGCACGATCTCGCCGGTGGTCACGCGCGACATCGCCGCGGCACTGGCCGCGCGCGGCCTCGAGGCGCTCGACTGCCCGGTGTCGGGCGGCACCACGGCCGCCGCATCCGGCAAGCTGACCATCATGGTCGGCGGCAAGCTCGAGGTGCTGGAACGCGTGCTGCCGCTGCTGGAACTGCTGGGCACGACCATCACGCATATCGGCGACAACGGCGCCGGCCAGGTCGCCAAGCTGTGCAACCAGATCGCGCAGGTGGTCAATATCGAAGGCATCGCCGAGGCCATGCGCTTTGCCTCGGCGCAGAACGTCGATACCGGCCGCGTGCTGCAAGCCATGTCGACGGGCATGGCGGGCAGCCGCATGCTCGACCTGATGGGGCCCAAGATGGTGTCGCGCAACTTCGCCGCAGGCATCGAGGCGCGGCTGCACGACAAGGACTTCGGGCTGGCGCGCGATATCGCCGAGGAGATCGGCCTGGATCTGCCGGCGATGCAGGCCACCTCGGCGCAGCTGCGCACGCTGATGGCCAACGGCTGGGGCAAGGACGATACCTCGTCGCTGCTACGCGTGCTGGAGGGCTGAGCCCGACGCTCAGCTGCCCGTCAGGCGCAGGACGGCGCGCACCAGCGCGCTGTCGGCATCATTGAAGCCATCGAGCACGTTGAAGTGATGGCAGCCCGGCAGCACGAGATCGCTCGCGGCCGGACTGCCGACGTTGGCGGGCCACGCCGCCCGCATCAGCGCATGCTGGCGGTGGTACTCTGCCGCTTCCAGTTCGCCCACCGCGAGCGACAGCGGCGCGGCAGTGGCCGGCGTCATGTAGGCCGGCGAGAGCCTCGCCACGTCGTCGTCCGATAGCCGCAGGTCGCATTGCAGGAACGCGGCGCGGCGCAGCGGCTCCATGTCATACAACCCGCTGACCGACAGCCCGCCCCTGATCAGGTCGGCGGGCAGGTCTTGCGCCAGCTGCGGCCAGCGCGCCGCCATCAGCATTGCCACCAGGTGGCCGCCGACGGAATGCCCGGCGGCGAACAGCCGTTGCCGGTCATGCCCCAGCTCGCCGGATTGCCGGTACAGCCACGCCACGCTGCGCAGCACCTGCCGCACGATCTCAGGCACCGTTACCGACGGCACCAGCGAATAGTTGACCACCGCCACCGACACCCCCTGCGCCGGCAGCACGCTGGCGACGAAACTGTGGTCGCGCTTGTCCAGCGCGCGGTAGTAGCCGCCGTGGACAAACACCAGCAGCGGCGGCGCTGCCCCGCCATCCGCCGACGCCGGGAAATAATCCAGCGTCTCATCCTGCGGATGCCGCGAACCCGCATCGGCATAGCTCAGGTCCGCGATCAAGCCACCGCGCTCGCGCACCTGCGCCGACCACTCGCCCCAGCGCGCCATATGCGCCGGGTTATCTGGAACGTTGGCGCGGTTGTTGTATTCGCGCTCGTAGAAGCCGGGGTCTTGCGAGGGCAGGCTGGCGAGGCTCGCCAGCGAGGCATGGTCGGTCATGGCGGTCGGTGCGTGCGGAGTCTGGACAAGTTGGCGCGGCGTCGGTGGTGCGCGGTGACGGCGATGCTAACCGGCTTCGCCACGCAAAAGTTATCCGGGCCATTACCATGGCCCTCGCGGCCGGTTGTCGGTTGGGGGGAATTGCGGCATAATCGCCGGCTCAGCCCGGCATCGGTTCCGATGCCGTCACACCTGCCCGGGTGGTGAAACAGGTAGACGCAGGGGACTCAAAATCCCCCGCCGCAAGGCGTGTCGGTTCGAGTCCGACCCCGGGCACCAGATTCCCTTCCAAAGCAAGCCCGCATGTGGGGTGGCTCCGGCTCATCCTTAAACCTCGATTTCGTCGAGCTTGTGCGTCTTCAGCCAATCGCGAACCAATATATTGAGCCGCGTTTGCCAGCGCGGCCCGCTCGCCTTCAAAGCCTCAAGTACATCGTCATCGAGCCGCACGGTGGTGGCTGTCTTGGTGGTGCCGCGCGGACGGCCACGCCCCCGCTTGACGATCTTGTCGCCCTTCAGCAAGTCGGCCTGCCTGAAAAATTCGTCGGTTAGCTCCGGTGCGTCATCCGGATCAACCCAGGTGGTGGACGTAGCGCGCTTGCTCCCGCTCATTGGCTTTCCTCATGCTGATAATGCGGCGGGCCTCGCCACGCGTCGTCCACACCAGGACGACCATGCGGCCATCCATCGTTCCGACCGTGATGTAGCGGGGCTCGGGGTAGCTGTCACGGGCATCTTCGCCAGTGAAGTGGGTGCCTGCGAAAACCTCCGCCGCCCGCGCGAAATCGAGCCCGCGCTCGGTCAGAGTCCGGTCTCGCTTGGCGGGATCGAATTCAATGATCACGGCATTTAATTGTACTTACGAATATTCGGAACACAACCTATTTTTTGTACGTACTAAATTATCTCGGCACCACCGGCCTAACGCGTCACTTCGCTTATACCTGCGATTCCTTGCGGGCCAGAGTTTGAAGCTGTGTCGGACGTCGCCCACTGGTGCCGATGCGCCTGGCTTCCTATCCTTGGCATTGCCATCCTGTCACCGGAGCCACCATGAGCCGACTGCACCTTTCCGCCCTAGCCTGCGCCACCCTTCTGGCCGGCTGCGCCGGCGCCAATATGGAAAACCTGACCCAGGCCGGCGGCAGCCTGTTTACCGCGGCCACGCTGTCGGACACCAACGTCAAGACGCTGTCCGACCAGTCGTGCGCGGAAATGGACCAGAAGAACACCATTGCCGCGGCCGACAGCACCTACACCAAGCGGCTCGCGAACGTGATGAGCGGGCTGAGCAATACCGGGCTGCCGCTCAATGCCAAGGTCTACGTGACCAAGGACATCAACGCGTGGGCCATGGCCAATGGCTGCGTGCGCGTCTACAGCGGGCTGATGGACTTCCTCACCGACGACGAGGTGCGCGGCGTGCTCGGCCATGAGATCGGCCATGTGGCGCTGGGCCACACCAAGGCGGCGATGCAGGTGGCCTATACCACCGCGGCTGCGCGCGGCCTGCTGGGATCGACCAGTATCGCTACGCTGACGGCACTGTCGTCGTCCCAGATCGGCGAACTGGCCGAGACCTTCGTCAACGCGCAGTTTTCGCAGCGCCAGGAAACCGCTGCCGACGACTATTCCTTCGACCTGCTGACCAAGAACGGTGCCAACCGGCAGGCGCTGGCCTCCGCGTTCCGCAAGATGTCGCAGCTCGACGGCGGGCAGTCGAGCATGCTCAGCACACACCCCGGTTCACTGGATCGCGCGAAGCATATTGAAGCCCGCCTCGCCGGCGGGCGCTGAACGCGCCGCATCCTGCCGTGCCGCCGCACCCGTTCGGGTGAGGCGGTCTACGCTGCCTCTCCCCTCACGCTTGCCCCCTTCACGGGTATCGGGCAGACACGCGCGCGGAATGTCGACCGCGCTTAATTCAGCGGAGAAAGCTTTCAGTACGCCGGCCCGAAACGGGCGGGGATAATGCCTCACGCTGCATTTGCCGGTCGGTGTGGCATACGCAGTCATTGTCTTTCCCGCCCCGAGGACACGCCGCCGCGCCATGGAAATGCTCTCCGCCCTGCTCGCAGGACAGCCAGAAATCGCACTGTTCCTTGCGCTCGCGGTTGGCCATGCAATCGGTGCGATCCGCTTCGGCCCGTTCCAGCTCGGCGGCATCTGCGGCACGCTCATCGCCGCGCTGGTGATCGGGCAATCCGGCGCGCACCTCGATAACGACGTCAAGAACGTGGCCTTTGCCGTGTTCATCTTCGCGCTGGGCTTCACCGGCGGTCCGCAGTTCTTTGCCAATGTCGGGCGCGAATGGCGCATCGGCCTGCTGTCGCTGGTGGAAGCGTTCGTGCTGCTCGCGCTGCTGGCCATCGCCGTGCCGCTGCTGCGGCTCGACCAGGGCACGGCGGCGGGGTTGCTGGCCGGAGCCGCCACGGAGTCGGCGGTGATCGGCACCGCTTCCGAAGCGATCGCGCGGCTTGGCATCCCGGCCGAGCAGGTGCGCGTGCTGCAGACCAACATCGTCACGGCGTACAGCGTGACCTACCTGTTCGGGCTGGTGTCGATCGTCCTGCTCACCAGCCAGCTCGCGCCGTGGCTGCTGCGCGTGAACCTGCGCGAATCCGCCGCGCAATTGTGGCAGAAGCTCGGCGGCGAGAACGACATGGGCGCGGACCAGCGCAGCGCGTTGCCGCTGCTGGTGGGTCGCCTGCTGCGCGTCGAGCACCTCGCCGGCAAGACCGTCATCGAGGCCGAGCGGACCGTACAGCTTGGCGTCACCATCCGCCGCATCCGCCGCGGCGACAACACCTTCCGCCCGGCGCCCGAGGAAATCCTTCGCGTCGGCGACGTGATCCTGGCCGTGGGCCGCCGCGACGCGATGGTCGACTTCGCGCGCAATGTCGGCACCGAGCTGCCCGACGAACCCGGCATGGACGCCGTGCAGGCCGAGCAGGAAGTGCTGCTCACCCGCAAAGAAGTCGCGGGCCTGTCGCTTGCGCGGCTGCGGCAGGTGGCCGACGTGGGGCTGGCGCGCGGCGTTTACATCCAGCGCATCACGCGCATGGAGCATCGCATTCCAACGCTTGCCAGCACCGTGCTGCGCCGGGGCGACGTGCTGACGCTGAGCGGTCCGCAGGAAGCCGTGCAGCGCGTGGTGCCGGAGCTTGGCTACGTGGTCACGCCGACGGTCAAGACCGACTTTGTGTTCCTTGGCATCGGCGTGCTGCTGGGCATGCTGCTCGGCGGGTTCAGCGTCAAGGTGGGCCAGGCCGACCTGACGCTCGGCACCGGCGGCGGCTGCCTGGTCTCCGGACTGATCTTCGGCTGGCTGCGCGCACGCGCGCCGGTGGTGGGCTCGCTGCCGTCGCCGGCGGCGGAGATCCTCAAGGACTTCGGGCTGGCCACGTTCATTGCCGCGGTGGGCCTCTCGGCTGGCCCGGATGCGGTCAAGCTGGTGCGCGAATACGGCTTGATCCTGCCGGTGGCGGGCATCCTGGTGTCGATCGTGCCCGCGGCGGTTTCGCTGGCGATCGGCCACTGGTGGCTCAAGCTGGAAACCCCGATCCTGCTTGGCGCGGTCGCCGGCCAGCATTGCAGCACGCCGACCATCATGGCGCTCACCAATGCCGCCGGCAACGGCACGCCGGTGATCGGCTACACCATCACCTACGCCATTTCCAACGTGCTGCTGCCGCTGCTGGGCCCCATCGCGGTGGCAATGGCCGGCGCTCTGGCGCGCTAGCCGGACCGATGCCGCCGCGCACATCGATTACCCACCACCACCCCAAGACGATGCAACGCCTCCTCTCCCAATCCGCATCACTCGCTTCAGGAGCCTTCGATGGAATGGTTGCATGACATTTTCCAGAAGTCGCCCGAATCGGCGCTCTTCCTTTCCCTGGCGGTCGGCTACGCCATCGGCAAGCTTACTTTCGGGCGCTTCCAGCTCGGCGGCGTGGCGGGCTCGCTGCTCGCCGCGGTGGTGATCAGCCAGGTCGGCGTCGAGATCGACAATGGCGTCAAGGCCGTGATGTTCGCGGTCTTTATCTATGCGGTCGGCTATGAAAGCGGTCCGCAATTCTTCAACTCGCTGAACCGCAGCTCGCTGCGCGAGATCGCGATGGCGGTCTTCATGGCGTTGTGCGGCCTGGTCACGGTGGTGGTGCTGGCCAAGCTGTTCCATCTCGACAAGGGCCTGGCCGCGGGGCTGGCCGCCGGCGGCATGACGCAGTCGGCAATCATCGGCACGGCGGGCGATGCCATCACCAAGCTGGGCTTGCCCCCCGACCAGGTCAAGACGCTGCAGGCCAACGTGGCGATCGGCTATGCCGTGACCTACGTGTTCGGCTCGCTGGGTGCGATCATTGTCTGCGTGAACATCCTGCCGCGCTTCATGAAGTCGGACCTGAAGACTGACGCCAAGAAGGTCGAGGCGCAGCTGCACGGCGGCCTGCCGCAGTTCGGCCCGGGCCAGCGCGGCGCGCTGCCGCGCCTGGTGGGCCGGCTTTACCGCGTGAACGATGCTACCGGCAAGACCGTCTCGCAACTGGAGATCGGCGGCGAGGACCTGGTGACCGTGGAAAAGGTGCAGCGCGCCGGCAAGCAGCTCGAAGTCACGCAGGACCTCGTGCTGCAGCACGACGACCTGGTACTGCTGGTCGGCCGCCGCGATGCGATCGTGCCGACGGCCGCGCTGATCGGGGCAGAAGTGGCCGACGCCGACGGCATGGGCGCGGTCATGCAGTCGCGCAACGTGGTGTTCACCGCCAAGGGCATGAACAACAAGACCGTGGCGGAGATCGTCGACATGGTGGGGCGCGACATGCGCCATGGCGTCTATATCGAGCGCATCGAGCGCTATGACCACCCGCTGCCGCTGCTGCCCGAACTGAAGCTGCAGCATGGCGACATCATCACGCTGTATGGCACCCCCGCCGACACCAAGCGCGCGGCCGGGATGGCTGGCTACGAGCTGGTGCCCAGCGAGAAGACTGACTTCGTCTACTTCGGCGCCGGCGTGCTGGTAGGCCTGCTGATCGGCCTCCTGGTCTGGCGCGTCGGCTCGATCCCGCTGACGCTGGGCGCGGGCGGCGGCGCGCTGCTGTCGGGCCTGGTGTTCGGCTGGGCGCGTTCCAAGCACAAGATGTTCGGCGCCATGCCGACCGCCGCGTGCCAGCTGCTGAAGGACTTCGGGCTGGCCGCGTTCGTCGCCATCGTCGGCATCAATTCAGGCTTGCAGGCGGTGTCGACGCTGCGCCAGAGCGGGCTGACCATCTTCATCCTGGGCGCGGTGGTGACGCTGCTGCCGCTGTTCCTGACGATGCTGTTCGGCCGCTACGTGCTCAGGTATGACAACGCCGCGCTGCTGGCCGGCGCGCTGTCCGGCTCGCGCAGTGCCAACCCGGCCTTCGGCGGCATCCTCGACAAGGCCGAAAGCCCGGTGCCGACCGTTCCCTTCGCCATCACCTACGCCCTCGCCAACGTGCTGTTGACCCTGCTGGGGCCGCTGGTGGTGGGCCTCGTATAGCCCTTCCCTGCCTTTCACGCTGCGCGGGCCGCCACCTGACATTCCGGCCCGCCGGCCCAACCCGACAAGCGTCTACACAGGAGCAAGCCATGAGCAAACCCGATATCTCCAAGCTGGCCAGCCTTTCCCCGTTCGAGCTGAAGGATGAGCTGATCAAGCTTGCCAGCAGCGATGCGGAACGCCTGATGCTTAATGCGGGCCGCGGCAATCCCAACTTCCTCGCCACCGTGCCGCGCCACGGCTTCTGGCAGCTGGGCCTGTTCGCCATGCGTGAATCGGAGCGTTCGTTTTCTTACATGCCCGAAGGCGTGGGGGGCTTTCCGCGCCGCGATGGCATCGAGGAACGCTTCGACCTGTTCGCGCGCGAATTCGCCGACACCCCGGGCGTGAAGTTCCTGGCCGGTGCGGTGTCGTACGTGCGCGACCAGCTCGGCCTGAATGCCGGCGACTTCCTCTACGAGATGTGCGAAGGCATCCTCGCCTGCAACTACCCGGTGCCGGATCGCATGCTGAAGCTGTCCGAGACCATCGTCGGCCAGTACATCCGCAAGGAGATGATCGGCGACCATCCGTTCATCGGCGAGTTCGACCTGTTCGCGGTCGAGGGCGGCACCGCGGCGATGACGTACCTGTTCAACACTATCCGCGAGAACCACCTGCTCAAGGCCGGCGACACCATCGCGCTGGGCATGCCGATCTTCACGCCGTATATCGAGATCCCCGAACTGAACGACTACCAGCTGGAAGAGCTGTCCGTCGACGCCGATCCCGAATCGCGCTGGCAATATTCGAAGAAGGAACTGGACAAGCTGCGCGACCCCAAGGTCAAGGCCTTCTTCCTGGTCAACCCTAGCAATCCGCCGTCGGTGCGCATGAGCGACGAGAGCCTGGAATACCTGGCCTCGATCATTGAAGAGCGCCCCGACCTGATCATCCTGACCGACGACGTCTACGGCACCTTTGCCGACAACTTCGTCTCGCTGTTCGCGATGTGCCCGAAGAACACCATCCTGGTGTACTCGTTCTCCAAGTACTTCGGCGCGACCGGCTGGCGCCTGGGCGTGATCGCCACGCACCGCGACAATATCTTCGACCTGCAGATCGGCAAGCTGCCGCAGGCGCAGCGCGAGCAGTTGAACAAGCGCTACAGCTCGATCACCACCGAGCCGGAGAAGCTCAAGTTCATCGACCGCCTGGTCGCCGACAGCCGCACCGTGGCGCTGAACCACACGGCTGGCCTGTCCACGCCGCAGCAGGTGCAGATGGTTCTGTTCTCGCTGTTCTCGCTGATGGACACGCCGGACAACTACAAGAACGCGATGAAGCGGCTGATCCGCAGCCGCAAGGCCGCGCTGTACCGCGAGATCGGCATTGCGCCGGAGGGCGATGACCCGAACGCGGTCGACTACTACACGCTGCTCGATATCGAGCAGCTCGGCGGCAAGGCGATCGGGCCGGAGTTCGTCAAATGGGTGATGGAGGCGGTCGAGCCCAACGAGCTGCTGTTCGAGCTGGCCGACGAGGCGGGCGTGGTGTTGCTGCCGGGCCGCGGGTTCGGTACGCGGCATCCGTCTGGCCGGGTGTCACTGGCCAACCTCAATGAAGCTGATTACGCCAAGATCGGCCGCGCGATCCGCAAGCTGTTCGAGGAGTATGTGGAGAAGTACAACGCGGCGACGGGGAGCAAGGCGAACAAGAACGTCGTGAAGAAGTAAGCCTTCGTTGGCGTGCCTGAGAGCCCGGCCCTGAGCCGGGCTCTTTTTTTATGCCTTACGCGCCCCGCCAGTTGTCTTACCGCGATTCGACGAACGCGAGCACCGTGGCCAGCATGCCTTGCAGCGCCGGCTGCAGCCCCGCCGACCGCGCCTCGTCATAGGCGAACGGATATGTCTCGCTCATATACGCACACTGCGACAGCTCAAGCTGCACCGCGTGCACGCCATCCTGCGGCTTGCCGTACTGGCGCGTGATATAGCCGCCCTTGAAACGCCCGTTGAGCACCGCGGTATGGCCGGGCACAGCGCTCGCCAGTTCGAGCAGCTGGTTCGCCAGCCCCGCGTCGCAGCTCTCGCCATTGGCCGTGCCGAGATTGAAATCCGGCAGCTTGCCCTCGAAGAAGCGCGGCAGCGCCGAGCGGATCGAGTGCGCATCCCACAGCGCGACGGTGCCGTGCTCGGCCTTCAGGCGCGCCAGTTCCGCGGCCAGCGCTTCATGATACGGGCGCCAGATCGCGTCGCGGCGCGCGGCGATTTCCGCGTCGTCGGGGCCGTTGCTGCCATCGGCATAAAGCGCCGTCTTGTCGAAGGTGTCGACCGGGCACAGGCCGGTGGTGTCCTGGCCGGGATACAGGTTGGCGTTGTCGGGCGGACGGTTCAGGTCCACCACGTAGCGCGAATGCGTGGCGACCAGCACGGACGCGCCCAGCTCGCGGGCAAAGCCGTACAGGCGTTCCAGGTGCCAGTCGGTGTCGGGCACGGTGCGGGCCTCGGCGGTGAGGCGCTGCGAGACCGAAGCCGGCAGGTGCGTGCCGACGTGCGGCATCGATACGAGCAGCGGGCGCGTGCCGCGATGCAGGGTGAAGGCGGGGGTATCGGTGGAGAAGGACATGTTCTGGTGCAATGCGTTGGGCGGTGCCTGTAATCGTCGCGTATCAGTCGCGAATCAGTCGCGTTTCAGTCGGCCAGCAGGCCGGCGCGGGCGGCGACGAACTGCCGGGCCGCTTCGGCCTGCAGCGCATGCGCGCCATGCTGCACGCGGCTGCGGCCGGCGGTGCGGACATCCGCTAGTGTCTCATGACCGTGGTTGGCGAACACGTGGGTGGCCAGCGCCTGCGCGCCATCAAGGCCGGCCAGCGTCGGATGCGCACCGTCCAGCACCACGAAGTCCGCCTGCTGGCCAGGTTCCAGCCCGGCCACGTCGCGGCCACTGGCGCGTGCGCCGCCTGCCACGGCCTCCAGATAGAGTCGATCGGCCACCTGCAGGTGGGCATCCGAGGCCAGTACGTTGCGCTGCTGCAAGCCCAGCCGCTGGCCGTACTCGAACAGCCGCAGTTCCTCGGCCACGCTGACGCTGGCATGGCTGTCTGAGCCGATGCCCCATGCGCCGTGCTGCGCGAGGTAAGGCGCCGCCTCGAACACGCCGTCGCCGAGGTTCGCTTCGGTGGTCGCACAGATGCCGGCCACGGCGCCGCTGTGCGCGAGGCGGCGGCGTTCATCCCAGTCCATGTGCGTGGCGTGCACCAGGCACCAGCGCGCATCGACATCGACATGATCGAACAGCCATGTCACCGGGCGCGTGCCAGACCAGGCGATGCAGTCGTCGACTTCGCGCTGCTGCTCGGCAATGTGGATATGGACCGGCGCCTGCGCGTCGATCGCCTTCAGCCCCGACAGTGCATGCAGCAGGCTGTGTTCGGGCACCGCGCGCAGCGAATGCGGCGCCAGCCCGAGACGTGCGCCGGCTTGCGCGCACACCGGCGACAGGCGCTCCAGCAGCCGCAGCATGGCGTCGGTGTCATGCAGGAAGCGGCGCTGCTCGGCCAGCGGCGGCTTGCCGCCGAAGCCGGCGGTCTGGTACAGCACCGGCAGCAGCGTCATGCCGATGCCGGTGCGCTGCGCCGCACGCAGCAGCCGCAGCGACATCTCGGCGGCATCGGCGTAGGGCTTGCCGTTGGCGTCGTGGTGGACGTAGTGGAACTCGCACACGCTGGTGTAGCCCGCGCGCAGCATCTCGATGTAGAGCTGCGTGGCGATGGCTTCCAGCGTGTCGGGCGAGATCCGCTGCGCGAAACGGTACATCAGCGTGCGCCAGCTCCAGAACGAATCGGAACTGGCGGGGTTGTCGCCATGCGGGCGGCTGCGGCATTCGGTCAGCCCGGCAAAGCCGCGCTGGAATGCGTGCGAATGCAGGTTGGGCATGCCTGGCAGCACCGGGCCCGCTGCGCGCGGCACGCCGGCACTTGCAGTGGCGCCGGCTTGCACGCTGGTCAGGCGGCCCTGCTCGTCCCACGCGAGCAGCACGTCGCGCGCCCAGCCTTCGGGCAGCAGGGCCCAGTCTGCGAAGAGCTGTGATGCGCTCATGCCGATACGCCTCCCTGCGCCGGATAAACACGCCCTTGCCGCACGACCGCGGCAGCAGGATTGCGGCCGAACCAGTACGCCAGCTCCGCCGGCGAATCGACGCGCCACAGCACGAAGTCGGCCGTGCGCCCCGCTTCCAGCTTGCCGTGGCGATCCGACGCACCCAGCGCGCGCGCCGCATGCTGGGTCACGCCGGCCAGCGCTTCGGGCACCGTCAGGCGGAACAGCGTACAGGCCATATTCATCATCAGCAGCAGCGACGTCACCGGCGAAGTGCCAGGGTTGTGGTCGGTCGAGATCGCCATCGGCACGCCGTATTGGCGCAACAGCGCGATCGGCGGCAGGTTGGTGTCGCGCAGGAAATAGTACGCGCCGGGCAGCAGCACCGCGACCGTGCCGGCTTCGGCCATCGCGGCCACGCCGGCCTCATCGAGATGCTCGAGGTGGTCTGCCGACAGCGCGCGATGGCGTGCGGCCAGCGCCGCGCCGCCGAGGTTGCTGAGCTGCTCGGCGTGCAGCTTGACGCGCACGCCGTGGCGCGCTGCGGCATCGAAGACGCGTTCGGTCTGCGCGATCGAGAAACCGATCGATTCGCAGAAGGCATCGACGGCGTCGACCAGCCCTTCTTCGGCAAGCGCCGGCAGCATAGTGTTGCACACCAGGTCGATGTAGTCGTCGGCGCGGCCAGCGTACTCGGGCGGCAGCGCGTGCGCGCCTAGGAAGGTGGTGTGCACCGACACGCCGAACTGCTCGCCCAGCCGGCGGGCCACGCGCAGCTGCTTGCGCTCGGCTTCGAGGCTGAGGCCGTAGCCCGACTTGATTTCGATGGCGGTCACGCCCTCGGCCAGCAGCGGTTGCAACCGCGTGGCGGCCTGCGCGAACAGCGTGTCTTCGTCGGCGGCGCGGGTGGCGCGCACGGTCGAGACGATGCCGCCGCCGGCGCGCGCGATTTCCTCATAGCCCGCGCCGGCCAGGCGCATGGCGAACTCGTCGGCGCGCTGGCCGCCGTAGACCAGGTGCGTGTGGCAATCGACCAGTCCCGGCGTGATCCATGCGCCGTTGGCGTCGTGGCGCGGCAGGTCGCGGTAAGCCTGCGGCAAGTCGGCCGCGACGCCGAGCCAGGCAATGCGGCCATGCTCGACCACGAGCGCGGCATCGCGGATGGCGCGCACCGGATCGGCATCGGGCAGCAGGTGGCAGTTGTGCCAGACACCATCGGCACTGGCGGCGGTGGCAGCGGTGGCGGTGCCGGGTACGGAAGGCAGCGTCATTGGTCGGACTCCATTTCCAGCGTGACACACAGGCACAGCGCATCGTCGCCGCCCGGTGCAAAAGCTTGCCAGCCAGCGGATTCGCCGGCGGCATACAGCAGGCCCTGCCCCGCTTCCAGCGCGACGGCCGGCTGCGCCTCCTGTGCCAGCCAGGTGCCGGACACGGCAAGCAGGCATACGGTATCGTCACCGGTGCTGACGGCAAACCCGTGGCGGAACGCATCGACGCGCGCGCGGCAGCGGCCGCGCCGCGTCATCACGTTGAAGTCGCGCGTGGCGCCATCGAGCAGCGCCGCCTGCAGGCCGGTGTCACCCGAAAACGCAAACGGTGCGCCCGGCTGGACCAGCCGGTGGCTGAAGCTGCCGTCGTCGGCGCGCAGCATCACGCCGGCACCGTCGAGCAGCACGATCTGGCGGTCGATACCCGGGAATGCCGAGAACGGGCCATCGGCTTCGATATCGGCCACGCTCAGGCGCCAGACAAAGTCATCCATGCCGGCGCCCGGCGGCCACACCGCGATCTCGCGCGTGTTGCCGCCGCCGTTCTTCCAGCGCGTCGGGTCGATGCCCGCGAGCGAGAATTGCTGTGGCATCACGGTGCTCATGCGCGCTTCACCATCGGCAGGTTCAGGCCCTTCTCGTGCGCGCATTCGATGGCGATGTCGTAGCCCGCATCGGCATGGCGCATGACGCCGGTGGCCGGATCGTTCCACAGCACGCGTTCGATGCGCCTGGCAGCGGCGTCGGTGCCGTCGCAGACGATCACCACGCCGGAGTGTTGCGAGAAACCCATGCCCACGCCACCGCCATGGTGCAGGCTGACCCAGGTGGCGCCGCCGGCGGTATTGAGCAGCGCGTTCAGCAACGGCCAGTCGGACACGGCATCGGAGCCGTCGCGCATCGCTTCGGTCTCGCGGTTGGGCGACGCCACCGAGCCGCAGTCCAGGTGGTCGCGGCCGATCACCACCGGCGCCTTCAGCTCGCCCGACCTGACCATCTCGTTGAAGGCCAGGCCAGCGCGATGGCGCTCGTCCAGGCCCACCCAGCAGATGCGCGCAGGCAGGCCCTGGAAGGCGATGCGGTCGTGCGCCATGTCGAGCCAGCGGTGCAGGTGCTTGCCCTCGGGGAACAGCTCCTTCATCTTGGCATCGGTCTTGTAGATGTCCTCGGGATCGCCCGACAGCGCCACCCAGCGGAACGGGCCCTTGCCGCGGCAGAACAGCGGGCGGATATAGGCCGGCACGAAGCCCGGGAAATCGAAGGCATTCTGCACGCCTTCGTCGAACGCGACCTGTCGGATGTTGTTGCCGTAGTCCACCGTCGGCACGCCCATCTTCTGGAAGTCGAGCATGGCCTGCACATGCTTGACGATGGCGGGCCGCGCGGCGGCTTCCACCGACTTGGGATCGCGCTTGCGTGTGTCTTCCCACTGCTCGACGGTCCAGCCTTGCGGCAGGTAGCCGTTGACCAGGTCATGCGCCGAGGTCTGGTCGGTGACGATATGCGGACGCATGCCGCCGGCTTGCGCGCGCTTGGCCAGTTCCGGCACGATGTCCGCGGCGTTGCCGAGCAGGCCGACCGAGATCGCTTCCTTCTTCTGCGTGGCCTCGTCGATCATCGCCAGCGCCTCGTCCAGCGTGGTGGCCTTCTTGTCGAGGTAGCGCGTACGCAGGCGGAAGTCGATGCGCGATTCCTGGCATTCGATCGCCAGCACGCAGGCACCGGCCAGCACACCCGCCAGCGGCTGCGCACCGCCCATGCCGCCGAGGCCCGCGGTCAGGATCCACTTGCCCGACAAATCGCCGTTGTAGTGCTGGCGGCCAGCCTCGACAAAGGTCTCGTAGGTGCCCTGCACGATGCCCTGCGTGCCGATGTAGATCCACGAGCCCGCGGTCATCTGGCCGTACATCATCAGGCCAGCGCGATCGAGCTCGTTGAACTTGTCCCAGGTGGCCCAGTGCGGCACCAGGTTGGAATTGGCGATCAGCACGCGCGGCGCGTCCGGGTGCGTGCGGAACACGCCGACGGGCTTGCCCGACTGCACCAGCAACGATTCGTCCTCGCCCAGGCGGCGCAGGCTGTCGAGGATGGCATCGAAGCATTCCCAGTTGCGCGCAGCCTTGCCGATGCCGCCGTACACCACCAGGTCCTGCGGGCGCTCGGCCACATCGGGATCCAGGTTGTTCTGGATCATGCGGTAGGCGGCTTCGATCAGCCAGTTCTTGCAATGCAGGTGGGTGCCGTGCGGGGCGCGGATTTCACGCTGGCCACGCTGGATGAATTGGTTTTCGTTGGCGTTCATGTCTTTGTTCTCCGTCGAAGGCGCTTGTGGCGCGATCAATTCAGGCTGGTGCCACTTGGTACGTGATTGCAATCGGAAGCGCTGGCCCTCTCCCCCGCCCCTCTCCCGCTCGCGGGAGAGGGGCCGGGAGAGAGGGCAGGCGCATCAACCTGCGTTAGTCGGCAAAATTTCACGAACCGCCTGCGGCCAACCCGCGCCCGCATCGCCCTGCACCACCCACTGCTTCATCGCTTCGATATCCGGCGCGAGGTAGCGGTCGCCCTCCACAAAATCCACCCGGGCACGGATGCGGGCCAATTCCTGCTCCACCAGCGGCGACGACTTCAGCGGCCGATGGAACTCGATGCCCTGCGCCGCAGCCATCGCCTCGATGCCGACCACCACCGCGGTATTGGCCGCCATATCGCCCAGCCGGCGCGCGCCGTAGGTGGCCATCGACACATGGTCTTCCTGGTTGGCCGAAGTCGGCAGGCTGTCCACGCTGGACGGATGGGCCAGCGACTTGTTCTCGGAGGCCAGCGCCGCGGCAGTCACCTGCGCAATCATGAAGCCCGAGTTCAAACCGCCATCGCGCACCAGGAACGGTGGCAGGCCCGACAGTCCGGTATCGAGCAGCAGCGCCAGGCGGCGCTCGGAAATCGCGCCGATCTCCGCGATCGCCAGCGCAATGATGTCGGCGGCGAAGGCCACCGGCTCGGCGTGGAAGTTGCCACCGGAGATCACGTCGCCCTGCTCGGGGAACACCAGCGGGTTGTCCGATGCGGCATTGGCTTCGATCTGCAGGATGCGCGCGGCGTGCTGCAGGTTGTCCAGGCACGCGCCCATCACCTGCGGCTGGCAACGGATCGAGTACGGGTCCTGCACGCGGCCGCAGGCCTTGTGCGAATCGACGATCTCGCTGCCATCCAGCATCGTGCGCACGGCGCCGGCCACGGCTATCTGGCCGGCCTGGCCGCGGGCCTCATGGATGCGCGCGTCGAACGGCTTGACCGAGCCCTTGATGGCTTCCAGCGACAGCGCGCCCGCCACCAGGCCGGCGGCGAAGGTGTCCTCGGCGGCGAACAGGCCGGCCAGCGCCAGCGCGGTCGACACCTGGGTGCCATTGAGCAGCGCCAGGCCTTCCTTCGGGCCCAGTTCGAAAGCCTTCAGGCCAGCATGGGCCAGGCCCTCGGCTGCCGGCAAGCGCTTGCCGTCGACCAGCACGTCGCCCACGCCGATCAGCGTGCATGACATATGCGCCAGCGGCGCAAGGTCGCCCGAGGCGCCAACTGATCCCTTGGCCGGGATGCACGGCGTCACGCCGTGGTTGGCCAGCGCCAGCAGCGCCTCGACCAGTTCCGGGCGAATGCCCGAGCGGCCGCGCGCGAGGCTGACCGCCTTGATGGCAAGGATCAAACGCACGGTGTCCCCGGCCAGGTCCGGGCCGGTACCGACGCTGTGCGACAGCACCAGGTTGCGCTGCAGCTGCGCCAGCTTGTCGTTGGGGATGCGGGTCTGCGCCAGCTTGCCGAAGCCGGTATTGATGCCGTAGACGACGGCGTCGGCGTCGATGATGTCCTGCACGGTGGCCTGCGCCGCGCGCACGCCCGCCCAGGCGGAATCGGCCATGGCCAACCGCACTTCGCCGCGGTAGATGCGGCGCAGATCGGCCAGGGTAACTTGGCCCGGCTGCAAGGTCAGCAGCGGGCGGGAGGCTTGGTCGTGTTGGCTCGCAGTCATTTGTATGTTCCTGTCTATACAGCTTAGGATAAAAATTGAAGCAGTGGCTGACCCTCGCGGTTGGTAACGCGCGACTCAGCCGAAAGCGGGATTGCCGTCGGCGCGGAAGCGGCTGCCGAGGCGGTAGCGGTTGCCCGGATGCAGGCAACGGACGAACGTCACCGGCACACTGTTGGTCCAGGTACGGCGGGTCAGCATCAGGCAGGGCTGCGTCGGCGGCATTTCCAGCTGCGCGGCCTGCTCCGGCGTGGCGGCGATGGCATCGACCACATGCTCTACCTGATCGTAGGGCACGTGGCGCAACAGGTATTCGCCGGGCTGGGTCGCACTGAAGTCCTGGCCGATGAAATCCGGCGCCACGCGCGGGTTCACATAGCGGTCTTCCAGCTGCACCGGCACGCCGTCTTCACGATGCACGCAGACCGAATGGAACACCGACTCGCCGGTATGCAGCTCCAGCGCGGCCGCCACCTCGATCGACGCCGAGACCCGCTCGACCAGGATCACGTCGCAGGCGTAGTCATGCCCGCGCATGCGGATCTCGTCCTGCAGGTTGACCACGGACAGCAGCGTCGACTGCGGCTTGTGCTCGGCCACGAAGGTGCCGACGCCTGCGACACGCACCACCCGGCCCTGCTCCGACAGCTCGCGCAGGGCCCGGTTGACGGTCATGCGCGACACGCCGAAGCGGTTCACCAGTTCCTGCTCCGACGGCACCCGGTCGCCCGGCTGCCACGCGCCGCTCTGGATCTGGCGGGCGATGTACTCCTTCACCTGCTGGTAGAGCGCGGTGGGAGAGGAAGCAGGGGTGGCGGAGCCGACGGCGTGGTTCATGGCGTTTCAGTGCTCGGCCGCGGCAATCGCCTCGGCGCGGATTTCCTCGGTCAGCCGCGCCTTGAGCGCGGAAAACTCCGGGGAGGTCTTGATGGTGTAATGGCGCGGATGCGGGAAGTCGACCGCGATATCGCTCTTGATCCGACCCGGCCTGGCGGAAAACACCGCCACCCGGTTGGCCATGAAAATGGCCTCGTCGATATCATGGGTCACGAATAATACCGTCTTGCGCGCCGCTTCCCATATGCCGAGCAACAACTCCTGCATCAGCACGCGGGTCTGGTTGTCGAGCGCGCCGAAGGGCTCGTCGAGCAGCAGGATCTTGGGATCGTTGGCCAGCGCCCGCGCGATCGCGGTGCGCTGCTGCATGCCGCCCGAGAGCTGCTTGGGGAAATGGTGCTCGAAGCCGCGCAGGCCCACGCGCTGGATAAAGAAGTCGCTGCGCTCCTTCTGGTCGGCCGCGCTCATGCCGCGCTCGCGCAGGCCGAAGCGCACGTTCTGCTCGATCGTCAGCCACGGGAACAGCGTGTACGACTGGAACACCATGCCACGGTCCGCACCCGGAGCGGACACCGGCTGGCCGTCGAGCAGCACGCGGCCGGTGGACGGCGTATCCAGCCCGGCGACGATGCGCAGCAGCGTGGACTTGCCGCAGCCCGACGGACCCAGGATGGTGACGAAGTCGTTGTCGCGCACCTCGAAATCGACCGGCTGCAGCGCCAGCGTCTGCCCGCCACGCGGGTTGGCGAAGGTACGCGAGACCTGCTGGATGGACAGTGCGCTCATTGGATCGAACTCCACGGGAACAGGCGCTGGTTGGCGCGCTTGAAGACAAGGTCGGAGACCAGCCCGATGCAGCCGATCACGATGATGCCGAAGATGATCTGCCCGGTATTGAGCAGCGCCTGGCTGTCGGTGATCATGTGCCCGATACCGGACGACGAGCCGATCAGCTCGGCCACGATCACATAGGTCCAGGCCCAGCCCAGCACCAGCCGCAGGATTTCCGCGATTTCCGGCGCCGCGCCCGGGATCAGCACGCGGCGCACGATGCCGGCGCTGTTGGCGCCCAGCGTGTAGGCCGCCTCCACCAGGTCCTTGCGCGCCCCACCGACGGCCACCGCCACCATCAGCACGATCTGGAAGAACGAGCCGATGAAGATCACAAGCAGCTTCTGCGTCTCGCCGATGCCGGCCCACAGGATCAGCAGCGGGATGAAGGCCGACGCGGGCAGGTAGCGGCAGAACGAGACGAACGGCTCGAAGAACGCCTCGGCAGCCTTGTACGAGCCCATGAAGATGCCCAGCGGCACGGCCAGCACCGCGGCCAGCACGAAGCCGCCGAGCACGCGCCAGACGGTCATGCCGATGTCGCCGATGAAATTGTGCTCCGTGAAAAGGATGAAGCCCTCCTTGGCCATCGTCATCGGATCGGCCAGGAACGTGCGCGGCACGAAGCCGCCCAGCGTCACCGCGGCCCAGATGCCGAAGAACAGCACGAAGAAGGACAGCCCCAGCATCCAGCGCGCATTGGGCGCGACCGGAACCAGCGGCGACAGCCACGGATGGCGCCGCCGCGCGGGCGCTGCGCCGGGCGCGGCGCCCGCCGCCGCGGGGCGGGCCGAAGAACCTACATGGGCTTGCGTCATGACGTCACGCCTCCTTGCGACTGCTCTGCTTACTTGAGGAAACGCGCGTCATACAACGCCGTCACGTCGGGCACCTGGCGGATCACGCCGATGTCCATCAGCACGCCCGCCGCTTCCTTGCTGAAGCTGGCGAGCTCGCCGGCAAAGAACTTCTTGTTGGCCTCCCGGTCCTGCCAGCGCAGGTAGGCGGAAGACTTGGCGAACTGCTCGGCGGTCTGCTTGACCGCGGCGCCCATGATCTCGTTGGACTTCTCCGGCTCCTTGCGGATCATCTCCAGCGCCTCGAAATAGCTGTCGACCAGCGCCTGGGCCGCCTTGGGGTTCTCCTTGAGCCACTTGGGCGCGCAGCCCAGCGTGTCGGTCACCATCGGGTAGTCCAGCGTGGTCGCCAGGATCTTGCCCTTGTCCGGGTTCTGGCGGACGGTGGACAGGTACGGCTCGTAGGTCATGGCGCCGTCGTTCTGGCCGGCCACGAAGGCCTGCGCGGCCGCCTGCGGCGACAGCGTGGTGGTCTTGACGTCCTTGAGCGACATGCCGTTTTTCTTCAGCATCCAGGCCAGGCCGAAATACGGCGCGGTGCCCGGCGCATCGACGCCGATGGTCTTGCCCTTCAGGTCGGCAAAGCTTTTGACATCGCCGCGCACGGCCAGGCCGTCGGCGCCATAGGACTTGTCGAGCTGCACGATCTGGGTGATGGGCACGCCGTTGGCGTTCCAGGCCACATGGGTCTCGACGGTAGTGGCCGCGCACTGGATCGCACCGGAGGCCAGCGCCAGGTGACGGTCCTTCTGCGGGATCATCTTGATGTCGACCTCGACGCCGTTCTTCTTGAAGATGCCTGCCTTGTCGGCCAGCGTCAGCGGCGCGAAGCCGGTCCAGCCGCTCATGCCGAGCGTGACCTTGGTGGTCTGCGCATGGCCGGCGCCGGCCATGGTGACAGCCGCGGCAAATAGCGCGGCCTGCATTGCCTTGCGGCCACGAACCCTGCTTTGAATCCTGCCCTGCATGCGGCTTTCCATCCTCATCGGTACGCTCCTTTGGTGTGTCCGTCGACGGCAGGCCATGCTTGTGGCGTGCTCGTTTTCGGGCATTAAACAATGCCTGTATATACAAGTCAACGTAGGGCTTCCACGGAGGATCTGACAGTCACTTTTCCTTGGGAATCGCCATTTGACAGGGATTCATCAATGACGACGTTGATGCTGCCGCGCACTGTTGGTGCCGGCAGCACCACACCGAGGCATCAGATGTGTTGCTGTATAGACAGGGGTTAGGCGCGCTCGGAGCGAGCAAGGCGCGTGCCAAGGACAGGCGCGGTCAGGCGTCGAAGAAGGAAGCGACGGTGGGATAACGCAGCCGCAGGCGCAGTTCGCGTTTGAGCCGGCGATTGTCAAGCCGGCGCGATTCGCTCATGAAGCTCAGCAGCGTCGGCTCGATCACTTCGCGCGCCTGGCCGCGCGTGATGCGCGGCGGGCGTGGCAGGCCGCGGCGATCGGCTACCAGGTCGAAGTAGTCGGCCATGCGCAGCTCGGTATCGTCGCTGGCGTGGACCACGCGCTGCGGGCGGCCGCGGAACAGCGCGGCGACCATGATGCGGGCCAGGTCGTCGGCGTGGATATGGCTGGTGTAGACGTCGTCCTGCGGCACCAGCGCGGGCGTGCCCCGCTTGAGCCGTGCCACCGGCAGCCGCTCGGCGGCATAGATACCCGGGATGCGCACGATGCTGGTGCGCCAGCCGGCATCGCGGCCAAAGGCGCGCACCGTCCCCTCGGCGGCCACGCGGCGGCGCGCGCGCGCCGTCTGCGGTCGCACCGCATGGACTTCGGACACCCGTGCGCCCTGCCGGTCGCCGTAGACGCCGGAGGTGCTGGCGTAGACAAACGCAGCGCGGGGCGGGGCCTCGTCGGGTAGAATGGCGGGCTTGCCAGGCTGCCGCCAGGCCTTGCGGCGCAAGGCGGCGAGCAAGGCACGTGTGCGCGGATCGCCTTCGCCCTGACCGGGCGGCGGCGCCAGGTCCAGCACCTGCGTGGCCAGCCCCCGCAGCCGCGCCAGCGTTGCCGGCCGGTCCAGGTCCGCCACCAGCGGCACCGCGCCGGCGGCGCGCAGTTCGGCGCGGCGCGCCGGCTGCGACGTGACGGCAAACACGCGCATGCGCGACGACAGGATTCGCAGGCAGCGCGTCCCCACATCCCCGCACCCGACGATCAACAGGCGCGGACGGCCCAGCCGACGGCTGGGGACCGGCAGGACTGGGAGGCGCGAGGGCTGCAGCATCGACTGAATTTGGCTCATAGACCGATTATGGCTTATCAAGTAACCGTCATGCCCAGTGGCCACAAGTTCGAAGTGGCTACGGACGAAACCATCCTCGGCGCAGCCCTGCGCCACAGCATCGGCCTGCCCTACGGCTGCAAGAACGGCGCCTGCGGCTCGTGCAAGGGCCGCGTGCTGGAAGGCACCATCGTGCAGGGCGACCACGCCCCGGCGGCACTGACCGCGCAGGAAAAGACCGAGGGCCGCGCGCTGTTCTGCTGCGCCAACGCCGCCTCGGACATCACCATCGAATGCCGCGAAGTCCACGGCGCAGGCGACATCCCGATCAAGAAGGTGCCGTGCCGCGTGACCTCGCTGGAGCGCCTGGCCGACGACGTGATCGCCATCAAGCTGCAGCTGCCCGCTACCGAGCGCATGCAGTACCTGGCCGGCCAGTACGTGGAATTCCTGCTGCGCGACGGCAAGCGCCGCAGCTATTCGATCGCCACGCCGCCGCACGAGGACGGCCCGATCGAGCTGCATATCCGCCATATGCCGGGCGGCGCCTTCACCGACTACGTGTTCGGCGCCAAGGAAGGCCAGCCGGTCATGAAGGAGCGCGACATCCTGCGCTTCGAAGGGCCGCTGGGCAGCTTCTTCCTGCGCGAGGAATCGGAGGCTCCGATCATCCTGCTGGCTTCCGGCACCGGTTTCGCGCCGATCAAGGCCATCGTCGAGCATGCCGCCTACACCGGCATCACGCGCCCGATGACGCTGTACTGGGGCGGCCGCCGGCCCAAGGACCTGTACATGCACGCGCTCGCCGAGCAATGGGCGCGCGACCTGCCCAACTTCAAGTACGTGCCGGTGGTGTCCGACGCGCTGCCCGAAGACAACTGGGAGGGCCGCACCGGCTTCGTCCACCAGGCCGTGATCGCCGACCACCCCGACATGTCGGGGCACGAGGTCTACGCGTGCGGGGCGCCGGTGATGATCAACGCCGCGCGCGGCGACTTTACCCGTCAGTGCAAGCTGCACGAAGACGCGTTCTTCGCCGACTCGTTCACCTCCGAGGCCGACATGCACCCGGCGGGATCGGCTCCGGCCACTCCGGCGGCCTGACGCCCGCCAGCCGTTCCCTCAGCGCAACAATGCCCGGGCCTGCCAAAATTCGTTTTGACACCCGGGCACATGCGCCTTATATTTGCCCGCATGCATACGACCTTCAACCGACGCCGCAGCTTCCGTACGTCGCTCCCCACTGGGGTGCCGCGCGGCTGACCGTCGACTGCGTCTGTTCAGGTCAACGAGCCACGGGCAACCCCCGTGGCTTTTTGTTTTTCCGCGTTTTACCTGCTTGTCCGTCCATCGTTTAAAGCCGACCCCTGGAGTCCGCCATGGCATTTGCTGAGTTTCCCGTCCAATCCCTGATGTACATCACCAACCGGCCCGAGCTCGTCTTCACCGAGGGCAAGGGCTCCTGGCTGACGGACCACAACGGCAAGCGATACCTGGACTTCGTGCAGGGCTGGGCGGTCAACTGCCTGGGCCATTCCAACCAGGGCATGATCGACGCGCTGGTCGAGCAGTCGAAGAAGATCATCAACCCGAGCCCGGCCTTCTACAACGAGCCGATGCTGCGCCTGGCCAGGCAGCTGACCGACAACAGCTGCTTCGACAAGGTCTTCTTCGCCAACAGCGGCGCCGAGGCCAACGAAGGCGCGATCAAGCTGGCGCGCAAATGGGGCCGCAAGCACAAGAACGGCGCCTACGAGATCATCACCATGGACCACAGCTTCCATGGCCGCACGCTCGCCACCATGAGCGCGTCGGGCAAGGCCGGCTGGGACACCATCTTCGCGCCGCAGGTGCCGGGCTTCCCCAAGGCCGAGCTGAACGACCTGGCCTCGGTGGAGAAGCTGATCACCGACAAGACCGTCGGCATCATGCTGGAGCCGGTGCAGGGCGAAGGCGGCGTGATCCCCGCCACGCGCGAGTTCATGCAGGGCCTGCGCGCGCTGGCCGACAAGCACAAGCTGCTGTTTATCGTCGATGAAGTGCAGGCCGGCTGCGGCCGCTGCGGCACGCTGTTCGCGTACGAGCTGTCGGGCGTCGAGCCGGACATCATGACGCTGGGCAAGGGCATCGGCGGCGGCGTGCCGCTGTCGGCGCTGCTGTGCAAGGCCGAAGTCGCCAGCTTCGAGGCCGGCGACCAGGGCGGCACCTACAACGGCAACCCGCTGATGACCGCGGTCGGCAGCGCCGTGATCGAGCAGCTGACCGCGCCGGGTTTCCTGGACGACGTCAAGGCCAAGGGTGAATACCTGAAGGAACAATTGCTGGCGCTGTCGGCCGAATTCGGCCTGGGCGGCGAGCGCGGCGAAGGCCTGCTGCGCGCGCTGCTGCTGGAAAAGGACATCGGCCCGCAACTGGTGGAAGAAGCCCGCGACATGGCGCCGCAAGGCCTGCTGCTGAACGCGCCGCGCGCCAACCTGCTGCGCTTCATGCCGGCGCTGAACGTCACGCACGAAGAGATCGACCAGATGATCGGCATGCTGCGCACGCTGCTGAAGAAGCTGGCCTGATCGTTCCGCGATCGCCAGACGACAAAAAGCCTCGCTTGCGCGAGGCTTTTTTCTTTGCGGCAACCCATGGACGCCGCAGAGGAGTGAGGGAGAGGGCCAGCACCGCAGAACCCGCGCACACCGGCCAGAGCCGGCCCGCGCGGGGCCCCGCGGCAAGGGGAAAGGCCTTGCGCCTGCGAGCGCCCGCCCTCTCCCTCACCCCTCTTGCGGCAGCGGGGTGTCGGAGGTGAGCGGCGGAGCGCCGCTTACTCGCCCAGGTAGGCGGCCCGCACCTTGGGATCGTCCAGCATCTGGCTGGCATCCCCGCTCATGGTGATCAGGCCGGACTCCATTACGTAGCCGCGGTGCGCGGCCTGCAGCGCCAGGCGCGCGTTCTGCTCGACCAGCAGCACGGTCACGCCCTGCGCCGAGATATCGCGCACGACCTCGAAGATCTTGTCGACCATGATCGGCGACAGGCCCATCGAAGGCTCGTCCAGCAGCAGCACCTTGGGCTGGCTCATCAGCGCGCGCGCCATCGCCAGCATCTGCTGCTCGCCGCCGGACATGGTGCCCGCCAGCTGGTTGGCGCGTTCCTTCAGGCGCGGGAAGATGCCGAACATGCGGTCGACGTCGGCCTTGATGCCAGCCTCGTCGTTGCGCGTGTAGGCGCCCATCTGCAGGTTCTCGGTGATGGTCATGCGCGCGAACACGCCGCGGCCTTCCGGCACCATCGCCAGCCCCTGCTTGAGCAGCGCGTAGCTGGGCACACCCTTGATGGACTTGCCCATGTACTCCACGTCGCCGCCGGCCCAGCCCTGCAGGCCGGTGATGGCCTTCATGGTGGTGGTCTTGCCGGCGCCGTTGGCGCCGATCAGCGTCACCAGTTCGCCGTCCTGGATGTCCAGGTCGATGCCCTTGACGGCCTGGATGCCGCCGTACGCGACCTTCAGGCCGGAGATCTTCAGTACTGTCTGTTTCATTGCTGGCTGTGTCATTGCTTCTGCTCCCGCCATCAGTGCGCCGAGGTGCCGAGGTAGGCCTCGATCACCGCGGGGTTGTTCTGCACCTCGTGCGGCAGGCCCTGGGCAATCACCTTGCCGTAGTCCAGCACCGTCAGGCGGTTGCACAGCCCCATCACCAGCTTCACGTCGTGCTCGATCAGCAGGATGGTCCTGCCGTCGTTCTTGATCTTGTCGAGCAGGCCGCGCAGCTCGACCTTCTCGGTCGCGTTCATGCCCGCGGCCGGCTCGTCCAGCGCCAGCAGCTTGGGCTCGGTCGCCAGCGCACGGGCGATCTCCAGCCGGCGCTGGTGGCCGTACGACAGGTTGCGTGCGGTGAAGTTGGCGTACTTGCCGATGCCGACGTAGTCGAGCAGGTCATGCGCCATGTCCTCGATGCCCTCTTCCTCGCGGCGCACCGAAGGCGGCCGGAAGATCGCGCCGAACACGCCGGCCTTGGTGCGCACGTGGCGCCCCACCATCACGTTCTCCAGCGCGGTCATCTCGCCGAACAGGCGGATGTTCTGGAACGTACGCGCGATACCGGTCTTGGCCACCTCATGCACGGCGGTCGGCTGGTAGGGCTTGCCGCCCAGCACGAACTCGCCCGCATCCGGGGTGTACAGGCCGGTGATCACGTTGAAGAAGGTGGTCTTGCCGGCACCGTTCGGGCCGATCAGGCCATAGATCTCGCCGGTCTTGATCTGCAGGCCCACATCCGACAGTGCCTGCAGGCCGCCGAAACGCTTGTTGACCCCCTGTACCGACAGGAGGAAATCCTTGTTGCTCATGTTGTCCTCCTGGTCAGAAACGGCCCACGTTGCCCGCACGGCGAACCACCGGGCGGTCTTCCTTGCGCGGCGACGGCCAGATGCCTGCCGGGCGGTACAGCATCACGCCAACCAGGGCCAGGCCGAACAGCAGCTGGCGCAGGACCTCCGCGTCCACAACGACGTGGCCGAACAGACCATGCTGGACTGGCTCGGCCACCACGCGCAGCAACTCCTGGAAGCCCACCAGCAGCACGCCGCCCAGGATCACGCCCGGGATATGGCCCATGCCGCCCAGCACCACGATCGCCAGTACGTAGATCGATTCCCAAAGCGTGAACGATTCCGGCGACACGAAGCCCTGGAACGCACCGAACACCGCCCCAGAGGCACCGCCGAAGGACGCGCCCATGGCAAATGCCAGCAGCTTCATGTTGCGGGTGTTGATGCCCATGGCCTTGGCCGCGATTTCATCTTCACGGATGGCGACCCAGGCGCGGCCGATGCGCGAGGTCTGCAGGCGCAGGCACACGAACACGATCACGATGACCAGGAACACCAGCAGGTAGTAGTACATGAACACCGGCGTGAACTTCATCCCGAAAATCTCGTGCGATTTCGAGAAGTCGAAGCCGAAGATATGGACCGGGTCTACCGCCGTGATGCCCTTGGGACCGTTGGTGATGTTGACCGGGCGGTCCAGGTTGTTCATGAAGATCCGGATGATCTCGCCGAAGCCCAGCGTCACGATGGCGAGATAGTCGCCGCGCAGCTTGAGCGTTGGCGCCCCCAGCAATACGCCGAAGGTCGCGGCCACCAGGATCGCCAGCGGCAACACGAACCACATCGACAGGTGAATGCCGGTGGGGAACAGTTGCTGGATCCACTCGAACTGGTTCGCCAGGTGCGGCGAGCCCAGCAGTGCCATCATGTAGGCGCCCACCGCGTAGAACGCGATATAGCCCAGGTCAAGCAGGCCGGCAAAGCCCACCACGATGTTCAGGCCCAGCGCCAGCATGATGTACAGCAGCGCAAAGTCCAGCACGCGGACCCAGTAGTTGCCGCCCAGGGTCTGGACGATAAACGGCGCGCACAGCGCAATCACCAAAAAGCCAATCAGCGCGGCCAGGGTCTTGGTCGGAACCTTGGTCGGGGCCGCGACGGCGGCCGTGGATGGAATCGGGGTATTCATGGATTCGCTCTCCTCAGGCGCGGTCCGCCACGCGTTCGCCCATGATGCCGGACGGACGGAAGACGAGCACAGTGATCAGTACGATGAAAGCGAAGACGTCCTGGTAGTTCGAGCCGAACACACCACCGGTCAGGTCGCCGATATAGCCGGCACCCAGCGCCTCGATCAGGCCCAGCAGCATGCCGCCGACCATCGCGCCGGCAAGGTTGCCGATGCCGCCCAGCACTGCGGCGGTGAACGCCTTCAGGCCCGGGATAAAGCCCATGTAGAAGTGGGCGTTGCCGTAGTTGGTGGCCATCATCACGCCGGCCAGCGCGGCCAGCGTGGCGCCGATCATGAAGGTGGCGGAAATGACGAAGTTCGGGTTCACGCCCATCAGGCCGGCCACCTTCTGGTTCTCGGCGGTGGCGCGCATGGCGCGGCCGAGCTTGGTGCGGTTGACCAGCGCCAGCAGGCCGGACATGACCATCACGGCCAGGCCGATGATGACCATTTCCTTGCCGGTGATGGTGGCTCCGGTACCGCCGATATCGATCGGTTCCGACGGCAGCAGTTGCGGGAAGGTCAGCGGGTTGCGCGACCAGATCAGCATGCCCATCGTCTGCAGGATGATGGACACGCCGATCGCGGTAATCAGCGGGGCCAGCCGTGGCGCATTGCGCAAGGGCCGGTAAGCGATACGCTCAATCGAGTAAGACAGTACTGCACAGACCGGCATCGCAATCAATGTCGCGATCACCAGCGTCAGCCATTCGGGCAAGCCGGGGGCAAACTTCTGCAGACCAAGAATCGCTGACAGGGCGGTCAGCGCGCCGATCATCAGGACATCGCCGTGAGCGAAGTTGATGATCCCCAGAATGCCGTAGACCATGGTGTAGCCCAGTGCAATCAGCGCGTAGATACTGCCGAGCACCAGACCGTTCACGATCTGCTGGATAAAGATATCCATGAAAACTCCTGCTTCAGTCCCTTACCTGACGGCATGGTGTGGATGCCGGGGGGGACAATGATGTGGTGATGGGTAACGTTGCTGAGGTTGGATTGCTGGTAAGCGGCCCGCCATGCTCCATCCAGGGTAAGGATGCTTCTACATTAGGCGAGGCTAAAAAGAACGGCACCGCAAAATACTCACGGTGCCGTTCGGATGGGCCGGTAAGCCCAGATTACATCTTCACGACGTCGAGGACGGACTTCTTCTTGTCCTTGTACTCGTACAGCGTGATGGTGCCTTCCTTCATGTCGCCCTTCTCGTCAAAGGCGATGTTGCCGATCACGCCCTTGTAGTTGGTCTTGGGCATTTCGGCCAGGATGGCAGCCGGTTCGGTCGAGTTGGCGCGCTTCATGGCATCGACGACGACCATCACCGCGTCATACGTGAACGGTGCGTAGATCTGCACCGGCGCGTTGAAGCGAGCCTGGTAACGCTTGTCGAAGTCCGCGCCACTCTCCATCCGCGACAGGGCCAGGCCGGCCTCGGAGCAGATGATGTTGGTCACGGCATCGCCCGCCAGTTCGGCCACCTTGTCGGTACAGACGCCGTCGCCGCCGACGATCTTGGCAGGGATGCCCAGTTCACGGGCCTGCTTGGCGAACGGGCCACCGGTCGCGTCCATGCCGCCGTACATGATGACGTCCGGCTTCTTGCCCTTGATCTTGGTGAGAATGGCCTTGAAGTCGGTGGCCTTGTCGTTGGTGGCTTCACGCGCCACCACGTTCACGCCAGAAGCCTTGGCGGTCTTCTCGAACTCATCGGCCAGGCCCTTGCCGTAGGCAGTGGCGTCGTCGACGATCGCCACGCTCTTGGCATGCAGGGTCTTGGCAGCGTAGTTGGCCAATGCCGGGCCTTGCTGGGCGTCGGTAGCGACCACGCGGTAGGTCGTCTTGAAGCCTTGCTTGGTGTAGTCCGGGTTGGTCGACGACGGCGAAATCTGCACGATGCCGGCATCGCTGTAGATCTTGGAGGCAGGGATCGACACGCCCGAGTTCAGGTGGCCGACCACAGCCGCCACCTTGGCGTCGACCAGCTTCTGCGCCACGGCGGTGCCGGTCTTGGGATCGCCGGCATCGTCTTCGCCGACCAGTTCCAGCTTGATCTTCTTGCCACCGATTTCCAGGCCGGTCTTGTTGACTTCTTCCACGGCCAGGCGGGCGCCGTTTTCGTTGTCCTTGCCAAGGTGCGCGATACCGCCGGTCAGCGGGGCCGCGTGGCCGATCTTGACGACGACCTCGCCACCGCCCGCGGCAGGGGCTGCTGCGGCCGGCGCCGAAGAGGCCGCATCCGCCGGCTTCTCTTCCTTCTTGCCGCAAGCCGCTACCAGCGCCACAGCGGCCGCGATCGGCAGAATCTTGGCAAACGTGATTTGCATGAGTGATCTCCTAGGATTCACAAAAACAGGGATTTGCAACGCCTCCCGGACGTTTCCCTGGACCGCCTTTGTTTAGTTTCAATTTGAAACGCGCGCATTGTATCCCCTTTCTTTGCAGTTGCAATACGCGACGCAACAAGTCGACCGATTTACCCGTCAAATGAGCTAGGGAATTTCCCCAATGCACAGATTGGGGCAATTCCCGCTCACATGGCGGGACCGTCTCACATACTTACAAGAATCGTGCCCGCACCGCCCGCTGGCGGTATTAGGCGCGCGGTGCGCCACCCATAATGGACCCTAATTAATTAGGTATTTCATTTCAAATGCTATGCACCGATCTCTAATGTGCAGAATGTAGCGCCGCACCATAATAGGGAAAACCCCAGTTACGGGGATTACCCCTATTTGTCTGATTTGCCAAACACGCTGGTAATTCGTGCCGCAATAGTGCTGCACCGATAATGTGCATTGGAAGTCATAAGTTCGAATGATGGCGCGCCCGAAGACGCGCAAACAAAAAAGGGCGCCGCATTACGCGGCGCCCTTGCTCATGAGCGTGGGGAGATACGGGCCTGGTGCCCGCTGCCGCTCAGGCGGCGACGCTGGTCGGCATCAGACCCCGCGGCAGGGGGAACGCCATGTTTTCCTCGATGCCCTCCAGGGCACGCACCTGGCGCGCACCGAGCGCGCGCAGGCGGTCGACGATCGACTGCGCCAGCGCCTCGGGCGCCGAGGCACCGGCGGTCAGGCCGATGCGGCGCTTGCCGGCGATCCATTCCGGGCGCACCTGCTCCGGCGCGTCGACCATATAGGCCGGCACACCCAGGCGCTGCGCCAGCTCGCGCAGGCGGTTGGAGTTTGAGCTGTTGGGGCTGCCCACCACAATCACTACCTCGACCTGCGGCGCCATGAACTTGACCGCGTCCTGGCGGTTCTGCGTGGCATAGCAGATGTCCTGCTTCTTCGGCTCGCGGATCTGCGGGAAGCGCGCCTTCAGCGCGGCGACGATCTCGTGGGTCTCGTCCACCGACAACGTGGTCTGGGTTACGTAGGCAAGTCGCGTCGGATCGGCGATCTGCAGCGTGGCGACGTCGGCGACGGTCTCGACCAGCACCATGCCGCCGTTGGCCTGCCCCATGGTCCCTTCCACCTCGGGGTGGCCACGATGGCCGATCATCACGATCTCGCAACCTTCCGCGCGCATCTTGCTGACTTCGACATGCACCTTGGTCACCAGCGGGCAGGTTGCGTCGAACACGTGCAGGCCGCGCGCGGCGGCGTCCTCGCGCACCTCGCGCGACACGCCGTGGGCGCTGAAGATGACGGTGGCGCCGGCGGGCACCTCGTCGAGTTCGCGCACGAACACCGCGCCCTTGCTGCGCAGGTCGGCCACCACGTAGGCGTTGTGCACGATTTCATGGCGCACGTAGATCGGCGCGCCGAAGCGCGCCAGCGCACGCTCGACGATCTCGATGGCGCGATCCACGCCGGCACAGAAGCCGCGCGGCTGGGCCATCAGGATTTCGGCGTCGGGTGCGGTGGTCAGGTCAGGCATGCTGCGTATCTGGACGGGAGTCGGCACGTTGGCGCACTCAGAGGATGCCGATCAGCTGCACGTCGAACAGGATGGTCTGCCCGGCCAGCGGATGGTTGAAGTCGAACAGCGCCGCGGTCTCGCCGATTTCTTTCAGCACGCCCGCGTACTTGCCGCCGCCGGGCGCGTTGAATTCGACCAGGTCGCCCGGGGTGTAGTCTTCCTCGAACGAGCTGTTCTCGCGCAGCGTGGCCAGCGACACCCATTGCAGCAGTTCGGGATTGCGCGGCCCGAACGCGTGCTCCGGGGCGAGCCGGTAAGTCATGCGCTCGCCTTCCGGCATGCCCAGCAGCGCCTGCTCCAGCGTGGGCGCAAGCTGGCCCTGGCCGAGCAGCAGCGTGGCAGGCTTGTCGTCGAAGGTGCTCACGACCTCGGTGCCATTCTCGAGCGAGATGCTGTAGTGCAGGGTCAGGAAAGAGTCGGCCAGGACAGTCTTGCGGCCAGCCGTGCCGCCGTCGGCTTCCGACGCGAAAGTTTGCAAATTCATGGGTGATCAACCTGAGGAGGGTAGGAGCAAGCCATTGCTGGCCCACTCCCCCCTAAGAACCGTACGTGCGGGTTTCCCCGCATACGGCTCAAGCCTTCACAAAAATACCATCAAATCGATGGCACCGGCTTTACAACAGAAAGCCCGTGGTTATGCACTTGGACGTGACAGTTCGGATGCAACAGCACGCGGTTCCTCAGACCATCGGAGCCACCGCGTACGCGGTACTCGATGTGGTGGTCATGCCACCCAGTGTCCTTGGTCATCTTGCACTGACACAGAGCACACAAGCCCCGCTGGGACATGTACAGCTTGATCCACTGCTTTCGGTGCGCCATGCTGTCAAGCAGCCGCTCCTGTCGCAATGTTTCACCATACACCTCCTGCGCCGGATCAAAGGGGTTGTAATCCCCTCTGACCTTCTTGTGCCTTTGGATGGGCGTGCTCGCGAGCGAGTACAACTCAACCCATACCTCACTATCGACATCTTTCACTACTGTGGTGCCAAACACCCAGCTGCGCTGACCGACTGAGCCGAAGTACTTCTTCCGCACCCAATCCGCCTTCTTGCCTGGATGTCGCCGCTTGGCCCACCGCCATAGGGCACGAAATATGTCGTGCCCCAAACGGTTGAGGGCCGCCTTCGCCACTACGGCGCGGTGGTACTGCGCCCAACCTCTTAGCATCGGGTTCAGCAGTCGAATCAGCTCTGACTGCTTCACCGTCTTGTGGGCACTGATGACATCCTTCACCTTGCGGTAGAACGTCTGCACGTTCTTCCTGCTCGGCTTGATGAGCAGTGTTCCGGAGTACTTCCGGAAGTTCCACCCAAGAAAGTCAAAGCCGTCGGCTATGTTGACGATCCGCGTTTTCTCCGTTGATAGCGTCAGCCCTCGTACCGCCAGGAACTGCTCCACCCACGGCTTAACCTCGTTTTGTAGGATCTCTGGCGTAGTGCCCGTGATCACGAAGTCGTCCGCATAGCGCACAACATTCACCTTCAGCTTCCGCGTTTTGGCGACCCCCAGCTTCTTCTCGAAGGAAGCAACCAGTTGTCGTTCCAACCCGTTCAGCGCCACGTTTGCCAGAGTCGGGGAGATGATTCCTCCCTGCGGTGTTCCGGCTTCGGTCGCCTGAAACTGGCCCTGAAATACCACGCCAGCCTTCAGCCACTTGCGGAGGATGACTCTGTCCATCGGGACATTGCGCTCCAGCCAGTCGTGACTGATATGGTCAAAGCAACCTTTGATATCCGCCTCCAGTATCCATTGGGCTGAGTGCCCTCTGGACAGGTTGACGAACAGCTGTGACATGCCATCCGCCGTGGAGCGATTGATCCGGAACCCATAAGAATTCGGATCGCTCGTCCCTTCGGACACCGGCTCCAGCGCCAGCAGGTGCAAAGCCTGCATGGCTCGATCCAACATGGTCGGAATGCCTAGTGGGCGCTCCTTCCCGTTGGCCTTAGGAATAAAGACCCGCCGCAATGGCGATGGCCTGTACCCTCGGCGCTTCAACCGTCCGATGGCTTCCCACCGGACTTCAGGCGAGTCCCACAGTTCGCGATCGACGCCTGCCGTTCGCTTACCTTGGTTCTCCGTCACTCGCTTTACCGCCGATGCCTTGGCGGAAAACGAGCGGGTCAGAGACCGTTGCAAGGCTTTCACCCTGCGCCAGTCCCCTTCCTGTGTTGCCTTCGCAATTCGAATCTGCATTGCCCGGACGTTCCGCTCCACTTGGCGCCAATTGATGGCATCCCAGCGTTGCGGTGCGCCGGAGAGCGCAGATTTATCCTCACGGATAAATGCTTCCATGCTGCTCTCCTATCTTGAGGTCTTCCCCCAAAACGCAGAGACAACATGCCCCCTGAGGGGCATATTGCCCCTCAGGGTAAGAAATTTCGGTTTCAAGCGGGTTAGCCAGTCGTCCTGCGACGAAAGACCAGTTGGAAGTCTGCCCGCTTTCGCGTGAGGTGATGTTTCAACCCCTATCCGAATCATTACAACCCGGCGTTCGCTTTCTCCAACCTCCCATACCCGCACAGCCAACAGCGTTCCTTACGGTTCGCCTGCCTGAGCCGCACTGCGCTCGGGCAGCCATACGGGCTTACCACGTTCCCTGCACGCTACAAGACCGGGTTAGGGTCTGCCTCTTCGCCGATGGTCTAGTGACGACGTGCTCCGAATGTCCAGCGGAGCAACCGACCAAATACCGTTTTGGTTAGTGCCTGTCAGCAGCTTTGGCACCGCAATACTCACGACGTTTATCAGCAGTTCACTTCCGTTACCCATACCAGTCAGCCTAGCTCCTCGACCCCATGGCTGCTCGGAGTCTCTACCAGAAGACCTCACGGTCCTCTGGCACCCTTACGGGGGCTACATTGTCAGGAGAGCTTCATACCCCACCGTTGCCAGTGACGCATGTCTCCCTAGGCTACTGCTAGTCGCATAGCAGGTTCTCTATCAAAGCGCCCTCGCGGACGTGTCTGACCGAACCATAGCGTGCAGAGCTTTCGCTCCGCCTGAACCCTACCTGCCGGTCCGACTGGACCGGAAATGCAAATGCTCCGCCTTGTGGGCAGATGACATTCGCCCACTTGGCGTTTGGTGGCCAACGTGGCCACGTTCAAACTTGATGCCAAACTTCGGCATGTAAAGCCATTGTCCACTCTTAGAAAGTGGACAATGCCACGCCCGAGGGCGTGGTTCGCGCCTTTGGGCGGGCACTGGCTGGTAAGCCAGTACTGCAAGCAACGCTTCTCAGATAACTCTGAAAAGTGAGCAGGCGCTAGCGGCGTAAGCTATGGTGGGCTTCGTTTCACTAGCATGTGGGAGTACTCTCCCAGGGTCGATGCGTCTAACGCGACGCGGACGGACACGAGTGTGCGTGTCGCACGAACAACCCGTATTGTATTCGACTGGCCCATCGCCCGCCGCGCCGGAGCCGTATCCCCCTTCCAGCCCTCCGGGCGGCGGTCCAACCCCGAACGCCCATGACCATTGCCAATTGGCCCGCCTGCGAGCGGCCGCGCGAAAAACTGCTGGAATGCGGCGCCGCCGCCCTCTCCGACGCCGAACTGCTGGCGGTGTTCCTGCGCGTGGGCGCAGCGGGCAAAAGTGCCGTCGACCTCGCCCGCGAACTGTTGCACCGCTTTGGCTCCCTGACCGCCTTGTTCGCGTCCGAGCCGGGTGCATTGGCGGGCATCAAGGGCATGGGCGCAGCCAAATACGCGCAGTTGCAGGCCATTCCCGAGCTGGCGCGGCGTGCCCTGGCAGAATCGCTGCGGCTGCCGACCGGCTTCGACTCGCGCGCCGCGGTGCACAACTACCTGCGCCTGACGCTGGCATCGCTGCCGCATGAAGTCTTTCTGTGCCTGTTCCTCGATCCGCGCAACCGCATGATTGCCAGCGAAGAACTGTTCCGGGGCACGCTGACGCGCACTGCCGTGTATCCGCGCGAGGTCGCGCGCCAGGCACTGATGCATAATGCAGCCGGCGTGATCGTGGCGCACAACCACCCCTCCGGCACGACTGCCCCGAGTCGTAGCGACGTGCACCTGACGCACGAGCTGGCACGGACGCTTCAACTCCTGGATGTGCGCCTGCTCGACCATTTCATCGTTGCCGGGCAGGAAATCCGCTCATTGGCCGACTCCTGTGAATGCCTGCCTGGACTGTGACGCATGCAGCACAGTGCTGAACGGGACACAACACCCGCTTCCGGTGACGCACAGAAGGCATTGATTCACCGAGGGATTCCGGTCTATAATTTACGTTTCACTGAAGTCTCAACCGCTGCAGTCCGGGCCCGCGCGCCTTTTGTTGATCTGTTGCGAACATTGTCCACGAATAGAAGATTTAGGAGTGCTTCATGGCACGCGTCTGTCAAGTGACCGGGAAAGCGCCGATGGTCGGCAACAACGTTTCCCACGCAAACAACAAGACCAAGCGCCGTTTTCTGCCCAACCTGCAGAATCGTCGTTTCTTCGTTGAGTCCGAAAACCGCTGGGTGAGCCTGCGCGTCTCGAACGCCGGCCTGCGCCTGATCGACAAGAAAGGCATCGACTCCGTGCTCGCCGACCTGCGCGCACGTGGCGAAGTCTAATTAGGAGCACATCATGGCAAGCAAGGGCGGCCGCGACAAAATCAAGCTGGAATCGACCGCAGGTACCGGTCACTTCTACACCACGACCAAGAACAAGCGCACCATGCCGGAGAAGATGGAGATCATGAAGTTCGATCCCGTCGCTCGCAAGCACGTCGCTTACAAGGAAACCAAGATCAAGTAATTGATCCGGTATCCCGACGAAAAGCCCCGCCTTTGTGCGGGGCTTTTTGTTGCTCGCTCGTTTTTATTGCGAGCGCTGCGCGCGCGACGTTGGCACCCACAGACGGCAAGAAGCGCGCCGTTCGGCACAGCACTACGGGCACCGCACCCTTCCGGCGCGATCACCGCCCAGCCCGCCCCGGTGTACTGGTGCACGGTATGGCGCGCACGGTGTAGACTTTGCCGTTTCCCCCATCCGCCTGGCGCCCTCCGGCGCTCTCTCCGCACCATGAATTTCGACGTCGCCATCGTCGGCAGCGGTCTGGCCGGCCTTACGGTCGCGCTGCAACTGGCCGACACCCACCGGGTTGTCATCCTCAGCAAGCGCGCCATGACCCAGGGCGCCAGCGACTGGGCGCAGGGCGGCATCGCCGCCGTGCTGGATTCCGGCGACAGCCATGACGAGCATACGCAGGACACGCTCGTTGCCGGTGCGGGACTGTGCGACGAAGAGGCAACGCGCTTCATCGTCGAGCACGGGCGCGAGGCGATCCAGTGGCTGATCGACCGCGGCGTGCCCTTCACGCGCGACGAGCAGGCCGAACTGGGCTTCCACCTGACCCGCGAAGGCGGCCACAGCCGTCGGCGCATCATCCACGCCGCGGACGCCACCGGCCACGCGGTGGTCAGCACGCTGCTGCAGCAGGCCACGCAACACCCCAACATCACCATCCTGGAAGACCATTTCGCGATCGACCTGATCACGTCGCCCAAGATGGGACTGCCGGGCAACCGGTGCTATGGCCTTTACGTGCTCGACGACAACACCGGCGCGGTGCACACCCTCACCGCCACGCATACGGTGCTGGCCGCGGGCGGCGCGGGCAAGGTCTACCTGTACACCACCAACCCTGACACCGCCACCGGCGATGGCATCGCCATGGCGTGGCGCGCGGGCTGCCGGGTGTCGAACATGGAATTCATCCAGTTCCATCCGACCTGCCTGTACCACCCTTACGCCAAGTCGTTCCTGATTTCCGAAGCCGTGCGCGGCGAAGGTGGCCTGCTCAAGCTGCCCGACGGCACCCGTTTCATGCCCGAGCACGACGAGCGCGCCGAGCTGGCGCCGCGCGACGTGGTCGCGCGCGCGATCGACTTCGAGATGAAGAAGCGCGGCCTGGACTGCGTCTACCTGGACATCAGCCACCAGCCCGAAGCCTTCCTGAAGGAACACTTCCCGACGATCTACGCGCGCTGCCTGGAGCTGGGCATCGACATCACGCGCGAGCCGATCCCGGTAGTGCCGGCCGCGCACTATACCTGCGGCGGCGTGGTCACCGACACCGCGGGCCGCACCGATATCGGCAACCTGTACGCAGTGGGCGAATCCGCCTGCACCGGCCTGCACGGCGCCAACCGGCTGGCCTCCAACTCGCTGCTCGAATGCATGGTGATCGGCCGCGCAGCGGCGGAAGACATCGCCCTGAAGGACAAGGCCGGCGCCCCCAAACTCACGCTGCCGGCATGGGACGAGAGCCGCGTGTCCGATGCCGACGAAGAAGTGGTGGTGTCCCACAACTGGGATGAACTGCGCCGCATGATGTGGAACTACGTGGGCATCGTGCGCACCAGCAAGCGGCTGGAACGCGCGCAGCACCGCATCGGCCTGCTGCGCGAGGAAATCGCGGAGTACTACGCCAACTTCCGCGTGACGCGCGACCTGCTGGAGCTGCGCAACCTGGTGGAGGTGGCCTCGCTGATCGTTGACAGCGCGTACTCGCGGCATGAAAGCCGCGGACTGCATTTCAGCCGGGACTATCCGGATGCGCTGCCGAAGGCGCTGCCTACGGTGATGCAACCGCCAGCCGCTCGCAAGCGCTGAGCGCCGTGCAGCAACAAAACAAAAAACGGGGTGCGAGCCTGAGGGCTCCACCCCGTTTTGATCTTGCGCTGGCGATGCGTCAGCCGATGATACGCAGCGAGTAATCCGTCGCGCGCACGTCCTTGGTCAACGCGCCCACCGAGATACGGTCCACGCCAGTCTCGGCAAAGGTGCGGATGGTCTCGGCATTGACGCCACCCGACACTTCCAGCAGTGCCCTGCCCTGGTTGATCTTCACCGCGTCCTGCATCATCGGCACGGTGAAGTTATCAATCAGCACCGACTTCGCGCCGGCTGCCAGGGCTTCTTCCAGCTCAACCAGCGACTCCACCTCGACCTGCACCGACACATCGGTATCGAGCGCCAGCGCCGCCTGCATCGCCGCGGTGATGCAGCCGGCCGCGGCGATATGGTTTTCCTTGATCAGGATGCCGTCGTACAGCGCCAGCCGCTGGTTCTCGCCGCCACCGATGCGCACCGCGTACTTTTGCGCGAGGCGCAGGCCGGGCAACGTCTTGCGCGTATCCAGCACGCGCGCACGGGTGCCGGCGATCAGGTCGGCATAGCGGCGCGTCACGGTGGCCACGCCGGACATCATTTGCAGGAAGTTCAGCGACGGACGTTCGGCGGTCAGCAGCGAGCGCGCCGGGCCGGTGATCTCGCACACCACGGAATCCGGCGCCATCCGCGCGCCTTCTTCCTGCAGCCAGCGCACTTCCAGCGCCGGGTCGACCGCACGCATGCAGGCGTCGAACCACGGCTGTCCGCACAGCACGGCCGGCTCGCGCACGATCACGCGCGCGTGCGCGGACTTGCCCGCCGGCACCAGCAAGCCGGTCAGGTCGCCACTGCCGACATCCTCGGCAATGGCGGCCTGCACATTGGCTTGCAGCGCTTCCTGGAGCGCCGCGCCATAGCGGTCGAAAATCGGATTCACGCTCATGCCGGACCGATCCCCTGGAACAGCGCCTGTTCCTTCGCCAGGTCGGACGACGGACGCACGTTGCGCTTCTGCGCGGCAGCGAAGTCGAGCATCCGGTTGATGCACGTCACCGCCTTGGCGCCGATGACCGGGTCGACGTGGATCTCGTTGCGGCCGGTCTCCAGCACTTCTGCCAGATTGGTCAACGCGTTCATCGCCATCCACGGGCAGTGCGCGCAGCTCTTGCAGGTCGCACTGTTGCCGGCGGTCGGCGCTTCGATGAAATGCTTGCCGGGCGCGGCCATGCGCATCTTGTGCAGGATGCCGTTGTCGGTCGCGACGATAAACTCGGTTGCGTCCAGCTTCTGCGCGGCTTCGATCAGCTGCGAGGTGGAGCCGACCACATCGGCCTGCGACACCACGTTTTCCGGCGATTCCGGATGCACCAGGATCTTGGCGTTGGGGAATTCACGGCGCAGCAGGTCCAGCTCGATGCCCTTGAACTCGTCGTGCACCAGGCACGAGCCCTGCCACAACAGCATGTCGGCACCGGTCTGCTTCTGGATATAGCAGCCCAGGTGCTTGTCGGGTGCCCACAGGATCTTCTTGCCCTGCGCATGCAGGTGCTCGACGATCTTCAGCCCGATACTCGAGGTCACCATCCAGTCCGCGCGCGCTTTCACCGCGGCACTGGTGTTGGCGTACACCACCACGGTGCGATCCGGGTGCGCGTCGCAGAAGGCGGCAAATTCGTCGGCCGGGCAACCCAGGTCGAGCGAGCAGGTCGCATCCAGGTCCGGCATCAGCACGGTCTTCTCCGGGCTCAGGATCTTGGCGGTCTCGCCCATGAAGCGCACGCCGGCCACCACCAGGGTCTTGGCCTCGTGGTCGCGGCCGAAGCGGGCCATTTCAAGGGAGTCGGAGACGCACCCGCCGGTTTCTTCGGCGAGGTCCTGCAGGTCGGCGTCGACGTAGTAGTGCGCCACCAGCACCGCGTTGCGTTCCTTCAGCAAGCGGCGGATACGTTCCTTGAGCGACTGCCGCTCATCGGGCGTCAGCACCGGCGGCACCTTGGCCCAGGCATGGGCCACGCAGCTGCCGCCAGTGGCGTTTTCGGCATCCGCCAGGTTCGGCTTTTCGAACTCGACGGTCTTGATCGATTGTGGGGTCATCTCCTGGTACTCCTGGTACTCCTCTAGACCTCCGCCAACAGGGTGCGGCCGGCCAGAACATGGGGGAGTTTATCTAAAACAAAAGCCCCGCCATGGGCGGGGCTTTGTCAAACCATACGGCGCGGCCGAATTGTATCAGGCGTAGCGGCGCAGGCGCAGCGAGAAATCGTGCAGCGCCTGGATACCGCTGGCCTCGGCGCGGTGGCACCAGGCCTGCAGCTGCTGCAGCAGCTGCTCGCGCGTCAGGTTGGAACGGCCCCAGATGGCGGCCAGTTCACGGCGCATTTCGACGAAGGTCTGCAGCGCCTTGTTCTGCTCGACGATGCTCGCCAGCTGCTCGCGCTGCTGCGCTGCCAGCTTGGTTTCCTCGCGGTGGAACCACTTGCCGGCGGGCTTGAAGCTGCGGTACTCGGCGACACGGCCTTCCTTGAGCTTTTCCAGTTCCTGGCGGAACGCACCCTTGACGGCCTTGGCGTAGCGCGCCATCACGTCATAGCGGTTGGCGATGATGGCTTCCAGCGTGTTGTGGTCGACCGGACGGGCTTCCACCAGGCGCGCCTTGGGCGGGGTCTTCTTGACCTTGGCCAGGCCGACGGCCTGCATCGCGCGGATATAGCCCCAGCCCACGTCGAACTCATACCACTTGATCGAGAATTTGGCCGAAGTCGGATAGGTGTGGTGGTTGTTGTGCAGCTCTTCACCGCCGATGATCAGGCCCCACGGCGACACATTGGTCGACGCGTCTTCGCAATCGTAGTTGCGATAGCCCCACCAGTGGCCCAGGCCATTGATGATGCCGGCGGCATGGATCGGGATCCACAGCATCTGGACCGCCCACACCGACATGCCGATCACGCCGAACAGCGCCAGGTCGATGATCAGCATCAGGCCGACGCCCTGCCAGCCGAAGCGCGAATACACGTTACGCTCGATCCAGTCATTGGGGCAGCCATGGCCGAACTTGGCGATGGTTTCCTTGTTCTTGGCCTCGGCACGGTACAGCTCGGCGCCTTCCAGCAGCACCTTGCGGATGCCGCGGGTCTGCGGGCTGTGCGGATCGTCTTCCGTTTCGCACTTGGCGTGGTGCTTGCGGTGGATGGCAGTCCACTCGCGCGTGACCATGCCGGTGGTCAGCCACAGCCAGAAGCGGAAGAAATGCTGGGCGATCGGGTGCAGGTCCAGCGACCGGTGCGCCATGCAGCGGTGCAAGAAGATGGTGACGCCAGCGATGGTGATATGCGTCACCACCAGGGTGTAGATGACGATCTCCCACCAGGCCCAATTGGCAAGGCCGTTGGCGGCCCAGTCAAGAATAGTGTCGAACAAACTGTTCTCCGTCGGTTAAACAGGGACTTTCCCGTGCAGGCCGGCGGTGCCGGTGCACACAACGCGCAGAAAAAATAGCTGCGAATCTATTGATTGCGATAGCTGTATGGCGCTTGCCTCGGGACCCGAAGTCGTTCCGGGCTCCCTGGCAACGCGAGTCTGGCGCCGGCCGTGGCTGGCGGGACAAGGTACGAACCGCTGCAATCTGGCGGTTGTCTGATGTGGGAGCGGATTGTCTCAACCCGCGACAACCCGGCATTCTACCGGATTGGCGAAGGCGCAAGCATACGCTATTTCCCGGATTTGGACGGGGCGCAACGGTTTTCGTTCCGTGGGTGCCGAACTCGCCGCCCGCTTCAATCCTGCAAGACTTGTGACGCTCAGGTGACAGTCTAGGTGGCGTTGGCAGCTTCCGGCAAGGCACTTGCCTTCGGCGCGCCTGGCCCCGGCATGGGCGCCTCGTGCATCACACGCAGTTCCCGCTGCGGATACGGGATCGAGATGTCATGCTCGCGCAGCGTGCGCCAGATGGCGCGGTTCATCGCGGACTGCACCCCAAGCTTGCCATTTTGCGGATCGGCGACATAGACGGCGACCTCGTACTCGATGCCGCTGTCGGCGAACAACACCAGGAAGGCCGCCGGCTCCGGCTCCTGCAGCACGCGCGGCAGGTCGCGCACGCAGTCGGTCAGCAGCGCGATCACGGTCTCGGGATCGGCGCTGTAGTCGGCCTGGACGCGCGTCGCCACGCGCACATTGGTATTCGAGAACGAATGGTTCTGCACCGACTGCGCCACCAGTTGCTCGTTCGGCACCAGCGTTTCGCCGTCGCCGTTGCGGACCACGGTATAGCGGGTACGGATCTGCGACACGATGCCGGTGTACTTGTCCACCGTAATCTGGTCGCCCAGCTTGACCGAGCGGTCGAGCAGGATGATGAAGCCGGAGATGTAGTTGCTGGCGATCTTCTGCAAACCCAGGCCCAGGCCCACGCCCAGCGCACCGCCGAACACCGACAGCACGGTCAGGTCGATGCCGACCAGCGACAGGCTCAGCAGCAGCGACACCAGCAGCAGCAAGGCCTTGGAGATGCGGGTCAGCACCACCTTGAGGTTGACGTCGAGGTTGGCCGAGCGCATCAGCCGCTCTTCCAGCCAGGAGCCGAACCACATCGCCACCAGCACCGTCAGCAGGATCCAGACCACCGCCATCAGCGTGTCGGCGAGGCTGATCTTCTGCTTGCCGCCGATCGAGAAGCGCACATCCTGCATCCACCCGACCACGTCCGACAGCACGCCCACCACATAGAGCGCCATGCCGACCCACACCAGCGTGGTCAGCACCTTCTCCACCAGCAGCAGCATGCCGTGCAGCTGCCCGCTGCCTGACATGACCCGCCGCAGGATATAGAAGGCGACGTTCAGCGCGGTAATGCCGAACAGCGGCACCAGCGCCAGCCGCAGCACGCTGATGGGGATCAGCGGCTCCAGCGCAAAGCGCGCGATCATCACCAGCACCCACCCTGCCAGCGGGAACATGGCCCGCTCCAGGCTGGCGGCGGCAAAGCGCAGCGAGAAACTGGAGCTGGCGTAGCGCGCCTCGAGCCGGCGCACGACGTAGCGCCCCAGCGGCCACGCCACCGCGAGGCATCCTGCCAGCACCAGCAGTTGCCAGAAAAAGCCCGGGCCGCCGGCATCGCGGATCAGGTCGTCCAGCATCTTGCCGAACATCGAATGGGAGGCCTTCAGCTCGCCGCCCAGGCCGGACAAGGTTTCACCGTTCATCGGGGAGACTCGGGGTTGGACCGCCGGCCCGCTGCATGCACGGGCGGCGGCCGCAGGCGTCAGCTGGTGCGTTCCAGCACCGCGGCGAAGAAGCCGTCGGTCTGGTGCAGATGCGGATACAGCGCGAACATGCCGCTATCCGCGGCCAATGCGGGCACTTCGATCTTCTGGTCGGCCAGCACCTCGCTGGCCGGGACCAGGCGGAAGTTGGGATGCGCGGCGAGGAAATCGCGCACGATGGCTTCGTTTTCGGCTTCGAGCACGGAGCAGGTCGCGTAGACCACGCGGCCGCCGCCCTTGACCAGGCGCGCTGCCGAGTCAAGGATCGCGCTCTGCTTGGCGGTCAGCTCCAGCACCGCTTCCGGCGTCTGGCGCCATTTCAGGTCAGGGTTGCGCCGCAGCGTACCCAGCCCGCTGCACGGCGCATCCACCAGCACCCGGTCGACCTTGCCGGCCAGGCGCTTGATCTTGGCGTCGCGTTCGGAGTCGATCAGGACCGGATGGACATTGGACAGCCCGCTTCGCGCCAGCCGCGGCTTCAGGTTGGCCAGCCGCTTTTCCGACACGTCGAAGGCGTACAAGCGGCCGGTAGAACGCATCGCGGCGCCCAGCGCCAGCGTCTTGCCGCCCGCGCCGGCACAGAAGTCGACCACCATCTCGCCACGCTTCGGTGCCACCAGGTTGCACAGCAGCTGGCTGCCCTCGTCCTGCACCTCGACCAATCCGTTGACGAAGATCGGCAACTGGTTCAGCGCCGGCTTGCCGGCCATGCGGATGCCGGCGGGCGCCATCGGCGTCGGCTCGGCACCCAGGCCGGCGGTCTGCAGCTCGGCCAGCGCCGCGTCGCGGCTGGTCTTCCCGAGGTTGACGCGCAGGTCAAGCGGCGCCGGACGCAGCCAGGCATCGCCCAGCGCAGCGGTAAATTCTTCGCCGTGGCGGCGCACCAACTCGTCGTACAGCCATTCGGGCAGGTTGGTGCGCACGCGCGGAGCCAGGCTGGAGCGCTCGATCGTGGTCAGGCGGTCCAGCCATTCGGCCTCTTCGGGGTGCAGGAAGGGCGACAGAACATCGCGGCCCAGCGTGGCCGCCAGGCCCAGCAGCGCCAGGCGGCGCGAGCTCGCGCCCGTGCCGCTTTCGGCAAATTGCGCGAACTCGACGCGCCGGCGCAGCACCGCATAGATGGCCTCGGCGATGATGCCGCGCTCGCGATGGCCCAGCTTGCTGTTTTCGCGGAAGTAATAGCTCACCACGGCATCGGCCGGGCGCGCGAACAGCATGACCTTGCCAAGCAGGCGGTCGATATGCTGGATATGCGTGGCATGCAGCCCACCGTGCATGCGCGGCGCGCCGTCGCGGCCGGCATTGCCGTTGACGGGCTTGCGGATGGGGCTGCCCTTGCCCTTGCTCTTGCCGCGCGGTGCCGCATGGCCCTCGCTGCGGTTGGGACGGTTTCCTGCCTGGTTGCGGCTCATGCCTGGACTCCTGCCGCCGGGGTATGGGCGGAGATGGCCATCAGCAATTGCGGCTCGGCCGGGTTGATAACGTTGACTACGCCGTCCTGCAACTGCAGGCGGTTTTCGACAAACCAGCGAACGGCGCGGGGATAGATCTCGTGCTCGCAGGCGAGCAGGCGCTCGGCCAGGCTTTCAGGCGTGTCGGACCGCAGCACATCAAGTGCCGCCTGAATCACTATCGGGCCATGGTCGAGTTCCGGAGTGACGAAGTGCACGGTGGCGCCGTGCAGCTTGACGCCGGCGTCCAGCGCCTGCTTGTGGGTGTTCAGCCCGGGGAAGCACGGCAGCAGCGACGGGTGGATATTCAGCAACCGGCCCGCATAGCGGTCGACGAAGCCCGGCGTCAGGATGCGCATGAAGCCGGCCAGCACCACCAGATCGGGGGCGTGGGCATCGATCGCCTCGGCCATCGCGGCGTCAAACGAGGCACGGTCGGGGAACTGGCGATGGTCGACCACGCCGGTGGCAATGCCTTGCTGCTGCGCGAATTGCAGCCCGGCGGCATCGGGCCGGTTCGACAAAACCGCTGCCACGCGGGCGGGCCAGCCGCCCCCCGCGCAGGCACGGACGATGGCTTCCATGTTGGAGCCACGCCCGGAAATCAAGATGACAATTTTTTTCATCGCGCAATTCTACCAAGGCAAGGCACTAAACTCCGGTAAAGCGAACCCATTAGGCGCTTAATTCACCAGATCGGGACAAGCCGCAATGTCTCTAACATGTGACGGTGGGGCCGTATACCCCCGATTGATGGATTGTGACGCATCGCCCCCTCTGCTAGAGTGGGCGCTACGTCCACGCGCCAATCCTGTGCATGGTTTGATCGACACAGTGCTCGCAACGAGCGGGTGACAACAAGGACGAAACGGGAAATTAGACGGGAATTCGCATGTCGAACGCTGCACCGACGTTGTTGGTGGTCGATGATCATCCTATGGCCTTGTCAGGCACCACGGCTTTTCTTGCCGAAGTCATGCCGGATGTTGCGGTACACGCCGCCGGCAGTGCCCGCGAAGCGCTGACGAGCCTGCAGCAGGGGTTGCGCCCCGATATCGTGCTGCTCGATATCTGGCTGAACGACGGCACCGGCTTCGATGCCATGCAGTCGTTCAAGACCGTCATCCCGGGGGCGCGCTTTATCTTCATGTCTGCCGAAGCCACGCCTGAAATCGTCGGCCGCGCCCGCGCGCTGTCGGCATGCGGCTTTGTCGGCAAGCATCTCGATGCCAATGCCTTCACCGCCGCGGTGCGCAAGGTGCTGGCGGGCGATACCTCCTTCCCTACCGATGAAGCGCTGAACGGGCGGGCCCAGTCGTTCGGCCCGGCGCACGGCATTCCCGTCACGCCGGCCGAGCTGGGCCTGACGCCGCGCCAGGGATCCGTGCTGGCACTGGTGCTCGAAGGCCTGCCGAACAAGGTGATCGCGCGCCGGCTCGGGCTGACCGAGAACACGGTCAAGGAGCATGTCTCGGCGATCCTGCAGCGCCTGGGCGTGCGTACCCGCATGCAGGTGATGTCGCGGATGGAGCGTTTCCGGCTGCGCCAGTAAGGCGCCGCTCTGCAATTCTTCCCCGAACCAACCCTTCCCCAGTCTAAGCCGGACGCAGCCAGCGCCGCAGCAACATGCGCAGCGACGCCGGGTCGACCGGCTTGGGCAGCACGAAATACCCCGCCTCTTCCGCCGCCGCCAGCGCGGCCGATTTCAGGTCGCCGGTCAGCAGCGCGCTGCGCGCCTGCGGCTGCGTGTTCTGCCAGCGCTCCAGCAGGTCCAGCCCATTTTCGCTGCCCGGCAGCCGCAGGTCGCAGAAGATAATGTCCGGGCGCAGGCCCTTGGCGAACAGCTTGTCGGCCTCGGCGCCGTGCGCGGCGCAGGCCACCTCGATACCCCACGCTTCCATCAGCGCGATCCACGCCTTGCGGATCTGGCTGTCGTCGTCGACCACCAGCACCGTCCCCTGCAGCCGGTCGGGCTTGGCTTCCTCGGCCTGCGCCATGGCGCGCATCGCGCGCACGCTGGCGACGGTATCGGCCGGCACCGGGGCCAGGGCGAACCAGAACACCGAACCCTTTCCCGGCACCGAGCGCACGCCATAGGTGCCGCGCATCAGCCGCACGCACTCCTTGAAGATCGCCAGGCCAAGGCCGAGGCCCTGCGACGGGTCGCGCTGCGGGTTGTTGACCTGGTAGTACGGCGAGAAGATCTCCGGCAGGTGCTCGGGCGTGACGCCGGCGCCGGTATCCCACACCTCCAGCCGCACGTGCTTGCGGCGCTGGCGCGCGGTCACCAGCACGCCGCCGCGCTGGGTATAGCGCAGCGCGTTCTGCACCAGGTTGAACAGCGCGCGGCGCAGCAGCACCGGCTCGGCCATCGCGTACAGCTCATCGGGCACGCGCGGCGTCAGCATCAGGCCGCTTTCGCGGGCGTCGGCGGCGAACTGGCTCATGACATCGCTGATCAGCGCGCCCAGTTCGCACGGCTCCAGCGTCGGCAGGACCTTGCGGCCTTCCAGCTTGGACAGGTCCAGCAGCGAGCGGAACAGCAAGTCGATGGTCTGCGTGCCGGCCGCCACCTGCTCCACCAGTGGATGCAGCGACGACGACTGGTTGCGCGCGCGCAGCGCCTCCACCAGCATCACCAGCGCATGCACCGGCTGGCGCAGGTCATGGCTGGCGGCGGCAAGGAAACGCGATTTTTCTTCGCTGGCATGCAGGGCGCGCTCCTTTTCTTCCTGGAACTGCTTGGCCAGCCGCCGGCTGTCGCCTTCAAGCTGGATCGCGCGAACCAGCGTGCCCTGCAGGTTGAAGGCATGACGCGACAGCATCAGCGCGTAGATCACCAGCAGGCCCTGTACATAGGCGCCATGGCCGGGGAAGGCAAACTCCGCCATCAGGATGTTGGGCACCAGGATCGGCACGCCGGCGTACACCAGGTTGGACGGCACCGGCGCCTGCGATACCGCGCCACCGGCCAGCACGCCAAGCGTCAGCAGGTACAGCACGCTGGAAAACACCACCGAGCCTGTATACAAATGCAGCAGTGCCGAGCTGCCCCAGGTCACCCCGGTCAGCAGCGCCAGCACGCGCATGTTGTTCCACCACTTGCGCGTATGCGCGGAACGGCTCATCGACGCGCCGTCGCGCTGGTAGCCGAAATGGAACCACAGGCCGCCCGCTGTCAGCAGCAACATGATCGCGCACCAGCCCAGCAGCGCCGCGTGGCTGACCTCGTCCCAGAATCCCAGCGTGGTCAGGGCCGGCAGCAGCACGGAAGCGACGATGGCGGTCAGCGCATTCTTGTGCACGATGGCCATCAGCTTGGCGCGGGTCTCGACATCAAGCTCGCCGCTCGCTTGCGGCAGGATACGGGGGAGAAGCCGGGACAGGAACCGGTTGGGCAGCGCGTTCAAAAGTGGCTGGCTTGAAATGGCGGACTCAGCGGGGCGGTGCAACCAAGAAAGCGGTGAAAAATGGCGTGTCCCGGGCGATTTCAACATATGTGACGCCGGAGTGACACTCAAGTGGTGCATATCATGCCGCCTTTTGCCGCATCGCGCCATGCCGGGCGCGCCGGTTGCGGCACAAAAACAGCAGCTTAGTGCACACGGCGGCGCCGGCAGCAGCAAGCCGATCCATTCGCCTTATAATGTTCGCTTTACCCGAAACATTTCCCGCCGTCCCCGTGAAAGTCTTCCGCGGCCTGCCCAACGCCGAGAGCCGGGCGCCCTGCGCGCTCACCATCGGCAATTTCGACGGTGTGCATCGCGGCCACCAGTCGCTGCTCGCGCGTGCGCGCGCGGCGGCGGACGCGCGCGGCCTGCCGCTGTGCGTGATGACCTTCGAGCCGCATCCGCGCGAGTTCTTCACCCCGGACAAGGCGCCCACCCGCATCGCGCTGCTGCGCGACAAGCTGGAAAGCCTGCGCCGCAATGGCGTGGATCGGGTGGTGGTCGAGCACTTCAACGCCCATTTTGCCGGCCAGTCGCCGCAGGCCTTCGTCGAGAACGTGCTGTGGCATGGCCTGCACACGCGCTGGCTGCTGGTCGGCGACGACTTCCGCTTCGGCGCCAAACGCGCCGGCGACTTCGCCTACCTGCAGGACGCCGGTCGCCGCTACGGCTTCGATGTCGAGCAGATGGGCTCGGTCTCCGAAGGCGGCATCCGCATTTCCAGTTCGGCGGTGCGCCAGGCACTGGCCGATGGCGACCTTGAGCACGCACGGCGCCTGCTGGGCCACGGTTATGCCATCAGCGGCCACGTGATCCATGGCCGCAAGCTGGGCCGTGACCTGGGCTTCCCGACGCTGAACCTGCGCATCTCGCACAAGCGTCCTGCGGTCAATGGCATCTTCGTGGTGCAGGTGCACGGCATTGCCGACCACCCGCTGCCCGGCGTGGCCAGCATCGGCGTGCGCCCGACCATCGAGGACGCCGGCCGTGTGCTGCTGGAAGTCCACCTCTTTGACTTCAACGAAAGCCTGTACGGCAAGCTGGTACGGGTCGAGTTCATGAAGAAGCTGCGCGACGAAGCGCGCTTCGACAACCTGGAAGACCTGACCGCAGCGATCGCCAAGGACAGCGCCGATGCGCGCGGGTTCTTCGGCCTGACCGCGCCGGGAGCAGCTGAAGGCGCCGAGGGCGCCGGTGGCCGCGACTTCGCCACTTCCGCCACCGACCGAATTAGCTAGCGGCCGGTGCCCGCCTGTGTGCGCGGGTCCGGTTCGCCTGCCCTGTCCAGTCTTCCCGCGCGCCCCGCCCTGACGTCGGCCGCGCGCCCAACGAATTGCTTCGAGAATCAAAATGTCCGACGACAAACGCGCCAAGCCCGAGAAAAACAAGTACCCCGTCAACCTGCTCGACACGCCCTTCCCGATGCGTGGCGACCTGCCCAAGCGCGAGCCGCAGTGGGTCAAGCAGTGGCAGGACAAGCAGCTCTACAAGAAGATCCGCGCGGCGCGCAAGGGCGCAAAGAAGTTCGTGCTGCATGACGGCCCGCCGTATGCCAATGGCGATATCCACATCGGCCACGCCGTCAACAAAGTGCTCAAGGACATGATCATCAAGGCGCGCGGCCTGAGCGGGCTTGACGCCGTCTACGTGCCCGGCTGGGACTGCCACGGCATGCCGATCGAGATCCAGATCGAAAAGAAGTTCGGCAAGGGCCTGCCGGTGCAGGAAGTCCAGGCCAAGGCGCGCGCGTATGCCACCGAGCAGATCAAGCGCCAGATGGTGGACTTCGAGCGACTGGGCGTGCTGGGCGACTGGGACCATCCCTACCTGACCATGAACTACAGCAACGAGGCGGACGAACTGCGTGCGCTCGGCAAGATCATGGAAAAGGGCTATGTGTTCCGCGGCCTGAAGCCGGTGAACTGGTGCTTCGACTGCGGCTCGGCGCTGGCCGAGGCGGAAGTCGAGTACAAGGACAAGGTCGACCTGTCGATCGACGTGGGCTTCCCGTTTGCCGAGACCGACAAGCTGGCGCACGCCTTCAAGGTGCCGTTCGACCAGATCAACGCGAAGCCGGGCTGGATCGTGATCTGGACCACCACGCCATGGACCATCCCCAGCAACCAGGCGCTGAACGTGCACCCCGAGGTGGAATACGCACTGGTCGATACGCCGCGCGGCTACCTGGTCCTGGCCACCGAGCGCGTCGAGGAGCAGCTGAAGGTCTACGCGCTGGAAGGCAAGGTCGTCGCCACGGCCACCGGCGCCGCGCTGTCGGAAATCCGCTTCCACCACCCTCTGGCCAAGATGGACGCGGGCTATGACCGCCTTTCGCCGATCTATCTGGGCGACTATGTCACCACCGACACCGGCTCGGGCATCGTGCACTCGGCCCCCGCCTATGGCGTGGAAGACTTCCAGTCGTGCAAGGCGCACGGCATGCCCGACAGCGACATCATCAGCCCGGTGATGGGCAACGGCGTCTACGCCGGTACCCTGCCGCTGTTCGGCGGGCTGTCGATCTGGGATGCCAACCCCAAGATCGTCGACGCGCTGCAGGAATCGGGCAACCTGTTCAATTCGCACAAGTACACCCACAGCTACATGCACTGCTGGCGTCACAAGACGCCGATCATCTACCGCGCCACCTCGCAGTGGTTCGCGGGCATGGACGTGGATCCGGCCGACGAGAACGGCAAGCCCGTCCCGACCCTGCGCGAGACCGCGCTGGCCGGCATCGAGGCGACCGAGTTCTTCCCGTCGTGGGGCAAGCAGCGCCTGCACAACATGATCGCCCACCGGCCGGACTGGACCCTGTCGCGCCAGCGCCAGTGGGGCGTGCCGATGGCGTTCTTCGTGCACAAGGAAACCGGCGCGCTGCATCCGCGCACGCCCGAGTTGCTGGAAGCCATCGCCAAGCGCGTCGAGCAGCAAGGCATCGAGGCCTGGCAGACGCTGGACCCGGCCGAACTGCTGGGCGACGAAGCCAGCCAGTACGAGAAGAACCGCGACACGCTCGACGTCTGGTTCGACTCGGGCACCACGCACTGGTCCGTGATCCGCAGCTCGCACCGTGACGACCTGTACGACCCGGCCGCCGACCAGCCCGAAGGCCGCCTGGCCGACCTGTACCTGGAAGGCTCCGACCAGCACCGCGGCTGGTTCCACTCGTCGCTGCTGACCGCGTCGATGCTGTACGGCAAGCCGCCCTACAAGGCGCTGCTGACGCACGGCTTCACCGTCGACGGCGAGGGCCGCAAGATGTCCAAGTCGGTCGGCAACACCGTGTCGCCGCAGGACATCTCCAACAAGATGGGCGCCGAGATCATCCGCCTGTGGGTGGCCTCGACCGACTACTCGGGCGAGCTGTCGATCTCGGACGAGATCCTCAAGCGCGTGGTGGAGAGCTATCGCCGCATCCGCAACACGCTGCGCTTCCTGCTGTCGAACCTGTCCGACTACGACCACGCCAGGCACGCGCTGCCGCCGTCGGAATGGCTGGAGATCGACCGCTACGCCGTGGCGCTGACCGACCGGCTGCAGAAGGAGGTGCTGTCGCACTACGAAGCGTACGAATTCCACCCGGTGGTGGCCAAGCTGCAGACCTTCTGCTCGGAAGACCTGGGCGGCTTCTACCTGGACGTGCTGAAGGACCGCCTCTACACCGCCGCTGCGGACTCCAAGGCCCGCCGCGGGGCGCAGAACGCGCTGTACCACATCACCCAGGCGATGCTGCACTGGATGGCGCCGTTCCTGTCGTTCACCGCCGAGGAAGCGTGGCAGATCTTCGCCCACGGCACCGAACATACCGACACCATCTTTACCAGCACCTACTACGCGTTGCCCGAAGTGGACGACGGCGCTGACGACCTGCTGCAGAAGTGGCACACGCTGCGCGAAGTGCGCGCCGAAGTCACGAAGCAGCTCGAAGCGGTACGCGTGGAAGGCGAGATCGGCTCGTCGCTGCAGGCCGAGCTGACGATCCAGGCCGGCGGTCCGGTGCTGGAAGCGCTGCGCAGCCTGGGCGACGACCTGCGCTTCGTGCTGCTGACCTCGTCGGCCAAGGTCGCGCCGGCACCGGAAGCCGGCGACCTGCTGGTGACGGTAACGCCGTCGGCGCACGCGAAGTGCGAGCGCTGCTGGCACTACCGCGCCGATGTCGGCCACAACCCGGACCATCCCACCCTCTGCGGCCGCTGCGACAGTAACCTGTTCGGCGCCGGTGAACACAGGAGCCATGCCTGATGGCATCGTCCACGTCCCGTTCCGCTCGCCCGGCCCGCCGCGGCAGCAAGGCCGCCGGCAACACCACGCCGCTGCTGTGGCTGGCGTTTGCGCTGCTGGTGGTGCTGCTTGACCAGTTCTTCAAGATCGTCATCGTGCGCAGCTTCACCTACGGTGAGTCGCGCCCGGTCACCAGCTTCTTCAACCTGGTGCTGGTCTACAACAAGGGCGCGGCGTTCAGCTTCCTGGCAGACGCCGGCGGCTGGCAGCGCTGGTTCTTTACCGGCCTGGGCATCGTGGTCGGGGCGTTCATCGTGTGGCTGCTGTATCGCCATACCGGGCAGCGGCTGTTCTGCTTCGCGGTGTCGCTGATCCTGGGCGGCGCGGTCGGCAACGTGATCGACCGCGTGGTCTACGGTCACGTGGTCGACTTCCTGGATTTCTACGTGGGCAGGTATCACTGGCCGGCCTTCAATGTCGCCGACTGCGCGATCACGGTCGGTGCGGTGCTGCTAATCGTGGATGAGTTGCGGCGGGTACGGCGGCACTAAACGCCGCGACCGCACGCAGGTGACGCCGGGGCCGCGAAAGCGGCCCTGTTGCCATCCTTCGCGAGCGCCGGCAGCAGCCCTCGCGCCGTGCCGGTATCATGCCGGTTTCCACCCTGATCCCCACCCTTCGAGCCCACCATGGATTTGCGCGGCAAGCACATCGTTCTCGGCCTGACCGGCGGCATCGCCTGCTACAAGTCGGCCGAGCTGGTTCGCCTGCTGACCAAGGCCGGCGCCACCGTGCAGGTGGCCATGACCGAGGCGGCAACCCACTTCATTACCCCGGTGACGATGCAGGCGCTGTCCGGCCGCCCGGTGTTCCTGTCGCAGTGGGACGCCCGCATCGACAACAACATGGCGCATATCGACCTCTCGCGCGAGGCCGACGCCATCGTCATCGCCCCGGCTTCCACCGATTTCATGGCGCGCCTGGCCAATGGCCTGTGCGACGACCTGCTGAGCACGCTGTGCATCGCACGCGACTGCCCGCTGCTGGTGGCACCGGCGATGAACCGCCAGATGTGGGCCGCGCCGGCAACCCAGCGCAACGCCGCGCAACTGCGCGCCGACGGCGTGACCATCCTGGGGCCGGGCAGTGGCGACCAGGCCTGTGGCGAAGTCGGCGACGGCCGCATGCTCGAGCCGGAAGAACTACTCGACGACATCATCGCTTTCTTCCAGCCCAAGCCGCTGCAAGGCAGGCGCGTGCTGATCACCGCCGGCCCGACCTTCGAGGCGATCGACCCGGTGCGCGGCATCACCAACCTGTCGTCAGGCAAGATGGGCTTCTCGATCGCGCGCGCGGCGCGCGAGGCCGGCGCCGAGGTCCTGCTGGTGGCCGGACCAACCAGCCTGCCGACGCCGCGCGGCGTGGCGCGCACCGACGTGCGCAGCGCGCAGCAGATGCATGACGCGGTGCTGGCACAGCTGCCCGGCGCCGACGTCTTCGTCGCCGTGGCCGCGGTGGCCGACTGGCGCCCCGCCGAGGTGGCGCAGCAGAAGCTGAAGAAGGCCAACGACACCGACACGCCCACGCTGCAGTTCGTGCAGAACCCCGACATCCTCGCCACCGTGGCGGCGCGCACGGATGCGCCCTACTGTGTCGGCTTTGCCGCCGAGAGCGAGAACCTGGAGCAGTACGGCGAACAGAAGCGCCAGCGCAAGGGCGTGCCGCTGCTGGTCGGCAATATCGGGCACCATACCTTTGGCCTGGACGACAACGAGATCGTGCTGTTCGATGCCGCCGGCATGACACGGCTGCCGCGCGCCGACAAGCTCTCGCTGGCGCGCCAGCTGGTAGCCGCGATCGGCCAGCGGCTGCCGGGCCGCGCGCGGCCCTGAACGCGGAGCCGTCCAATGACCAAGCCACGCCTGCGCCTGTCCGTACTCGACCAGAGCCCCGTCATCGCCGGCCACACCGCGCGCGATGCGCTCGCCGCCACCGTGGAACTGGCGCAGATGGCCGACGCGCTGGGCTACACCCGCTACTGGTGCGCCGAGCACCATGGCCTGCACGGCGTCTGCAATCCCGCGCCCGAAGTGATGCTGGCCCGCATCGGCAGCGTCACGCAGCGCATCCGTCTCGGCTCGGGCGGCGTGATGCTGCCCTATTACAGCCCCTTCAAGGTGGCAGAGCAGTTCCGCATGCTCGAAGGCCTGTTCCCGAACCGGATCGATCTTGGCGTCGGCCGCGCGCCTGGCGGCGACCTGCGCACCGCGCAGGCGGTGGCGATGGGCCAATACGACCGGGGCGCGCAGTTCGAGGAGCAGGTGCGCGACCTGTCGGCGCTACTGCGCGGCGAAGTGCCGCCGGGCCACCTGGCCGAGGGGGTGCTGCTGCAGCCCGAGATCGATACCCGGCCCGAGCTGTGGGTGCTGGGCTCCAGCGACTACGGCGGCGCGCTGGCCGCGCGGCTGGGCCTGCGCTTTGCCTTTGCCCACTTCATCAACGCGCATGCCGGCCACCTGGTGGCACAGCAGTATCGCGAGGATTTCGCGCCCGGCTACGAAGCCAGGCCTTACAGCGCGGCCGCCATCTTCGTGATCTGCGCCGATACCGATGCCGAAGCCGCCGAACTGGAACGCGCCGTCGACCTGCGCCGCCTGCAGATGGCCTATGGCGTCAACGCGCCGATCCCGTCGCTGGCGCAGGCCGCGGAGTTTACGCCTACCGAACGCGATCAGTTCGTGATCGAGCGCGAGCGACCCCGCACCCTGTGCGGCACCCCCGAGCGTGTAGCCGCGCGCATGGAAGCGTTGCGCGAGCAGTTTGCCGCTGACGAACTGGTCGTGCTGAGCGTCACCGCCAGCTACGCCGCGCGGCTGCGCACCTACGAACTGCTGGCACAGGCGTTCGACCTCGGCGGCACGGCCTGAGCCCGTCCGTCCGGTATCATGCGCCGCTGCCACCCAACCCGTTGAACCGAATTCCCCAGGATTGCCCATGACCCAGCCCCTGAACCCCACCGTCGAAATCAAGGTGCTCGATGCCCGCCTGAACGAATGGGGCCTGCCCGCGTACCAGAGCGAAATGGCCGCCGCCATCGACCTGCACGCCTGCGTCGATGAACCGGTGACGATTGCGCCGGGTACCGCCGCGCAACTGGTGCCCGCCGGCATCGCCGTGCATATGGGCAACCCCTATATGGCCGCGACCATCGTGCCGCGCTCGGGCCTGGGCCACAAGAAGGGCCTGGTACTGGGCAACTCGATCGGCGTGATCGATGCCGACTACCAGGGCCAGATCATGGTCAGCGTGTGGAACCGCAACGCGCCGGGCACCGAGCCGATCGTGATCCAGCCAGGCGAGCGCATCGCGCAGATGATGTTCGTGCCGGTGCTGCGACCGGTGTTCACGACGGTCGACGAGTTCAGCGAAGACAGCGAACGCGGTGCGGGTGGCTTCGGCTCGACCGGTGTGCATCACGCCAAGGCCAGCGCCTGATCCCAGCGCCCCGACAAAGTAAAACTGGCGCCCTGCGGCGCCAGTTTGCATTTCAGCCCCGCTGCTCGAACAGCAACGCCACGCCACCCGCCGCCTCGGCCGGCACCAGCGTCTCGCGCGGGCCCAGATCGTGGGTGAGCACCCCGGCCGCACGCCACAGCGCACGCGCCGCAGCCAGGTCGCCGGTGCGCAAGCGAATCGCCGCGTAGCCTGGCACATCGCGCTGCACATAACCCGTTCCGGTCGCCGAGGCCAGCGCCTGCGGCGTGCTGACCACCAGCGTGGCGTCATCCAGCGCCAGGCTGCTGACATGCTCGCTCAGCTGCGTCAGCTCGCCGCCGGTCAGTTCCGCGTAGGCCCGCGCGGCGGCATCGACCAGCGCAGGCGCCACCACCAGGAACATGGTCGCGATGCTGTCGGCGCCGTTGGCGTGCGACATCCATTCCGGCCGCCACAGCAGTTCCGGCGTGCGGTGCTCGCAGACGAAGTAGCGTGCGCCCGGTGCATCGTCGAGTGCCGTCACGCGGAAGGTGGCCGGATGTTCGCTGCCATCGTCCAGCCGCACCGGGCGCGAGAACTCGATGGGATCCGAGGTGTACCAACCCGACCCACGCAGCCGCGCGGCCGTGCCGAAGGCGTCGGCGCTCTTGCACGACATCGCCGCGCAGCCGCCGCCGCGCGCCTGCGCGTCCCAGTAGTACTGGCGGCTTGAGCTGGGCGCGGTCACGTGCAGCAGTTCGACATAGTCGTGACGCAGCATGATGCAGTGGTTCTGCGAACCCAGCGTGTGGTAGCCGCGCGGCGTCAGCGTAAAGCCGAGCCGCTGCCAGGCCTGCACCCCCGCATCGAGGTCGGGACACACCACCACCGCATGGTCGAACATTTCTGCTTGGCTTGCCATCGACATCACCTCAGTCTGTGCGGCGGGCGCCCCTGCGCCCGGCCGCCGTCATTCGAACTGGATATTGGCCTTGCGCGCCACGGCCTGCCACTTGTCATGCTCCTGGCGCACCAGCTTGCCGAGGTCGGCCGGGCTGCCGCCGACGATCTCGAAGCCCTGCGCGGCCAGCGCATCGACCACGCGCGGCTGGCGCAGCGATTCGACCAGCGCATGGTGGATCCGCGTGACCGTTGCCGCGGGCAGGTTCGCGGGTCCGAACACGCCGATCCAGGAATAGGCTTCAAAGCCCTTGAGTCCCTGCTCGGCAACGGTCGGCACCTGCGGCAACTGACGCAGGCGACTGGTGCCGGTCACGCCCAGCACCTTGATGGTGCGGGCCGCCACATGCGCCTGTACCGCGGCATAGCTGCTGAAAAAAAGATCGACCTCATTGGCCAGCACCGCCTGCACGGCCGGGCCGCCGCCCTTGTAAGGCACGTGGAGCATATGCATGCCGGCTTCGGTCGCCAGCGCCTCGGCCGCAAGCTGGTTCAGGCTGCCGATGCCGGACGAGGCAAAGCGCACGCTATCGGGCTTGGCCCTGGCCAACGCCACCAGCTCGCGCACGTTGGAGGCTGGCAACGAGGGATTGGCCGCGATCACCAGCGGGAAGCGCACCAGCTGCGAGATCGGCGTGAAATCGTGGAAGGTGTCGTAGGGCAGCTGCTTGTAGGCAAACGGGTTGATGGCGTGCGTATCGAACGCCATCAGCAGCGTGCTGCCGTCCGGCCTGGCGCGCGCCACGGTGCTGGACGCGATCAGGCCGCCGGCACCCGGCTTGTTGTCGACCACCACGGCCTGCCCCAGCGCCGCCTTCAGCCCCGGCTGCAACTGCCGCGCGACGATATCGACGCTGCCGCCCGGCGGGAATGGCAGCACCAGCGCCAGTGGACGGTTGCCGGCCGGCGCCTCGGCGGCGGCGGCGCGCATCATCGGAACGGGCATGGCGCCCAGCGGCAGGATCTTGAGCAGCAGGCGGCGGCGCCGCGTGCGTTCGGCAGAGGACATCGGGTATTCGAGCGTTGGCGGCCACAAAGCCGGCGGCCGCCGGGACAAAAAAGAAGAGGCGGCACAAGCCGCCCCCTGTATTTTGCCCGATGATCGGCCACGTTGCAGGCAACCCCGGCCAGGCAGCGCCCGGATCGGCACGATCCGGTGCGATTTTCGGCCGGATCGGTTGCCGCTCAGGCCTCGGCGCGCTGCTCTTCCGGCGCCTCGGGCGGTTCCGGCTCGATCTCGGAGAAATCGAGCTTGATCTGGTCCTGCTCGTCCAGGTCGACCACCACCTTGCCGCCGGACACCAGCCTGCCGAACAGCAGCTCGTCGGCCAGCGCCTTGCGGATCATGTCCTGGATCAGGCGCTGCATCGGGCGCGCGCCCATCAGCGGATCGAACCCCTTGTGCGCCAGGAACTTGCGCAGCTTCTCGGTAAAGCTGGCTTCCACCTTCTTCTCGTGCAACTGCTCTTCCAGCTGCATCAGGAACTTGTCGACCACGCGCAGGATGATTTCCTCGTCCAGCGAGCGGAAGCTGATGGTGGAATCCAGCCGGTTGCGGAACTCCGGCGTGAACATGCGCTTGATGTCGGCCATCTCGTCGCCCTGCTCGCGCGAGCTGGTGAAGCCGATGGTGGCGCGGTTCATGGTTTCCGCCCCCGCATTGGTGGTCATGATGATGATCACGTTGCGGAAGTCGGCGCGCCGGCCGTTGTTGTCGGTCAGCGAACCATGGTCCATCACCTGCAACAGGATATTGAAGATATCCGGGTGCGCCTTCTCGATTTCGTCCAGCAGCAGCACGCAGTGCGGCTTCTTGGTGACGGCTTCGGTCAGCAGGCCGCCCTGGTCAAAGCCCACGTAGCCCGGGGGCGCGCCAATGAGCCGGCTCACCGCGTGGCGTTCCATGTACTCGGACATGTCGAAGCGCAGCAGCTCGATGCCCATGATGAAGGCGAGTTGCTTGGCGACCTCGGTCTTGCCCACGCCGGTGGGGCCCGAGAACAGGAACGAGCCGATCGGCTTGTCGGTCTTGCCCAGGCCGGCACGCGACATCTTGATCGCGGATGCCAGCGCCTCGATCGCGGGATCCTGGCCGAACACCACCGACTTCAGGTCGCGTTCCAGCGTCTGCAGCTTGCTGCGGTCGTCCTGGTTCACGCTCTGCGGCGGGATGCGCGCGATGCGCGAGACGATGTCCTCGATCTCGCCCTTGCCGATGGTCTTCTTCTGCTTGGACTTCGGCAGGATGCGCTGCGCCGCGCCGGCCTCGTCGATCACGTCGATCGCCTTGTCCGGCAGGTGGCGGTCGGTGATGAAGCGGGCCGACAGCTCGGCCGCGGCGGTCAGCGCAGAAGCCGCGTACTTGACGCCGTGGTGTTCCTCGAAGCGCGACTTCAGGCCGCGCAGGATCTGCACGGTCTGGTCGACCGAGGGCTCGACCACATCGATCTTCTGGAAGCGCCGCGACAGCGCCGCGTCCTTCTCGAAGATGCCGCGGTACTCCGTGAACGTGGTCGCGCCGATGCACTTGAGCTGGCCCGACGACAGCGCCGGCTTGAGCAGGTTGCTGGCGTCCAGCGTCCCGCCCGATGCGGCGCCCGCGCCGATCAGCGTGTGGATCTCGTCGATGAACAGGATCGCGTTGGGATTGTCCTTGAGCGACTTGAGCACGCCCTTCAGGCGCTGCTCGAAGTCACCGCGGTACTTGGTGCCGGCCAGCAGCGCGCCCATGTCGAGCGAGTAGACGGTGGCCTTTTCCAGGATGTCCGGGACTTCGTTCTTGGTGATGCGCCAGGCCAGGCCCTCCGCAATCGCGGTCTTGCCGACGCCGGCCTCGCCCACCAGCAGCGGGTTGTTCTTGCGCCGGCGGCACAGCACCTGCACCACGCGCTCGACTTCGCTTTCGCGGCCGATCAGCGGGTCGATCTTGCCGGCCTTGGCCAGCGCGTTCAGGTTCTGGGTGTATTGCTCGAGCGGGCTTTCCTTGCCATCGCCGCCTTCGCCTTCACCAGCCGCATCGCCATGCTTGGCAGGCTCGGACTGGTCCTTGCGGATGCCGTGGCTGATGAAGTTGACCACGTCCAGCCGCGTCACGCCCTGCTGCTGCAGGTAGTAGACCGCGTGCGAATCCTTCTCGCCGAAGATGGCGACGAGCACGTTGGCACCTGTCACTTCCTTCTTGCCGTTGGAAGTGGACTGGACGTGCATGATCGCGCGCTGGATCACGCGCTGGAAGCCGAGCGTAGGCTGGGTATCGACTTCGTCGGTCCCCGGCACCACCGGCGTGTTATCGGCGATGAAGTTCTTGAGGCTAGTGCGCAGGTCCTCGATATTGGCCGCGCACGCGCGCAAGACTTCAGCTGCCGTGGGATTGTCGAGCAATGCCAGCAGCAGATGCTCCACGGTTATGAACTCGTGGCGCGCCTGCCGGGCTTCGACAAAAGCCATGTGCAGGCTCACTTCCAATTCTTGCGCAATCATGCTTCCTCCATCACGCACTGCAGGGGGTGCCCCGCCTGCCGCGCGTGCGTTGACACCAGCTCGACCTTTGTCGCCGCGATATCCCTGGTGTAAATACCGCAGACGCCCTTTCCTTCCCGGTGCACGGTCAGCATGATCTGCGTCGCCGTTTCCCGGTCCCTGCTGAAATACTGCTGCAGGATCATCACGACAAACTCCATCGGAGTGTAGTCGTCGTTAAGCAGCACCACCTTGTACATGGCAGGCGGTTTAAGCGCCTGCTCTTTACGCTCCAGGATGGTGCCCGCTTCGCGTTGTGGGACATTCGCAAGCCGTGTAGCCATGGCTTTATTCTAACCCTTACTCGCAACTCTGCAATTTGGGGAAAAGGCGCCGGATTCAAGGGCCGGGTTACCTGTTTCCGGTTATGGAAAAGCGCGGAACCGCACGCCAGAGGCATTGCAATGCACGTGACGGGATCCGGCCGGACTGATCCGGACAATACCCGATGCTTGCCGCCAAGGTACCATCCCGCGCCGTCCGATTCCCACCACACCCTGCCCGCAGTGGGGATTCCGCCAGCTTGACAGTATGTATGTTTGACAGAAGAATCGATCGCACACCCGCCTGAGGCCAGCGAGTCAAAGCAAAAGGCCAATGGGCGGGTGATCCGTGAGCAGGGAGGCCCACGGCCCGGCGGCGGCGAGTCAGCATCGAGACTGGCCGCCAGCGATTGCACCTCGCCGCGCGTCATCGCTGGCCGCACCTCAGGATGCGGCCGGTCATGGCGTCGCAGTGCGTGCGCGGCAGTCCGTATCATCCGGCCGGCATCGGCTTCCCCGCTTTGAAATCTGCTATTTCGTTGGGGGAGTATATGGCAAGCGGTATCGTCAAATGGTTCAATGACGCCAAGGGTTTCGGTTTTATCAAGCCGGACGAGGGCGAAGAAGAACTGTTTGCGCACTTTTCGGCTATCCAGATGTCGGGCTTCAAGACGCTGAAGGAAGGTCAACGCGTCTCGTTCGAGGTGGTCCAGGGCCCCAAGGGCAAGCAAGCCACCAATATCCAGGACGCCGCCTAAGCTGCGCCGCGACCGTATCCCGGCCGACAGAGCCGTGGGACGGTCTACGAGGGTGCGGGGGGAACTCCCCCGGGACGGGATCGGTGCCAGTGCCCGCCCGGCCGTCTCAGGCGGCCGGGCGGGCACTGGCGCATATCAGCTGCACGCACCGCATCCGACGGAAAGCCCGGCCTCGTGCCGGGCTTTCTGCTTTCCCAAGCCGCCGTGGGCTGCCCAGCTCAGGCCCAGCCGTCGATCTTCAGCCCGCTGGCTTGCTCGGCCTCTTCCTTTGTGACCTGACGCACAGTCTGGCCGAATGTCCAGACATGACCTTCCGGGTCCCGCGCCGTGTAGGTGCGGTCGCCATAGAACTCATCCTGCGGCTCGCGCATGATCACGGCCCCGGCGGCGCGCGCCCGCTCGCAGTGCTGGTCAAGCCCATCCTGCAGGTGCACATGCACCGTCTGCGTATTCTTACCGCCGATCGACGCCGGGCTGGCGGTAAAGTCCGCCCACTCGCTGCCGACCATCAGGTAACTATTGCCGAAGCGCATTTCCGAGTGCACCAGCTGGTCCTGCTGGTCGCGGATCACCATCACCCGCTGGAAGCCGAAGGCGCGCTCCAGCCAGTCCAGCGCGGCCAGCGGGTCCTTGTAGAAGATGGCCGCGCCGAAGGCGGTGCGACGGAAAGGATCGTCCATGGCAGTCTCCCCGGGGCCACCGGCCCGTCCATTGCAATCCCTGACGTTCTAGGCAAGCTGGCGCGCGGGCGCAAGAAAAAACCCCGCAGCCGGGACACGGCAGCGGGGTTTTTCAAGCCAGGACGCCCGCAGCAGCGGGAGTCCGCGCTTACATATTGTCGATCATCACCTGGCCAAAGCCGGAGCACGAGACCTGGGTCGCGCCTTCCAGCAGGCGAGCGAAATCGTACGTGACCTTTTTGGACAGGATCGACTTTTCCATCGACGCGATGATCAGGTCCGCGGCCTCGGTCCAGCCCATGTGGCGCAACATCATTTCCGCCGACAGGATTTCCGAGCCCGGGTTGACGTAGTCCTTGCCGGCGTACTTGGGCGCGGTGCCGTGGGTGGCTTCGAACATGGCCACGGAGTCGGACATATTGGCACCCGGGGCAATGCCGATGCCGCCGACCTGTGCCGCCAGGGCGTCCGAAACGTAGTCGCCGTTCAGGTTCAGCGTGGCGATCACCGAGTATTCGGCCGGGCGCAGCAGGATCTGCTGCAGGAAGGCGTCGGCAATGGCGTCCTTGACGACGATGTCCTTGCCGGTCTTCGGGTTCTTGAACTTGCACCACGGGCCGCCATCGACCAGCTCGGCGCCGAATTCCTTCTGCGCCAGCTCGTAGCCCCAGTCACGGAAGCCACCCTCGGTGAACTTCATGATGTTGCCCTTGTGCACCAGCGTCACCGACGGCTTGTCGTTGTCGATGGCGTACTGGATTGCCTTGCGCACCAGGCGCTCGGTGCCCTCGCGGGAAACCGGCTTGACGCCGATGCCCGACGTGGCCGGGAAGCGGATCTTCTTCACGCCCATCTCGTCCTGCAGGAACTTGATGAGTTTTTTCGCCTGCTCGCTTTCCGCCGCCCATTCGATGCCGGCGTAGATGTCTTCCGAGTTCTCGCGGAAGATCACCATGTCGGTCTTCTCCGGCTCTCGCACCGGCGAAGGCACGCCCTTGAAGTAACGCACCGGGCGCAGGCAGACATACAGGTCCAGCTGCTGGCGCAGCGCCACGTTCAGCGAGCGGATGCCGCCGCCCACCGGCGTGGTCAGCGGGCCCTTGATCGAGACCACGTAGTCCTTGAGCACATCCAGGGTTTCGTCCGGCAGCCATACGTCCGGGCCGTAGACCTTGGTCGACTTCTCGCCCGCGTAGATCTCCATCCAGGCGATCTTGCGCTTGTCGCCATAGGCCTTGGCCACCGCAGCGTCAACCACCTTGATCATCACCGGCGTGATATCGACGCCCGTACCGTCGCCTTCGATATAGGGAATGATGGGGTTGTCCGGGACATTCAGCGAAAAATCCTGGTTGACCGTGATCTTTTCGCCGGCCGGAACCTTGATGTGTTGATACATGACGTCTCCAGTACGGAACGGTTTAGACGGCCGCCGGTGCATGGCCGACGGCGAGACTCGGGAGATGGCGCTGGCATTGTAGCGGGCATCGTCGCCCGCCTAGTACTGCATTGCACCACCCTGCCCTACATTCAGGCAAGTCTTGGTCTTATATAAGACACAAGACTGATTTCGTATTATGCAGCAATCTTTCATCATCCGCCAACCGCGGCGCGCGGCTGCGGCATACTTGCGCCCCATGACCCTGATCGCCCTGAACAAGCCGTACGGCACCATGAGCCAGTTCTCGGAACACCCCACGCGTCCCACGCTGGCCGCTTGCGTGGACGTGCCGGGCGTGTACCCTGCCGGCCGGCTCGATGCGGACAGTGAAGGTTTGCTGCTGCTGACTGACGACGGCGCACTCCAGGCGCGCATTGCCGATCCGCGCCACAAGCTGGAAAAGACTTACCTCGCCCAGGTCGAAGGTAGTCCCGATCCGGCCGCGCTGGCGCGGCTGCGCACAGGTGTCGACCTGGGCGACTTCGTCACGCAGCCGGCCCGGGTGCGTGAAATCGAGGAGCCGGCCTGGCTTTGGCCGCGCCACCCGCCGGTGCGCTATCGCGCCGCGATTCCGACGGCGTGGCTGGAGCTGAAGATCCGCGAGGGGAAGAACCGGCAGGTTCGGCGCATGACCGCGGCGGTCGGCTTTCCCACGCTGCGGCTGGTCCGCGTGGGCATCGGGCCGCTCGACCTGCGCACACTGGGCCTCGCACCCGGCGAGTCCTGCCAGGTCGAGCCCGGCGCGCTGGGCTTGCCGACGGCACGCTCGCCGGCGACCCATGTCTCAAAGACCAGACAGGCGAACGACGCCAAGCGACGTTCTCGTTACAAAAGCTAACAAATGGCGCGTCAACGCGCCCTCCAGGGGCCTCGTTCTTGTCGGTGACACGTCCAATCACGCGTCACAACTTCCGACTGTTCTTATCCTTCGAGGTAATCGCCATGAAAAAACTGATCGCTGCTCTGGTTGTCGGCCTGTTCGCCACCGGCGCCTTCGCCCAGGCTTCGGCACCTGCCGACGCTGCAGCGCCCGCGGCCACCAAGGAGGCCCCGAAGGCCGCCAAGAAGAAGACCAGCCACAAGAAGAGCACCCACAAGAAGGCCGCCACGGCTTCGGCCCCGGCCGCACAGTAAGCCGCCGGCGTTCCCTGCCGGCCATGCGCCGGCGGATGAAAGGCAGGCTGCCACCAGGCGCCTGCCTTTGTTGTTTTGGCCGTCGCCAATCCATCGGGGCGGCCCGTGCGCTATGCTTGCGGCTGCCGTCCGCGCCCTTCCCGACCTGAACACCATGTCCTTCCTGTCCAAGACGCCGTTGTCACGCTGCATCCGTACCGCCGCTGTGCTGGCCGCGCTGGCCGCCAGCCAGGCCCAGGCGCAAGCCGCGCTGCCGGTGGTGCCGCTGACCGCAGGCATGTACGCGATCCAGGCCGAGGTCGCCGCCACGCCGGCGGCGCGCGAACAGGGACTGATGTACCGCAAGAGCATGCCTGTCAACGGCGGCATGCTGTTCGTGTTCGAGCAGAAGGCCGGGCACTGCTTCTGGATGCGCAATACCGAGCTGCCGCTGTCGATCGCCTTCCTGGCCGACGACGGGACCATCGTCAATATCGAAGACATGGCGCCGCGCAGCGAGAACAACCACTGCCCGAAGGCGGCGATCCGCTATGCGCTGGAAATGAACCAGGGCTGGTTCGCTCAGAAGGGCATCCGCGCCGGCGCGAAGATCAGCGGGCTGCCGCAGGCGCGCTGAGCGCCGCGGCGGCAAGCGTGGCCGGCATGGGCGCCGGCCTGGATGGAATTCCCCTTGGGATTCCCCCTTGGGATTCCGCTCAGTCGCGGAAGTTGTTGAAGTCCAGCGGCGCTTCGGACACGTCCTTGCGCAGCAGGGCGATCACGTTCTGCAGGTCGTCGCGCTTGGTGCCCGACACGCGCACCGCGTCGCCCTGGATGCTGGCCTGCACCTTGATCTTGCTGTCCTTGATCATGCGCACGATCTTCTTGGCCAGGTCGCCGGTCACACCCTTCTTGATGGTGATGACCTGCTTGACCTTGTCGCCGCTGATCTTGTCGGTCTTGCCATAGTCCAGGAAGCGCACGTCGACATTGCGCTTGGCCATCTTGTTGATCAGCACGTCCTTCACCTGGTCCAGCTTGAAATCGTCGTCGGCAAAGGCGGTCAGTTCGTTTTCCTTGTGCTCGACCCGGGCGTCCGAGCCCTTGAAATCGAAGCGAGTCGAGATTTCCTTGTTGGATTGCTCGACGGCGTTCTTCACCTCGACCATGTTCGCTTCGCACACTACGTCAAACGACGGCATTGCATTCTCCTTGTGATCCATATGCCCGGAAGGCGCCGTTGGCGACGCCTTCCGTATAATTCAGGCCTACCTCGCAGCCAGGGGCCGCAACGCTCACCACCAGCGGCGGCCGCGTCACCTATCCCCTTGCATGGCAGATTTCCACGAATTTTATCCCCTGCGCCGCCACAATACATTCGGATTCGATGCGCGCGCGCGCTTCGCCGTCCATGTGCGCAGCGAAGCCGACCTGACCGAGGCTCTCGCGGACCCGCGCGCCAATGGCCTCCCGCTGGTGGTGCTGGGTGGCGGCAGCAATGTGGTGCTGACGCGCGACCTCGACGCGCTGGTGCTGCTGATGGAGGTTCCGGGCTACCAGGCCGAGGATGCCGATGACGCCTGGCTGGTCACCGCCGGCGCCGGCGAGAACTGGAATGCGCTGGTCAACCGCACCATTGCCGACGGCATGCCTGGGCTGGAAAACCTGGCGCTGATCCCCGGCACCACAGGCGCGGCGCCGATCCAGAATATCGGCGCCTACGGGGTGGAACTGCGCGACCGCTTCGAAGGCGTGCGCGCCTATGACCGCCATGCCGGCGTATTCGTCTGGCTGGACCTGCGCGCATGCGGCTTCGGCTACCGTGACAGCCTGTTCAAGCAGGCCGGCGCCGGCCGCTACATCATTACCTCGGTGACGCTGCGCTTGCCCAAACACTGGCAGCCGGTACTGTCTTACGGCGAACTGGCGCGCGAGCTGGCAGGCAAGCCAGCCCCGGATGCCGCGCCGGATGCCGCCATGGTGCGCGACGCGGTGGTGGCGATCCGCACGCGCAAGCTGCCCGACCCCGCGCAGATCGGCAATGCCGGCAGCTTCTTCAAGAACCCGCTGGTCAGCGCCGAGCAGCGCGATATGTTGCTGCAGGCCAATCCCGACCTGGTCAGCTATCCCCAGCCGGACGGCAGCTACAAGCTAGCCGCCGGCTGGCTGATCGACCGCTGCGGCTTCAAGGGTGTCAGCGACGGCCCGGTGGGCGTCTATGGCAAGCAGGCGCTGGTGCTGGTGCACCACGGCGGCGGCACCGGCGCGATGCTGCTGGCACTGGCCAACCGCATCGCGGATACCGTCGAAGCGCGCTTCGGTGTGCGGATCGAGCCCGAACCGGTGGTACTGTAGGCGGCTGCCTGCCGATGCCGGCGATCAGCCGAAGTGGCAGACGTAGTCCAGCGTCTCCAGCACCTCGATGTCGAAGCTGCTGTTGCCCGGCACGTTGAACTGCTGGCCCGCGCCGTAGGTCTGCCAGTCTTCTGCGCCAGCCAGGCGCACGCGGCAGCTGCCGCCATTGATTTCCATGATTTCCGGGGCGCCGGTGTTGAACGTCAGCGAAGCCGGGAAAATCACGCCCAGCGTCTTGCGGGTGCCGTCCGGGAACAGCACGGTGTGGCTCACGCACTTGCCGTCGAAATACAGGTTGGCTTTCTTGACGACCGATACGTTGTCGAACTGGCTCACTTCCATCTCCTTCACTGTCTTGAAAAGCACGTAAAAAGAGGGGCCATCGCGGCCCCTCCCCTGTTCACTCCGCGCGCGCTCAGTAGCGGCCGCAGAGCAGGAATTCCATCAGCGCCTTCTGCACGTGCAGGCGGTTTTCCGCCTCGTCCCAGACCACGCTCTTGGGGCCGTCGATCACGGCGGCCTCGACTTCCTCGCCGCGGTGCGCCGGCAGGCAGTGCATGAACAGCGCGTCGGGCTCGGCGCGGTCCATCATCGCGGTGGTCACCATCCAGTCCTTGAAGGCACGCTTGCGGGCTTCGTTCTCGGCCTCGAAGCCCATGCTGGTCCAGACGTCGGTGGTGACCAGGCTCGCGCCCTGGCAGGCGGTGAGGGGATCTTCGAAGACCTTGACCAGGCTGGCGGCGGACGCCGGCACCATGGCCGGATCGAGCTGGTATCCCGGCGGCGCCGAGAAATTGAAGGTGAAGCCCAGCCGTTCGGCTGCCTGGATCCAGGTGTAGGCCATGTTGTTGGCATCGCCGATCCACGCCACGGTCTTGCCGCGGATGCTGCCGCGCTGCTCGATGTAGGTGAAGATATCGGCCAGCACCTGGCACGGGTGGTATTCGTTGGTCAGCCCGTTGATCACCGGCACGCGCGAGTGCGCGGCAAAGCGGTCGATGATGTCCTGGCCAAAGGTGCGAATCATGATGATGTCGACCATGCGCGAGATCACCTGCGCCGCATCCTCGATCGGCTCGCCGCGGCCCAGCTGCGAGTCGCGGGTGTTCAGGAACACCGCATGGCCGCCGAGCTGGTGGATGCCAGCTTCGAACGACAGGCGCGTACGCGTGGAATTCTTCTCGAAGATCATGGCCAGCGTGCGGTCATGCAGCGGGTGCCAGGTCTCGTAGTTCTTGAACTTGGCCTTCAGGATCCGCGCGCGGTCCAGCAGGTACTCGTACTCGTCGGGAGTGAAGTCGCTGAACTGGAGGTAATGCTTGATCGGGGTTGGGCTCATAAAACAAAGAAGGCGGCTCGGTGGGGACGCGCCGTCACGAAGTGTTCATGACCTGAGCGCGCCGCGGAGCCGCCTTTCGCGTCGCATACGCAATTTAACTGCAAGAATCATAAGGGATTATTTCTGCTTTGCCCAGCCCGGGACAACCCGTGACAGGCGCCGTGCAAACCGCGTTGACAGGTTCCTGACAGGATTCGGCCCTTATGCGCAAGTCTTATATAAGATATAATACTGGCTGATTCACGCGGGGCCCCGGCATACCCATGCCGCTGCGCGCCGCCGGCATCAAAAGTGCCCCCGCAGACACCGACGCCCCGCCTTCCCGGCCGGAAAAAGCGCGAACCAAACGCGCCCCAGCCGCGTCAAACGGGCGCCCGTTTCCGCGGGTTTAACCGTCGAGTCGTCGCCTCACCCGCAGTGTCCAGCCTCATGAACCCCAACGTTCGCGAATACTTTATCCAAGGCATTACCAAGGAAGGCAAGACCTTCCGCCCGAGCGACTGGGCCGAACGACTGTGCGGCGTGATGGCGCAGTTCCGCCCCGAAGGCGACACCGGCGACCCCCGCCTGACCTATTCCCCTTACGTGCGTCCCATCTTCGCCGGCAACGTCAAATGCGTGGTGGTGGATGTGCGGCTGCGCGACATCGAACCCAAGGCGCTGGATTTCGTGCTGAACTTTGCGCGGGACAACAACCTGCAGTTGGTCGAGGCCTGCTCGCTCGAATGACATCGGCATGAGGCGCCGGAAAAGCTGGCGCCGGAAAAGCAAAAAGCTCGTCGGATGACGAGCTTTTTTGTCTGGCGGAACCTGGGTTCCGCCGCTGCCGGGCCGCCGAGGCGACCCACGCAACAATCAGGCGGCAGCCATGGCCTTGATGGCGGCCGACAGGCGAGACTTGTGACGTGCAGCCTTGTTCTTGTGCACGATCTTCTTGTCGGCGATGCTGTCGATCACAGCTTGCGAGTTCTTGAAGACCTCGGCTGCGGCAGCCTTGTCGCCGGCGTCGATAGCCTTGCGGACGGCCTTGACGGCGGTGCGCAGACGCGAGCGCAGGCTGGAGTTGTGAGCGTTCTGGGCAACGGCCTGGCGGGCGCGCTTGCGAGCTTGTGCGGAATTTGCCATTTCGAAATTATCCTGAATTCAGATGCGTGCCGCGGGGGACACAACAATTAAGTCATATCGAGCGACCCGGGATGCACTGACACACGAATCCGGAACGCAACTGTCCTTGTGAATCGGCGATTATACACAGAGACTGACTCGCCGCGCAAGGCTGCTGGGACTTTGCAGGCGCGTGCGGGGCCTGCGGCGGGCGATCCGTATAATATGCGCCACATCGCGCCGGTGCGCGTGGCGAGCCGGCAACTTTACCGCGTTGCCCACGTCTGATAGGCGTCCTGGGTGCCTCGCCCGGCGCACGCCGCCCGGCGGCACGCGCCCGCACCGATCCACCGTCCCGCTCCGATCCACACCTTGAACCTGCTCAAAGCGCTCGCCACTATCAGCAGCCTGACGATGCTGTCGCGCATCACCGGCCTTGTGCGCGAGATACTGATCGCTCGCGCCTTCGGCGCGTCGGAGATGACCGACGCGTTCAACGTCGCCTTCCGTATCCCCAACCTGCTGCGCCGCATCTTCGGCGAGGGCGCGTTCTCGCAGGCCTTCGTGCCGATCCTGGGTGAATACCACGGCAAGCGTGGCGAGGAGCAGACCAAGGCGCTGATCGACGCGGTCGCCACGGTGATGACCTGGGTGCTGATGGCAGTGTCGCTGCTCGGCGTGATCGGTGCGCCGCTGGTAATGACGGCGGTGGCCACGGGCTTCCGCGGACAGAGCGAGACCTATACCGCCGCGGTTTTCATGACGCGGGTGATGTTCCCGTACATCGGCCTGATTTCGCTGGTGGCGCTGGCCTCGGGCATTCTCAACACCTGGCGCAAGTTTGCCGTGCCGGCGTTCACGCCGGTGCTGCTGAACCTGTGCCTGATCGTGGCCGCCCTGTTCGTCGGCCCGCACATGGACCAGCCGATCTACGCGCAGGCGTGGGGCGTACTGGTCGGCGGCGTGCTGCAGCTGGCGATCCAGGTACCCGCGCTGCGCCGCCTGGGTATGATGCCGCGCCTGGGCTTCAATGTGCGCGCCGCCTGGTCCGATCCCGGCGTGCGCCGCATCCTGCGCCAGATGGGACCGGCGCTGCTGGCGGTATCGGTCGCGCAGGTCAGCCTGATCATCAATACCAATATTGCCTCGCACCTGGCCGCGGGCAGCGTCTCGTACCTGACCTATGCCGACCGCCTGATGGAATTCCCGACCGCGCTGCTGGGCGTGGCGCTGGGCACGATCCTGCTGCCCAGCCTGTCGAAGGCCAGTGCCACGGAAGACCACGCCGAGTACTCCGGCCTGCTCGACTGGGGCCTGCGGCTGACCTTCCTGCTGGCGGTCCCCTGCGCGGTGGGGCTGTTCGTGTTCGGCGCGCCGTTGACCGCGGTGCTGTTCCACTACGGCAAGTTCGATGCGCACGCCGTCGAGATGACGCGCCAGGCGCTGGTGTCGTACGGCACCGGCCTGCTCGGGCTGATCGCCATCAAGATCCTGGCCCCCGGCTTTTATGCGCGACAGGACATCCGCACTCCGGTCAAGATTGCGCTGCTGGTGCTGGTGATCACGCAGGCATGCAACGTCGCGTTCGTGCCGTGGCTCGGCCATGCCGGGCTGGCGCTGTCGATCAGTGCCGGCGCCACCATCAATGCGCTGCTGCTGTTCTTCGGCCTGCGCCGGCGCGGCCTGTACAAGCCGGCGCCGGGCTGGTGGCTGTTCCTGGCACAGTTGGGTACCTCGGTGCTGCTGTTGTCGGGCATGCTGCTGTGGTTTACGCGCAACTTCGACTGGATCGGCCTGGGCGCCACGCCGCTGCTGCGCATCGCGCTGCTCGCGTCGTGCCTGGTACTTGCAGCGGTGGTCTACTTCGGTACACTGTGGCTCATGGGACTGCGCTATTCCGCCTTCAAGCGGCGCGCCGCCTAGGCGTGGTGACCCACGCTACGCGCGGCGCCCCTGGCCGCACCGGGAATCCGATATGACATCCACCAAAGTCCTGGATTACTTCGCCAGCCTCGTGGCCGACGAAAACGGCATCCCGCTGACCGAGACCGCACTCTCCATCGCACAGGATGCCTATCCGGACCTGGACCTGCAGGCTGAGCTGGCCGCACTGGACGTTCTGGCGCTGCGCCTGAAGCGGCGGATCGCTGAAGGCACCCCGGCAATCCAGCGACTGCGCCTGCTGAACCATTTCTTCTATCGCGACCTCGGCTTCGGCCCGAACGCGAACGACTACTACGATCCGGACAACTCGTACCTGAATGTGGTGGTACGGCAGCGGCGCGGCATCCCGATCTCGCTGGCGGTGCTGTTCATGGAACTGGGCCAGCAGATCGGCTTGCCGCTCAAGGGGGTGTCGTTCCCCAATCATTTCCTGCTGCGCATGACCATCCCGGCGGGCGAGGTGATCCTGGACCCGCTGACCGGCGAAACCCTGTCGAAGGAGCAGCTGCAGGAAATGCTGGACCCGTACCTGGAGCGCGAAGGCATCACCGATTCCGGCCAGGTGCCGCTGGGCCTGTTCCTGCGCGCGGCCAGCCATCGCGAGATCATCGCGCGCATGCTGCGCAACCTGAAGGCGATCTACCTCCAGGAGTCACGCTGGCAGCGGCTGCTGGCCGTGCAGAACCGCCTGGTGATCCTGCTGCCGGGTTCGATCGAGGAAGTGCGCGACCGCGGGCTGGCGTATGCCAACCTGGAGTGCTTCCGGCCGGCGCTGGCCGACCTGGAAGCGTATGTGCTGGCGCGCCCCGATGCCGCCGATATCGGCCAGATCCGCGAGCGCATGCCGGCACTGCGCATGATGAGCCGCACCCTCAACTGACGAGGCTGCGTCCGAGACTACAGGCGGTTCAGCGCTCCACGCGCGTGGGCCGGCGGCGATTGCCGCGCACCAGTTTCCACAGCCCGCCCAGCACCAGCGGCACCACCGCGGCGCCGATCCCCGCCAGCACGATCAGGTTCAGGTACTGCTTGATGAACGGCAGGTTGCCGAAGAAGTAGCCGGCAAAGACCAGGCCGACCACCCAGGCGACCGCGCCGAGCACATTGAACAACTGGAAGCGTGCGAAGGTCATCTGCGACACGCCCGCGACGAACGGCGCGAAGGTACGCACGATGGGCACGAAGCGCGCCATCACCAGGGTCTTGCCGCCATGCCGCTCGTAGAAATCATGTGTGCGGCGCAGCGCATCCTGGTCCAGGAAGCGCCACTGGTGGTCGAACACCTTGGGTCCGATCCAGCTGCCCACCCAATAGTTGACGGTATTGCCGGTGATGGCCGCCACCAGCAGCAGGCCCACCAGCGCCCACTCGTTCATGGCGCCGGTCGCGCAGAAGGCGCCGGCGATAAACAGAAGCGAGTCGCCCGGCAGGAACGGCAGGACCACCAGCCCGGTTTCGGCGAACACGATCAGGAACAGGATGGCATAGACCCAGTGGCCATACTGCTCGATGACGGTGCCGAGGTATTTGTCGACATGAACCAGCATGTCGATGAGCTGCAAAGCGAATTCCAAGTCGTTCCCCGTTATGGTTTGGTTGACTGCACAGAAGTCCACGCGGCGCATGCCGCCTTTGCCTGAATCATACAAGAGCCGGCGCGCCCCTCCGCCACTTGTCACGGGCTGGTGGGCGCCGACTCTGCGTGGACGGCCACGTATAATCGCCGGATGCCTGATTCCGCCCGCCAAAGCCCCCTTCGCACTACCCAGCTGCCGCGCCCGATCCGTCCGTTGCCGGACCAGCTCATCAGCCAGATCGCCGCCGGCGAAGTGGTGGAGCGCCCGGCCTCGGTGGTCAAGGAGCTGCTGGAAAACGCGCTGGACGCCGGTGCCTCGCAGCTGGGCATCCGGCTGGAAGAAGGCGGCGTGCGGCGCATCGTCATCACCGACAACGGCTGCGGCATCCCTGCCGCCGAGTTGCCGGTGGCGCTGATGCGCCACGCCACCAGCAAGATTGCGTCGCTCGACGAACTGGAATCGGTACTGACACTGGGTTTCCGCGGCGAGGCGCTGGCCTCGATCGCTTCGGTATCCCAGCTTGCGCTGACCAGCCGCACCGCGGCCGATGCCCATGCCACGCAGGTCAGTGCCGATACCGGCACCGTACAGCCGTCGTCTGGCGGGGTCGGCACCTCGGTTGACGTGCAGCACCTCTACTTCAACACGCCAGCGCGCCGAAAGTTCCTGAAATCGGAACAAACCGAGCTGGGGCATTGCCTGGAGATGGTGCGCCGGGTGGCGCTGGCGCGGCCCGACGTGGCCATCTCGGTCCACCACAACGGCAAGCCGCTGGAGCACTGGAACGCCGGCGACGTCGCCACCCGCACCGCGCAGGTGCTGGGCGGCGACTTCGCGCGGGCGCGGCTGCCGCTGGACGAACAGGCCGATGCGCTGCACGTGTACGGCTTTGCCGGCCTGCCCACCGCGTCGCGCGGGCGGCCCGACCAGCAGTACTTCTTCGTCAACGGGCGCTTCGTGCGCGACAAGCTGCTCAACCACGCGGTGCGCAGCGCCTACCAGGACGTGCTGCACGGCGACCGCTTCCCGTCATACGTGCTGTGCCTGGACCTGCCGCCGGAGATGGTCGACGTCAACGTGCACCCGTCCAAGATCGAAGTGCGCTTCCGCGAATCGCGGGCGGTGCACCAGTTCATCTATCACGCGGTGCAGCGCAGCCTGGCACGCCAGGCCGGCGAGAAGGGCGACAGCCTGCATACCGATGACGACGGCGAGATCCGGCTGCCGGCCGCGGCAGCTTCTGGCGCGCGACCGCCGTTCGGCGGTGGTGGTGGCAGTGGCAGTGGCAGCGGTGGCCAGTGGGTCAATTACTCGGCGGCGCGGCAGACCGAGCTCGGCATCGCACAGCCACGCCAGGCCTACCTCGGCATGGTGCGCGACGCGACCGCGCCAGCGCCGCGTCCTTATGGCGTGGCCGGTGGCGGCTTTTCCGGTGGCGGCTTGCCCCGCGCTTCGGCTCAGCCGCCCGCCTGGCTGGCCGATGCGCAGGCCGCGCGCGCCGACGAGCCGCCCGGCCTGCTCGACCGCCTGCCACAGGCCTCCACCGACGCGGCAGACGCCACTGACGACCACCCGCTTGGCTACGCCATCGCCCAGCTGCACGGCATCTATGTGCTGGCGCAGAATGCGCGCGGACTGGTGCTGGTGGACATGCACGCCGCGCACGAACGGATCCTGTACGAGCAGATCAAGGCCGGCCTGGATGCGCGCGACCTGGCCGTGCAGCCACTGCTGATCCCGGTCACGCTGCCCGCCAGCCCGGTCGAGATCGGCGCGGCAGAGGAGCACCAGGAAACGCTGACGCTGCTCGGCTTCGACATCACGCCGGTATCGCCAACCACGCTGGCAGTGCGCGCCGTGCCCGCGCTGCTGCAACAGGCCGACGCCGAAGCACTGGCGCGCGACGTGCTGCGCGACCTGCACGCCTACGGCGGCTCGCGCGTGCTGGCCGAGCGCCGCAACGAACTGCTGGCCACGCTCGCCTGCCATAGCGCGGTGCGCGCCAACCGCAAGCTCACCATCGAGGAAATGAACGCGCTGCTGCGCCAGATGGAGCAGACCGAGCGCGCCGACCAGTGCAACCACGGCCGCCCGACCTGGGTGCAGCTGACCGTGACCGAGCTGGACCGGCTGTTCCTTCGCGGCCAGTAAGCTGCGCACTCCACCGATTCGCACCGATTTGCACCGACCTGCCGACGATGTCCGCCGTACCTGACGATTCCACCACGCTTCCGCCCGTGGTCTGCCTGCTCGGGCCCACCGCCTCGGGCAAGACCGCCGCCGCGCTGGCGCTGGCGGCCGACGCGCCGGTGGAGATCATCAGCCTGGACTCCGCGCTGGTGTACCGCGAGATGGACATCGGCACGGCCAAACCCACGCCTGAGGAACTGGCCGCTGCGCCGCACCACCTGGTCGACATCATCGACCCGGCCGACAGCTATTCCGCCGCGCAGTTCGTCACCGATGCCGAGCGCCTGATCGGCGAGATCCGCGCGCGCGGCAACGTGCCGCTGATCGTGGGTGGCACCATGCTCTACTACAAGGCGTTGACGCAGGGGCTGAACGACCTGCCGCAGGCCAACCCCGCCGTGCGCGCCGAACTCGACCAGCTTGCCGCGGAACAAGGCTGGCCGGCGCTGCACGCCATGCTGGCGCAAGTCGACCCCGTTACCGCGGCGCGCCTGGCGCCCAACGATGCGCAGCGCATCCAGCGCGCGCTGGAAATCCACCGGCTTTCCGGCCAGCCGATGTCGGCGCTGCTGGCCCGCCAGGCCGAGGGCCGCACCTTTGCCGGCGCCGCCGACCAGCGCTACCGCGTGATCGCGCTCGAGCCCTCGGACCGGCTGGCACTGCATGCGCGCATCGCGCAGCGCTACGACGCCATGCTGGCCAGCGGCTTTCTCGACGAAGTCCGCCGCCTGCGTATGCGTGACGACCTCCATCCGGGGCTGCCGTCGATCCGCTGCGTCGGCTACCGGCAGGTGTGGGAATACCTCGACGGCGAGTGCGACTACGACACCATGCGCGAGCGCGGCATCGCCGCCACGCGCCAGCTGTGCAAGCGCCAGCTGACCTGGCTGCGCAGCACGCCGGAGCGGCTGGTGGTGGACTGCCTGGCGCCAGGCTATGTCGACGAGGTGCGCAAGCTGGCGGAGTTCGGCCGCTGACGGCAATGTGATGCGCAGGCGATAATCGCGGATCCTGCTCTTCCCGATCGCCAGACATGTCCAGACCCGCCTTCACCCTGCGCCCCGCCACCGCTGCCGACAGCGAAACCCTGTTCAACCTGATCTTTGCGCTGGCCGAGTACGAGAAGCTGACGCATATCGTCGAAGCCACCCCGCAAAAGATCCAGGAAGCCCTGTTCGGCGCCACGCCGCACGCCGAGGCAGTGCTGGTCGAAGTGGAAACTGAAGTCGAAACCGGCGGCGCACCCAGGGCGGTCGGCTTCGCCCTCTTCTTCCATAATTTTTCCACCTTCCTCGCCAGGCCCGGCCTGTACCTGGAAGACCTGTACGTCGACCCGGCCTGGCGTGGCCACGGCCTGGGCAAGGCCTTGCTGCAGCACCTGGCCGCGCTGGCGGTCGAGCGCGGTTGCGGCCGTTTCGAGTGGTCGGTGCTGGACTGGAACCAGCCGTCGATCGATTTCTACCAGGCCATGGGCGCCGACGTGCTGCCCGACTGGCGCATTTGCCGCGTGACCGGCGACGCGCTGGCCAAGCTGGGCCAATCGAAGTAAATCCGCCGGCGCGGCAACCGGTCCACCACCGGTGTTATACACTTGACGGCAAGCCGCCATACAATGACGGCACCGAATGTCTTTTTTTCGGACCACCCGCGCCGACCCGCCATGCCACGAACCAAAACCGACCAGCCTGCCGCGCCCGCGCTGGGCAACGCCAATGAAGCCGATGCGGACAACGCGCGCGGTGCATCGGTAGAGGAAATCGCCGACCGCATCCTGACCGCGATCTGGGAACACCGGCTGCCGCCCGGCACCAAGCTGGTCGAGGAAAAACTGGGCGGCGTGTTCGGCGTCAGCCGCACCAAGGTGCGGCTGGCCTTTGGCAAGCTGGCCCACGAGGGTGTGCTGACCGTGCACCCGAACCGCGGCACCTTTGTATCGAGCCCGAGCGTGGCCGAAGCGCGGCAGGTGCTGCATTCGCGCCGCCTGCTCGAACCGGCGCTGGTGCGCGACCTCGCCGGCGCGATCGGTCCGGCGGGGCTGCAGGCGCTGCGCGCGACCACGCGCGAGGAAGCGCAGGCGCGCGACAGCAACGACCGGCGCGCCATCATCCGGCTGTCCGGCGAATTCCATTGCAGGCTGGCGGAACTGACCGGCAACCAGTATCTCGGCAAGTACATGCGCGAGCTGTGCTCGCTGACGTGCCTGATCATCGCGCTGTATGACGCCCCGGGCGTGCCCTCGTGCCCGCATCACGAGCACGACGATATCGTCGATGCGCTGGAAGCCGGCGATGGCGAGCGCGTGGCGCGGCTGATGGACGAGCACCTCGGGCATGTCGAGAGCACGCTGCGGCTGGAATTGCCGGCTGAAGAGAAAGTGGACCTGGAAGCGGTGTTCGCCGCGGTGTAAGGCCGGCGTCATTCCCGCGGCGCGCGGGAATGACGCGGTGGTGACAAGGTGGTGATAGCCCGCTCAGCGGTGCTCGATGCGCGCCGCCAGCGCCTGCGCCAGGCCGATCGTCGGCTTGGCACCCGGACGACGGAACGTTCCCGCCGTGGCCTTGCGCGGCTGCAGCGCAACCAGCGCCTCTGCCTGCTTGACCGCGGCGGCCATCTGGTCGACCACCGGCACCGGGATACGGTCGCGCACGCGCGCGGCAAGGCCCGCCAGCGGTGCGCCGGCCAGGATCACCACATCGGCCTCGTCTTCCACCACGGCGCGGTTGGCCAGCTCCACCAGCACGGCTTCCTTTTCTTCCTGCACGTCCGATACCGAGGCAAAGCTGCCGTCGAGCATGCGGATCCCGGCCAGCCGGCCGCGCAAGCCATGCATGTCCACGCACTCCTCGTACCACGGCCCGAGCGCGCGCGCGAAGGTAACGATCGAGAAGCGCCGGCCCAGCATGCAGGCCGACAGCATGGCCGCCTCGGCCATGCCCACCACCGGCAGGTCAAACAGTTCGCGCGCGCCCATCAGGCCGGGATCGCCAAAGGCGGCGATGATCGCTGCGTCGAATTCCGTGTGGCGCTCCGCCAGCATCTCCAGCGCGATGGCGCCGCCTATCTGCGCCTCGGCGCGCGTGGCGATATAGGGCACGCCACGGCTGGCGGTCAGCGGCACCAGCTCGGTGCCGGGCGCTGCCACCGGCGTGGCCGCGGCCATCAGCCGCGCGGTGATGCCTTCGCTGGTATTGGGATTGAGGACAAGGATTCGCATATCGTTGTTATCCGTGGTTCCGTAGTTTTCCGAAGTTAGCCATTGGCGACGCCGGGCCGCGCCGCGAGCACGCGTTCGGCAAGCCTGGCGGCGGCCAGCACGGTGCGGTCGGCGCCGCGCGGGCCCGCAATCTGCAGGCCCACCGGCAGGCCGTCGCGGCCGCTGCCGCAAGGCACCGAGATGGCCGGGGCCAGCGCATGGTTGAAGAAAGGGGTGAATACCGCATGGGCGCGCGGCTCGACGGCAACGCCGCCGATCCGTTCCGGGCCGAGCCGGTCGTTGCGCCACGCCACGCACGGCGTGGTCGGGCACAGCAGCAGGTCGTAGCGGGTAAAGAATTCCGCCATGGCCAGCGCGATCTGGTGGCTGGCTTCGCGCGCGCGCGCCACGTCGGCGCCGGTCCACGCCAGCCCACGCTCGATCTGGCGCGCGACGTCGGGATCGAACACGTCCGGATCGCGGCGCCAGGCTTCGCCGTAGAGATTGGCCAGCCCGACATGCTGCAGCGGCATCAGCGCTGCCTCGTCGGCGCCCTGCGGCCAGACCGGATCGGCCAGCTCGATGCCCAGGCCGGCAGCCTGCAGCCGCGCCACCGCGTTCGCGCAGGCCTCGGCGACGTCATCGTCGACCGGCGTATCGAAGCCCAGCCGCGGGCTCATAGCGATCCTGAGCGTATGCAGCGGGCGCTCGGCTGCCAGGCTGAAGCCGAGCGTATCGGGATCGCGCGCATCGGCGCCGGCCAATACCTCGAACATCAGCGCCGCATCGCTCACGGTACGCGTGATCGGCGCGATCACCTGGATGCCGTTGAAGGCGTGCGCAAAGCCGACCGCGTCGGGGATCGCGCCGTAGGACGGCTTGAAGCCGACCACGCCGGCGTGCGCGGGCGGGCGCCGGCTGGAGCCGCCGCCATCGGTGCCCAGCGCCAGCGGCGCCATGCCGGCGGCCACTGCCACTGCGCAGCCGCCGGACGACCCGCCAGCGGTCAGCGTGGCGTCGAGCGGATGGTGCGTCAGGCCGTAGACCTTGTTGGTGGTCAGGCCCTTGCAGGCGAATTCCGAAGTATTGCCCATGCCGAGCACGATCGCGCCCGCGCGGCGCAGGCGCTCGACGGCAATCGCATCGGCCGGGGCGATAAAGTCGCGGTACAGCTGCGAGCCCTGCGTGACGCGGCGGCCCTGGCTCCAGATCACGTCCTTGACGATCACCGGCACGCCCGCCAGCAGCGGGCGCTCGCCCTGCGCCAGCCGCGCGCGCAACTGCGCCAGGTCGGCATCGATGAGTTCCTGGCGTTGTTCGAAGACGGCGTTGAGCTGCTCGTTGCGCGCCGCGATGCGGGCCTGGAACGCGGCCACCACCTCGGCGGGATCGAGGCGGCCGGCGGCCACGCGGCCGGCGATGGCGGCGGCGTCCAGGCTGTTGGTCAGTTCCATATCGGCAGTGTCGGTCAAATCATCGGAAATGCCAGGCCGCACCGTCACAGGCTGCCGCCCGAGGTGCGGTAGCGTGGCCGCGCCATCTCCGGCAGCGCGCACGGCAGGAACTCGCCATGGCCGGCCTCGGCGCGCACTTCGCCCTCATGCGCGACGACCTTGCCGCGCACCAGCGTGGTCACCGGCCAACCGGTCACGCGCAGCCCTTCATACGGCGTGTAGTCGACCGCGTGGTGCAGGTCGGTGTTGCGGATCTGCACTTCGCGCTGCGGGTCCCACAGCACCAGGTCGGCGTCGGCGCCGATGGCGATGGTGCCCTTGCGCGGATGCAGGCCGTACAGCTTGGCGGGATTGGTCGAGGTCAGCGCCACAAACTGGTTCACCGAGATGCGCCCGCCGTTGACACCCGCCGAGAACAGCAGCGGCAGGCGGGTTTCCAGGCCCGGGATGCCGTTCGGGATGTACTGGAACGGCACCTCCTTGCCACCGGGCTTCTTGCCCTCGGGGTCTTCGTAGCGGAACGGCGCGTGGTCGGATGAGAAGATCGTGAACAGGCCGTCGGCCAGCCCGTCCCAGATCACCTCCTGGTTGCTGCGGTCGCGCGGCGGCGGGCTGCAGACGCACTTGGCGCCGTGGTAGCCGGGTTGATCCAGGTCCTCGGCGGTCAGGAACAGGTATTGCGGGCAGGTCTCGGCAAAGATCTTCATGCCGCGGTTGCGGGCCCAGCGGATCTGCTCCACCGCTTCCTTGCCGGAGACGTGGACGATCAGGATCGGCACGTCGACCAGCTCGGAGAACGTGATGGCGCGGTGCGTGGCCTCGCGTTCGATCGCCATCGGCCGGGCCAGCGCATGGAAGCGCGGCGCGGTGTTGCCGGCGGCCTCCAGCTTGTCGGTCAGCCACGCGATGCAGTCGGAATTCTCGGCGTGCACCATCACCAGCGCACCTTCCTGGCGCGCCACCGACAGCACCTCGAGGATCTCGCGGTCGTCGAGCTTGAGGTCGTCGTAGGTCATGTAGATCTTGAACGACGAATAACCCTCGCGGATCAGCCCCGGCAACTCGTCCTGCAGCACGGCATGGGTCGGGTCGGCAACGATCAGGTGGAAAGCGTAGTCCACCACCGACTTGCCGCCGGCGCGACGATGGTAGTCGTCCACCGCCGCGCGCAGCGAATGGCCCTTCTCCTGCGCGGCAAACGGGATCACGGTGGTGGTGCCGCCGCATGCGGCCGAGACTGAGCCGGTGCGGAAATCGTCGGCCATCCTGAGGCCCTCCGGCATGGGCTGGTCCAGGTGGCAGTGCGCATCGACGCCGCCGGGCAGCACCAGCTTGCCGCTGGCGTCGATGACCTGCGCGGCTTCGCCCAAGTCCAGGCCGAGCTGCACGATGCGGCCGCCGTTGACGGCGATGTCGCATTGCATGGTGTCGCTGGCGGTCACCACGGTGCCGTTGCGGATGATCAGGTCAAACTGTTTCACGATGTTCGTCACGTAAGGAAATTGGGGGGCGCGCGCGGCGCGCCCGGGGCTGTATTCAGCGGTCTGCGTCGGACAGGTGCATGCGCGCGGTTTCGCGTGCGGCGGCCGCGGCGACTGCGATCAGCGCGCACACCACCGCCAGGTAGATCGCCACCGGCGCCGTGCTGCCGTAGCGGTCGAGCAGGCCCACCGCGATCAGCGGGGCCAGTGCGCCGCCGAACACGCCGGCGAACTGGAAGCCGAGCGAGGCACCGGTGACGCGCACCCGGGTGGCAAACAGCTCGGGGAGGAACGAGGCCAGCGGCGAGAACATGAACGACACCAGCACCATGCCGACGAACGAGGCCAGCATGATCAGGGCCGGGCTGCCGGTCTTGATCATGGCGAAGAAGACAAAGGCCCACACCGCGCCGCCGATGCCGCCGATCATCAGCACCGGGCGGCGCCCGATGCGGTCAGCCAGCAGGCCGGCGACCGGGATGAACAGGATCTGCGCCACCGCGCCCAGCAGCACCGCATTGAGCGCGATGCTCTTGGGCAGGCCCAGCTTGGTCGGCACGAAGTACAGCAGGAACAGCGTGAATACGTAGAAGGCGATATCGCCGCCCAGCCGCGCACCGAACGCGATCAGCAGCTGCTTCTTGTAGTTGCGCAGCACTTCCATGATGGGTGCGCGCGCTTCGGCATGCGATTCCTCCAGCTTCTCGAACATGCCGGATTCCTGCACGTTGGAGCGGATGTAGAGCCCGACGCCGACCAGCAGCGCCGACATCAGGAACGGCACGCGCCAGCCCCAGCTGAGAAACGCTTCTTCCGATACCTGCCACGTCACCAGCGCGAACACGCCGTTGGCCAGCAGCAGGCCGATCGGCGCCGCCAACTGCACCAGGCTGCCGAGGATCCCGCGCCGCTTACCTTCGGGATCGAGCTCGTTGACCATGATCGCCGCCCCGCCCCACTCGCCGCCCAGCGCCAGGCCCTGCACCACGCGCAGCAGCACCAGCAGCAGCGGCGCCAGCGCGCCGGCCGCGGCGTAGGTCGGCAGCAGGCCGATGCCGAAGGTGGCCAGGCCCATCATCAGCAGCGTGATGATCAGGATCGACTTGCGGCCCATCTTGTCGCCGAAGTGGCCGAAGATCGCCGCGCCCAGCGGCCGCGCCACGAACGCCACGCCATAACTGGCGAACGACAGCAGGGTCGCGGTCAGCGGGTCGCTCTGCGGGAAAAACAGCTTCGGGAAGACCAGCGCTGCGGCCGATCCGTAAATGAAGTGGTCGTAGAACTCCAGCGTGGTGCCAGCAAGGCTGGCCCCGGCGACGCGCGCCACTGACTGTTTCTGGGCCGACGCGCCTTTTTCCGCGGCGTCGATGCTGACTGCTTGCATGGTGGTCCTCCAATGGTCCCTGGCCTTGCCCGCTGCGCAACCGTCTCCGGCTGCGCGCTGGGGTGTCTCCGGACGGGGCATGCGTGTGCCTCGCCTTTGCTCAGTACATTAGGCCATAAACCGCCATACAATCAAGCAAAATATTGTTTGTCAGGAATGGTGCATATGCATGCTGGATTTTGGTGCGATGCACGAACGCGGGGATCGGACAGCAGAAGAGCCGGCTCGTCGGTACTGACTGGGGTAAACACCTATGCGTCGCGCTAGGGACAAAAAAAACGGCGCATGCCCGAGGCATGCGCCGTTTTCCGTGTGAAACGCTGGGGTCGCGTCAGACCACGATGGTCTGGGCCTCGCCCTCGGCACGTTCGCGGATCTCACCGATCTGCCACACGGCTTCGCCGGCGGCCTGCAGGTGGCGGATGGCGCGTTCGGCGTCTTCCTTGGCCACGATCACGACCATGCCAATACCGCAGTTGAACACGCGATGCATTTCGTCGTCGGCCACGCGGCCCTGCGCCTGCAGCCACTGGAACAGCGGCGGCAGCGTCCAGGCATCGCGCTGCAGCACGGCGGTCACGTTCTGCGCCAGCACTCGCGGCACGTTCTCGGTCAGGCCGCCGCCGGTGATGTGGGCCATGCCCTTGACTGGCAGGGTCTCGATCAGCGACAGCAGCGGCTTCACGTAGATGCGCGTCGGCGCCATGATCGCGTCCTGCAGGCGCTGGCCGTGGAAGTCGGCATTGAGGTCCGGCTTGGCCACCTCGATGATCTTGCGCACCAGCGAGTAGCCGTTGGAATGCGCACCCGACGAAGCCAGGCCCAGCACCACGTCGCCCGGGGTGATCGTGCTGCCGTCGATGATCTTCTTCTTCTCGACCGCGCCGACGGCAAAGCCGGCCAGGTCGTATTCGCCGTCCGGGTACATGCTCGGCATTTCGGCGGTCTCGCCGCCAATCAGCGCGCAGCCAGCCAGTTCGCAGCCGCGGGCGATGCCCTGGATCACGGTGGCGGCGGTGTCGACGTCCAGCTTGCCGCAGGCGAAGTAGTCCAGGAAGAACAGCGGCTCGGCGCCCTGCACCAGGATGTCGTTGACGCTCATCGCGACCAGGTCCTGGCCGACGGTGTCATGCCGGTTCAGCTGGAATGCCAGCTTGAGCTTGGTGCCCACGCCGTCGGTGCCCGACACCAGCACGGGCTCCTGGTACTTTTTCGACAGTTCGAACAGTGCGCCGAACCCGCCGATGCCGGCCATCACGCCTTCGCGCATGGTGCGCTTGGCAAACGGCTTGATGCGGTCGACCAGCGCGTCGCCCGCATCGATGTCAACACCGGCGTCGCGGTAGGAAAGGCCGGCCTGGCCGTCGGTCGGGGATGCGCTCATGGGAACCTGCTTGTCCTGGAGGAATAAAGGGAGGAACTAAAGTAACGAATACGGCGCTCGCGTAGCCGGGGCTTCTGTCGCAGCTTCCGTCGCTTGGCATCGGAAGGCGGGCGCGAGTCCAGTAGAATCGCAATTTTAACGGATAGAGGCCCCCGGCTTCCAGTTTCCGGCCAACTATGCCGAAAACCCGCCACGCCGCCTCTTGCCCAGATTATTTGATGAACGCCCCGCTGCTGAACCACGAGACCAAACGCATCCTGCTCTGGATCGCCGTGGCCGCCGCGCTGTTCGCCGCGATCATCGCGCTGGCGCCCGTGCTGACGCCATTCCTGTTCGCGTTCATCTTTGCCTATATCCTGAACCCAGGTGTGGACTGGCTGCAACGGCGCCGGGTGCCGCGCGCGATCGGCGTGACGCTGATGATCCTGCTGCTGACGGTGATCTGCGTGATGCTGGTGCTGCTGCTGATCGCGGTGCTCCAGCGCGAGATCCCGCAAGTGCGCGAGCAGTTGCCGATCCTGCTCAAGAAGCTCAATGCCGTGGTGTCGCCGCGCCTGGCGGAGTTCGGCGTGCGCATCCGCTTTGACTTCCCGGGGCTGCGCAACATGCTCTCGGACCGCTTCTCGGCCAGCCCGGAAGACCTGCTGGTGGTGTTGCTGAACTACGTCAAGATGTCGGGTTCGGCGCTGATCGAGGTGGCCGGCATCATCTTTATCGTGCCCATCGTCATGTTCTACCTGATGATGGACTGGCACATGGTGATGCGCCGCATCGAGGGCGTGGTGCCGCGCCGCTGGGTGCCCAAGGTGCGCGAGCTGACCAACGAGACCGATGCCCTGCTGTCGCAATACCTGCGCGGCCAGATCCTGGTGATGGTGATCCTGGCGGCCATCTATTCAATCGGGCTGACCATTGCCGGCTTCGATATCGGCGTGCCGGTCGGGGTGTTCACCGGGCTGGCGGTCTTTATCCCGTATATCGGCTTCGGCGTCGGGCTGGTCATGGCGATCCTGGCGGCGATGCTGCAGTTCGGCAACTGGTACGGCCTGGGCGCGGTGGCGGTGGTGTACGGCTTCGGCCAGTTCATCGAGAGCTTCTACCTGACGCCGCGGCTGGTGGGCGAGCGCATCGGGCTGCACCCGCTGGTGGTGATCTTCGCGCTGCTCGCCTTCGGCCAGTTGTTCGGCTTCTTCGGCGTGCTGCTGGCGCTGCCGACCTGCGCCGTGCTGCTGGTCGGCGCGCGCCAGCTGCGCCGGGTTTACCTGGCCAGCGACCTGTACCGAAAATAACGGTTGCCAATACGGCACCATTGCCCCGACGCCACCCCGCAAGTTAGCCATACGTCATGTCTTCGCGTCCAAACAAGCAACTGTCGCTCGAACTGGGCAGCCCGCCGCCTTCGACCTTCGAGAATTTCGTGGTGGCGTCCAACCGCGAGCCGGTGCAGCGCCTGCACGAACTACCCGCCGCGGTCGCGCAGGAGCGCGCCACCGACCGGCTGGTCTACCTGTGGGGCGAGGTCGGCTGCGGCCGCACCCACCTGCTGCACGCGGTCTGCGAGGCCGCGCCGCAGCATGGCATCCGCTCGCGCTACCTGAGCCCGCACCACCCGTTGTCCGACTTCCTGTTCGACCCCTGGTGCCAGCTCTACACCGTCGACGACGTCGAACTGCTGGACGAAGCGCGCCAGATCGCGGTGTTCTCCCTGTATAACGAGGTGCGCGCCCACGTGCGCACCGCGCTGGTGGTCGCCGGCGGCCTGGCTCCGCGCGCCATGCCGGTACGCGAAGACCTGCGCACCCGCCTGGGCTGGGGCCTGGTGTACCAGGTCGCGCCGCTGTCCGATGACGACAAGAAAGCCGCAGTGCTGCAAGCGGCACGCGAGCGCGGCCTGCAGCTGTCGCCCGAGATCACGCACTGGCTGGTCACGCGCCACTATCGCGACATGCCCAGCCTGATGGCGCTGCTCGACGCACTCGATACTTACTCGCTGGAACGCAAGCGGCCGGTCACGCTGCCGCTGCTGCGCGAGATGTTCGCTGAATTCCGGGATTAGGCGCCGGCAACTTGCCGACCTGTTCCCGGTCCCCCCTCCTGCCTTAAGGTAAAATCGCGCCCCATGAATCTGGCACTCTTTGACCTCGACCACACCCTGATCCCGACCGACAGCGACCACGAATGGGGCCGCTTCCTGGTCCGCCTGGGCATCGTCGACGAGGAAATTTACCGGCAGAAGAACGACGAGTTCTACAACCACTACAAGGCGGGCACGCTGGATATCCAGGCGTTCCTGCGCTTCGCGCTGGGGCCGCTGGCGGCCAACCCGCGCGACAAGCTCGACGCCATGCGCGCGCGCTTCATGCATGAAGTGATCGACCCGGTCATCACGCCGCAGGCGCGCGCGCTGGTCTACAAGCACATCGAGGCCGGCGACCTGTGCGCGGTGGTGACCGCCACCAACAGCTTCGTCACGGCGCCGATCGCCGCCGCCTTCGGCATCAAGCACCTGATCGCGACCGAGCCCGCCACCATCGACGGCAAGCCGGAAAGCCAGTTCACCGGCGAGGTCTTCGGCGTGCCCAGCTTCCGCGAAGGCAAGATCACCCGCGTCGAAGCCTGGCTCAAGGCCCAGGGCGCGACCTGGGACAACTTCGAGACCACCACCTTCTACAGCGACTCGGCCAACGACCTGCCCCTGCTGGAAAAGGTCTCCGAACCGATCGCCACCAACCCGGACGATCGCCTGCGCCACCACGCCGCCGCAGCCGGCTGGCGCATCATGGATCTGTTCTGACGTGATCAAGAAGCTCATCACCCGGCTCCTGGGCAAACCCGGCCCCAAGCAGCGCCGCACCGGCCGCGCCCATACGCCGCGCATCGTCAACGTGGACGAACACCAGATCGACCCCACGCTGCTGTCGCGCAATGCCGTCAAGGTCACTTCCACGCTGCAGCAGGCCGGCTACCAGGCCTTTATCGTCGGTGGCGCCGTGCGCGACCTGCTGCTGGGCATCAAGCCCAAGGATTTCGACGTCGCGACCAACGCCACGCCCGAGCAGGTGCAGTCGCTGTTCCGCCGCTCGCGCATCATCGGCCGCCGCTTCCAGATCGTGCACGTGACCTTCTACGGCGGGCGCGAGCAAGAAATCATCGAGGTCTCGACCTTCCGCGCGCTGGTCGACGCCATCGCCAGCGAAACCCTGCCCGAAGGCCGCCGCCTGAAGCGCGCCGAGCTCGACAGCAAGACCCATGCGATCGACGCCTCGGGCCGCGTGCTGCGCGACAACGTGTGGGGCTCGCAGGCCGAAGACGCGGAACGCCGCGACTTCACCATCAACGCGATGTACTACGACCCGGCCGCGCAGACCGTGCATGACTACCATCACGGCATGGAAGACATCCGCGCGCGCACGCTGCGCATGATCGGCGACCCGGCCACGCGCTACCGCGAAGACCCGGTGCGGATGCTGCGCGTGGTGCGCTTCGCCGCCAAGACCAGCTTCGATATCGACGAGGCCACGCGCCACCCGGTCGCCGGCCTGGCCGAGCTGATCCACAACGTGCCGAGCGCGCGCCTGTTCGACGAGATGCTCAAGCTGCTGATGTCCGGCCACGCCTGGGCCTCGCTGCAGGAGTTGCGCAAGGCGGGCCTGCACAAGGGCCTGCTGCCGCTGCTGGACGTGGCGCTGGAGCAGCCCATGGGCCAGCGCTTCGTGCAGCTGGCGCTGGACAACACGGACCGCCGCGTGCAGGCCGGCAAGCCGGTTTCGCCCGGCTTCCTGTTCGCCGCGCTGCTGTGGCACCACGTGCTGCAGCGCTGGAACCAGCTGCGCGAGGAAGGCGAGCACGCCATCGCCGCGCTCAACAGCGCCATGGATTCGGTGCTGGAAAAGCAGACCGGCCAGCTCGCGATCCAGCGCCGCTTCGTCACCGACATGCGCGATATCTGGGGCATGCAGCCGCGCTTCGAGAAGCGTGTCGGCCGCATGCCGTTCCGCCTGCTGGAGTCGCCGCGCTTCCGCGCCGGCTACGATTTCCTGCATCTGCGCTGCCAGTCCGGCGAGCTGCCGGAAGAGCTGGCAGCCTGGTGGCAGGATTTCCAGAACGCCGAGCCGCATGAGCGCGAAGACCTGATCGACGCCGTGCGCGGTGCGCGGGGCCAGGGTGGCGGCCAGGGGGGCGGCCAGGGCAGTGGCCAGGGTGCGGAAGGCGAAGGCCCGGCGCGCAAGAAGCGCCGCCGACGCAGTCCGCGGAAATCGGATAAAGTTTCTTCCCGGAGCGACTCGGACGCGGGCCAGGCAGCACATGCCGGCCCCGGCCAGCCGGAGGAAACGTAAATGACTCTCGCCTTCATCGGCATCGGCGCAAATCTTGGCGATGCCCGCCAGGCCATCAAGGACGCCATCGTGTGCCTGGCCCAGCAGGTCGGCATCACGGTGCTGGCGCGTTCCTCGCTCTATCGCACCGCGCCTGTCGATGCCGGCGGCGACGACTACTACAACGCGGTGGTCAAGGTGCAGACCTCGTTCACCGCGCCGCAGCTGCTGCGCATCTGCCACCACATCGAGGACCAGTTCGGCCGCGAGCGCCCGTTCCGCAACGCGCCGCGCACGCTCGACCTGGACCTGCTTGTGTTCGGCAACGAACAATACGACGACGAGCACCTGACCGTGCCGCACCCGCGCGTCACCGAGCGCGCCTTCACGCTGGTGCCGCTGGTGGAACTGGACGCCGAGCTGTCGATCCCCGGGCGCGGCCGTGCCGCCGACTTCCTCGCCGACGTGGCGTCCCAGCGCATCGAGAAAGTCTCCACCTGCAAGTGCCTGCGCCTGCAGGCCGAGGGCGGGGCCGGCCGTACCGGCTGAGGCCACCCAGGCCATCCGCGCGAAGCGCCATGCTCGACCACCTGCGCCGCATCGTCGTCGAAGGCCCCGTCGGATCGGGAAAGACCTCGCTGGCCCAGCGCCTGGCGCGCACGCTGCAGGCGCAAGAGTTGCCTGACTGCGCGCGCCGCAGCCCCTTCCTGGAACCGTTCTACCGCGATCCCGCGCGCCACGCGCTGGCGATGCAGCTGTGGTGCCTGACCCAGCGCGCCGTGCAACTGCAGCAATGGCAGGCCGCGCTGCTGGCCGGCCAGCGCATGGTGAGCAATTTCCTGATGGCCAAGGACCGCCTGCACGCCTCGCTGACGCTCGCGCCGGACGAACTGGCGCTGTACGACGCCATTGCCGCGCGCTTCAGCCTGCCGCCACAGCGGGTCGACCTGGTCATCGTGCTGCAGGCCACGCCATCGCTGCTGCGCGAGCGCATCGTGCGCCGCGGCGAGCCGGGCGAGGCCGGTATCGACGAACACTACCTGCAGCGGCTGGCCGACGCCTACGGCGAACTGTTCCACCGCTACGACGAGGCCCCGGTGCTGGTCGTCGATACCGCCCACTTCAATCCGGTGGACAACGAGGACGATTTCCGTACACTACTGTCGCGCATTGAAAGCATGCGCGGCCGCAAGGCCTTTCTCAATCTCGCTGCGCCCTGACAGGCCCCGCCTGCCAGCCACAACACAATAACGACGGCAGCCGTTGCCCTGCGTGGTATCGCGGGTGGTCTAGCGGCACAACCCGCCGTCACCTTCGGGCACTGCCATGAGTTACCTCCTCGACCCCTCCCGCAAGACCATCACGATCCCCAAATTGCAGGCGATGCGCGACGCCGGCGAGAAAATCGCCATGCTGACCGCCTACGACTCCAGCTTCGCGGCGCTGCTCGATTACTGCGGCGTCGAGATGATCCTGGTCGGCGATTCGCTGGGCAATGTGATGCAGGGCCAGCAGACCACGCTGCCGGTCACGCTGGAACAGATGGCCTACCACACCGAATGCGTGGCGCGCGGCAACCAGACCGCCATGCTGGTGACCGACCTGCCGTTCGGCACCTACCCGACGCCGGAGACCGCATTCGCCAGCGCCGTCACGCTGATGAAGGCCGGCGCGCAGATGGTCAAGCTCGAAGGCGGCGACTGGCTCGCGCCCATCGTCAAGTTCCTGGTCGAGCGCAGCATCCCGGTGTGCGCGCATATCGGCCTGACGCCGCAGTCGGTGCATGCACTGGGCGGCTTCAAGGTGCAGGGCAAGACCGACGCGGGCGCCGCGCAGCTCAAGCGCGACGCGCTGGCGCTGCAGGAAGCGGGCGCGCAGGTGGTGCTGATGGAAGCGGTGCCGGCCAAGCTCGCCGGCGAGATCACGCAGCTGCTGAAGGTGCCGACCATCGGCATCGGCGCCGGCGTCGACTGCACCGGCCAGGTGCTGGTGCTGCAGGACATGATCAACGTCTACCCCGGCCGCAAGGCCAAGTTCGTGCGCAACTTCATGGAAGGCCAGACCTCGATCGAAGGCGCCGTGCGTGCCTACGTGGCCGCGGTCAAGGACGGCAGTTTCCCCGCTCCCGAGCACACCTTCTCCGCCTGACCCGGTGGAGATCGCTGCCGCCACCGCCGCCGCATTCCGCCTGCTCGGCAGCGGCGACGCGGGGCTGTGGTTCATCGTCTGGACCTCGCTGGCCATCGCGGTGCTGGGGCTGGCGATCGCCACCGTGCCCGCCATCGCCGCCGCCTGGCTGATCGCCACGCGGCAGTTCCCCGGGCGGCGCGCGGTGGTGGTGGTGGCGCAGGCCTTCCTCTCGTTCCCGACCGTGCTGGTCGGGCTGATCCTTTACCTCTTGCTGACGCGCCAGGGCCCGCTGGGCGGCCTGCACCTGCTGTTCACGCCGTCGGGCATGGTGCTGGGGCAGGCGGTGATCGGCTTCCCGGTGGTGCTGGCGTTTGCGCTGTCGACGCTGCAGGGCGCCGATGTGCGCCTGCGCGAGACCGCGTGGGTGCTGGGCGCCGGGCGCTGGCGCACCTTTTTCACGGTGCTGCGCGAGCTGCGCTTCGGGCTGATGGCTGCGGTGGTGGCGGGCTTCGGCCGCGTGATTGCCGAGGTCGGCTCGGCGCTGATGATCGGCGGCAATATCGAAGGCTCGACCCGCACCATCACCACCGCGATCGCGCTGGAAACCAGCAAGGGCGAATTCGCGCAGGGCATTGCGCTGGGCATCGTGCTGGTGGCGCTGGCGCTGCTGGTCAATATCGGCATGGCGTGGCTGCAGGGTGCGGGAGGGTTCCGGCGATGACAGCCTTATCCCAACCACCGGCATCCGCCTTGCTGACCGTGCGCGGGCTGGCCCGCACCATCGGCCTGCGCCGCCTGTTTGCCATCGACATGCTGGTGATCCCGCGCGCCGCCGCGATCGTGCTGACTGGCATGAATGGCGCCGGCAAGACCACGATGCTGCGCATGCTGGCCGGGCTGGAGCGCGCGCCGGGCGCCACCGTGCAATGGACCGATGCCAACGGCCAGCCCCACAGCGCGCCACTCGATCCGCTGCCGCCAGCGGTGCGCCAGCGCATTGCCTATCTGCACCAGCATCCCTACCTGTTCCGCACCTCGGTCAGGGCGAACATCGCCTACGGCCTGCATGCGCGCCGCCTGCCGCACGACGAGATCGCACGGCGCGTTGGCGAGGCGCTGGGCTGGGCCGGTGTGTCGCACCTGCAGGACACCGCGCCCGAGCACCTGTCGGGCGGCGAGATCCAGCGCGTGGCGCTGGCACGCGCCAAGGTGCTGGAGCCTGAACTGCTGTTGCTCGACGAGCCGACCTCAAGCCTGGACGGCCATGCGCGCGAGCAGGTGATTGCGCTGGTCGGCGATTTGGCCGCGGAAGGCCGCACCGTGATCATGATCTGCCACGACCGCGAGCTGATCAACCTGCCGGGCGTGGTGCGCTGGAAGCTGGGCGACGGCGTGCTGGACACGCATCACCCGTAGTCGTCAGGCAAGCGTTGCCGGCATCGCGCCGCGCAGTGCATTGGCTACCACGACCGCGTCGGCACGCGCCAGCATGGCTCGCGTGATGACGCCCTCCTCCACCGCTTCGCCGGGCGCGCCCAGCGCTGCCCCGCCCTGTTCCAGCACCACCGCGCGCATCACGCCGGGCAGGATGTCGGCCGACAGCGGCGGCGTCAGCCAGCGGCCATCGACGCGGACGAAGACCGAGCTGCGCCCGCCTTCCAGCAGCTCGTCGCGGGTATTGAAGAACAGGCGGTCGAAGCCGCCGGCCCGCTCGGCGGCCTGCCAGCCGGCGTCGAAGACCGCGCGGGCGCTGGTCTTGTGGCGGCGCAGCGGATCGGCATCGGGCAGCGGCTGCGGCGCCAGGTCGACCGTGACCGGCCCGGGCAGCGGCACTACTGCCCCGCTGGCGAAGGCAAGCGTGCCGGCCTTGTCCAGCGCCACCCGCAGGCGCCAGGTGCCGGCGCCAAGCTGCGCGGCCCGCGCGGCCACCTCCGCCTGCGCGGCCCCGGCGTCGAAGGCAAACCCGAACGCACGGGCCGAGGCCCCAAGGCGCGCCAGGTGGCGGTCCGCGTGCAGGCATTCGCCGTCCTGCACGCGCATGGTCTCGAACAGGGTAAAGCCGGGATCGAGCCGCGTCAGGAAGCGCGCCTTCCAGCCGCATTCCGCGAATTCCCCGGCGGCCACGCTGTCGTGGACGATGCCGCCGCCGACGCCCATTTCGCCGGGACGCAACCCGCTGGCCGCTGGCGGCGCCAGCACCAGCGTGCGGATCGCCACGGACAGTGCAAACGGCCCCATGGCGGCACCGGCTTGCGGGGCATCGATCCAGCCGATCGCGCCGGTGTACAGGCCGCGCGGCGTGCCTTCCAGCTCGGCGATGATTTCCATGGTGCGGCGCTTGGGTGCGCCGGTGATCGAGCCGCACGGGAACAGCGCCGCCATCAATGCACCGAAAGCGGTCCCGGCACGCGCCGTGGCAGTGACCGTGGAGGTCATCTGCAGCACCGCGCCGAACGGCTGCACGGCAAAGCGCTCGGGCACCGCCACGCTGCCCGGCTGCGCGATGCGGCCCAGGTCGTTGCGCAGCAGGTCGACGATCATCACGTTCTCGGCGCGGTTCTTGGCATCGGCGGCCAGAGCCGCCGCAGCCTGCGCGTCGCGCTGCGCATCCCCCGAGCGCGGCGCGGTACCCTTCATCGGACGCGTCAGCAGGTGCCCGCCGCCGTCGTGGCGCACGAACAGCTCAGGCGACAGCGACAGCACCCAGCCATCGCCCGGCAGCCGCGCCAGCGTGCCATAGGGCACCGGCTGGGCGGCGCGCAGCGCCGCGTACAGCGCTACCGGGTCGCCAAAGGCCTCAAAACGCAGGCGCTGGGTGTAGTTGACCTGGTAGGTGTCGCCGGCTTCGATCCACCGGTGGATGCGGGCGATGGCGTCGTCGAAGGCTTCGCGCGGGGTGTCGGAGGCGACGCCCATCAGGCCGGCCGGCGCTGGCGTGGCGTTGGCCTGGAGCCAGTCAGCCACGCCAGCGCCGTCGAGGCGGCGCAGTTGGCGGAACCAGAGCAGTCGCAGCGCGCCGTCGTGGTACGGCATCGTACCGCCGGTGTGAACCGGGGCGTCGACCAGCGCGCCGCCGAACTCATAGGGGGCGAACAGCGTGGCGTGCCAGCCCTGGCGCCAGCCGTCGGCAAGCATCGCGTCGAGCCGGGCGGTATCGCTGCCGGCGGACAGCACGTCTTCGCGGAGGAAGCCGGTGTAGAGGCGCGATGCTGACTGCGCCGCCGGGGCGGTGGCGTCATCGAGAAGGACGAAGACCTCTCCTTCCGCTGAGGGCGTGCTCCCCTCTCCCGCGTGCGGGTGAGGGGCCGGGGGAGAGGGCGGGGGCTGGATGCTTGCTACCACGGGAAATCGTCAGGGAAAACGGACTGCCGGCATGGCCGGCATATAGCACTAGGATGCATTATCGCGCGCGGCGGGATGGTGGGCGATGGAGGAGCCCGCCCTTTCCCCGCGGCCCCCTGAGGGACAGCATGCCAAAAACAAAACCGGCCACGCTCGCACGTGGCCGGTCTCATGCCGCCAGGCCAGATCAGCTGAAGAAGCTCTTCACCTTATCCAGCCAGGATTGCTCCTGCGGGCTATGCCGCGAACCGCCCTCGTGCACGGAGCGGTCGAACTGGCGCAGCAGTTCCCTCTGCGCGTCGGTCAGCTTGACCGGCGTCTCCACGTTCACATGCACGTAGAGATCGCCCGGATAGCCCGAACGCACGCCCTTGATGCCCTTGCCGCGCAGGCGGAAGGTCTTGCCCGATTGCGTCGCCTCGGGCACCGGGAAGGTAGCCTTGCCGCTCAGCGTCGGCACTTCCAGGTCGCCGCCCAGCGCCGCGGTGGCGAAGGAGATCGGCATCTGGCAGTGCAGGTCGTCGCCGTCACGCTCGAACATCGGGTGCGGCTTGATGTGGACTTCCACGTACAGGTCGCCCGGCGGCCCGCCATTGATGCCCGGCTCGCCGTTGCCCGACGAGCGGATGCGCATGCCTTCGTCGATGCCCGCCGGGATCTTCACTTCCAGCGTCTTCTGCGACTTCAGCTTGCCCTGGCCGTGGCACTTGGTGCACGGCTTGGGAATGAACTTGCCGCTGCCGTGGCACTTCGGGCAGGTCTGCTGCATGGTGAAGAAGCCCTGCGACACGCGCACCTGGCCGGCGCCGTGGCAGGTCGGGCAGGTCTCGACGCTGGAGCCTGGCTCCGCGCCCTTGCCGTGGCAGTGGTCGCAGTCGTCCCAGTGCGGCACGCGGATCTGCGCCTCGTGGCCGTGCGCGGCCTGCTCCAGGCTGATCTCCATGCTGTAGCGCAGGTCGGCGCCACGATAGGCCTGCGGGCCGCCGCCGCTGCGGCGACCGCCCTGCTGCTGGCCGAAGATGTCGCCAAAGATGTCGCCGAAGGCCTCGGCGAAACCGCCGTAGCCCTGCGCGCCGCCGAAGCCGCCGGCCATGTTGGGGTCGACGCCGGCGTGGCCATACTGGTCATACGCCGCCTTCTTCTCCGGGTCGGAAAGCATCTCGTAGGCCTCTTTGACCTCCTTGAATTTTTCCTCGGCGACCTTGCCGTCCTTGCCCTCCGGATTGCGGTCCGGGTGGTACTTCATCGCGAGCTTGCGATAAGCCTTCTTGATCTCGTCGTCGCTCGCGTTCTTGCCTACCCCGAGCACTTCGTAATAGTCACGTTTTGCCATGGTGGCTCAAACCCTTTTGGCCGGCACGCGCATGCGGCGCGACACCGGCGAATAGCAAAAAAGCCGAGCGAGGCATCCGACGGCGGTTTCCCGCTGGGTCCGATGGCCGCGCCCGGCGTCGGGGCGGGAGCGGTGCCGGCCAGTGCCTGCACCGCCGCCCGCGTGTCCCGATTACTTCTTGTCGTTGACTTCCTTGAATTCGGCGTCCACAACGTTGTCGTCCTGCGGCTGGGCCTGCTGCTGCGCGCCGGCTCCTGCCGCGCCCGCTGCGCCCTGCTCGCCGGCCTTGGCCTGCATGTCGGCGTAGACTTTTTCACCCAGCTTCTGGCTGACTTCGGACAGGGCGTTGACCTTGGCATCGATCTCGGCCTTGTCGCCGCCGCGGGCGGCGTCTTCCAGTTCCTTGATCGCGGCTTCGATCTTTTCCTTCTCGCCGGCTTCCAGCTTGTCACCGTATTCGGTGACTGCCTTCTTGGTCGAGTGGATCAGCGCGTCGGCCTGGTTGCGGGCATCAGCCAGCTCGCGGGCCTTCTTGTCTTCCTCGGCGTTAGCCTCGGCGTCCTTGACCATGCGCTGGATCTCGTCTTCCGACAGGCCCGAGTTCGCCTTGATGGTGATCCGGTTTTCCTTGCCGGTCGCCTTGTCCTTGGCGCCCACGTGCAGGATGCCGTTGGCGTCGATGTCGAACGAGACTTCGATCTGCGGCGTGCCGCGCGCTGCGGGCGGAATGCCTTCCAGGTTGAACTCGCCCAGCAGCTTGTTGCCCGAGGCCATTTCACGCTCGCCCTGGAACACCTTGATGGTCACCGCCGGCTGGTTGTCGTCGGCGGTCGAGAACACCTGCGCATGCTTGGTCGGGATGGTGGTGTTCTTGGTGATCATCTTGGTCATCACGCCACCCAGGGTCTCGATCCCCAGCGACAGCGGCGTCACGTCCAGCAGCAGCACGTCCTTGCGGTCGCCCGACAGCACCGAACCCTGGATCGCGGCACCGACGGCCACGGCTTCGTCCGGGTTCACGTCCTTGCGCGCTTCCTTGCCGAAGAACTCCTTGACCTGTTCCTGCACCTTGGGCATGCGGGTCATGCCGCCGACCAGGATCACGTCGTCGATATCGCTGACCTTGACGCCCGCGTCCTTGATCGCGGTGCGGCACGGCTCGATGGTGCGGGTGATCAGCTCTTCGACCAGCGATTCCAGCTTGGCGCGGGTGATCTTCAGGTTCAAGTGCTTCGGACCCGAGGCATCGGCCGTGATGTACGGCAGGTTGATCTCGGTCTGCTGCGAGCTCGACAGTTCGATCTTGGCCTTTTCAGCGGCTTCCTTCAGGCGCTGCAGCGCGAGCACGTCCTTGGACAGGTCGACGCCCTGGTCCTTCTTGAACTCGCCGATGATGTAGTCGATGATGCGCTGGTCGAAGTCTTCGCCGCCCAGGAAGGTATCGCCGTTGGTCGACAGCACTTCGAACTGCTTCTCGCCGTCAACGTCCGCGATCTCGATGATCGAGATGTCGAAGGTGCCGCCGCCGAGGTCATACACGGCGATCTTGCGGTCACCCTTCTCGTTCTTGTCCAGGCCGAAAGCCAGCGCGGCCGCGGTCGGCTCGTTGATGATGCGCTTGACGTCCAGGCCGGCGATGCGGCCGGCGTCCTTGGTTGCCTGGCGCTGCGAGTCATTGAAGTACGCCGGCACGGTGATCACGGCTTCGGTCACCGGCTCGCCGAGGTAGTCCTCGGCCGTCTTCTTCATCTTGCGCAGCACTTCGGCCGACACCTGCGGCGGGGCCAGCTTCTCGTCCCGCGCCGACACCCATGCGTCGCCGTTGTCGGCCTTGACGATGGAATACGGCATCAGGCCGATGTCCTTCTGGACTTCCTTCTCTTCGAACTTGCGGCCGATCAGGCGCTTGACCGCGTACAGCGTGTTACGCGGGTTGGTAACGGCCTGCCGCTTGGCCGGCGCGCCGACCAGGATTTCGCCGTCTTCCATGTAGGCGATGATCGACGGGGTGGTGCGGGCGCCTTCCGAGTTTTCGATGACCTTGGGGGTGTTGCCCTCCATGATCGCGACGCAGCTATTGGTGGTACCGAGGTCGATACCGATGATCTTACCCATTATTCTCTCCTCTTGAGCCTTCGCTATCCGCGCGGCTGCAATTCAACCTGAGGCCGAAATGTGGCCGTCCGGGGTCTTTTCAAGGGCAGAAGCGGCAAATCCGAGTAATTTTCTCGGATTCTGCGTTTCCTCAAGGGCATTTGCGGCCGGGGCTTGAGCCAAAGCCCTCGGCCGACGACAAAAAATGCAGCCTGATCAACTTCCGGCGAATCAGCTTCCCTGCCGGTCGCGCTGCCACAGCACGTCAGAGCCGCCGCCAGCCCGGTTCAGCACCCGCGCCAGCACGAACATCAGGTCCGACAGCCGGTTCAGGTACTGGCGCGGCGCCTCGTTCAGCGGCTCGGCCGCGCCCAGCGCCACCAGCGCGCGCTCGGCGCGCCGGCACACGGTGCGGCACACGTGGGCCTGCGCCGCGGCGCGGCTGCCGCCGGGCAGGATGAATTCGGCCAGCCGCGGCAGGTTGGCGTTGTAGTCGGCCAGCCAGGTGTCGAGCTGCGCCACCTGCCCGGGCTTGAGCAGGGTGTAGCCGGGGATGGAAAGCTCGCCGCCCAGGTCGAACAGGTCGTGCTGGATATGCAGCAGCGCGGCGCGCACGTCGTCGGGAAGCGTCTCGGTCAGCAGCACGCCGACATGGCAGTTCAGCTCGTCGACGTCGCCGATGGCGGCGATGCGCAGGCTGTCCTTGCCGGTGCGGGTGCCGTCGCCCAGGCCGGTGGTGCCGGCGTCGCCGGTGCGGGTGGCAATCTTGGACAGGCGGTTGCCCATGCCGGTCTCCTCTTGGCTGGTATGCGTGTGGGGGGAAATGGCGCATTATCGCGCCGGAGCGCATGGATCCGCCATGCGTGCGAGGGTCCGCCGCCCCCCTACTTCGGTGCGGGTCCCGCTTGTGCGACTTCCCTGGGCGCCTTGCCTGTGCGGCTATCGGCCAGCCCGGCGCCGGCCAAGGGTGCATGAGCCGCCGCGCGGCGTAGAATGCCGTTATTCGCTCATTCGACAACCGGGTCGCGCCCCGCCTGCCTTTCCGGACCACAGGGCCGGAACGCCAACGCCGGCAACACCGCCGGCAACCTCGCCGCGCCGACCCGCCGGAGACCCGCATGAACCACCCCACGCCGCCCGCCGCGCTCGACCGCCGTCCCCTGCCGCCCGCCTTCAGCGAAGCGCTCGCGGCGCGCTTCGGCGAGCGCTTCACCACGTCGGCCGGCGTGCGCGAGCACCATGGGCGCGATGAATCGCCATTTCCGCCGGCCGCGCCGGACGCGGTCGTGTTCGCCCACAGCACCGACGAAGTCGCCGAGGTGGCGCGCCTGTGCAACCATCACGGCGTACCGCTGATCCCCTACGGCGCCGGCTCGTCCCTGGAAGGCCACCTGCTGGCCGTGGCCGGCGGCGTCAGCCTCGACCTGTCGCAGATGAACCGCGTGCTGGCGGTGCAGCCCGAGGACCTGACCGTGACCGTGCAGCCCGGCGTCACGCGCAAGCAGCTGAACCAGGAAATCAAGGACACCGGCCTGTTCTTCCCGATCGACCCGGGCGCGGATGCATCGCTGGGCGGCATGTGCGCGACGCGCGCCTCCGGGACCAACGCGGTGCGCTACGGCACCATGCGCGAGAACGTGCTGGCGCTGACCGTGGTGACCGCCGACGGCCGCGTGATCCGCACCGGCACGCACGCGCGCAAGTCATCGGCCGGCTACGACCTGACCCGCCTCTTCATCGGCAGCGAAGGCACGCTCGGCATCATCACCGAGGTCACGGTGCGGCTCTACCCGCAGCCGGAAGCGATCTCGGCCGCGGTGTGCGCCTTCCCGAGCATGGGCAGCGCGGTGCAGGCCGTGATCCAGACCATCCAGCTGGGCGTGCCGGTGGCGCGCGTAGAGTTTGTGGATGCGCTGGCGATCCGCGCCATCAACCGCCACGACAACCTGAGGCTGCCGGAGACGCCGCACCTGTTCTTTGAATTCCACGGCACCGAGGCCGGCGTGCGCGAGCAGGCCGAGTCCGTGCAGCAGATCACCGCCGAGCACGGCGGCGAGGGCTTCGAGTGGGCCACGCGCCCCGAAGACCGCAGCCGGCTGTGGAACGCGCGCCATACCGCCTACTTTGCGATGCTGCAGCTCAAGCCCGGCTGCAAGTCGGTCACCACCGACGTGTGCGTGCCGATCTCGCGCCTGGCCGAGTGCGTGACCGAGACCGAGAAGGACCTGAACGCCTCCACCCTGCCCTGCCCGATCGTCGGCCACGTCGGCGACGGCAATTTCCACGTGGCGATCCTGGTCGACCCGGACAAGCCCGAGGAAATGGCCGAGGCCGAGGCCATCAACCAGCGCATCGTCGAACGCGCCCTGGCGATGGGCGGCACCTGCACCGGCGAGCACGGCGTGGGGCTGCACAAGCAGCGCTTCCTGGTGAAGGAGCACGGCGAGGATGCGCTCGACCTGATGCGCGTGATCAAGGATGCGCTCGATCCCAACCATGTCCTCAACCCGGGCAAGATCTTCAGTGCCACGCGCGGCGGCGTGCACTGAACCGGCCTGGCATGGCATCCATGTTCAACCGCGTCCCGCCGCTGCACCTGCTGATCGCCTTCGAGGCTGCTGCGCGCCTGGGCAGCTTCGCGCGCGCGGCCGAGGAGCTGTCGGTCACGCCCAGCGCCGTATCGCACCGCATCAAGAACCTTGAGGAGCTGTGGGGCGAAGACCTGTTCGTGCGCGCCAATGCCGCGCTGCGGCTGACCGCGGCCGGCACGCGCTACCTGCGCAACGTGCAGGACGCGCTCAAGTCGCTGAACGAGCTGGCGCGGCCCGAGTACAACAAGCTGCGCACGCGGCTGCGCGTGGCGATCCCGCCGACCTTCGGGCGCCAGCACCTGGTGCCGCGGCTGCCCGAGTTCGGTGCGCTGTACCCGCATATCGACCTGGAACTGCACCTGGCGATCCCATTCCTTGACGTCAAGGCCGAGGACACCGATGTCGAGATCCGCTACGGCACCGGCCGCTATCCCGACCTGAAGACCACGAAGCTGCTGGTCGAGCCGGTGTTCCCGGCATGCGGGCGCGAATACTACGAGCGCGTCAACGGCCGCGCCATCACCAAACCCGAGCACCTGCACGGCCTGGTGCTGCTGCGCAGCCCGCTGGAGCCGTGGAAGCCGTGGTTCGAGACCGCCGGGCTGGACTGGCCCGAGCCGCAGACCGGGCCCCAGTTCAACGACATCGGCCTGATGCTGGAAGCGATCGCGTCCAACCAGGGCGTGGCGCTGGTGCGCCAGCGCATGGCGCGGCACTGGCTGTCGCTGGGGCAGATGGTGCGGCTGCTCGATATCGAGTCGGTATCGCCGCATGGCTATTACATCGTCGAGCGCGAGCAGGCGCCGCTGAAGCCCGAGGCGCGCTATTTCGTCGACTGGCTGCTGAGCCTGGACTGGTAGGAGACCGCCCGAATGCAGAACCTGGAGATCCGGCTGCTGACCCCCGCCGATGCCGAGGCCTTCCACGCGTTGCGCCTGCAAGGCCTGGCCGAGACGCCGGAAGCCTTTGCCGCCAGCCTGGAAGAAGAACAGGACCTGCCGCCCGACGCCGTGGCGCAGCGCCTTGCGCCGAGCAAAGACAAGGTGGTGTTCGGCGCCTTCGACGGCACCGCGCTCGCCGGCGTGGTTGGCGTGATGCGTGAGCCGCGGCGCAAGCACTGGCACAAGGCGTCGATCTCCGGCATGTACGTGGCGCCGGGCTGGCGCGACCGCAAGCTCGGCCGCGCGCTGATGGAGCGCGCGCTGGAGCAGGCCGCCGCCATGGAGGGCGTGCGCCAGGTGCTCCTGTGCGTCAATGCCGGCAGCGCGGGCGCGGTGCGGCTGTACGAATCGCTCGGCTTCGAGCGCTTCGGGCTGGAGCCGGACGCGTTGTATGTCGCGCCGCACTTCTACGACAAGCTCGACATGGTGCTACGGCTGCCGGCCTCGCCGCGCTGAGGCGGGGCGCCGCCTTTCCTGCACTCGCCGGCCGGTGCTACGCTGAAAGCGGGGCCGGTGCCTGCCTGGCCATGATGAGCATTTTTGATCGGCTTGCCATGCGGAATTCACGTGCCTGGTGGTGCCCGGGGCAAGAGGCCTGCGCTATAGTCAGCCGTCCGTCAGCCGTCCCCACGGCGGGCCGCCCGCCCGGCCCGACCAGAGTCCAGGAGTCGCCATGAATGCCCCGCACGAAGCCCAAACGCTAGCCCCCGCCAGCGCCGGCACGCAGGCCACCGCCGAAGGCCGCCGCAGCGCGCTGCTCGCCGGCCTGGCGCAGATCCTGCCCGATGCCGCGCTGCTGTCGAAGCCCGAGGACACCGTGCCCTACGAGTGCGACGGCCTGGCCGCGTACCGCCAGGTGCCGATGGCCGTGGCGCTGCCCGACACCGAGGAACAGGTCTGCGCCATCCTGCGCCTGTGCCACAAGCTGGGCGTACCGGTGGTGCCGCGAGGCGCCGGCACCAGCCTGTCCGGCGGCGCCATGCCGATCGCCGAGGGCCTGGTGCTGTCGCTGGCCAAGTTCAAGCGCATCCTGTCGGTCGACCCGTATTCGCGCACCGCGGTGGTCCAGCCGGGCGTGCGCAACCTGGCCATCTCCGATGCCGCCGCGTCCCACAACCTTTACTACGCGCCCGATCCCTCGTCGCAGATCGCCTGCACCATCGGCGGCAATGTCAGCGAAAACTCCGGCGGCGTGCATTGCCTGAAGTACGGCCTGACCGTGCACAACGTGCTGCGCGTGCGCGCCGTGACCATGGAAGGCGAGGTGGTGGTGTTCGGCTCGGATGCGCCCGATTCGCCCGGCCTGGACCTGCTGGCGGTACTGATCGGCTCCGAAGGCATGCTGGCCGTGGTCACCGAAGTCACCGTGCGGCTGATCCCCAAGCCGCAGCTGGCGCAGGTGATCATGGCGTGCTTCGACGACGTCGAGAAAGGCGGCAATGCGGTCGCAGACGTGATTGCCGCCGGCATCATCCCCGCCGGGCTGGAGATGATGGACAAGCCCGCCACCGCCGCGGTGGAAGAGTTCGTGCACGCCGGCTATGACCTCGATGCCGCCGCCATCCTGCTGTGCGAATCCGATGGCACGCCCGAAGAAGTGGCGGAAGAAATCGAACGCATGAGCGCGGTGCTGAAGGCGTCGGGCTGCACCCGCATCGTGGTCTCGCAGAACGAAGCCGAGCGCCTGCGCTTCTGGAGCGGCCGCAAGAACGCCTTTCCGGCCGCGGGCCGCATCTCGCCGGACTATTACTGCATGGACGGCACCATCCCGCGCAAGCATATCGGCACGCTGCTGCGGCGCATCGAAGAGATGGAGCGCAAGTACCGCTTGCGCTGCATCAACGTGTTCCATGCCGGCGACGGCAACATGCACCCGCTGATCCTGTTCGATGGCTCGGACCAGGACGAATGGCACCGTGCCGAGCTGTTCGGCTCGGACATCCTGGAAGCGTGCGTCGAGCTGGGCGGCACCGTCACCGGCGAACACGGCGTGGGCGTGGAGAAGCTCAACTCGATGTGCGTGCAGTTCTCGCCCAGCGAACGCGAGGCGTTCTTCGGCGTCAAGGCGGCCTTCGATCCGGCGCGGCTGCTGAACCCGGACAAGGCCATCCCCACGCTGGCGCGCTGCGCGGAATACGGCAAGATGCACGTCAGGAAGGGACTGCTGCCGCATCCGGACCTGCCGCGCTTCTGAAGCCCGCGCCATGGCCAACGAACGCCGACGCCAGCATCAGGAAGCGGTGGTCCGCCAGCGCCTGGGCCAGCCCGAAACCGGCTGGCGCCAGCGCTGGTACACCATCATCTTCGAGGCCGACACCCGCCAGGGGCGCATTTTCGACGTCGCGCTGCTGATCGCCATCGTCGCCAGCGTAATGGTGGTGATGCTCGACAGCCTGCCCGCCGTCCATGACCGGCTCGGCACGCTGTTCACTGTGCTGGAGTGGGGCTTCACGCTGATCTTCACGGCCGAGTACGTGATGCGCGTCCTGGTGGTGCGCAGGCCGTGGCGTTATGTCTTCAGCTTCTACGGGATCATCGACTTCATCTCGATCATGCCGACGTGGCTGGCGTTCTTCGTGCCGGAGCTGCACTTCCTGATCGACGTGCGCCTGCTGCGGCTGCTGCGCGTGTTCCGGATCCTGAAGCTGACAGTGTATTTCGAGGAAGCGGAGATCCTGTACAACGCGCTGATCAACAGCCGGCGCAAGATCTTCGTGTTCCTCGGCGCGGTGTTCATCATCACCGTGATCCTGGGCACGGTGATGTACGTGGTCGAAGGCCCCGAGCACGGTTTCCACAGCATTCCGCTCGCCATGTACTGGGCAGTGGTGACGCTGACCACCACGGGCTTCGGCGACATGGTGCCGAAGACGCCGCTGGGCCAGTTCATCACCTCGCTGACGATCCTGCTGGGCTACGGCATCATCGCCTTCCCCACCGGCATCGTCGGCGCCGAGCTGGCCGCGAGCATCCTGAAGAAGCCGCTGACCACGCGCACCTGTACCCATTGCCTGACCGAGGGCCACGAGCCCGACGCGAAGTACTGCAAGCACTGCGGCAGCTCGCTGCCGGCATACCAGAACGACAGGCCTGAAGTCCCCGGCGGCCGCGACGGCCCGACCGGAACCTGAGCCGCGCCAGAACAACATCCTCCTCACCACCCACGCATATGCAAGCCATCATCGACGCCTTCCGCGACGCCGTCAGGCAAGCCACCGAAACCCGCACGCCGCTGCGGCTGCGCGGTGGCGGCAGCAAGGACTTCTACGGCCAGGCGCCTGAAGGGCAGGTGCTGGACACGCGCGCCTACGCCGGCATCGTCGACTACGACCCGGCCGAGCTGGTGATCACCGCGCGCTGCGGCACGCCGCTGGCGGAAATCGAAGCCGCGCTGGCCGAGAAGCGCCAGGTGCTGGCGTTCGAGCCGCCCCACTTCGCGCTGCCCGGCCAGGCCAGCACCGCGACGCTGGGCGGCGCGGTGGCCGCGGGACTGTCGGGCCCGCGCCGGCAGTCGGTAGGCGCGCTGCGCGACTTCGTGCTGGGCGCGCAGCTGATGGATGGCAGCGGCGAGGTGATGAACTTCGGCGGACAGGTGATGAAGAACGTGGCCGGCTACGATGTGTCGCGGCTGCTGGCGGGCTCGCTGGGTACGCTCGGGCTGGTGCTGGAAGTCTCGATCAAGGTACTGCCCGCGCCGTTCGACGAGGCCACGCTGCGCTTCGAGCTGGCGCAGGCCGATGCGATCCGGCAGCTGAACCAGTGGGGCGGCCAGCCGCTGCCGCTGGCCGCATCGGCCTGGCATGACGGCGTGCTGCACGTGCGCCTGGCAGGCGCCACCGCGGCGGTGCGCGCCGCGTGCGCAAAGCTCGGAGGCGAGCGTGTCGATGCCAGCGTGGCCACCGCGCTGTGGCAGTCGCTGCGCGAACAGACCCACGCCTTCTTCGCGCCGGCGCACGCGGGCCGCGCGCTGTGGCGCCTGGCGGTGCCGCCGGTGGCCGCGCCGCTGGAACTGCCGGGCCAGCAACTGGTGGAATGGGGCGGCGGCCAGCGCTGGTGGCTGCCGGCCGATGGCGCCACCAGGACCGATGCCGAAAGCGTGCGCGCCGTGGCCCAGGCCGCCGGCGGCCACGCCACGCTGTTCCGCAACGGCGACAAGTCGGTGGGCGTGTTCACGCCGCTGGCCTCGCCGCTGGCGGCAATCCACCGGCGCCTGAAAGCGACGTTCGACCCAGCTGGCATCTTCAATCCGCAGCGCATGTATCCCGGACTCTGATCCGGTCCACCCAAGCGTTCCCACGCCCAGGCAAAGACCTCCCCACACCATGCAAACGACCCTGGCCGATTTTCTCCGCGACACGCCCGAAGGCGAGGAAGCCAAATCCATCGTCGGCAAATGCGTGCATTGCGGCTTCTGCACCGCCACGTGCCCGACGTATCAACTGCTCGGCGACGAACTCGACGGGCCGCGCGGGCGCATCTACCTGATGAAGCAGGTGCTGGAAGGCAATGCCATCAGCGAAAGCACGCGCCTGCACCTGGACCGCTGCCTGACCTGCCGCAACTGCGAATCGACCTGCCCGTCGGGCGTGCGCTATGGCCGTCTGGTCGATATCGGCCGCAAGATCGTCGACGACAAGCTCGAAGCCGAAGGTATCCAGCGCCCGGCCGGCCAGCGCATCGCACGCTGGGCGCTGCGCGAGGGGCTGACGCGCCCGAAGCTGTTCAGCACCGCGCTGCGCCTTGGCCAGATGGTGCGGCCGATCCTGCCGGGCGCGCTGCGCAACAAGGTGCCGGCGCTGTCGCAAGCCGCCGAGCCCGGCACCTGGCCCCGCAATGTCCACGCACGCAAGATGTTGTTGCTCGACGGTTGCGTGCAGCCGGCAATGTCGCCCAACATCAATGCCGCGACCGCGCGCGTGTTCGACCGTGTCGGCGTACAACTGGTGATGGCGCGCGAGGCGGGCTGTTGCGGCGCAATCCGCTTCCACACCGGCGACCATGAAGGCGGCCTCGACAATATGCGCCGCAATATCGATGCATGGTGGCCACATATCGAGGCCGGCGCCGAGGCCATCGTGATGACGGCCTCCGGCTGCGGCGCGATGGTCAAGGACTATGGGCACCTGCTGCGCAACGATCCCAAATACGCGGAACGTGCGCGCCGTGTCTCCGCGCTGACGCGCGACCTGTCCGAGATCCTGCCGGACTTCGCCGATGACCTGCGTGCGCTGGCCGGCGCCGTGCCGCGCGACAGCCGGCGCGTGGCCTACCACCCGCCCTGCACACTGCAGCATGGCCAGCAGATCCGCGGCAAGGTGGAGGCGCTCTTGACCGGCCTCGGCGTGGAGGTCAAACTCTGCGCTGACAGCCACCTGTGCTGCGGCTCGGCGGGCACGTATTCAGTGCTGCAGCCGGAACTGGCCTACCGCCTGCGCGACGACAAGCTCGGCAAACTGCAGGCCACGCAGCCCGAAGCCATCGTGTCAGCCAATATCGGCTGCATCACGCACCTGCAGAGCGGTACCGATACGCCGGTGATGCACTGGGTCGAACTGGTCGACCGGATGCTGGGATAACCCCCCCGGCCAGAGCAAGGCCGTGGTTGTCGCCTCTCTCCCGCTTGCGGGAGAGAGGAGGAAATGCGCAACCACGACCGCCCCCATGCTCCAGACCTTTGCCATCCTGCTGGTTTTCCAATCCGTCGGCGAGGTGATCAGCTACGCGCTGCGCCTGCCCGTGCCCGGCCCCGTGCTCGGCATGATCCTGCTGTTCGGCTGGCTCGTCTTCGACGACCGCCTGCTGCCCATTATCCAGGGCACCACCAGCGAACTGCTCAAGCACCTGTCGCTGCTGTTCGTCCCCGCGGGGGTCGGCATCATGGTCCACGCCAACCGCATCGAAGGCGAATGGATGCCGATCCTGGTGGCGCTGGTGATCTCCACCTGGCTCGCCATCGCCACTACCGCGGTGGTCACGCGCATGCTGATGCGCAAGCGCACCGACGCACCTGGCGCCGACGCGAAGGGAGAACAGGCATGATGACCCCACGCCTCAATGAGATCTGGGTCTACCTGGCCGCGAGCCCGCTGGTCGGGCTGACCGCCACGCTGCTCGCCTACGTCTTTGCCTTCCGCATCTACGAGAAGTCGCGCTTCTCGCCGCTGGCCAACCCGGTGATGATCGCGGTGGCGCTGCTGGTCACGGTGCTGACCGTCACCGGCACGCCGTACAAGACCTACTTCGACGGCGCGCAGTTCGTGCACTTCCTGCTCGGCCCCGCGACCGTGGCGCTGGCGGTGCCGCTGTACATGCAGCTGCCCAAGCTGCGCACCCATGTGTTCCCGCTGCTGGCCGGCCTGGTGGCGGGTTCGGTGGTGGCGGTGGTGTCGGCGGTCGGCATCGCCTGGCTGCTGGGTGCCTCGCCCGAGACCGTGCGCTCGCTGGCGCCCAAGTCCGTGACCATCCCGATCGCCATGGGCGTGGCCGAAAAAATCGGCGGCCTGCCGTCGCTGACCGCGGTGCTGGTGATGGCCACCGGCATCATCGGCGCGGTCAGCGCCACCAGCCTGCTGAACCTGCTGCGCATCCGCGACTACAGCGTGCGCGGCTTTGCCACCGGCGTTGCCGCGCATGGCATCGGCACCGCGCGCGCGTTCCAGGTGAACCAGGAAGCCGGCGCCTTCGCGGCACTCGGCATGGGCCTGAACGGCGTGCTGACCGCGATCCTGGTGCCGGTGATGGCAGCCTGGATGCCGCACTGACAGCCTCCTGACAGCACGCTGTCAGCAGCCCCCGCGCATGATGCGAGCTCCTCACTCCCCATCAACCGGAACCAAGGAGCCCGTCATGAGCAACCGTCTGATCAACTGGCTGGAGATCCCCGTCGTCGACATGGGCCGCGCCATCGGCTTTTACGAACAGGTCTTCGACACCAGGCTGCGCCGCGAGACCATGAGCCAGGTCGACATGGCCGTGTTCCCGCACCCCGATCCCGGCGGCGCGCTGGTCGCCGGCGAAGGCTACCGTCCCAGCAACTACTACGGCACGGTGCCCTACCTGCACGCGCCCGAGCTGGACACGCTGCTGGATCGCGCCGCGCGCGCCGGCGGCAAGACCGTGTTCGGCCCGCTGCGCCTGCCGGGCGAGATCGGCCGCATCGCCCATATCACCGACAGCGAAGGCAACCGCATCGGGCTGCACGAGCCTTTTGCCGGGTAAGCAAAGCCGCCACGAATGAGCCGCCGCGCCGACCGCCTCTTCCAGATCGTCCAGGTCCTGCGCGGCCGCCGCCTGACTACGGCGGCACTGCTGGCGCAGCGGCTCGGCGTATCGGAACGCACCGTCTACCGTGATATCCAGGCGCTGTCGCTGTCAGGGGTGCCGGTCGAAGGCGAGGCCGGCATCGGCTATCGGCTGCGCGCCGATTTCGATGTACCGCCGCTGATGTTCAGTGCCATGGAAGTTGAAGCGCTGGTGGCCGGCCTGCGGCTGCTGAAGGCCTGGGGCGGCGGCGCACTCGCGGCCGCGGCCGATCCGGCGCTGGAAAAGCTGGTCGCCGCGTTGCCGCCGCCACGCCGGCTTGCGGCGCAGCAAAGCCGCGTGTTCGCGCCCGAATACGTCAACCAGTCGCACGTGCGCGAGGCCTTCGACGTCGTACACGGCGCGCTGGGAGAGCAGAAGCTGCTGCTGCTCGACTACTGCGACGCGCAGCAGCGCATCACCGAACGCGTGGTGATGCCGCTGGGCCTGTTTTTCTGGGGCAATGCGTGGCTGCTGGCGGCGTGGTGCACCACGCGCTCGGACTACCGCAGCTTCCGCCTCGACCGCTGCCGCGCCATCCGCATGCTGGACGACCATTTCCACGAAACCCCGGACCGCTCGCTCAATGGCTTCCTGCGCGCGGTGCGCGCCAGCGGCGTGTAGGCTCAGGCTGCCGGATCGGACAGCAGCGTCTCGATATCCTTGCGCAGCTCTTCCGGCTTGGTGGTCGGCGCGTAGCGTTCGTACACCGTGCCGTCGCGCCGCACCAGGAACTTGGTGAAATTCCACTTGATGCCCTGCGTGCCCAGCACGCCGCGCTTCTCGGTGGTCAGCCAGCGATACAGCGGATGCGCCTCTTCGCCATTGACGTCGATCTTGCCGAACATCGGGAAGCTCACGCTGAAGCGCGACTCGCAGAACTGGCCGATCTGCTGCGCATCGCCGGGCTCCTGCTTGCCGAACTGGTTGCACGGAAAGCCCAGCACTTCCAGCCCGCGCTCCCGGTATTCGTCATAGAGCTTCTGCATGCCGGCATACTGCGGCGTGAACCCGCATTCACTGGCGGTGTTGACGATCAGCAGCACCTTGCCCTGGAACCGCGACAGCGGCACCGGCTCGCCGGCCAGCGAACTGGCTTCAAACTGGTAGACATTGCTCATGGCTGGCTCCTGCGGAATCCTTGCACGTGGCCGAAGCATACGCCCATGCGCCGCCGCGTGCACGGCGTTCCGCCTCTATATGACGTTCAGGTGCTCGGTGCCTGCGCCGAGGTCGGTGTCCCTGGCGCGCGCGCTGTGCAGCTTGATCATCAGGCGCAGGTCATTGAGCGAATCTGCGTTGCGCAGCGCATCCTCATAGGTGATCTTGCCTTCCTCGTACAGGTCGAACAGCGCCTGGTCGAACGAGATCATGCCCTGCTCGCGCGACTTCTTGATGACTTCCTTCAGCTCGTGGATCTCGCCCTTGAAGATCAGGTCTGCCACCAGCGGCGTGCCGATCATGATTTCCACCGCCGGCACGCGGCCCTTGCGCCCGGCGCGCGGCAGCAGGCGCTGCGACACCATCGCCTTCAGGTTCAGCGACAGGTCGATCAGCAGCTGCTGGCGCTTTTCCTCGGGGAAGAAGTTGACCACGCGGTCGATCGCCTGGTTGGCATTGTTGGCGTGCAGCGTGGCCAGGCACAGGTGGCCGGTTTCGGCGTACTGCATCGCGTATTCCATGGTCTCGCGGTCGCGGATTTCGCCGATCAGGATCACGTCGGGCGCCTGGCGCAGCGTGTTCTTCAGCGCCACGTGCCAGGATTCCGTATCGATGCCGACCTCGCGCTGCGTGACGATGCAGTTCTGGTGCGCGTGCACGTATTCGATCGGATCCTCGATGGTGATGATGTGGCCATAGGACTGCGCATTGCGGTGGTCGAGCATCGCCGCCAGCGTGGTCGACTTGCCCGAGCCGGTCGCGCCGGTCACGATCACCAGCCCGCGCTTGGACATCACGATGTCGTGCAGCGTCGGGGGCAGGTCCAGGTCCGCCACGGACGGAATGCGCGTATTGATGGTCCGCACCACCATGCCGGCCTTGCCCTGCTGGATAAACGCCGACACGCGGAAGCGCCCGGCCTTGGGCGCGGTGATGGCGAAGTTGCATTCGCGGCTGGTATCGAAATCCTGCACCTGCCGCTCGTTCATCACCGAGCGCACCAGGCCCAGCGCCTGTGTCGGGTTCAGCGGCTGCTGCGACACCGGCGTGATCTTGCCGTCCACCTTGATCGCCGGCGGGAAGTCGGAAGTGATGAACAGGTCCGAGCCGCGGTTGCTGACCATCAGCTCCAGCAGGTCGTTGATGTACTTGGCGGCGGATTCGCGATCGAGCATGGCGGTGTCCTGCAGGAGTGCGGCCACCGGTTGCGTGCGGCGGCCTGGAGGCAAGGCGTAGGCGCGGGCGTCAGGGGCCTCGGGGGCCTCGGAGGCCTCAGCCCATGAACGCGTCGGGGTTCTTCGCGATGGCGCGCGCGTCGTTGTAGCTGATGGCGCTGCGCTTGATCAGGTCCGACAGGCACTGGTCTAGCGTCTGCATGCCCAGCCCGCTGCTGGTCTGCATCATCGAGTACATCTGCGCGATCTTGTTCTCGCGGATCAGGTGCCGGATCGCCGGCGTGGCGATCATGATCTCGTGCGCGGCGGTGCGGCCGTTGCCGTCGCGGGTCTTCAGCAGTGTCTGCGAGATCACCGCTTCCAGCGATTCCGACAGCATGGTGCGCACCATGTCCTTCTCTTCCGGCGGGAACACGTCGACCACGCGGTCGATGGTCTTGGCCGCCGAGCTGGTGTGCAGCGTGCCGAAGACCAGGTGGCCGGTCTCGGCTGCGGTCAGCGCCAGGCGGATGGTCTCCAGGTCGCGCAACTCGCCCACCAGGATGACGTCAGGATCTTCACGCAGCGCGGAGCGCAGCGCGTTGGCGAACGAATGCGTGTGCGGCCCCAGCTCGCGCTGGTTGATCAGACTCTTCTTGGAGTTGTGGACGAATTCGATCGGGTCTTCCACCGTCAGGATGTGACCCATGTCGTTTTCATTGCGATGGTCGACCATCGCCGCCAGCGTGGTTGACTTGCCCGAGCCGGTCGGCCCGGTCACCAGCACCAGCCCGCGCGGTTTCATGCACAGGTCGGCGAACACCGCCGGCGCGCGCAGCTCTTCCAGCGTCAGGACCTTGGAGGGAATGGTACGGAACACCGCGGCGGCGCCGCGCTGGGTGTTGTAGGCATTGACCCGGAAGCGCGACAGGCCGGCGATCTCGAACGAGAAGTCGATCTCCAGCCGTTCTTCGTAGATCTTGCGCTGGGTGTCGCTCATGATGTCGTACACCATGGCGTGGACATCCTTGTGCGCCATCGCCGCGACATTGATCCGGCGCATGTCGCCGTGGATCCGGACCATCGGCGGCATGTCCGATGACAGATGAAGATCGGACGCCTTGTTCTTGACGGCGAAAGCCAATAGCTGCGCGATGTCCATCTATAATGACCCCACCCTGAAATAGTTATCAGTACTTTAAGTACTTCTTTTATATGTTCGCCGGATTATGTCTGTGATTGCCGCCAACTTGCAAGCCGTGAACCAGCGCATTGCGGCGGCTGCACAACAGGCTGGCAGGCAACCTGGCGACATCGCCCTGCTGGCCGTTTCCAAGACCGTATCCGCTGACCGCGTACGCGCCGCCGCCGAGGCCGGACAGCTCGCCTTTGGCGAAAATTACGTCCAGGAAGGGGTGGAGAAGATCGCTGTGCTGGCCGATGTGCGCGACCGGTTGCAGTGGCATTTCATCGGTCCGCTGCAAAGCAACAAGACCCGGCTGGTGGCGGAGCATTTCGACTGGGTGCATGCCATCGACCGCCTCAAGATCGCCGAGCGGCTGTCGGCGCAGCGCCCAGCCGGAATGGCGCCGCTGCAGGTCTGCCTGCAGGTCAATATCAGTGGCGAAGCCAGCAAGAGCGGCGTGGCGCCGGCCGAAGTGCCGGCACTGGCGCAGGCTGTGGCCGCGCTGCCCGGCCTGCGGCTACGGGGCCTGATGGCGATTCCCGAACCCGAAGACGATCCCGCCGCGCAACGTCGGCCGTTTGCCGCGATGCGCGCGCTGCTGGGCACCCTGCGCGAAAACGGGCTGGACCTCGACACGCTGTCGATGGGCATGTCGGGCGACATGGAAGCCGCCATCGCCGAGGGCGCCACCATGGTGCGCATCGGCACCGCGATTTTCGGTGCGCGCGGCTGAGCCGGCGCCAATATCAATCCAGACACGGCAGAGACACCCATGCTCGATACCCTAACCTTCGGTTTTCTTGGCGGCGGCAATATGGCCTCGGCGCTGATTGGCGGCCTGATCGCCCGCGGCGTTCCCGCTGGTTCGATTCGCGTGGTCGATCCTTTTCCTGAGGCGCAGCAGCGCCTGGCGCGAGATCTCGGCGTCCATGCCGCGGGGGCGCCGGACGCGGCGTTCGGCGCCAGTGATGTGCTGGTGCTGGCGGTCAAGCCGCAGCAGTTCCGCGAAGCCGCGGCGCAGCTGCTGCCCCACCTGACGGCCGGCGATGGCAACCTGGTGATCAGCGTGGCGGCCGGTATCCGCTTGCAGGACATGCAGCGCTGGCTGGGCGGGCGCAGCCGGGTGGTGCGGGCAATGCCGAATACGCCGGCGCTGGCGGGGATGGGGATGACTGGGCTGGCGGCGCCGGCCGGGTTGTCGTCGGGTGACCGGGATGTCGCCAGCGCGGTGGCGCAGGCGGTCGGCAAGTGTGTGTGGGTCGAGAATGATGCCCAGATCGACGGCGTCACCGCTATTTCGGGCAGCGGGCCGGCTTATGTCTTCTATTTCATCGAGGCGATGCAGCGGGCTGCGACTGAGCTGGGCTTGAGCGCCGAGCAGGGGCGCGAGCTGGCGGTTGAGACTTTCCGCGGTGCTGCGGCGCTGGCTGGGCAGTCTTCGGAGGCGGTTTCGACGCTGCGTGAACGGGTGACTTCAAAGGGCGGCACGACTTATGCCGCGCTGACGGCAATGGAGGCGGCTGGGATTGCTGATGCTTTCGTGCGCGCGATGCATGCTGCCGCGGCTCGGGGGGCGGAGATGGGGGCGGAGTTTGGTAAGGACTAGTGCTCGGGGGCTTTCGCTGCTGATGACATGCTGTCGGCCGTTGAACCGCCTGGTTCCGCCTTCCTGGGCGGGGCGCTGTTGATGACATGCTGTCGGCCGTTGGACCGCCTGGTTCCGCCCTGCTGGGCGGGGCGCTGTTGGTGACATGCTGTCGGACGTTGAACCGCCTGGTTCCGCCCTCCTGGGCGGGGGCGCTGTTGATGACATGCTGTCGGCTGTTGAACCGCTTGGTTCCGCCCTCCTGGGCGGGTCACTTTTTGGCCGAGCGCCAAAAATAACCAAAAAGCGCGTCGCCTGCGGCTGGCTGAGCCAATTTGGCGCTTCCGGTCATATTGGCGATTTTGGTCTCAGTGAGGCGCGGTCGCGATTCCAACCTGCTACGCCAAGTGAGTGAGTGTGGATGCCTGACGAATACCCACTTTTGAACAATCCCCAAGACGGACGTAGGCCGCCTGCTACCTGCGGTATCGCATCATCGCCTACGGCTGCGCTACGCGCGGCTCAGTCTCGCGGGTGAGGTGCCCGGGCAAGAACCCGCATCGCTTCGCTCGCTAGGAGTGGGGGCAATGGCCAGGGCAAGATCGGACACGCTGCCACGTCAGGACCTGCGCGCAACGCAGCCGAAGGCGTCCCACCGATATGGCATGCAGCAGGCGGCCTACGCCCGGCATGGGGATCGTTCAATAACCGGTTAACGCCAGGCACAGGCCCTGAATCACCTGGCGTTAGCAGGTTCGAACGGGCACTCAAGCCAAACGGAAATCACCACCGCCCGAACCACCCACACCGCCAAATTGATAGCCAGCCGCTCAGGCGACGCGCTTTTTGGTTACTTTTTGGCGCTCGGCCAAAAAGTGACCCGCCCAGGAGGGCGGAACCCGGCGGTTCAACGGCCGACAGCATGTCATCAACAGCGAACCGCCCAGCAGGGCGGAACCAGGCGCCTCAACGGCCGACAGCATGTCACCAACAGCACGAGCCGTCAGCCATCCAAAGGAAATCACCCAACCACATAGGCCAAAGCCGTCCCCACAAACACACACGCCCCCAACCAATTGTTATGCCGGAAGGCAGCAAAACACCTCATCCGATCCCGCCCCCGGATAAGTGTGTAGTGATACCCCGCGCAAACACCCGCCGCAGCCAGCCCAACCCAATACGGCCATCCCAACCCCAGCAGCACCCCCGCCCAAGCCATCAGCAGCAAGAACGCCGCATAGCAGATCATGATCGCGACAACGTCAAACCGCCCAAACGTAATCGCCGAAGTCTTCATCCCGATCAGCAAATCATCATCCCGATCCACCATCGCATACGCCGTGTCATAGGCCACCGCCCAGAACACATTGGCCAATAGCATCAGCCAGGCCACCAATGGCACCTGGTCCTGGATCGCGGCAAACGCCATCGGGATACCAAACCCAAACGCAATCCCGAGATAAGCCTGCGGAATCGCAAAGAACCGCTTGAAGAACGGATAAGTCCCCGCCACCACCGCCGCCACAACCGCTAGCCACTTGGTCAGGGCATTAAGCGGCAACACCAGCGCAAACGCCACCAGCGCCAGCACGGCAGCAACAGCCAATGCCTCCCACGCAGCAATCTTGCCTGCGGTCAGCGGCCGTTCCCTGGTCCGCTTCACATGCTTGTCAAAATCCCGATCCGCCCAGTCATTGATCGCGCATCCGGCCGAGCGCATCAGGAACGTCCCCGCCACGAAGATCCAGAACAACCCCCACGACGGCGGCCCGCCGGCAGCCATCCACATTGCCCACAGCGTTGGCCACAGCAGCAGCAGCGTGCCGATCGGCTTGTCGATGCGCACCAGGCGCGCGTAGAGGGAAAGGCGTTCAAGCATGGGAGCGGGAGGCAACGGCGACAGGGACTGCACAGCGGGGATCCGGGAAGGAAGATTCAATGAAAACGCGCCGCAGCCCGGATGGCTGCAGCGCGCAATGCCGGCCGCTGCGTGGCAGCGGCCGGAAGTCGCACAGAGGCGTCAGGCGAGCATCGCGCGCAGCATCCACGCGGTCTTCTCGTGCGTTTGCATGCGCTGGGTCAGCAGGTCGGCCGACGGCTCGTCGCCGGCGGCGTCGATCACAGGGAAGAGCGAGCGCGCGGTGCGCACCACGGCTTCCTGGCCTTCGACCAGCTTGCGGATCATCTCGGTTGCCTCGGGCACGCCCTCTTCTTCGGCGATCGACGACAGGCGGGCGTATTCCTTGTACGTGCCCGGTGCCGGGTAGCCCAGCGCGCGGATGCGCTCGGCGATCGAATCCACGGCCAGCGCCAGTTCGGTGTACTGCGTCTCGAACATCAGATGCAGCGTATTGAACATGGGACCCGTCACGTTCCAGTGGAAGTTATGGGTCTTGAGGTAGAGGGTGTAGGTGTCTGCCAGCAGCTTGGACAGGCCTTCCGCGATCTTCTTGCGGTCCTTGTCGGAAATACCGATGTTCACGCTCATCTCATTCTTCTTTGCCATGGTAGGTACGCTCCGTTCTGGTAAAGCCACGAGGAGCGCCGCCGGAATTTCGGCCTTTGATGCTCCGGTCGGCGCGTTACCCGCATTATTGCATTAGCCGGCGATCCCGGCCAAACCCCGGGCTATCTCGACAAACATCACCGCAGCGCCGATCAGGATCACGGCGACGCCAACTTCCTTGCGCCACAGCTTGTGGCGCAACCGCGCGGCATCGGCGCGCTCGGGCTTGTCATGCCCGTCGTGCCACAGTTGCCGCCACTCGTCGATAAAGAACCGGATCATCGCCATGGTGATTCTCCCGGGCGCGGCAGCTATCGCGGGCCGCCGCGCCAGACTGGTTACTTCTGGTCAAGCGCGCGCTTCACGCCCTTGCCATAGGCCGGGTCGGCCTTGGTGAAGTGCTCGATCTGCTTGCGCACGATCTCTTCCGGCACGCCCTGCATTGCCGCCGCGATATTGGCGAACAACCGCTGGCGCTGGCCTTCGTCAAACAGCCGGAACAGCGCGCCGGGCTGGCTGTAATAGTCCGTGTCGACGCGGTGGTCCCAGCGGTCGGCCGCGCCGTCGAGCGCCAGCGGCGGCTCGATCGCGCGTTCGCTGGCGCCATAGGCGCTCTCGCGGTTCGGCTCGTAGTTCAGCTTGCCGCCCTGGTTGCCGTCCACGCGCATCGCGCCGTCGCGGTGGAAGGTGTTGTGGAACGGGCATTTCGGCGCGTTCACCGGGATCTGGTGGTGGTTGATGCCCAGCCGGTAGCGCTGCGTGTCGCCGTACGAGAACAGGCGCCCCTGCAGCATCTTGTCGGGAGAGAAGCCAATGCCCGGCACGATATTGGCTGGATTCATCGCCACCTGCTCGACCTCGGCAAAATAATTGTCCGGGTTGCGGTTCAGTTCCAGCACGCCCACGTCGATCAGCGGGTAGTCCTGGTGCGGCCAGACCTTGGTCAGGTCGAACGGGTGGATGTGGTACCTGGCCGCATCCGCTTCCGGCATGACCTGCACGCGCAGGTTCCAGCGCGGGAAGTTGCCCTGCTCGATGTTCCCGAACAGGTCGCGCTGCGCGCTCTCGCGGTCGCTCGCCACCACCTTGGCCGCCTCTTCATTGGTCCAGTTGGCAATGCCCTGCTGCGACTTGAAATGGAACTTGACGTAGAAGCGTTCGTTATTGGCGTTGATGAATGAATACGTATGCGAGCCAAAGCCATGGATCTGGCGATAGTTCTGCGGCAGGCCGCGGTCGCTCATCAGGATGGTGACCTGGTGCAGCGATTCAGGATGGCGCGACCAGAAATCCCACACCGCGACCGGATCGCGCAGGTTGGTGCGCGGGTTGCGCTTCTGCGTATGGATAAAGTCAGGGAACTTGAGCGGATCGCGCACGAAGAACACTGGCGTGTTGTTGCCGACCACGTCCCAGTTGCCTTCATCGGTATAGAACTTGACAGAGAAGCCGCGCACGTCGCGCTCGGCATCGGCCGCCCCGCGCTCGCCGGCGACGGTCGAGAAGCGGATGAACAGCGGCGTTTCCTTACCGACTTCGGCAAAGATCGAGGCCTTGGTGTATTTCGTGATGTCGTGCGTGACGCGGAACGTGCCATAGGCGCCGGAGCCTTTGGCGTGCACGCGCCGCTCGGGAATGACTTCACGGTCGAAGTGGGCCAGTTTTTCGAGGAACCAGACATCCTGCAACAGCATCGGGCCGCGCGGGCCGGCGGTCTGCGAGTTCTGGTTGTCGGCAACGGGTGCGCCGGCTGCAGTGGTGAGAGTGTCCTTCTTGCTCATCTATTCCTCTTGTTGTGGGTAGGCTGGAAGAGATCGCCGCGTCAGTTCGCGGCGGCATAGCAGGCAAGGCAATCGAGCAGGCAGCGCTTCATGCGGACAGAAAAGGGGTGCGCTTTGTTATTGCTTGTCGTGGAATGGGCGCTGGTGCTCATGATCGGCTCCTTGCCTGGTTCGATGCAGTTTGCATCGACCAAACCCAGTCTACAAATAAACTATTACATTGAGAATTTAATTATTTATACCTATGTATTAGGTCAAATCTATTCGACTTTTGTCGAGCTTATGCCGGCTAAATGTGACGAACCGAAGACAAGTTCCTGAAAGGCCGTATTGCAGCGGCGGAAAAAAGGCCGCAGCGGAAATCCCCGCTGCGGCCTTGTCTTGTGCCTAGTGGTGACTCAGGCGGCTTCCGCCAGCTCCTTGGCATCGAGCTTGCGCACGCCGGGCAAGTCGCAGGCGGCCACGGCAGTGGCCAGGGCTTCCATCGCCGGCAGGCGGGTGAAGCTCTTGCGCCAGGCCAGCACCACGCGGCGGTCGGGCACCGGGTCGGCAAACGGCACGTACGAAAGCATGTCGCCCTTGGCCTTCAGGTCGGGAACCGAGGTACGCGGCAGCACGGTAATGCCAACCCCGCTGGCCACCATATGGCGAATGGTTTCCAGCGACGAGCCCTCAAACGTCTTCTGGATACCGTCCGCGGCCTGCGAGAAGCGCGACAGCTCCGGGCACACGCCCAGCACGTGGTCGCGGAAACAGTGGCCGCTGCCCAGCAGCAACATGGTCTGCCGCTTCAGCTCGTCCGGGTCGATCGAGCGTGCTTCGGCGAGCTGGTGGCCGCGCGGCACGGCGACCACGAAGGGCTCGTCGTAGAGCGGGCGCACGGTCAGGCCGGAATCGGGGAACGGCTCGGCCATCACCGCGCAATCGATCTCGCCCTGCTTGAGCAGTTCGATAAGCTTGTGCGTGTAGTTCTCCTGCAGCATCAGCGGCATCTGCGGCACGGTCCCGATCATCTGCTTGACCAGCGACGGCAGCAGGTACGGCCCGATGGTGTAGATCACGCCCACGCGCAGCGGCCCGGCCAGCGGGTCCTTGCCCTGCTTGGCGATCTCGCGGATGGCCATGGTCTGTTCGAGCACGCGCTGGGCCTGCGCCACGATCTGTTCGCCAATATTAGTCACCGACACCTCGGAGGTGCCGCGCTCGAAGATCTGCACGTTGAGTTCGTCTTCCAGCTTCTTGATGGCGACCGACAGCGTCGGCTGCGACACGAAGCAGGCTTCGGCGGCCCGGCCGAAATGGCGCTCGCGCGCCACGGCGACGATGTACTTGAGTTCGGTGAGCGTCATGACTTATCAATTCCGGGTAGGCGATAGATTTTACCTTCGATTGCCGGTTCTGTCAGAGCGCCCCTGCGATTCGTGCGGTATGCGTACGATGCCGCACAGGGGAACCGCTGTCAGGCCTTCAGGTAGTGCTCGCGCCCGCCCAGCCAGCGCGACAGATGGGCTTCGACCGCCTCGGGGAACTGCGCCAGCATCAGCTCGGCCGCCTCCTGTGCATACTCGACCAGCCACGCGTCCGTCTCAAGATCGGCAAAACGCAACATGGCTTCGCCTGACTGGCGCGCCCCAAGGAATTCACCCGGGCCGCGGATTTCCAGGTCGCGGCGCGCGATCTCGAAACCGTCGGTGGTCTCGCGCATGGTCGCCAGCCGCTCGCGCGCGGTAGGCGACAGCGGCGCCTGGTACATCAGCAGGCACACCGATTCGGCGCTGCCCCGCCCTACCCGGCCGCGCAGCTGGTGCAATTGCGCCAGGCCGAAGCGCTCGGCATGCTCGATCACCATCAGCGAGGCATTGGGCACGTCCACGCCCACCTCGATCACTGTGGTGGCGACCAGCACCTGCATGCGGTTGGCGCTGAAGTCATCCATCACCGAGGCCTTTTCGGCCGGCGGCAGGCGGCCGTGTACCAGCCCGACGCGCAGGTCGGGCAGCGCGGCGATCAGCGTCTCATAGGTCTCGACCGCGGTCTGCAGCTGCAATGCCTCGCTTTCCTCGATCAGCGGACAAACCCAGTAGACCTGGCGTCCCTCGGCAGCGGCGTGATGGATGCGCGCGATCACTTCGTCGCGCCGCTCGTCGTTGACGAGGCGCGTGACGATCGGCGTGCGGCCCGGCGGCAGTTCGTCGATCACGGATACGTCGAGATCCGCGTAATACGTCATGGCAAGCGTGCGCGGGATCGGCGTGGCCGACATCATCAACTGGTGCGGCACGGTGTCGGGCGCCGGCACATCGGTCGCGCCGGCCTTGCCGCGCAATGCCAGCCGCTGGGCCACGCCAAAGCGGTGCTGTTCGTCGACCACCGACAGGCCGAGCCTGGCGAAGCGCACCGTGTCCTGGATCAGCGCGTGCGTGCCGATCACCAGTTGCGCCTCGCCCGATTCCACGCGCGCCGCGGCCTCGCGCTTCTCGCGCGCCTTCAGGCTGCCGGCCAGCCAGACCACCGGAACGCCGAGCGGCTCCAGCCACGCCGACAGCTTGCGGAAGTGCTGCTCGGCCAGGATTTCGGTCGGCGCCATCAGCGCGGCCTGGTAGCCGGCGTCGATCGCCTGGCACGCCGCCAGCGCGGCAACGATGGTCTTGCCGCTGCCCACGTCGCCCTGCAACAGCCGGTGCATCGGGTGCGGGCGTGCCATGTCGGCGGCGATCTCGGCCACCACGCGTTCCTGCGCACCGGTCAGGCGGAACGGGAGCGCCGCCAGGAAGCGCGTCAGCAGGCCACCTTCACGGGGCGGCATGGTCGGCGCGGTCTTTTCGCGCCGCGCGGCGTGCGCGCGCCGCAGCGAGATCTGCTGCGCCAGCAGTTCGTCGAACTTGATGCGCTGCCAGGCCGGGTGCGAACGGTCGGCCAGCGCTGCTTCGCTTTCTTCAGGAGGCGGCGCATGCAGCAGGCGCAGGCAGTCGGCCAGCGGGCGCAGCTGCAGGCGCGCCAGCGGGCCCTGCAGCACCGGCCGCGGCAGCGTTTCGGGCATCGGCGTGCGCGACAGCGCGCCGCCGATCGCCTTGCGCAGGTAGGCCTGCGCGATGCCGGCGGTGGACGGATACACCGGCGTCAGCCGGTCCGGCAGGGCTTCGCCCTCCACCACCGGGCGCACCGTCGGGTGGACCATCTCGGCGCCGAAGAAGCCGCCGCGGATCTCGCCGCGCACGCGCAACCGCACGCCTTCGGCCATCTGCTTGGTCTGGCTGCCGTAGAAGTTGAGGAAACGCAGCGTCAGCTCGCCGGACTCGTCGGCGATCTTGACCACCAGCTGGCGGCGCGGGCGGAACGTGACTTCGTTGGAGATGACCTCGCCTTCCACCTGCGCCGGCTGGCCGAGCCCCGCGCGGCGGACCGCGTCGGCAATCGGCGCCAGGGTGGTCTCGTCCTCGTAGCGCATCGGCAGGTGCAGCACCAGATCGACCGGGCGGCGCAGGCCGAGCTTGGCGAGGCGGGCTGCCGCGGAGGAAGTGGCGGATGACGTGGCGGAGGAGGTGGCGGATGCCGCGGGCTTGCCCTTGCCCTCCCCGGCCTTGCCGCGCGCGGGTGCGCTCGCCTCCTTGGCGGCATCGGCGGACAGGTCGGTCGTTTCGGTGGCGGTTCCGGGCATCGGCAGCGAAGACTGGTGGCAACGGACGGCTGGCATGGGGCGGGAGCGCAGGCAAATAGCCGTTATCACGCCCGGCCCGGCGGCAAGCACGCCCGTGGCCTTACAATATCGGATTCGCCGATTGTACCCATGCCGGCTGCCACCACGGGCGGCGAGTGCCGCTTTGTGCCTCGCTTTCCGACCCGTCGCAGGCCCCGCGCGCCGTTTCCACGATGTTGACGCTTTCCGATTTCGATTTTCCGCTGCCGCCAGAACTGATCGCCCAGAGCGCGCTGCCTGACCGCAGCGCCAGCCGGCTGCTGGTGGTGGAACGGGTCGCACCCGCCGATACCGCCGATGCGGTGCGCCTGGTCGACCGTGCCTTCAGTGACATCGTCGACTACCTCCGCCCCGAAGACCTGCTGGTCTTCAACGACACGCGCGTGATCAAGGCACGCTTCTTCGGCCACAAGCCCAGCGGCGGCAAGGTCGAGGTGCTGGTCGAGCGCGTGCTGGACGCGCATACCGTGCTGGCCCAGGTACGCGCCTCCAAGACGCCCGCCGAGGGCAGCGCGCTGCACCTGGCCGAAGACGCCTTCGCGGTGACGGTTGGGCCGCGCGTGGACCAGTTCTTCACGCTGCGCTTCCCCGAGCCGGCGCTCGACCTGATCGAGCGCTTTGGCCGCCTGCCGCTGCCGCCTTACATCACGCACGATCCCGACGCCTACGACGAAACCCGCTACCAGACTGTCTACGCGCGCAATCCGGGCGCCGTGGCGGCGCCGACCGCTGGCCTGCATTTCGACGACGCGCTATTCGCCCGCCTCGATGCCGCCGGCGTTCGCCGCGCCTTCCTGACGCTGCACGTGGGTGCCGGCACCTTCCAGCCGGTGCGCACCGAGAACCTGGCCGAGCACAAGATGCACTCGGAGTGGTACGCCGTCTCCGAGGCACTGGCCCAGGCCGTGCGCGAGACCCGCGCCCGCGGGGGCCGCGTGATCGCGGTCGGCACCACGTCGCTGCGCGCACTGGAATCGGCCGCGCAGCCTGACGGCACGCTGGCCGCCGGCAGCGGCGACACCGATATCTTCATCACCCCGGGCTACCGTTTCCGGCTGGTCGATGCCCTGATCACCAACTTCCACCTGCCCAAGTCGACGCTGCTGATGCTGGTGTCGGCGCTGGCCGGCGTGGAAGCCATCCGCGCCACCTACCGCCATGCGGTCGAGCAGCGCTACCGCTTCTTCAGCTACGGCGACGCGATGCTGCTGACGCGCCGGAATGATGCCGATACCGCAGATACCGCGGCCTGAACCCTGACACAAGCCATGCTCAACTTCGAACTCCTCACCACCGACGGCAATGCCCGCCGCGGCCGCGTCACGCTGAACCACGGCGTGGTCGAGACCCCGATCTTCATGCCGGTGGGCACGTATGGCTCGGTCAAGGCGATGTCGCCGCTGGAACTCAAAGAGATCGACGCGCATATCATCCTGGGCAATACCTTCCACCTTTGGCTGCGCCCGGGCCTGGAAGTGGTCAACGCCCATCAGGGCCTGCACAAGTTTATCGGCTGGGATAAGCCAATCCTGACCGATTCCGGCGGTTTCCAGGTATTTTCACTGGGCGATCTACGCAAGATCACCGAGGATGGCGTCACGTTCGCGTCGCCGGTGAATGGTGACAAGCTCTTCCTGTCGCCCGAGATCTCGATGCAGATCCAGCGCACGCTGAACTCGGACATCGTGATGCAGTTCGACGAGTGCACGCCGTACGAGATCGACGGCCGCCCCGCCACGCACGAGGAAGCGGCCAAGTCGATGCGCATGAGCCTGCGCTGGGCCAAGCGCTCGCGCGACGAATTCGAGCGGCTGGCCAATCCCAATGCGCTGTTCGGCATCGTCCAGGGCGGCATGTACGAGGACCTGCGCGACGAATCGCTGGCAGGCCTGTCGGAGCTGGATTTCCACGGCTTTGCCATCGGCGGCCTGTCTGTCGGCGAGCCCAAGGAAGACATGATGCGCGTGCTCGAGCACGTGGCGCCCCGCCTGCCGGCCAACAAGCCGCACTACCTGATGGGCGTGGGCACGCCCGAGGACCTGGTCGCGGGCGTCGCCGCCGGCGTCGACATGTTCGACTGCGTGATGCCGACCCGCAACGCGCGCAACGGCTGGCTGTTTACCCGCTTCGGCGACGTCAAGATCAAGAACGCCGTGCACCGCAACGACCCGCGCCCGCTCGACGAAAGCTGCGCCTGCTACACCTGCCGCAATTTCTCGCGCGCCTACCTGCACCACCTGCACCGGGTCGGCGAGATCCTGGGCGCGCGGCTGAACACGATCCACAACCTGCACTATTACCTGCAGTTGATGCGCGAGGTGCGCGAGTCGATCGAGCAGCACCGCTTTGCCGACTTCCGCCGCCAGTTTGCGTCCGACCGCGCCCGCGGCACGCAGTGAAATCGATGCAGCGGCGCGAACTTTCGCGCCGCCGCCGGTCGAATACCGGGGTTGCCTGCGGACGGCTTGCGTTACCCGGCGCACTGCCCGCCGGCACGTGCCGCGAGTCGCCCTGAAAGCACCCCGAAGAAACCCGCATTCCGCCCTAGAATGCCAAAGGGGGCAAGATGCGAATGGTAGAATGATCGATTACTTGACTGACTTTGTGACGGAGAATCAACGTGCTGATTTCTAACGCATTTGCCCAGACCGCCGGTTCCGGCGGCGCGGCTGGCGGCCTGATGAGCTTCCTGCCCATCATCCTGATGTTTGGTGTGCTGTGGTTCATCATGATCCGCCCCCAAATGAAGCGCCAGAAAGAATCGAAGGCAATGCTCGAAGCACTGGCCAAGAACGACGAAGTCGTCACCGCCGGCGGCATCCTGGGCCGTGTGACCAAGGTCACCGACCAGTACGTCAGCCTGGAAATCGCGGAAGGCACCGAAATCACCGTCCAGAAGAACGCCGTGACCACGGTGCTGCCGAAGGGTTCGCTGAAGGCGCTCTGATCCGCCGATCGCCCCGATCGACTAAGCGACTCCCGCCTTTGTCTTTTCCGGCATGCCCGTTCGCGCATGCCCCGGCAGCCGCCTGATCCAGCCCACCAGAGCCTCCGTGGCTCCGTTGAGTGGCTGCCAGGCGGCTGTTTGCCAAACCGGTTCGGCCCCGCCGACGTGGCGCGCCACGCCTGCGCCGGCCCCGCCAACCGCTGAATGACTGGCCCGAGATGAATCGTTATCCGCTTTGGAAATACCTCGTGATCCTGGTGGCGCTGACCATCGGCATCCTTTACACCTTGCCGAACTTCTTCGGCGAGGCACCCGCCGTGCAGGTGTCCTCGGGCAAGGCCACGGTCAAGGTCGACCTGTCCATGCAGAAGCAGGTCGAAGAGATCCTGGCGCAGAACCAGCTGCAGCCTGATGGCGTGTTCTTTGACATTTCCGGCCAGTCCGGCTCGGTCAAGGCACGCTTCCGCACCACCGACGAGCAGCTCAAGGCCAAGGACGTACTGTCGCGCACGCTCAACCCCGACGCCGCCGACCCCGCCTACGTGGTCGCGCTGAACCTGCTGTCGGGTTCGCCGCGCTGGCTGACCTCGCTGCACGCGCTGCCGATGTACCTGGGCCTGGACCTGCGCGGCGGCGTGCACTTCCTGCTGCAGGTCGACATGAAGGGCGCCGTCGACAAAAAGCTCGACAGCCTGGCCGGCGACGCGCGCACGCTGCTGCGCGACAAGAATATCCGCCATGGCGGCATCGACCGCGACGGCGAGCGCCTGACGGTGCGCTTCAACAACGCCGAAGATGCCAACCGCGCGCGGCCCATCCTGGCCGACAACCTGCGCGAAGTGGCCTTCGCCATGGACGGCAACAATATCGTCGGCACCTTCACCGAAGCCGCCCGCAAGGCGGTTCAGGACGCTGCCGTCAAGCAGAACATCACCACGCTGCACAACCGCGTCAACGAACTGGGCGTGGCCGAGCCGGTGATCCAGCAGCAAGGCGCCGACCGTATCGTGGTGCAGCTGCCGGGCGTGCAGGACACCGCCAAGGCCAAGGACATCATCGGCCGCACCGCCACGCTGGAAGCGCGCCTGGTGGACAACGACGCGCCGCGCAGCCCGCGCCCGGGCGACCCGGTCCCGTTCGGCAGCGAGCTGTTCACGCAAGGCAATGGCGCCCCGGTCGTGCTGAAGAAGCAGGTCATCTTCACCGGCGACCGCATCGAAAGCGCCTCGGCCGGCTTCGACCAGAACCAGCAGCCTTCGGTCAACATCAAGCTCGACGCCCAGGGCGGCCGGGTCCTGCGCGACGTCTCGCGCGAGAACCTGAAGAAGCCGATGGCGATCGTGCTGTTCGAGAAGGGCAAGGGCGAAGTGCTGACGGTGGCGACGATCCAGTCCGAACTGGGTTCGAGCTTCCAGATCACCGGCTCCTACTCCACCGAAGCCGCCAACGACCTGGCCCTGCTGCTGCGCGCCGGCTCGCTGGCCGCGCCGATGGAGATCATCGAAGAGCGCACCATCGGCCCGTCGCTGGGTGCCGACAACATCCAGAAGGGTTTTGACTCGGTCGCCTACGGCTTTGCCGCCATCGCCGTGTTCATGATCCTGTACTACATGCTGTTCGGCGTGTTCTCGGTGGTGGCGCTGGGCGTGAACCTGCTGCTGCTGATCGCGGTGCTGTCGATGCTGCAGGCCACGCTGACGCTGCCGGGCATTGCCGCTATCGCGCTGGTGCTGGGCATGGCCATCGACGCCAACGTGCTGATCAACGAGCGTATCCGCGAGGAGTTGCGCGCCGGGGCATCGCCGCAGATGGCAATCGCGGTCGGCTTCGAGCGCGCCTGGGCCACCATCCTGGACTCGAACGTGACCACGCTGATCGCCGGCCTGGCGCTGCTGGCCTTCGGCTCGGGCCCGGTGCGCGGCTTTGCCGTGGTGCACTGCCTGGGCATCCTGACCTCGATGTTCTCGGCGGTGTTCTTCAACCGCGGCCTGGTCAACCTCTGGTACGGCCGCAAGAAGAAGCTGCAGAGCGTGGCCATCGGCCAGATCTGGAAGCCGGGCAACGCCACTGACACGCCGGTCGCCAAGTAAGCGACCCGCACCGTCGATCAGCAACAACCAGCAGTACTGAACAGGATTCAACATGGAATTCTTCCGCATCCGGCGCGACATTCCGTTCATGAAGCACGCGTTGGTCTTCAACGTGATCTCCTTCGTGACGTTTGCCGCGGCCGTGTTCTTCCTCTGGCAAAAGGGCCTGCACCTGTCGATCGAATTCACCGGCGGCACGGTGATGGAGGTCAGCTACCAGCAGGCGGCCGACCTGGAAAAGATCCGCGGCCAGGTGGGCAAGCTGGGCTATACCGACGTGCAGGTGCAGAACTTCGGCACCTCGCGCGACGTGATGATCCGCCTGCCGCTGCAGAAGGGCCCGGACGGCAAGCCAGTCACCTCGGCCCAGCAGAGCGAGCAGGTGATGGGCGCGCTGCAGGCCGCCTCGCCCGACGTCAAGCTGCAACGGGTCGAGTTCGTCGGCCCGCAGGTGGGCAAGGAGCTGGCCACCGACGGCCTGCTGGCGCTGCTGTGCGTGGTGGCGGGTATCGTGATCTACCTGTCGTTCCGCTTTGAATGGAAGTTCGCGGTGGCGGGCATCATCGCCAACCTGCACGACATCGTCATCATCCTGGGCTTCTTCGCCTACTTCCAGTGGGAGTTCTCGCTGTCGGTGCTGGCGGCGATCCTGGCGGTGCTGGGTTACTCGGTCAACGAATCGGTCGTTATCTTCGACCGGATCCGCGAGGCCTTCCGCAAGTACCGCAAGATGACCACCCACGAGGTCATCGACCACGCGATCACCAGCACCATGTCGCGGACCATCATCACCCACGGCTCGACCGAGATGATGGTGCTGTCGATGTTCTTCTTCGGCGGCCCGACGCTGCACTACTTCGCGCTGGCGCTGACGGTGGGTATCCTGTTCGGTATCTATTCGTCGGTGTTCGTGGCCGCGGCGCTGGCCATGTGGCTGGGCGTGAAGCGCGAGGACCTGGTCAAGGGCGAAAAGAAGGGAGAGTCGACCGACCGGAACGATCCGAACTTCGGGGCGCAGGCCTGACGGTCCGCTGCTACGACAAATAAAATGGCGCCCGGGGCGCCATTTTTATTGGGGCGGATGCAACCGTATCAGGCCTGCTCCGAGAACCGCTCGATCCACGCCGCCAGCCGGTCGGCCGCGAACGTCTCCGTGCGCGGTGCTGCCCGGCACAGGATGGTGTTCCCATCGCGCGCGAACTGCAGCGCGCCGCCGGCCTCGTCCAGCCACAGCAGGCTGGCCAGCCAGGCCGCGTGATGGGGCGACACCGGCGTGCCCACCGGCTGCGCCAGGAACTCGGCCAGCGCAGCCGGCGTGGTCCACACCACGGCATCGCCGTCGCGGCGCACCACGTCGCTGCCCAGCGCGTCGGCAATGACCACGACCGCGTCAGCCGCGCCCTTGCCCGCGTTGGCACTGCGCAGCGCCGCCAGCCGGATGCCCACGGCATGGCCAAAGCTGCCGCTGCGCTCGGACTCGGCGCGCACCAGGTCGGCATAGTCCATGCGCTGCCAGTCCGGGTCGGCGTTTTTGGCGCCGGCCAGGTCGGCCGCCGCCAGGTAGGTTTCGACCGGCTGGAAGCGGCCCGGGCCGATCAGGCTGGCGCACAGCGCATGCAGCATGCCGATCCGGGTGGCCACGGTCTGTGTCTGCAGCACCGCCAGTTTCTCGCGCACCAGCTGGTCGCGCTCCTTGCGCAGGCCCGCCAGCTCCAGCGCCTGCTTCAGTTCCATGCGCAGCGCGGTGATGTCCCACGGCTTCTTGATATAGCGGTGGATCTGGCCCTGGTTGACCGCCTCTACGGTCTGGTCCAGCTCGGAATAGGCCGTGGTCAGTATGCGCACGATATGCGGGTAGCGTTCGCGCGCATAGCGCAGCAGTTCGTTCCCGTATTCGCCGGGCATGCGCTGGTCGGACACCAGCACCGCGAGGCTGTCGGCATGGGCGTCAAGCAGCGCCTTGCCCTCCTCCACCGAGCCGCCGGTCACCACCGGAGCCAGCGCCCCGATGGCGCGCTGGAAATACTTCACGGCGGTTGCTTCGTCATCGACGAACAGAATCGCCGGGGGTGGTGCCTGGGTGGCATTCGGTTCGCTCATCGGTCACTCCTAATCATTCGATTCTTGAAACTTGGAAAGTCCAGCGTCACGGTCGTGCCGGCGCCGGACGCGGATGCGATCCGGATGCCGCCGCCAAAGGACTGCATGACGCGGTTGCAAAAAATCATGCCCAGGCCGCTGCCGCCGGCACCGGCATGGGTGGTCACGGGATCGACCAGCAGGCGCTCCATCACCTCGGGCGGGATGCCGGGGCCGTTGTCGCTGATGTGGATTTCCTGGTGCGGCTGGGCCACCACCACGAAGCGCAGCGCCGGCGACGGCGTGCCGGCGAGCGCGCGCAGCGCGTTGCTCATCACAGACGACAGCACCAGCGCCACGCAGTTGGGCAGCGTCTGCACCGGGAAATCGCCGTGCATCTCGACCTGCACCCACTGGCGCTGGCCGCCGGAGAACGGGTAGGTATCGAGCAGCGACGCCACCAGCGCACCCGCGCTGACTTCGGCGCCGGGCTCGGGCCGCGCCGGCTTGCTGCCGGCACTGTTGCGCACCGACTGCAGGAATGACGACAGCACCGCCAGGCAATATTGCGCGTTGTCGTGCATGGCGCTGGCGGCCTGGCCGATCTCGCCCTGGCGCTGCTCGCTGTATTCGCCCGCGACCCGGCTTTCGATGCCTCGCGCGAAGTTGGCGATGGCCGCCAGCGGCGTGTTCAGCTCGTGCGCCAGGAAGGCCAGGGTCTCGTCGATCGCCATCAGCCGGTGCTGGCGCAGCGCGCGTTCGCGGTGGCGCTCGCCGGCCAGGCGCAGCACTTCGCGCACGTGGGCCACGCTCAGCGGCTTTTCAAGGATGCGGAAAACCTCGCCACTGTTGACCGTCTGCAGCAGCATGTCCTTGTCGGCATACGCCGTCACCAGGATGCGCACGATCTGCGGGTAAAGCTGCGCCACTTCGCGCAGCAGTTCGCCGCCATCGCGGCCGGGCATGCGGAAGTCGGTCACCAGGACGGCGATGCGCTGGCCATCGGTGGCGAGCGTGGCGATCGCCTCGTCGGCACTGGCAGCCAGCAGTACCTCATACTCCGAGCCCACTGCGCGCGCGAAATACTTGCGCGCCATATCCTCGTCGTCGACGTAAAGCAGGGTCGGCCGCGCTTGCTGCACCTCGGTCAGGGCACTCATGACGGCTTACTCCGCGCGCGGCAGGTCGAAGCTGAACGCGGCCCACTGCCCCAGCTCGCTCTCGGCGAAGAGCTGGCCGCCATGGCGCTCGATCACGGCGTAGCTGATCGACAGTCCCAGCCCCAGGCCCTGCCCCACGTCGCGCGTGGTGAAGAAGGGCTCGAACACGCGCGCCAGGTTTTCCTCGGCGATGCCGGGGCCGTTGTCGCGCACCGTGACGTGGAGCCGGCTGTCGGCCCAGCGCACCGTGGTATGGATCGCCGGCGCGGCCGTGCCGGCCTTGCGCATGGCCAGCGCGGCGTTGGAGAAGAGGTTGATCAGCACGCCGATGACCGCGGCCTCGTCGCCCAGCACCAGGGTGTCGCCCGGCAACTCGCGCGTCACCTTGACGCCGCGCAGTTCGTGCGCGGTCAGGCGGATCGACGAATCGAGCGCCTTCTCGAACAGGAACGGCGTGCCCTCCACCTCCGCACCCGGCTTGCGGTAGGCGAAGGTCTTCAGGTCGGACACGATATGCTGGATGCGCTGCATGCCCTGCTTGGCATCGACCAGGCATTCGGTCAGCGATTCGCTCTCCTTGGCCTGCGGCTCTTCCATCGCCACCTCGATCGCCATCAGGCAGAAGTTGACGGGGTTGTTGACCTCATGCAGCAGCCCGGCCGCCAGCGTACCGATCGCGGCCATCTTTTCCTGCTGCAGCATCTGGCCCTTGATGTCGACCAGCTTGCGGTTGATCACTTCCAGCTCGGCGTTCTTCTCGGCCACTTCCGCTTTCAGGCGGAACAGGATGAAACGCGCGCGCTCGTTAAAGAAGGTATAGACCCCGCTGGCCGCCGCCGCGAACAACAGGAACAGCGAGTTGACGATGAAGGTACCCATCGGCTCGATGCCCCCGGCGTGGAACAGGCACGCCAGCACGTACAGCAGGTACGAAAGCAGGCCAAAGACCAGGTTCTGCCACAGCCCGAACGGCAGCGCGATGCCCGAGGCGAAGATCGCCAGGTTCAGGCCGACGTAGTAAGGCGACTGCACCCCTTCGGTCTGCGAGATCATCCACGCGATCATGATCTGCGGCAGCAGCAGCCAGGTCAGCGTCAGCCAGGGCGCGAACCGGCGCCCGATGGCGCTGTACAGCATCACCACCACGCCCGCGATCAGCAGCGACACCACCACGCGCGCCACCGCGAATGCCAGCTGCTGCTGCGGATACTGGCCGTAGTCGAGCCCGACGCCGAGCAGGACCAGCACGATCGCGGTATAGGCGCCGCCGCGGCTGAACGCCAGGCGGAAGTCGGCCAGCTCGGACTGGTAGCCGGCGTAGAGTTGGTTGGTGCTCATGGGGTGGTCCGTCCGGACAGCCTCATTCAATGGTGGCTTCGGCAAAGACGTTGACGCCGGTGGGGTCGACGTAGATGCGGTGCGAATGCGAGTTCTCCGGCAGCAGCTGGGCCATGCCAGCGTCGTCGCGGTAAATCAGGTACCACTCGAGCAGGTGCTCCATGCCAAATTTCTCTGGATTGTTGGCATGCACGTTGGTGACCAGTACCTGGCCGCCCGAACGCGAACGCGAAGCGAAATACGCCAGCAGCCTCGTGCAGACCTTGTCCGACAGGTAATCGAACAGCCCCGCGCAGTAGACCGAGTCAAACTCCCGCGCACTGATATCGTCAGGCGAGATGCGGCGCTTGAGCAGTTCGTGCACCGACTGGTGCACCATTTCCACCGACACCTTGCGCCCGGCACCGGCGGCCGCGCTTTCGATCGAGCTGCGGGTGTAGTCCAGCGTCTCTTCGCTGAAGTCGACCAGCTGGAACGACAGCAGCTCGGGGTTGGGATACTCGCGCACGAAACGCTGGATCTCGAAGGCCGGCCCGCAGCCTACGTTGAGCACGCGGAACGGGCGGCCGGCGGCACGTGCACGCTCCGCCTGGCGCGTCAGGAAGTCGACCAGCAGGTCGATGCGGTTGCGGTGCGCGGTCGCCACCGCCGCCTTCAGGAAGGCGGTATTGACGATCTGGAAGTAGGTGGTCGGGCCCTGCTGCGGATCGCTCAGGATCTGGTTGACCATCTCGTAGTCGCCGGCGTAGCCCAGCGGCTTGGTGAAGGTCCGGTACACGAACGGCGCGCGCAGCAGCAGCGGGTGCAGCGCGGACTGGGCGTAGGTGCGGTGCACCGGCGCGATTTCCGGGTCCACGCGCTCGGCCTCGCCCTCGAGCCAGTCGAGGTAGGTCTTGGTCTTGACCATGATCGGCGTGGCCAGCTCGTAGAACACGTCATCACGCAGCTTGCCGTCTTTCTTCGGCAGCGATTCGGTCAGGTCGACCTGCTCGACCCAGCGCGACACCTCGGACAGGAACGCGCGCATCTCGTTGACCACGATCTGGTAGTCGCGCCGGATATTGAAGCGCGTATCCCAGTCCTGCACGAACAGCTCGGCTTCGCGCGCGACCGACTTGGGCTCGTTGTTCAGGTCGGTCAGCTCGCGCCATTCGTCGATCAGCGTCAGCGATACCACCGCGGTCAGGCCGGTGTTCACCAGACTCATCACCACGGCCTTGCCTTGATAGGCGTTCTTGGCGCCCATGCGGACGCTGAGCTCGCTCAGCACCTCGCTGACCTGCACGATCGAATACGGATTGTAGATTTCCATCACCAGAGACTTTCTCTGGAGATTGATGATCGTGCCCCGCACCTGCTCGCCCTGCGAGTTGCGGAAACTAACTACCGGATCGATTTGCGTTTTGGAATACACGGTATTGCGCCAGGGAAATCCGAGAAACGCTGCGGGCCATACTGCATGGGCGGGACGGCCGGGTACAGCAGGAGGGGCGAGGGGATCGCGCGGAAGGCTACCGGTATCGGGATGTGCAGCGAATGCTCATAAGGATGCGCTATAGCCTGTTTGGCGGGTGGCGGCCTCGCCCTGTGCGGGAGAGCACCGACAAGCCCGGATCGTCTGGAATTGCCGCGGCCCATTGTACTGTGGCAATTGGGCGGCGTACAACAAAGTGCCTTTACCGTCCCCTCTTGAGACGGGGTCGGCTACAGGATACCTAAAACCATGAAAAAAGGCCGGCGATTGCCGGCCTTGTGTCGTTTTATGCGAGCGGCCCATCGCGGGCCAACCCACGGCGCACTTACTCCGCGCGCACGCCTTCCACCTGGATGGCAAGCTTGACCTCAGGCTTGAAGCCCATCTTCACGCCGTAGTCCAGGCCGAAATCGGCGCGGTTGAACTCACCCACGGCATCGGCGCCGCAAGCTTCGCGCTTGAGCATCGGGTGCTGGATGCACTTGAATTCGCGGATTTCCAGCTTGACCGGCTTGGACACGCCACGCAGCGTCAGCACGCCTTCCACTTCGGTCGGCACGTCGCCCTTGAACTTGCTGAACTTGCCCTTGTAGGTCGCCTCGGGGAAGGCTTCCACGTTGAACATGTCCGGGCCCTTGGCGTGCTGGTTCAGCTTGGCATTGCCGAAATCGATCGAAGCCGGATCGATCTTGACCTCGATGGTACCGGCCCTGGCGGCACGGTCCAGCGTGACGGTGCCGCTGGACTTGTCGAACTTGCCGCGCCACGTCGACAGGCCACCCAGGTGGTCGGCCTCGAAGCTCGGGTAGGTATGGGTCGGATCGAGGTTGTACGTCACGGTATTGGCCGAAGCCACGCCGAAGGCGGCGGTTGCGGAAATGGCCGCGACGGCGGCAACGACGGAACGCAGTTTCATGGGATCTCCCGACAAAAGCAGGTTAAACAGGTTAGCGGAACGTTCTTGGTATTAACGTCCTGGTACGTCAGCGGATTGCCGGCCTTACTTCTTGGCCTGCACGATACGGAATTTGATCTGAACGTCGTCGGCCACCACCGATGTGTCCTTCCACTCGCCGTCGCCGATATTGAAGACGGTGCGCTTGATCGGCAGCGCGCCCTCGAATACCTGGCTGGCGCCTTCCTGGCGGTAGGTGGCCGGCACCACCACGTCGACGGTCTTGCCCTTGATGGTCAGCTTGCCGGCGACGTCATACTTGCCCGGCGTGCCGTTCTTGATGCTGGTGGACTGGAACACGGCCTTGGGGTACTTGGCCGCGTCGAACCACTCCTTGCCCTTCACTTCCTTGGTGGTCTCGGCGTCGCCGATCTCGAAGCTGGCGACGTCGATCTCGACCTTGGCCGACGAGGTGGCAAGCTTGGCGGGGTCGAAATCGACCTGAGCGTCGAACTTCCTGAACTTGCCTTCCATTGGCACGCCAATCTGGCGCGCCACGGCGGTCACCGAGCTCTTGGCCGCGTCGACCTGGGCCCAGGCCAGGTTGGCGGCGATGCCGGCGGCTGCCAGCACGGCTGCCACGGTGGCGTTGATGGCCAGCGAGCCGCGGCGGGAATGGCGATTCATCTTCAATGACTCCTGTCAGGTTCGAGTTTCGGCGCACGGCGCCGCGGTACGGAGAAATTCGGCACAGTCAGCGCAGGAACGGCAGCATGCGGCCCAGCGTGCCGTCGCGGTCGACGAACTGGTGCTTCACCGCCGCCGCCGCATGGACAACGACCACGGCGGCCATCAGGTAGTTCAGCCAGACATGCGCAAACTTGAGCACTTCCTTCAGTTCGTCGCTCTTCTCGATCAGCGCCGGCATCTTCCACAGGCCCAGGTAGACCACCGGCACGCCAGCCGCCGAACTGTAGAGATAGCCGCTGATGGGAACGATCACGATCAGCAGGTACAGCAAATGGTGCGCCCCGGCGGCGGCCCTGGCCTGCCAGGCCGGCGTGCCGGGCGCAACCGGCGGCGCCTGGTGCGTGGCGCGCCACAGCACCCGCAGCAGCGCCACGGCGAAGATCGTCACGCCCAGCCACTTGTGCCACGAATAGAGCTTCAGCTTGGTCGGCGTCAGCCCCGGAATGCCGGTCATGTACAGGCCGAGCCCGAACGCGCCGAAGATCGCCAGGGCGATGACCCAGTGCAGCGCGATGGCGGTGGGACCGTAGCCGGCCGGGGCATTGGCGGTAGAACGCATCTGTTTCCTCTCGCCCGCGTCATGGGCATTCACAAATTTGGGGACTCACCCTGGGATTGGATCCGCTGGAGCGCTGAAGATTCTCGCATTATTGCGGCGGGAAGTGCGCTCATGCAGGACAGTCCTTCATTAAGTTATTCAAATGCTTTGAAGCGACATTCTGCCGCAAGCGCCACAACGCCGCAGAGCGGGCTGCCAGTTGGCGCAACCAGGTGCCACCAAAGCAAAAAAGCCATCCTGGCGGATGGCTTTTTCTGGGCTGTGCCGGCGTCTGTGGCCGGCGGATGTGACGTCAGATGCGCTCAGCGAGCGAAACTGCCTTGCCGATGTAGCTGCCCGGCGTCATGTCGAGCAGCAGCTTCTTGGCATCGTCAGGGATGGCCAGGCCGTTGATGAAGGTCTGCAGCGCCTCGCGCGAGATGCCCTTGCCGCGGGTCAGCTCCTTGAGCTGCTCGTACGGGTTGGGCACGCCAAAGCGGCGCATCACGGTCTGCACCGGCTCGGCCAGCACTTCCCAGCAGTTGTCGAGGTCTTCGTCGAGGCGCTCGGGATTGGTTTCCAGCTTGCCCAGGCCGCGCAGGCAGGCCTCGTAGGCCAGCAGGCTGTAGCCGAAGGCCACGCCGATATTGCGCAGCACGGTCGAATCGGTCAGGTCACGCTGCCAGCGCGACACCGGCAGCTTTTCCGACAGGTGACGCAGCACTGCGTTGGCCAGGCCGACATTGCCTTCCGAATTCTCGAAATCGATCGGGTTGACCTTGTGCGGCATGGTCGACGAGCCGATTTCGCCGGCCTTGGTCTTCTGCTTGAAGTAGCCCACCGAGATATAGCCCCAGATGTCGCGGTTCAGGTCGAGCAGGATGGTGTTGGCACGGGCCACCGCGTCGAACAGCTCGGCCATGTAGTCGTGCGGCTCGATCTGGATGGTGTACGGGTTGAAGGTCAGGCCCAGGCGGGTCTCGATCACTTGCTTCGAGAAGGCTTCCCAGTCAAAGGTCGGGTACGCCGACAGGTGCGCGTTGTAGTTGCCCACCGCGCCGTTCATCTTGCCCAGCAGTTCGACTTGCTCGATGCGCTGGATCGCGCGCGCCAGGCGCGCGGCCACGTTGGCCATTTCCTTGCCCAGCGTGGTCGGGCTGGCCGGCTGGCCGTGGGTCCGCGACAGCATCGACTGCGTGGCGTTGAGCTTGGCCAGTTCCACCAGGCGCGCATGCACGCGCTTGAGCGCCGGCACGATGACGCCGTCGCGGGCGCCCTTGAGCATCATGCCGTGCGAGGTGTTGTTGATGTCTTCCGAGGTGCAGGCGAAGTGGATGAACTCGCTGGCAGCTTCCAGCTCGGCATTGCCCTTGACCTGTTCCTTGAGCCAGTACTCGACGGCCTTTACGTCATGGTTGGTGACCGCTTCGATTTCCTTGATGCGGCCGGCATCGGCTTCGGAAAACTTGTCGACCAGGCCCAGCAGCGCGGCTTCGGAGGCGGCGGAGAACTTCGGCATGTCCGGCAGGCCGGTCTGGGCCAGCGCGATCAGCCAGTGCACCTCGACCTTGACGCGGTTGCGCATGAAGGCCGCCTCGGACAGCCATTCGCGCAGCGCGTCGGCCTTGGCGGCGTAGCGGCCATCGATCGGGGAAAGAGCGGTGAGCGGCGAAAGCGAAGAGGTGGTCATGCTGGAAACCGGGGAAAGGAAGGAAATTAGGGGGACGTACGGTGCGCGCCGCGGGGGCTGGCGCGTGTCAGCGTCGGATCGGCGGAAGCATCCGCCGGAAACAGGGGCGAAGCGCCCGATGCGCCGCACCGGCGGGTTCGCCCGCACGCGCGGCACCGGCGTCCGGCGCTGCGCAACGCGGGATTTTACCACCCCTGCCCCGGCTCGGGGGCAGCGGTCAAGTGCGCGCGCGGGCATCGGTGCGCGACCCCGCATTCGTCCGGCACCGCAGGTATACTCGCGCACGCCGTTCCAGTAGCCTGTTATGAAGTGCATCGGGCAGCAGCGCACCCCGGCGCCGCTGCCACGCAGCAGACGATGCACTTCATAACAAGCTCAAGGGGAGAACATGAAGCTGTATGCGTCCCATACCAGTCCCTACGCGCGCAAGGTGCGCGTGGTGATGGCGGAAAAGAAGATCGACTACCAGCTAATTGAAGAGGACGTCTGGTCGCCGGAATCCAAAATCGGCCAGTACAACCCGCTTGGCAAGGTGCCTTGCCTGGTGATGGAAGACGGCGGCGCCATCTTCGATTCGCGCGTGATCGTCGAGTATGTCGACACGCTGACTCCGGTCAGCCGGATGATCCCTCAGGGCGGGCGCGAGCGGCTGGAAGTACGCTGCTGGGAAGCGCTGGCCGACGGCCTGCTCGACGCGGCCCTGCTGGCGCGCCTGGAAGTCACGCAGCGCGAGCCGCAGGAGCGCAGCGAGCGCTGGGTCAAGCGCCAGCTCGGCAAGATCGATGCGGCGCTGGCCGCCATGGCCAACGGCCTGGCCGACCGCCCCTTCTGCACCGGCACGCACTACTCGCTGGCAGATGTCGCGGTGGGCTGTGCGCTGTCCTACCTGGATTTCCGTTTCCCCGACATCGCCTGGCGCGAGCGCCATCCCAACCTGGCAGGCCTGGAAGAAAAACTGTCGAAACGGCAGTCGTTTATCGATACCGCGCCGCCGCGCGGCTGAAGCCCGCCTGCCCCAATGAAAAACACCCGCACGCAGCGGGTGTTTTTCATTCGGCCGACGGCAGCGCTTACTGGATGATGCCGCCACCCAGGCACACGTCGCCGTCATACAGCACCGCCGACTGCCCCGGCGTGACGGCCCACTGCGCCTCGGCAAACCCCAGCTGCAGCGTGTCGCCGTCAGCGGCCTGCACGGTGCAGGCCGCGTCGCTCTGGCGATAGCGGGTCTTGGCCGCCATCGTGGCGCCCGCGGTCGGCGCCTCGCCGGCCACCCACGACAAATCCGACGCGGTCAGCACCGGCGTCAGCAGCCACGGGTGGTCGTGGCCCTGCACCACGTACAGCGTGTTGTTCTCCATATCCTTGCGCGCCACATACCAGGCATCGCCGTTGCCGTCGCGGCTGCCGCCCAGGCCGATGCCCTTGCGCTGGCCAAGCGTGTAGAACGCCAGCCCGATGTGCTCGCCCACGACCTTGCCCTCGGGCGTCTTCATCGGTCCCGGCCTGGTCGGCAGGTAGCGGTTCAGGAAATCGCGGAATGGCCGCTCGCCGATAAAGCAGATGCCGGTCGAATCCTTCTTCTTCGCGTTCGGCAGGCCGATCCCGGCGGCGATCTCGCGCACGCGGGTCTTGGGCATCTCGCCCAGCGGGAACAGCGTGCGCGACAGCTGCGCCTGGTTCAGCCGGTGCAGGAAATAGCTCTGGTCCTTGGTATGGTCGAGCGCCTTGAGCAGCTCGAAGCGCCCTGCCGCGTTCTGGCGCACGCGCGCATAGTGGCCGGTGGCGATAGTCTCGGCACCCAGCGACATGGCGTGGTCGAGGAAGGCCTTGAACTTGATCTCGGCATTGCACAGCACATCCGGGTTGGGCGTGCGTCCGGCCGAGTACTCGCGCAGGAAATCGGCGAAGACGCGGTCCTTGTACTCGGCGGCGAAGTTGACCGCCTCGACGTCGACGCCGATCAGGTCGGCCACCGACACCACGTCCAGCCAGTCCTGGCGCGTGGAACAATACTCGCTGTCGTCATCGTCTTCCCAGTTCTTCATGAACAGGCCGATGACCTCGTAGCCCTGCTGCTTGAGCAGCCATGCGGTGACCGACGAATCGACTCCGCCCGACATGCCGACCACGACGCGCTTTCCGTTCCCCTGGCTGCTCACAACCTGACTCCCACGGACAACACCGACGGGTGCGTGTACAGCGCGTCCAGCGCGAAACGCTTGCCGGCCAGGTAATCGTCGACGCAGGCCATCACCAGCGGCGAGCGGTGGCGTTCCGGGCACGCGCGGATCTCGTCGGCGCCCATCCAGACGGTGCGCACGATGCCGGTGTCGAGCTGGCGGCCCGCGTCGAGCGAGCCCAGGTCGCCGGTAAAGGCAAAGCGCACGTATGTGACATCCGTACCGGTGCGCGAAGACAGCGAGCGGCCCATGTAGCAGCCCAGCAACGCGCGCGGCTCGAAGGTGTGCGCGGTTTCTTCCAGGGTTTCGCGGATGACGGCGCGGATCAGGCTCTCGCCCGGGTCCAGGTGGCCGGCGGGCTGGTTCAGCCGCAGCCCTTCCGCGGTTTCCTCTTCGACCAGCAGGAAGCGTCCGCCGCGCTCGATCACGGCGGCAACGGTCACACTGGCATTCCAATCACGTGACATGATGCTCAATTTTTAGGCAATCCCGCATTCTACCGGTTGCCGGCGCATCGCGCAGCGGCATGCGCTTGCCGGTCGCCGGAGCGCCAACTGTTCGGAACTGTCCGGAAATTCTGTTGCCGCACCGCATCAATAACCGACCGACCGGTCACACCATTGCGCGTCAGATTCCTGTAAGCTGCGAAAAAATTGTGCGCTGCGGCCAAGCCGGTCACGGCGAGCAACGGACCAGACGTCGGTCCGCCCAACCAGATTACGACGCCAGCTAAAGGAGAAATCGACGATGTACATCGGCATCCCGCAGGAGACGCGGGCAGGCGAGACTCGCGTCGCCGCCACCCCCGAGACGATCAAGAAGTACGTCGCCCAGGGCCACAAGGTGGTCGTCCAGGCCGGCGCCGGCGTTCGCGCCAGCCAGCCCGACGGCGCATACGAGGCGGTCGGCGCCACCATTGGCACTGCCGCCGAAGCGCTGGGCGCACAGATGGTACTCAAGGTGCGCGCCCCGGACGACGCGGAACTGGCACAGATGAAGCCGGGGTCCGTGCTGGTGGGCATGCTCAACCCCTTCGATGCCGAGAACAACGCGCGCATGGCGGCGGCCAACGTGACCGCCTTCGCGCTCGAGGCCGCGCCGCGCACCACGCGCGCGCAGAGCATGGACGTGCTCTCGTCGCAGGCCAATATCGCCGGCTACAAGGCCGTGCTGGTGGCCGCGCACCACTACCAGCGCTTCATGCCGATGCTGATGACCGCCGCCGGCACCGTCAAGGCCGCGCGCGTGCTGATCCTCGGCGCCGGCGTGGCCGGCCTGCAGGCGATCGCCACCGCCAAGCGCCTGGGCGCGGTGATCGAAGCGTCCGACGTGCGCCCCGCGGTCAAGGAACAGATCGAATCGCTCGGCGGCAAGTTCCTCGACGTGCCGTTCCTGACCGACGAAGAGCGCGAGATCGCGCAAGGCGTGGGCGGCTATGCGCGCCCGATGCCGCCGGACTGGATGAAGCGCCAGGCCGAGCTGGTGCACCAGCGCGCGATCCAGGCCGACATCGTCATCACCACCGCGCTGATCCCGGGCCGCAAGGCCCCGGTGCTGCTGCAGGAAGCGACCGTGCAGCAGATGAAGCCGGGCTCGGTGGTGGTCGACCTGGCCGCCGCGCAGGGCGGCAACTGCCCGCTGACGGTGGCCGACGAAGTGGTCGAGCGCCACGGGGTCATCCTCATCGGCCATACCAACCTGGCCAGCATGGTGGCGGCCGACGCCTCGGCGCTCTACGCCCGCAACGTGCTGGATTTCCTCAAGCTGGTCGTCGACAAGGATGGCCAGTTCACGCTCAACCTTGAAGACGACATCGTCGCCGCCTGCCTGATGTGCCGTGACGGCCAGGTCGTGCGCGAGGCGGCGTAATACCCGGGGCGCCCCGCGCGCCCGGTAGCTTTCGTCTCCCGCACGCGGGAGAGGGAGCACGCAATTGGTCATTCAGAGCCACTGGCCATTTGGTGCGCCGTAGTCAGCAATAAGAATCCAGTAGAAAACACGCTGCATCCCGGTTTCAAAGCAACGGAGGAGAAGTCGATGGAGATGGTGAACCACACGGTGATCAATTTGATCATCTTCGTGCTGGCGATCTACGTGGGCTACCACGTGGTCTGGACGGTCACGCCGGCCCTGCATACGCCCCTGATGGCGGTAACCAACGCGATCTCGGCCATCATCATCGTTGGCGCGATGCTCGCCGCGGGCCTGACCGAAGGCGCCACGGGCCGCATCATGGGCACGCTGGCGGTGGCATTGGCCGCGGTCAACGTGTTCGGCGGTTTCCTGGTCACCCAGCGCATGCTGGAGATGTTCAAGAAGAAAGAGCCGAAGGCCAAGGCGCCCGAAGCCAAGCAGGCACTGGCCAGGGAGGGCGCGTAATGGCAGCCGGCCTCGTCAGCATGAACCTCGTCACCCTGCTCTACCTGGTGGCTTCGGTCTGTTTCATCCAGGCGCTCAAGGGCCTGTCGCACCCGGCCTCGGCGCGCAAGGGCAATGCCTTCGGCATGATCGGCATGGCGATCGCGGTGGTCACCACGCTGGCCCTGATCATCAAGCTCAAGAATGAATTCCTGGCGGCCGGCACGGCGCAGTCGTCGGTGGGCTCCGGCCTGGCGCTGATCTTCGGCGCGCTGGTGGTGGGCGGCGGCATCGGCGCCTACGTGGCGCGCAAGGTGCAGATGACCAAGATGCCCGAGCTGGTCGCGGCAATGCACTCGCTGATCGGTCTTGCGGCGGTGTTCATCGCCGTGGCCGCGGTGGCCGAGCCGGCCGCGTTCGGCATCACGCCGGCGGGCTCGCACCTGATCCCGCTGGGCAACCGGATCGAGCTGTTCATCGGCTGCTTCGTCGGTGCCATCACCTTCTCCGGTTCGGTGATCGCCTTCGGCAAGCTGGCCGGGCGCTACAAGTTCCGCCTGTTCCAGGGCGCGCCGGTGGTGTTTGCCGGCCAGCACTGGCTGAACCTGCTGCTGGCGGTGGCGATGTTGGGCTTCGGCGTGATCTTCTTCATGTCGCAGGACTGGCTGCCGTTCCTGATCATGCTGGCCATTGCCTTCGTGCTGGGCGTGCTGATCATCATCCCGATCGGCGGTGCCGACATGCCGGTGGTGGTGTCGATGCTGAACTCGTACTCGGGCTGGGCGGCGGCGGGCATCGGCTTCTCGCTGAACAACCCGATGCTGATCATCGCCGGCTCGCTGGTGGGATCGTCCGGTGCCATCCTCTCGTACATCATGTGCAAGGCGATGAACCGCTCGTTCTTCAACGTGATCCTGGGCGGTTTCGGCGGCGCGACGGCGGCGGCGGCAGCGGGCGACCAGCAGCAGCGCCCGGTCAAGTCGGGCTCCGCCGACGATGCCGCCTTCCTGATGGGCAACGCCGAGACCGTGATCATCGTGCCGGGCTACGGCCTGGCCGTGGCGCGCGCCCAGCACGCCCTGAAGGAACTGACCGAGAAGCTGGCCGAAAAGGGCGTGACCGTGAAGTACGCGATCCACCCGGTGGCGGGCCGTATGCCGGGCCACATGAACGTGCTGCTGGCCGAAGCCGAGGTGCCGTACGACCAGGTCTTCGAGATGGAAGACATCAACAGCGAGTTCGGCCAGGCCGACGTGGTGCTGGTGCTGGGCGCCAACGACGTGGTCAACCCGGCGGCCAAGACCGACCCCCAGTCGCCGATCGCCGGCATGCCGATCCTGGAGGCGTACAAGGCCAAGACCATCATCGTCAACAAGCGCTCGATGGCCGCCGGCTATGCCGGCCTGGACAACGAGCTGTTCTACATGGACAAGACCATGATGGTGTTCGGCGACGCCAAGAAGGTGGTCGAGGACATGTTCAAGGCAGTCGACTAAGACGGCCATGCCGGCAGGCGACCGGGCCTTCCCGGCCGCCTGCGGCGCCGTGCCTTGCAAGGCAGCCACGGCGCGCTATACTGGCCTGCGAATGCGCACGCCGGCTTGCCGAATGCGCCGAACCCCTGCCGGCCCCGACGCCAACGCATCATGACCTTCAACCCGCATGACCGGAACCTGTCGGTCTTCCATCACCCGGTCCTGACCGTCCTCGTCGACGACAGCAAATCGTTTATCGACAGCCTGGCGTTCCAGATGGATGCCTCGCGCGCGGTCATCACCTTCACCGACCCGCGTGAAGCGCTGCAATGGATCCGCGAGGCCTATGCCACCCGCTTCCCCGGCTTCCTGCCGGTGCGGGTCACGCATGACGACCTGACCTTCCTGACCGAGCGCCGTACCGTCCAGCTCGATATCGACCGGATCTATCGCCAGATCCACGATATCAACCGCTTCCTGCAGCCGGGCGTGATCGTGGTGGACTACTCGATGCCGCAGATGGACGGGCTGGAGTTCTGCCAGGCGCTGCAGGACCTGCCGTGCAAGACCATCCTGCTGACCGGTACCGCGGACGAAAGCATCGCCGTGCAGGGCTTCAACCACGGGCTGATCGACCGCTACGTCAAGAAGCACGACAGCAATATGGTGGAGCGGCTGGACCAGGAAATCGAAGCCATGCAGCACGCGTACTTCGCTACGCTGTCGCGCACGCTGCGCGAGCTGCTGACGCGGCATTCGTTCTCGTTCCTGTCCGACCCGGCCATGACCGAGCGGGTGCGCCAGCTCACGGCGCGCTACGGCTTTGTCGAGTACTACCTGTACCCCAACCCGGCCGGCATCCTGCTGTTGACTGCGCAAGGCCACGCCACGCTGATGGTGATCGAGACCCGCGCCGGCCTGATGAGCCAGGTGGAATCGGCCGAAGCCTACGACGCCCCCGCCGCGCTGATCGAAGGCCTGCGCGAGGGCCGCCTGATACCGTTCTTCTGGCCGGGCAACGGCATGTACACGCCGGCCTGCATCGACTGGGAACAATACTGCCTGCCGGCCGAGCGCTGTGAAGGCAACGAAGAGTTCTTCTACGCCCTGTTCGACCTGCCGCGCCACCTGCTGCAGGAGCCGGTGGTCAGCCTGCAGGGCTTCCTGGCGGATTTTTCCCGCAACTCCGAATCCTTGACCGGGCGCAAGCGCACCTGAACCCGGCCGGGCCGGCCGGGCCTGCCGGGCCCAGAAAGGCGCTCAGTCCGCCTGCGGCGCCCGGTTGGTGCCGCGCACCATCTCGAACCGGAACAGCCGGCATTCGATATTGCCGTTGTAGAGCGGCGTGCGGCGCGATTCCTTCAGCCGCAGCCGGCGCGGGAAGCCCAGGTCGCCGGTAAAGACCCACGCCTGCCAGCCCGCGAAGTTCTGCTTGAGCGTCGTGGCGAAGGCATTGGCGAACTGGTTGGCGGCCGCCTCTTCCACCTCGTCGCGCGGCATTTCTTCCTCCGGCGAGCGCCGCTGCCCGCGCACCGCAATGCGCTCGCCGTACGGCGGGTTCATCAGCAACAGGCCCGCCTCGTCGTACGGCGGCTGGATGAAACGCGCATCGACCTGCTTGGTGCGCGCCTCCCCCGGCAGGCCAGCACGCTGCCAGTTGGCCTGCGTGATCGCCAGCATGTCGGTCGAGATGTCCGATCCCACTACCTGCAGTTCATCCGCCGAGGCCAGCATGCGCACGCGCTGGGCGTCGTCCTTGAGCTTCTGCCACGCCTTGCGGTCGACGCCCTTGAGCCATTCGAAGGCAAAGCTGCGGCTGCCGCCCGGGGCGATGCCCAGTGCCACCTGGGCGGCCTCGATCAGGAACGTGCCGCTGCCGCACATCGGATCGTAGAACGGCTGGAAGGTCTGCCCCGGCACCCAGCCCGCCAGGCGCAGGATGCCGGCGGCCAGGTTTTCCTTCAGTGGCGCCTCGCCCTTCTCGGTACGCCAGCCGCGCTTGAACAGGGGCTCGCCGGTGGTGTCGAGGTACAGCGTGCAGTCGCGCTCGGTCAGGTGGGCATAAATACGCACATCCGGGCTGACCGTGTCCACGCTCGGGCGCGCGCCGAGCCGATCGCGCATGGCATCGCACACGCCGTCCTTGACGCGCAGCGCGGTGAAATTGAGGCTGCGCAGCGGTGATTTGTGCGAAGTGATATCGACGCGCAGCGACTCGTCCGGCGAGAACCACTGCTCCCAGTGCACGCCGAGCGCCAGGTTGTAGATGTCGTCCTCGTGCCGGTAGCCGCGCGCGGCCACGCGCATCAGCACCCGGCTGGCGATGCGCGAATGCAGGTTGACCGCATAGGCGGCGGCCATTTCGCCGGAGAAATTGACCCCGCCCGGCACCTCCTGGTGCACCGTGAACGGAGCCAGCGCGGCCATGCCCGGCCGGGCGGCGATCTCGCGCAGTTCTTCGGCGAGGGCGCTCTCCAGGCCGCGCGGGCAAGGGGCAAAGAAGGCTTGGGTCATGGGTCAGGTTTCCTGCAAACAAAAACGTCCGCCGTAGCGGACGGGAGATATCCGATAGCTTAGTTCAAGCGGCGGCGAGCGCGCGCTCGAGGAATTCGAGCCGGTCCTGGCCCCAGAAGGGCTGGCCGTCAAAGACATACCATGGCGCACCGAACACGCCGGCCGAGACCGCGTCCTGCGTGTTCTGCGCGTAGGCTGCCTGCACCGACTGGGCCTCGCTGGCCTTGACCAGGCCGGCGCCATCCAGTCCGGTCTCGTCGGCGATCTGCGCGAGCGTGGCGGCATCGGCAATGTTGCGCTGCTGCGCCCACACCGCCGCGCCGATCGCGCCGGTCAGCTGCAGCGCCCGCGCGGTGCCGTGCGCCAGTTGCGCGGCGATGACCAGCTTGCTGGCCGCATCGCCCGATACCGGGAAGAAGGTCGGCTCCGGGTTCAGCGGCAGGTCCAGGAATGCGCTCCAGCGCTTCAACTCAACCATCCGGTAGGCCTGGCGCTGCGGCGGGCGCTGCGCCAGCGGCAGTCCGCCGGAAACGGAGAACACCTTGCCCATGTCGCACGGCTTCAGGTTCACCTGCACGCCGTGGCGCTCGGCGATGGCGGTGAAGCGGGCATGGCCCATGTAGACGAACGGCGACTGCGGCGTCAGGTAGTAATCAACCAGCTTGCTCATCTCGATCTCGCAATTTGTGGAACGGCGCCCGGCTCAGAACGGCTTGACGACCACCAGGATCACCACCGCCAGCAGCACCAGCACCGGCAGTTCGTTGAACCAGCGATAAAACTTGTGCGAGCGCGCATTGCGCCCGCCTTCGAACTTGCGCAGCAGCACGCCGCAGCCATGGTGGTAGCCGATCAGTACCAGCACCAGTGCCAGCTTGGCATGCATCCAGCCCTGCCCGGTGCCGCGGCCGATGCCGTACCCCAGGTACAGCCACAGCCCGAACACCACCGCCGGCACCGCCAGCATGGTCATGAAGCGGAACAGCTTGCGCGCCATCAGCAGCAGGCGCTGGGTGCTGGTGGCGTCGGTCTCCATCGCCAGGTTGACGAAGATGCGCGGCAGGTAGAACAGGCCGGCGAACCACGAAACGACGAAGACGATATGCAGCGCTTTGACCCAGAGCATCGGCGGACAGACGTTGGCTTGCGGTTGTTATTGTTGTTGGCGGGCCGGCTTGAGGTCCGGCCTCAGGTCCGGATCTCGCCGTGGCCGAACACCACGTACTTCAGCGAGGTCAGCCCTTCCAGGCCCACCGGGCCGCGCGCGTGCAGCTTGTCGTTGGAAATGCCGATCTCCGCGCCCAGGCCGTATTCGAAACCGTCGGCGAAGCGGGTCGAGGCGTTGATCATCACGCTTGCCGAATCGACCTCGCGGATAAAGCGCATGCCCGCCGAGTAGTCCTCGGTGATGATCGAATCGGTGTGGTGCGAGCCGTATTCGTTGATATGCGCGATGGCGTCATCCAGGCCGGCGACGGTCTTGATGGCGAGGATCGGGGCCAGGTATTCCAGGCGCCAGTCTTCCTCGGCGGCATCGACCAGGCCGCTGAAGCCAGCGGCTTCCAGCGTGGCGCGGGTAGCCGGGCAGACGCGCAGCTCGACGCCCTTCTCCTGGTAGATGCGGCACAGCGGCGGCAGCGCGGTGGCGGCGATGTCGCGCGACACCAGCAGCGTTTCCATGGTGTTGCACGGCGCGTAGCGCTGGGTCTTGGCGTTGTCGCAGACGCGCACGGCCTTGTCCAGGTCCGCGGCGGCGTCGATGTAGACGTGGCAGATGCCGTCCAGGTGCTTGATCATCGGCACGCGCGCTTCTTCCATCAGGCGCGCGATCAGGCTCTTGCCGCCGCGCGGCACGATCACGTCGACAAATTCGGTCATGGTGATCAGGCGGCCGACCGCGGCGCGGTCGGTCGTCTCGATCACCTGCACGGCCTCGGGCGGCAGGCCGGCGGCGGCCAGGCCTTCGGCCACCAGCGCGGCCAGCGCGGTGTTGGATTCAATGGCTTCGGACCCACCGCGCAAGATGGTGGCGTTGCCCGACTTCAGGCACAGCGCCGCGGCATCGATGGTCACGTTCGGGCGCGACTCATAGATGATGCCGATCACGCCCAGCGGCACGCGCATCTGGCCAACCTGGATGCCGGTCGGGCGGAACTTCATGTTCGAGATCTCGCCGATCGGGTCGGCCAGCGCGCCGATCTGCTCCAGGCCGGCAGCCATGGTGGCGATGGCCTTGTCCGACAGCGTCAGGCGGTCGACGAAGGCGGCGTCCTGGCCGTTGGCGCGGGCACGCTCCACGTCGCGCGCATTGACGGCCTTGAGCTTGTCGGCATCGCGGCGGATGGCGGCGGCAATGGTCAGCAGCGCCTGGTTCTTGGCCGCCGTGGAGGCACGCGTCATCGCGCGCGACGCCGCGCGGGCCTGGCGGCCGACGCGGTCCATGTATTGGTTGAGGTCGAGCTCGTTCATGTCAGTGGCCGGGGGAAGGCCGTCAGTGTGTATGTCCGGGAGCAAACCCGGGGCGCTGCGGGATCAGCGCGCAATCATCAGCGCCAGTTGCTGCAAGCCGTCCCATGGCTCGGCCGGCAGTGGCGCGCCGCCCGGTGGCGGCAGGTCGTACAAGCCCTTGACCTGGCGGTCCAGCCGCGCGGCCAGCGCCAGCGCCGCTTCCAGCCGTGGCAGCTGCAGCCGCTGCGCGGCCTGCGGCACCAGGCGTTCGCGCGGGCCCCAGACGCGCAGTTCACGCATCAGCACACCCGCCGGCTTGCCGGCCGCAAGGCCTTGCCGGACCTTGGATAATACGCGAATTTCCTCGGTCAGCGCCCACAGCACCAGCACCGTGGCCTCGCCCTCGCCGCGCAGCCCTTCAAGCATGCGCACCAGGCGCGGCACGTCGCCCGACAGCATCGCCTCGGACAACTTGAAGACGTCATAGCGGGCCACGTTCAGCACCGCGTCGTGGACCTGGTCGAAGCTCAGCTCGCCCGGCGGGTACAGCAGGCCCAGCTTCTGGATTTCCTGGTGCGCCGCCAGCAGGTTGCCTTCGACCTTGTCGGCGATGAACTGCAGCGCGCGCCGGCCAGCCTCGCCGCCCTCGACGCGCTGCTGCTGCAGCGCCAGCCGCTCGCCGACCCAGGCCGGCAGCCGCGTACGGTCCACCGTGTCGACCTTGATCGACACGCCGGCGCCTTCCAGCGCCTGGAACCACGCCGACTTGGAGGTGGCGAAATCGAGCCGCGGCAGCGTGACGATCAGCACCACGTCGGGCGACGGCTGCGCCGCCACCGCGCGCAGCGCCTCGCCGCCGTCCTTGCCGGGCTTGCCCGAAGGGATGCGCAGCTCAACGATCTTGCGGTCGCCGAACAGCGACATCGACTGCTGCGCCTCGACCAGCTGGCTCCAGTGGAAGCCGCGTTCGGCCACCAGCACCTCGCGCTCGGAGAACCCCGCGTCGCGCGCTGAGGCGCGCAGGCGGTCGACTGCCTCCAGCACCAGCAAGTGCTCGTCGCCATGCACCACGTACAGCGGCGCCAAACCCTTGGCCTTCGCCTGCTTCAGGTGCGCGTCGAGCCCGTCGAGCTTGAGTTGCATGCCGTAACTCTGCCCCGAGCTCAGATGGCCTTGACCGCGGCCAGCCGGCGCATCAGCTGCTGCACGATGTCGCGCTGCATGTCGCGGTACAGCTGCTGCTCTTCGTAGTCCTTGGCCAGCGTGTTGGCTTCGTTGTAGGTCAGGTCGCGCGTCAGCACCAGCTGCGACGGCGCGATCAGTTCCTTGCCGGCGGCATCGCGCAGGCGGAAGGTAAAGCGCTGCGTCAGGCGGTATTCGCGCACCACGCCCTCGGTCGTGATCGACAGGATGGACTTGGTGCGGGTGTCCTGCAGCACGTCCAGCAGCGCGTCAGCCTCTTTCTGGTCGGCCACCACCTGGGTGTCGGAGCCGCCTCGGATGGCGCGGCGCAGGTCCGCGCCCATCAGCGAATTGGGCGGAATCCCGATATAGAGCCGCTTGAACGCGAAGTCCGAATTGCCGCGCATATGGAAGCCGCAGCCGGCCAGCAGGCCCGTTGCGGGCACCGCCAGCATCGCCGCGAGCGCCTTGCGGCGGCCCATGTTCAGTCGCTTCATTCTTGGCGAATCCTCAGTCAGGTTCCGGGCCGCTGACCCGTTACAGCACCACGTTCACCAGGCGGCCCGGCACCACCACGATCTTCTTGGGCGCCTTGCCTTCGGCAAACTTGGCCACGGTCTCGCTGCCGGCGGCAGCCGCCTCGATAGCGGCGCGGTCGGCGCTGGCCGGTACGGTGATGCTGCCGCGCACCTTGCCGTTGATCTGCAGCACCAGTTCGATCTCGCTGCGCACCAGCGCGGCTTCGTCGACCTGCGGCCACGGGGCGTCGAGCAGGTCGCCGGATTCGGCGGCGAAACCCAGTTGGTCCCAGAGGCCATGAGTGATGTGTGGCACCACCGGGTACAGCACGCGCAGCAGGATGCCGAAGCACTCGCGGCGCGCGGCCGGCGAAGCGGTCTTGGCGTCTTCCAGCGCGTTGAGCATCTTCATCGTGGCCGAGACCACGGTGTTGTACTGGATGCGCTGGTAGTCATAGTTGGCCTGCTTGAGCACGCCGTGGATCTCGCGGCGCAGCTCGGCGTCATCGGCCGTGATGGCACTGCCGGCGCCATCGCGCAGCGCGGCGGCGTTGGCGTAGCCGTAGTTCCACACGCGGCGCAGGAAGCGCGAGGCGCCCTCCACGCCCGAGCCGCTCCACTCCAGCTGCTGCTCGGGCGGCGCGGCGAACATCACGAACAGGCGCGCGGTATCGGCGCCGTACTGGTCGATCAGCGCCTGCGGGTCGATGCCGTTGTTCTTGGACTTCGACATCTTCTCGATGCCGCCGATCACCACCGGCTGGCCATCGGCCTTCAGCGTGGCGCCCACCGGGCGGCCGCGCTCGTCGGTCTGCACGTCGACGTCGGCCGGGTTGTACCAGTGCTTCTTGCCCGAGGGGTCTTCACGGTAGAAGGTCTCGTTCAGCACCATGCCCTGCGTCAGCAGGTTGGTGAACGGCTCGTCGAACTTGACCAGGCCCAGGTCGCGCATGACCTTGGTCCAGAAACGCGCGTACAGCAGGTGCAGGATCGCGTGCTCGATGCCGCCGATGTACTGGTCCATCGGCATCCAGTAGTCGTTGCGGGCATCGACCATGGTGGCCGCGTCCGGGCAGGTATAGCGCATGTAGTACCAGCACGAATCGATAAACGTATCCATCGTGTCGGTCTCGCGGCGCGCCGGCTTGCCGCACGACGGGCAGGTGCACTGCAGGAAGCGCGGATCCTTGGCCAGCGGGTTGCCGGTGCCGTCCGGCACCAGGTCTTCGGGCAGCACCACCGGCAGGTCCTTCTCGGGGACCGGCACCACGCCGCAGCTGTCGCAGTGGATCAGCGGGATCGGCGTGCCCCAGTAGCGCTGGCGCGAGATGCCCCAGTCGCGCAGGCGCCAGGTGGTCTTCTTCTCGCCCAGGCCCATCCCGCCCAGGTCGGCGGCGATGGCTTCCACCGCGGCCTGGTAGCCCAGGCCGTCATACTTGCCGCTGTGGATGCAGGTGCCGTTTTCCTTGTCGCCGTACCATTCCTGCCAGGCTTCGGTCGAGTACGGCTGGCCCTTCACGTCGATCACTTGCTTGATCGGCAGGTTGTACTTGTTGGCGAAGGCGAAGTCGCGCTCGTCGTGCGCGGGCACGCCCATCACGGCGCCGTCGCCGTAGGTCATCAGCACGTAGTTGCCGACCCACACGTCGACCTTTTCGCCGGTCAGCGGGTGCACGACCTGCAGGCCGGTCGGCATGCCCTTCTTCTCCATGGTCGCCATGTCGGCTTCCATGACCGAGCCGTGCTTGCATTCGTCGATGAAGGCAGCCAGTTCGGGGTTGTTCAGCGCGGCGTGCGTGGCCAGCGGGTGCTCGGCGGCAACCGCGCAGAAGGTCACGCCCATGATGGTGTCGGCGCGCGTGGTGAAGACGTAGAGCTTGCCGTCGTTGATCGGCTTGCCGTCCTCGCCCGGGATGCCATGGGTGAAGGCAAAGCGCACGCCCACGCTCTTGCCGATCCAGTTCTGCTGCATCACCTTGACGCGCTCGGGCCAGCCCAGGCCGTCGAGGTCGCCCAGCAGCTCCTCCGCATATTCGGTGATGCGCAGGTAGTACATCGGGATCTCGCGCTTTTCCACCACCGCGCCCGAGCGCCAGCCGCGGCCGTCGATGACCTGCTCGTTGGCCAGCACGGTCTGGTCGACCGGGTCCCAGTTGACGGTACCGGTCTTGCGGTAGGCGACGCCCTTTTCCAGCATCTTCAGGAACAGCCACTGGTTCCAGCGGTAATAGTCCGGGCTGCAGGTGGCGACCTCGCGCGACCAGTCGATCGCCAGGCCCATCGACTGCATCTGCTTCTTCATGTAAGCGATGTTGTCGTAGGTCCAGGCGGCCGGCGCCACGCCATTGTTCAGCGCCGCGTTTTCCGCCGGCATGCCGAAGGCGTCCCAGCCCATCGGCATCAGCACGTTGTTGCCGTTCATGCGCAGGTAGCGCGCCATCACGTCATTGATGGTGTAGTTGCGCACGTGGCCCATGTGCAGCTTGCCCGACGGGTACGGCAGCATCGAGCAGGCGTAGAACTTGGGCTTTTCCTTGCCGTCCGGGCCCGCTGCATGCTCCGACACGCGGTAGGCGTCGATGGCTTGCCAGTGCTGCTGGGCGGCTTGTTCTACGGCGGAAGGAAGATATTTGTCTTGCATGGTCGAGACAGCAGTCAGGTGCAACAATCAGGCAGCGTCTGCGCGGCAACTGGCCTGCCGGCATCCGGGAAGAATCGTTGGAAGGTAAGCGGCGGGCGCCTGTCTGGGCGCCCGCCCGGCGTGCAATGCTAAAGCAATCGATTATAACCGTGGCGGCACCCCTGGCCGCCCGGCGCGGCGCTTACTTCAGGCCCAGCACGTCCTGCATGTCGAACAGGCCGTTAGGCTTGTCGGCCAGGAAACGGGCCGAGCGCACGGCACCGTCGGCATACGACTGGCGGCTGGACGACTTGTGGCTGATCTCGATGCGCTCGCCGATGCCGGCGAACATCACGGTATGGTCGCCAACGATATCGCCGCCGCGGATGGTGGCGAAGCCGATCGAATTGGGGTCGCGCTCGCCGGTATGGCCTTCGCGGGCGTAGACGGCGCAGGTCTTCAGGTCGCGGCCGAGCGCATCAGCGATCACTTCGCCCATCTTCAGCGCAGTGCCCGACGGGGCGTCGACCTTGAAGCGGTGGTGGGCCTCGATCACCTCGATGTCATAGCCGGTCGACAGCAGCCTGGCGGCCACTTCCAGCAACTTGAAGGTGGCATTGACGCCAACGCTGAAGTTGGCGGCAAAGACGATGCCGATGGACTTGGCGGCTTCGGCCAGCGCGGCTTTGCCGGCATCGTCGAAGCCGGTGGTGCCGACCACCATCTTGACGCCCAGCTTCTTCGCCGCGGCCAGGTGAGCCAGCGTGCCTTCCGGACGGGTGAAATCGATCAGGCAGTCCGCGCCAGCCAGTCCGGCTTCGAGGTCCGCCGTGATCGCCACGCCGGTATTGCGGCCCAGGAACAGGCCCGCATCCTGGCCCAGCGCCGGCGAGCCCGGCAGATCCAGCGCGCCCGACAGTTTCACGCCCTCGGTGTTCAGCACTTGTTCGATCAGCATGCGGCCCATGCGGCCGGATGCGCCTGCGATGGCGATGTTCATGGTGTCTGGCTCAGTGGAATGTGCGCAATACGCGAAAAGTGAATGGGCCGGTCATGGCTGACCGGCCCGGAACAGATGGCAACCCGCGGACGGCGGCTCAGTTCGATTTGGAGGCGTCGGCGGGCGCGGTGGCCTGTGCCGGGGCTGCGGCCGGCGGCGCTTCGGTCACGGGGGCCGCGGCGGCTGCGGGCGCGGGCGTCGCCGCGGGAGCGGCGGCCGGCTCGGTCGCCTGGCGCGGCACGAAATTTTCCACGGTGGTCTGCGGCTCGGCCTGGGCAGCGGCCGTGCTCGTGCTGCTGGTGGATACCTTGCCCGGGGTCTGGTCCTTCAGCGCCTTCTTCATGCCGTCAATCTCGGCGATCAGTTCGTATTCCGACGGCAGTTCGTCGCCGCCAAACTTGACCAGGCGGTCGCCATCGAAAACGACCGTATAGCGGCGCTGCTGCACCACGGGGGTATTGCCGCGGCGGAACGAGAACACGTAGTCCCAGCGGTTGGCGTGGAACACATCGGTCAGCAGCGGCGTGCCGAGCAGGAACTTGACCTGCTCGCGCGTCATGCCTTCGCGCAGTTGGGAAGCGGCCTCGCGGGACACGAAGTTGCCCTGCACGATATTGATCCGGTACGGCGTGATGGCGTTGGCTACCTTGCGCGAAGTGGAATCGTAGGCCGAGCAGGCGCCGGCCAGCAAAGCCGCGGCCAGCAGGGAGACAACCAGCGTCGGGCGCATGGCGGACGAACGGGTATAACGCATGTATCTCGCTTCCGGGAGGGAAAGGGAAAGTACGGAAAGTACCGCGGAAGTCCGGCGCAGCCAGCGCTGCAAGAGCCGGATAAACCACACGCGCACGGGGCGCCTGCCGCGGCAACCACACGGGGCCGACTGCAAATGCCTGAGGCGCGTTGCCCACATGGGACATGGCACCGCGAGCGACTTTTGCTGTCAAAACCCTTATGATTCAACTATCCAGACATTGTACTCTAGGGAGTCACGCCCATGCCGAGTCCGGCGGACCTCAAGAATATCGGCCTGAAGGCGACGGTGCCCAGGCTGAAGATTCTTGAAATTTTTCAGACCAGCGAACAGCGGCACCTGAGCGCGGAAGACGTCTACCGTATCCTGCTGAACGAGCATATGGATATCGGCCTTGCCACCGTCTACCGCGTGCTGACCCAGTTCGAACAGGCAGGCTTGCTGTCGCGCAACAATTTTGAATCTGGCAAGGCCATTTTCGAACTCAACGAAGGCAAGCACCACGACCACCTGGTGTGCCTCGATTGCGGCCGCGTCGAAGAATTCTTCGATTCCGAAATCGAGCAGCGCCAGCAAAGCATTGCGCGCGAGCGCGGCTTTACCTTGCAGGAACACGCACTGTCGCTCTACGGCAACTGCACTAAAACCAACTGTCCCCACAGACCCAAACGATAAGCCGGCGCACGCACCGCGTAGCGCCTCCGGCAAAACAAAAACCGGCGCCAGGCGCCGGTTTTTTTATGGGCTTGCGCCGGGCTCAGGGCTCGCGCAGCGTTTGCAGGTCTTGCTCGGCAACCACGCGCGACGGGCGCGACGGCGGCAGGCCGACGAACTCGCCCACCACCTGGCGGAACAGGTTGCGCGCCCATACCAGCATCGGATGGGTGTTGCGGCTGCGGTGCCAGAACATGTTCAGGCCGACCGTGGTGTTGAGTTCCGCCGGCAGCGGGAACGCCTTCAGGCCGTAGGTTTCGCAGGCCATGTCCTTGGTCAGCGCATTGACGGTGAAGATCATGTCGGTCTGCGCGGCCATCTCGGCCTGGGCGCGCCACGAATGCACCGTCAGCGTCGCATTGCGCTTGAGGCCGCGCTGCTGCAGCGCGTAGTCGAGCGGGATCAGCGACGGCGCCGGGCGGCCTGCGCCACCCGAATGCGCCATGAAGATATGGCCGCAGTCCAGGTATTGCTCGAGCGTGCAGTGGTTCTTCAGCACCGGGTGGTTCTTGCGCGCGCAAACCCACAGGTTCAGCGATGTCACCATTTCCTCGACGATTTCCGGATGCCGGGTCGGGAACGGCGAGAATGCCACGTCCAGCTCATTGGCGCGCATCGACGACACGTCGGCTTCCCAGGAATGGGATTCGACCAGCTTGATATGCAGGTCCGGCGCCAGCTGCTTGATGCGCAGCACGAAGCGGTTGAACACCGTGTCGCCCAGCTCCGCGGCAAAACCGATGCTCAGCGTGCCAGTGGCCACCGCGGGATCGAAATTATCGGCGTCGCCTTCGTTGATCGACGACCACAGGTCCAGCATGTCGCGGATCTTGGGGCCCAGCTCCAGCGCGCGCGGCGTGGGCGTGAGACCGTGCGGAACGCGGATGAAGAGTGGATCGTCAAAGATCTCGCGCAACCGGCCCAGTGAATGCGACACCGCCGGCGCGGTCATATGCATCTTCTCCGCGACGTAAGTGGCGTTTCGCTTACTCAGCAGCTCGGTGAAGATCACTAGAAGCTTTGTGTCCACGTTCACCATGATCAGGCCCAGGTCAGATTTTTCTTAGCAAAGATGGCCCCACCACTTGCACTGGCTGCACATCAGATTTCAACGGCGTCTCGGTAGTGTAAGAGGAAAAAACAAGCTCGGAAAGCAAATTCGGCATTTTTGGAGCGCCGAGCCCTGTCATATTTCCGCAAAATAGTGCCATTTTTATGAAGTTGATCTCATATACGCTCATTTTCAGTGCGGCGGCAGACCCTCGCGCATCGGCGTATATTGGGTCGCCGTCCCATTTTTGTCATTCTTTTCCTAGGATGCGGATGCGTCCGCCATCATGCCTGACTCCCGAACCGACCATTCCCGCCTTCCTGTCGAACTGCCCAAGGCTTACCGGCTGCTCAACCACGGCCCTACCGTGCTGGTCAGCGCGGCCGCCGGCGGCAAGCGCAACATCATGGCCGCCGCATGGGCCATGCCGCTGGATTTCGCGCCGCCCAAGGTCGCGGTGGTGCTGGACAAGAGCACCTGGACGCGGCGCCTGCTGGAACAAAGCGGTGAATTCGTGCTGCAGGTGCCTACCGTCAGCCAGGTCGACCTGACCGAGGCGCTTGGCTCGAGCTCAGGGCTGGCGCTGCTGGAACAGGAAGGGACCGACAAGTTCGATGCCTACGGGCTGGGCACCTTTGCGGGGAACGTCGTCGGCGCCCCACTGCTGGAAGGCTGCGCGGCCTGGCTCGAGTGCCGGCTGTTGCCGGAACCGGCGACGCAGCAGACCTATGACCTGTTTCTCGGTGAGGTCGTAGCCGCGCATGCGGATTCGCGCGTGTTCAGCAACGGGCGTTGGCATTTCGAAGGCCACGACGCGCTGCGCACCATCCATCATGTCGCCGGCGGCCATTTCCTGGTAGACGGCGCCGCCGTCGACGCGCGGCCGCTGACATCACGCCCGGCTGGCTGAGTGGCCATCGCGCCCAAATAAAAAACGCGCCCGAAGGCGCGTTTTTTTTTACTGCAAGACTGCCGGATTACTTGGCCACCACGCGCGCCATTTCCAGGCACTTGTTCGAGTAGCCCCACTCGTTGTCGTACCAACTCACGACCTTGATGAAGGTACCGTCCAGTGCGATGCCGGCTTCAGCGTCGAAGATCGAGGTGCGTGCATCGCCGCGGAAATCCGTGGCGACAACCTTGTCTTCGGTATAGCCCAGCACGCCCTTCAGCGCGCCCTGGCTCTGGGCCTTCATCTCGGCGCAGATTTCTTCGTACGATGCCGACTTTTCCAGTTCGACGGTCAGGTCGACCACGGACACGTCCGAGGTCGGCACGCGGAACGACATGCCGGTCAGCTTCTTGTTCAGCTGCGGAATCACCACGCCCACGGCCTTGGCAGCGCCGGTCGACGACGGGATGATGTTTTCCAGGATGCCGCGGCCGCCGCGCCAGTCCTTGTTGGACGGGCCGTCAACGGTCTTCTGCGTGGCGGTGGCAGCGTGCACGGTGGTCATCAGGCCGCGCTTGATGCCCCACTTGTCGTTCAGCACCTTGGCCACCGGTGCCAGGCAGTTGGTGGTGCAGCTGGCGTTCGAGACGATCGCTTCGCCCTTGTACGTTTCGTGGTTCACGCCGTACACGAACATCGGGGTGTCGTCCTTGGACGGGGCCGACATGATCACCTTCTTGGCGCCCGCGTCGATGTGCTTCTGTGCGCCTTCCTTGGTCAGGAAGATGCCGGTCGACTCGATCACCACGTCGGCGCCGACTTCGCCCCACTTCAGCTCGGCCGGATCCTTGACGGCGGTCAGGCGGATCTTCTTGCCGTTGACGACCAGGGTGTTGCCGTCGACCGACACTTCGCCGTCAAAGCGGCCGTGCACCGAGTCGTACTTCAGCATGTAGGCGAGGTAGTCGGGCTCGAGCAGGTCGTTGATGGCAACGACTTCGATGTCCTTGAAGTTGGCGGCGGCGGCGCGGAACACCATGCGTCCGATGCGGCCGAAGCCGTTGATGCCGATCTTGATGGTCATGACTGTCTCTCCTGAGGATCGATGAAAACCGGTGGGCGCCGCTGCTGCCGCGCGGCGCACCGCGCGACTCCAGCGCCCGGATGCTTAGATAAGGGTGTCTTTCACCGTACGCACGACGTTGTCGACGGTAAAGCCGAAGTGCTTGAACAGCACGCCGGCCGGCGCCGATTCGCCGAAGGTGTCGATGCCCACTACCGCTTGGACCTGGTACTTCCACCAGAAGTCCGTCACGCCCGCCTCGACCGCCACGCGCGGCACGCCGGCCGGCAGCACGCTGGCCTTGTAGGCGGTGTCCTGCTTGTCGAACACGGTGGTCGCCGGAACCGACACCACGCGCACGTGCACGCCTTCCGCAGCCAGGTGCTCGGCCGCGCCCACGGCCAGGCCTACTTCCGAGCCGGTCGCCAGGATCACGGCATCCGGGTTGCCGGTCTGCGGGTTGACGCCGTCGCGCAGCACGTAGCCGCCACGCGCGATATTGGCGCGGGTGGCGTCGTCGCGTTGCTGGAACGGCAGGTTCTGGCGGCTGAAGATCAGGCAGCTCGGGCCGTTCTCGCGGCGGATCGCCTCGGCCCAGGCCACGGCGGTCTCGGTGGTGTCGGCGGTACGCCAGACGTCCATGTTGGGGATCAGGCGCAGGCTGGCGACGTGCTCGATCGACTGGTGCGTCGGGCCGTCTTCGCCCAGGCCGATCGAATCATGGGTGAACACGAACAGCGAGCGGATCTTCATCAGCGCCGCCATGCGCAGGGCGTTGCGGCTGTAGTCCGAGAAGGTCAGGAAGGTGGCGCCGTAGGGGATGTAGCCACCATGCAGCGTGATGCCGTTCATGATGGCGCTCATGCCGAACTCGCGCACGCCGTAGTTGATGTGGTTGCCCCAGGCATCCACGCGCACCGCCTTGCTGCCGGACCAGTTGGTCAGGTTCGAGCCGGTCAGGTCGGCCGAGCCGCCGAGGAACTCGGGCAGCACCGGGCCGAAGGCCTCGATGGTGTTCTGGCTGGCCTTGCGGGTGGCGATGGTCTCGGACTTTTCCTCGCACTTGGCGATAAAGGCTTCGACGGCGGCATCGAACGAACCAGGCAGCTCGCCCTTCATGCGTCGGGTGAATTCGCCGGCTTCATACGGGTGGCGCTCGGCATAGGCGTCGAACAGTGCGGTCCAGGCCCGCTCCAGGGCCTGGCCGTTGGCCTTGGCGTCCCACGCGCCATAGACGTCGCCCGGCACTTCGAACGGGGCGTGGGCCCAGCCCAGCGCCTCGCGCGTGGCCAGCACTTCGGCGCCGCCCAGCGGGGCGCCGTGCACGTCATGGCCGCCTTCCTTGTTGGGCGCGCCCTTGCCGATCTTGGTGCGGCAGCAGATCAGGGTCGGCTTGTCGCTGGCCTTGGCCTGCGAGATCGCGAGGTCGACGGCGGTGACGTCATGGCCGTCGATGCCGCGGATCACGTTCCAGCCGTAGGCTTCGAAGCGCTTCGGGGTGTCGTCGTTGAACCAGTGCACGACGTCGCCGTCGATCGAGATGCCGTTGTCGTCCCACAGCGCAATCAGCTTGTTCAGCTTGAGCGTGCCGGCCAGCGAGCTGGCCTCGTGCGAGATGCCTTCCATCAGGCAGCCGTCGCCCAGGAAGACATAGGTGTGGTGGTTGACGATATCGAAGCCGGGGCGGTTGAATTCTTCGCCCAGCAGGCGTTCGGCCAGCGCCATGCCGACCGCGTTGGTGATGCCCTGGCCGAGCGGGCCGGTGGTGGTTTCCACGCCGGGGGTGATGCCATATTCCGGGTGGCCGGCGGTTTTGCTGTGCAGCTGGCGGAAGTTCTTCAGCTCTTCAACCGGCAGGTCGTACCCGCTCAGGTGCAGCAGCGCATAGATCAGCATCGAGCCATGGCCATTGGACAGCACGAAGCGGTCGCGGTCGGCCCAGTGCGGGTTGGCCGGGTTGTGCTTCAGGTGCCGGCCCCACAGCGCCACGGCGATATCCGCCATGCCCATCGGCGCACCGGGGTGGCCGGAGTTGGCCTGCTGGACGGCGTCCATGGCAAGCACGCGGATGGCATCGGCCATCAGCTTGGCGGGCTGGGAAGCAAAGGGACTCGTGGCGGGATGGGCTAGGGCGGACATTCGGGCGGTCTTGGACGTGAGCTTGGACGCGGCGGGCGTGAGCCTGTCGGCGGGAAAACCGCAATTTTAGCAGAAGCTAAGGGGTTTTCCGGACTCCCGGACACCGGTGGCGGGCATGCCTCGGGGATCACCCGCGGGCCGGGCGCGGGCCGCTGCACTGCACTTCGACAGCGCCGCGCCACGCGCGTAAGATGCACACTCGCACCGCGCGGCCCCGCTTAGTGACGGACAGCGACTGACCGCGCCGGGTTTCCCGCATGACAGGAGACGATCATGAGCAGACCGGCCAACACCCCCTGGCTCACCCCCTACCTGACCGTCGCCAACGGGCGCGACGCACTGGATTTCTACAGCCGCGCCTTCGGCTTTGCCGCCGGCAATGTGGTCGATGAAAACGGCGTCCCGACCCACGCCGAAATGCACTACCAGGGCGAACTGGTGGTGATGTTCGCACCCGAGGGCGCCTGGGGCAGCACCGCCCGCACGCCCCGCTCGCTGGGCGTGGAGTGCCCGCAAACCTTCTATGTCTACTGCGACGATGTCGACGCGATGCACCAGCGCGCGGTCGATGCCGGCGCCGTCAGCCTGATGGCCCCCGCCGACCAGTTCTGGGGCGACCGCTACTGCATGGTCGAAGATCCGGACGGCTACCGCTGGGGCTTCGGCAAGTCACTGGATCAGGACGGAGGCCAGGCAAGCTGATGGCCCCGCGTTTCTTTGTCGGCGGCGCGGAAGCAATCCTGGCCGCCGAAGCCGATTTCCCCCTGCCCGAACCGGTGGTACGCCACGCCCAGGTGTTGCGCCTGGCGCCCGGCGACGCCATCACGCTGTTCGACGGACGCGGCGGCAGCCACGCCGCCACCCTGCTTGAACTGGGCAAGCGCCATGCCGTGGCGCGCATCGGCGCGCACGACGCGGCCGAGGCCGAGCCGCCCTTCCGTGTCACGCTGGCGCAAGGTCTGGCCGGCGGCGACAAGATGGACTGGCTGATCGAGAAGGCAGTCGAACTCGGCGTTGCCGCGATCCAGCCGCTGCAGGCCAACCGCTCGGTGGTGCGCCTCACCGGCGAACGCGCGCAAAAGCGCCAGGCGCACTGGCAGGCGCTGGTGCAGGCCGCATGCGAACAATGCGGGCGCAATCGCTTGCCGGCAGTGGCCGCGGTCGCTAACTTTGAGACATGGCTGGCGCAGTCCGGCAGCGGCGCCGGGTCACGCCTGCTGGTGTCGCCGCGTGCGGAGCAATCGCTGCCGGTGTACGTGGCTGAGCGCCGCGAGGCATTGCTTGCCGATGGCGTCACGCTGCTGATCGGCCCGGAAGGCGGGCTGTCACCCGATGAGGAACAAGCAGCGCGGCAAGACGGCTTTACCGGCGTGTCGCTCGGCCCGCGCATCCTGCGTACCGAAACCGCCGGGCTGGCCTGCCTGGCGACGCTCAACGCCGTGCTTGGCGGTTTCTGACGGCGGCGGCCATCCGGCCAGCGCCAACCTTGACTGAAGGAGTCGACCATGGGACTACTCGATAGCGTGCTGGGCGGCGTGCTTGGGCAACTGGGCAATACCCGCGGCGAAGACGGCAGCGCCGGCGGCGGCGGGCTCAACCCGAAGCTGATGATGGCGCTCGGGCTGCTGGCGATGTTGGCAATGCGCAACCGTGGCCAGGAAAGCGGCACCGCAGCGCCGGTCGACGATGGGCTGGGCGGCCTTGGCAGCCTCGGCGGCTTGCTGGGTGGCGTGCTCGGCGGCAATGCCAGCGCGCCCGGCGCCACCGGCGGGCTCGACCTGGGTTCCTTGCTGGGTGGTCTGCTTGGCGGCCAGGGCGGCGCCCCGGCCAACAGCCAGGCACTGGGCGCTGCCGCAGGCGGCATCGGCGCGCTGCACCAGATCCTGGCGCAAGCCGGGCTGGGCGAGCAGGTGGATTCGTGGATCGGTACCGGCGCCAACCAGCCGGTTACGCCGTCGGCGCTGAGTGACGCGCTGGGCGGAACCGGTGCGCTGGACACGCTGGCGCAATCGACCGGGATGTCGCAGGACGACGTGGCGGCGCAACTGAGCGAAGGGCTGCCCGAGCTGATCGACCGCCTGACACCGCACGGGCATGTCCCTGCACAAGAACAGCCATGAAAAGGGCCAACGGTGGGTGCACCCAACCGCCCAGCTAACCTAAGCGGGAGGGAGAGCAAACCCGCAGTACGCAGAGCCTTCAAATGCAAAAAGCCCGCATTCGCGGGCTTTTTGCTTGGTCAGGCCGGTCAGGCGAACGAGTAGAACACTCGGAACTGCACCTTGCGCTCGCCCCAGAACTCGGCCGCGTCGCGAAACACGTCCAGTAGCACCTCGCGCGCCTCTTTGTCGAACTTCTGCGCGATCGGCAGGCCTTCCAGCACGATCACGAAACCCGGCTGCGGCCCGGCCTTGTAGATCAGGTCGGTCAGGCAATCCGCCAGCGCATCGAAATTCTTGCCAAAATGCTTGGGGAAGATAAACGACGTTGCGATCGTTTCCAGGATTTCGGCCTTGCTGGCGCAATGCGCGCAGTTGGCATACAGGAAATGCTGGCCGAGATCCGCGGCCGCCTGGGCAAGCTCCGGCACGCGGAAGGCGCGGATTGACTGGACGATGTTCGGACGCACCGTCTTGAACAGGTTCATGGCCCCCTCGCTGGTGCCGTCAGCCCAGCCCTCACCGGCCGGCATGGCTACGGGCGCGTTCGCGGGCGGGAGTTTGTGCGTGAGCTCTTGGCGCTGCGGAATCATCAGCACGTTGTCGTATAGGTTCTGGGCCTGCTGCTGAGCCCGCTGCCAGCCATCTCCGGCGCCGCGCTCCTCGCGGGCGGCAAGGGCGTCGCCCAATCCGAAAATGTCAGTCATCATTTGAGTATCCGTTTGAAGCTGTTGTAGTGGTCTTCCGTGTAGTAACAATCGTTGGCAGCGCGCTGTTCCCCGCCGCATACGATCCGCCTGGCTCCCCGGTTCCGGCTTCTGGCGCTCTTTACCGTGTACTCGCGGTAGTACCCGCGATCTTTTTGCGGCAGGAGGCGTTCGTAGTTGCCGAACCTGGTTCCGTCCTTGTCATACGGGAACGGGCCGCCGGATTCGATGCGCTCCAGGGTCTGCCGTGCTTCGTTGGGCAACTGCTGCACTGCAATGGTTCCCATGCCTTCGGTCTGCGCCTGGCGCGCCAGCGCCGGCTGTGCCAGGGCCAGCACCAGCGCCGCGCCGGTCATCGACCGGGCCAGCATCCGCACTGCCTGCCGCATCAAAGGTACTTGGGAAACCACGTTGCTTGTCTTGTTGAACCGGAAATCGAGCCTGCCGCTGTTTGGGTAGACGATCTGTCCGGGCCACCCTGGCCGGCAACCTCGCGCGCCTTGTCATGCACGCGCCGGATGCCAACCGCACCGGGGCGCTCATGGCGAGCGCCTGTATCAAAGGCGTAAGGTTACGCGCATGCACGCAATTAAGCAATCCCGGCCCCGTCGCAGCGGGAATTCCTCAATTGTTTCAATATGTTAAGCGAATGTGTGCGCATACTAACCATTATCATCCAGTGACAAAAAAGCCGGGCGAACCCGGCTTTTCCGCAACCTTGCAAGGCAGGTTGGCTTAGCGCTTGGCAGCAGCGTCCACCACCACCAGCGAGGTCATGTTGACGATGCGGCGCACCGTTGCCGACGGCGTCAGGATGTGCACCGGCGCCTTCACACCCAGCAGGATCGGGCCGATCGCCACGTTGTTGCCCGCGGCAACCTTGAGCAGGTTGTACGAGATATTGGCGGCGTCGATGTTCGGGCACACCAGCAGGTTGGCTTCGCCCTGCAGCGTGCTGTCCGGCACCAGCTGGTCGCGCAGCTTCTGGTCGAGCGCGCTGTCGCCGTGCATTTCACCGTCGACTTCGAGTTCCGGCGCGCGCTCGCGCAGGATGGCGAGCGTATCGCGCATCTTGCGGGCCGAAGGCGCCTCGGAGGAGCCGAAGTTGGAGTGCGACAGCAGGCCAACCTTGGGCTCGATACCGAAGCGCTTCAGTTCTTCGGCAGCCATCAGCGTGATCTCGGCCAGTTCCTCGGCGGTCGGGTCCACGTTGACGTGGGTGTCGACCAGGAAGATCTGGCGGCCCGGCAGCACCAGGCCGTTCATGGCCGCGTAGACCTTGCCGCTGCCGCCCAGCACCTGGTCGATGTAGCGAAGGTGCGCCGCGGTGGTGCTGACGGTGCCGCAGATCATGCCGTCGGCCTCGCCCTGCTTGACCAGCATGGCGCCGATCAGCGTGGTGCGGCGGCGCAGTTCCAGCTTGGCGTACTGGGGCGTGATGCCCTGGCGCGCCATCATGCGGTAATACGCGTCGGAGTAGTCGCGGAAACGCTCGTCGTGCTCGGGATTGACCACGGTGAAGTCCACGCCGGCGCGCAGGCGCAGGCCGAAACGCTCGATGCGGTGCTGCAGCACGGCCGGGCGGCCGATCAGGATCGGGTTGGCCAGCTTTTCATCGACGATCACCTGCACGGCGCGCAGCACGCGCTCTTCTTCGCCCTCGGCGAAGACGATGCGCTTCTTCTCCATTTCGACCTTGCGCGCAGCGGCGTAGATCGGCTTCATCAGCGTGCCCGAGTGGTACACGAACTGCTGCAGCTGCAGGCGGTAGGCGTCCATGTCTTCGATCGGACGGGCGGCCACGCCGGACTTCATCGCGGCTTCCGCCACGGCCGGCGCCACCTTGACAATCAGGCGCGGATCGAACGGCTTCGGGATCAGGTATTCCGGGCCGAACGACAGGTCCTGGATGCCATAGGCGGTGGCAACGATGTCGCTCTGCTCCTGGCGCGCCAGCTCGGCCAGCGCGTTGGCGGCGGCGATCTCCATCTCGCGCGTGATGGTGGTGGCGCCGCAATCCAGTGCACCACGGAAGATGAACGGGAAGCACAGGACGTTGTTGACCTGGTTCGGGTAGTCGGTACGGCCGGTGGCCATCACGGCGTCCGGGCGCACTTCCTTGACCAGCTCCGGCGCGATTTCCGGGTTCGGGTTGGCCAGTGCCAGCACCAGCGGCTTGTCGGCCATGCGCTGCACCATGTCCTGCTTGAGCACGCCTGCGGCGGACAGGCCCAGGAAAATGTCGGCGCCGTCGATGACTTCGCCCAGCTTGCGCTTGTCGGTCTTCTGCGAGAAACGGGCCTTTTCCGGGTCCATCAGCTCGGTACGGCCTTCATAGACCACGCCGGCCAGGTCGGTCACCCAGATGTTTTCGATCGGCAGGCCGATGTCGACCAGCAGGTCCAGGCAGGCCAGCGCGGCCGCGCCGGCGCCCGAGGCCACCAGCTTGACCTTCTTGATGTCCTTGCCGACCACCTTCAGGCCGTTGATGATGGCCGCGGCCACCACAATGGCGGTGCCGTGCTGATCATCATGGAAGACGGGGATCTTCATCTTCTCGCGCAGCTTGCGCTCGACGTAGAAGCACTCCGGTGCCTTGATGTCTTCCAGGTTGATGCCCCCGAAGGTCGGCTCCAGCGCGGCGATGATCTGGACCAGCTTCTCCGGGTCCTTCTCGTCGACTTCGATATCGAACACGTCGATACCAGCAAACTTCTTGAACAGGCCGGCCTTGCCTTCCATCACCGGCTTGGAGGCCGCGGCGCCGATGTCGCCCAGGCCCAGCACGGCGGTGCCGTTGGTAATCACGGCGACGAGGTTGCCGCGCGCGGTGTAGCGGAACGAGTTGGCCTGATCGACAACGATTTCTTCACAAGCGGCGGCCACGCCCGGCGAGTAGGCCAGGGCCAGGTCGCGCTGGTTCGACAGCGGCTTGGTCGGGGTGACGGAAATCTTGCCGGGGGTCGGAAACTCGTGATACTCGAGCGCCGCTTTGCGCAGCGCCTCACGCTGCTGCTGTTTCAGATCGTCTTGGGACGGGGACTGCTGAGGGCTGGTCATCGGCGCATTTTCCAATCGGTGGAGCCGTCATTGAACGTGGCGGGGACGATCGGCGGACCGGCTCCACGTGTCCGCCCTTCTCTTCCTTTGGAACCCAGCATTTTATATAGTGAAATACTATTTCACAATAAGCCTTTTGCTTGGGGCACCTTTGCGATTCGGTACAATATGCCCCATCCCACGGGGCAATACCAGCAAGCGTAGCGCCGCACGGCCCATGGCTGGTAACTCGCTGCGGTCACGGCTGTCATGCGCGGCAGTATCTTGCTGAAACGATGCCGGCTCCGCAACCTGATGCGCCCTTCCGAGTCCTTCCGTCCCTCCGGTGCCTGCCGGCCGGGCAAACCTCTGTCCACTGCCAGCTCGCCGCGATGTCCGACGCCCAGACCGCTCCGCCCGCCCCGCCCGCCCCGCTTTCCGAGTTCGACCTGATCCGCCGCTATTTCACGCGACCGGTGCATAAAGCCGCACTCGGCGTGGGCGACGACTGCGCCCTGATCGAAGGCCGCCCGGGCCACCACCTCGCCATCAGCACCGACATGCTGGTCAGCGGCCGCCATTTCTTCCCGGACGTTGCGCCGCGCGCGCTCGGCCACAAGGCGCTGGCGGTCAACCTGTCCGACCTTGCCGCGATGGGAGCCGAGCCGCGCGCGTTTACGCTGGCGCTGGCCCTGCCCGAGGCCGACCCCGCATGGCTGGCCGACCTGGCCGACGGCATGCTGGCGCTGGCCGACGCCCACGGCTGCGAACTGGTCGGCGGCGACACCACGCGCGGCCCGCTGACGTTGTCGCTGACGGTCTTTGGCGACGTCCCGCTTCGAACCGCGCTGCGCCGCGACGCGGCACGCCCGGGCGACGATATCTGGATTTCCGGCACGCTTGGCGACGCGCGCCTGGCGCTGGGCGACTGCCGTGGCGAATGGCTGCTGCCAGAGCCCGACTTCACCCGGGTACGCCCGCGCATGGACACGCCGACCCCGCGCGTGGCGCTGGGCATGGCGCTGCGCGGCGTGGCACATGCCGCACTCGATATCTCCGACGGCCTGATTGGCGACCTGGGCCATATCCTGGCCCGCTCGCAGGTCGGCGCGCTCGTCGATGTCGACGCCTTGCCGCGCTCGGCGGTGCTGGCCAGCCAGCCCGAAGCGATCCAGCGCGCATGCACGCTGGCTGGCGGCGACGACTACGAGCTGTGCTTCACCGCGCCGGCCGGCAACCGTGACGCCATCGCCGCGATCAGCGAGCGGCTTGCCCTGCCGCTGACCCGCATCGGCGCGATCACGCCGGAGCCGGGCCTGCGCCTGGTCGACAGTGCCGGCAACCCGACCCGCTACACCGGCGCCAGCTTCGACCACTTCGCCTCCTCCTGACACGGGGGCACAGGCGTGTCATGATGCCGGCATCGGCGCGTGCCGGGCGGGAACGGGAGTCCCGCCTCCGGCAGCAGTAACAGCAGCAAGCCGGCCATAACCATAAGCAGCATCCGCATCACACGAGCCAACCTTGATGTCCACCACCCCCTCCGGAGCCGCCACGCGCGACCCCGCCATGACCCTGGAAGCCGGCCCGACCGTCAAGGTCACGCGCCCGACAGCGCGCTTCATGCTGGCCCATCCAGCCCACCTGATCGCCTTCGGCTTCGGCTCGGGCCTGTCGCCGGTCAGCCCCGGCACGGTCGGCACGCTTTACGCGTGGCTGTCGTTCGTGGTGGTGTCGCTGTGGATCGAGCCGACCACCTGGCTGTGGATCATCGGCGGCGGCTTCCTGGTGGGCCTGTGGGCCTGCGCCAGGACCGCCCGCGACATGGGCGTGCATGACCACGGCAGCATGGTGTGGGACGAAATCATCGCCTTCTGGCTGGTGCTGTCCTTTGTCACGCCGACCGGGTTCTGGGGGCAGTTTGCCGCCTTCCTGTGGTTCCGGCTGTTCGATATCGCCAAGCCGGCTCCGATCGGATACTACGACCGCACGCTCAAGGGCCCCGGCCTGCGCGGCGGGTTCGGCGTGATGTTCGACGACATCTTCGCGGCCTTCTATACCCTGCTGGTGTTCGCACTGTGGCGCTCGTTCTGAGCCCGGCCCATTCCAACAAACCCCTGAATTCATCATGTCAGTCAGCCGCCTGCTCGACCAGCTTGCCGTCCAGTCCGGCGTCGCCCTTGCCGAAAAATCCCTGATGCTGGCCACGGCCGAGTCCTGTACCGGTGGCCTGGTCGCCGCCGCCATCACGGATGTTTCGGGATCGTCCGGCTGGTTCGAGCGCGGCTTCGTCACCTATTCCAACGAAGCCAAGTCCACCATGCTGGGCGTGCCGGTCAAGCTGATCCGCGACCACGGCGCCGTCAGCGAAGAGGTCGCGCGCGCGATGGCGGAAGGGGCGCTGCTGAACAGCCGCGCGCAAGTCTCGCTGGCGATCACCGGCGTGGCCGGCCCCAATGGCGGCACGCCGGAAAAGCCGGTGGGCATGGTGTGCTTCGGCTGGAGCAACCGCATCACTACCCACACCGAGACCCAGCGCTTCCGCGGCGACCGGGGCCAGATCCGGCGCCAGGCGGCGGAGCACGCGATGCGGGGACTGGTGGAATTGCTGCGCAACGAGGCCTGAGGGCGCTGCCGCTTCCTCTGGCGCCTCACGCGCCCAACAAAAAACCGCGCCAGCCCCGCGCGGTTTTTTGTTGCTGCATTGTTGCCGTGATCAGCAGTTCAGCCGTGCCGATACCGGTTGATGGTCTCCCGCGTCTGCAGCGCGACATTCCGCGCCGCCGTCGCGAAATCCTTCTCGCGGCTGGCATACAGGATTGCCCGCGACGAGTTGATCATCATGCCGGTGCCATCCGCGGTCCGCCCCGCCTTCACCGTAGCCTCGATATCGCCGCCCTGTGCGCCGATGCCCGGGATCAGCAGCGGCATGTCGCCGACGATCTGGCGCACGCGCGCGATCTCGTTGGGGAAGGTGGCGCCGACCACCAGGCCCATCTGGCCGGTGGTGTTCCAGCGCTCGCGCGCGGCCTCGGCCACCAGCTGGTACAGCGGCTTGCCCTCGATTTGCAGGAACTGCACGTCGGAGCCGCCGGGGTTGGAAGTGCGGCACAGCACGATCACGCCGCGATCCGGGTAGGCCAGGTACGGCTGCATCGAATCGAAGCCCATGTACGGGCTGACCGTGACCGCGTCGGCCTGGTAGCGCTCGAATGCTTCCAGCGCATAGTGCTCGGCGGTCGAGCCGATATCGCCGCGCTTGGCGTCCAGGATCACCGGGATGCCAGGGTGGGCATCGTGGATGTAGTGGATCAACTGCTCGAGCTGGTCTTCGGCGCGCTGCGAGTGGAAATACGCGATCTGCGGCTTGAACGCGCAAACCAGGTCGGCGGTGGCATCGACGATCTCGCGGCAGAACGAGAAGATGGCGCCGCCTGCGCCGGTCAGGGACAGCGGCAGCTTCTGCGGGTCAGGATCGAGCCCGACGCAGAGAAGGGAGTCGTTGCGCTGCCAGGCGGCAGCAAGCTGCTCGATGAATGTCATGGGTACTCGAAAATATCCTGGTGGCGCCGGCGTCTCTTGGAACCCAAGGCAGGAACACAAGGCAGGAACCCAGGGCAAAGTCCCAGGCCGGCACGGTTGGCCGCAGCGGCGTGAAAACCTTTCATCCCTGCAGCATATGTCGTTTCCGGCAATTTTACCCGCTGCGTGCTATCGTTTTGCGCTTCCTCTCAAAACAAAGAGCGGCATCACGCACAGCCGCCACCCCTCCTGCATGTCTCTCGATCGCCGCGGTATTTTCCTGCTTGTCGTCCTGACCCTCGCCTGGGGCATCAACTGGCCCATCATGAAGGTCGGGGTGGCGCACTTTCCGCCCATGGGCTTCCGCCTGTTGTGCATGGCCGGCGGCGTGATCGCGCTGGGCCTGGCGCTGCGCCTGCGCGGCGATTCGCTGGCAGTGCCGCGGCGCGAATGGGGCACGGTGTTCCGGCTGGCGCTGCCCAACATGGTGGTTTGGCACCTGTTCGCGATCTGCGCCGTGAAGATGCTGTCGTCCGGGCGTGCCGCCATCCTCGGCTACACCATGCCGATCTGGGCCGTGGTGTGGGGGCTGGTCTTCTTCCGCGAGCGCATCAGCGGCTTTGCCTGGGTCGGCATCGGCTGCGCGCTGGCGGGCACCGTGCTGCTGCTTTCAGGCGAGATCGGCGCGCTGACCGGCAGTCCCGCCGGCACGCTGCTGATGCTGCTGGCCGCGGCCGGCTGGGGCTTCGGCACCCAGCTGATGAAGCGCACCCAGACCGACGTGCCGATCGGCGCGATGACCTTCTGGATGCTGCTGGCGACCCTGCCCTTCCTGCTCGCCGGCACGCTGCTGCTGGAGCACGGCTGGCGCATGCCGACCGCCGTCGAATGGGGCGCGATCGCCTACAACGCGGTGGTGGTCTTCGCCTTCTGCCACCTGGTCTGGTTCGGGCTGGCGCGCAGCCTGCCGCCGGTGGTGTCGAGCCTGTCGATCATGTTCATCCCCGTGGTCGGCGTCTTCTCGGGCATGTGGCTGCTGGGCGAGCAGCCGCACTGGCAGGACTACGCCGCCATCGTGCTGATGTTCATGGCCTTGTCTTCGGTGATGCTGGCGCCGCTGTTGTGGCGCCGGCTGCGCGGTACCCTGGGCTGAGGCCGCCGGCCCGGGGGCGGCGCGCGACGGCCGCGCCGGCTTCGCGGAGATTTCACTTAACAAGCGCCCCTTCGTTGGGCTACACTCGCGGCCATCACAATCCCGGAGAAATTACGTGGGCAGTAGCATCGGGTGTTCGAGTTGGCGCAGTCATGCGGCCACTGCGAATGCCATGTCACTGCGGGCTGCGTAACGACGACCCGCCCGGAGCAACCCGGCTCCGCGCTTCGTCGGCCTTGCCCGCAGTCAGAACTGCGGGCGAGTGTCTTTCCGTGCCACCGGCGGCGCCTCCATGCGCGCCCTGCCGTGGCGGATCTTCCCTCTCCCGGCTAGCCAGCCAACCCAGGCAAACGCCATCGTCTTGTCCGCCCTGCCCCGCGCAGCCGCGGGACAGCGCGATCACGCTTGCCCGTGGCCCGGCCTTTCGCGGCTTGCCGCTGGGCCATGACGGGGCATGCGTAATACCTGGGATGCGGCGAGCCGCCTGCGCTTGTCTTCGCGCTTGTCATCGTTTTTCGTCGCAAATCAGCAATAAGGAATCCCGGGGATGATCAACCTGTTCGTCCTGCAGAAAGGCCGGCTTGCCCAGGAGCAAGTCGACGAGCGCAATGAGCTGCTGCAGCACAAGCCGATCTGGATCGATGTCGTCAATCCTGACGACGAAGAGCTGAACTGGATCAAGGAAGCCTACGGCGTCGCCCTTCCCGAACTGGAAGACCTGGGCGACCTGGAGGCGTCGGCGCGCTATTTCGAGGGCGAGGACGAGAATATCCATATCCGCACCGACTTCCTGCTCGACGAGGAAGAGGTCTCGCGCAACGTGCGCGTGGCCTTCGTGCTGACCAAGGACGTGCTGTTCTCCATCCACGACGAAGACCTGCCGGTGTTCCGGCTGGTGCGGCTGCGCGCGCGCATGCGTCCCGGCTCGGTGCGCAACGCCAAGGACGTGCTGATGGACCTCTACGCGACCGATGCGGAATACTCGGCCGACTCGATCGAGGAAGTCTACGAACGCCTGGAAGAAGCCAGCCGCCGCGTGCTGGCCGAGAACGTGACCGATGCCGCCGCGGCCGACGTGCTGGAAACCATCGCCCGCGAGGAAGACTTGAACGGCCGCATCCGCCGCAACGTGATGGACACGCGCCGCGCGGTGTCCTTCCTGATGCGCAGCCAGCTGCTGTCGGCCGAGCAGCAGGACGAGGCGCGCCAGATCCTGCGCGATATCGACTCGATCGAGAACCACACCGCGTTCCTGTTCGACAAGATCAACTTCCTGATGGATGCGACCGTCGGTTTCATCAACATCAACCAGAACAAGATCATCAAACTGTTCTCGGTGGTGTCGGTGGCATTGATGCCGCCCACGCTGATCGCGAGCATCTACGGCATGAACTTCAAGATCATGCCGGAACTGGACTGGGCCGCGGGCTATCCGTGGGCGATCGCGCTGATGGCGGTGTCGGCGGCGATTCCGCTGGTGTATTTCCGCCGCAAGGGCTGGCTGAGCTGAGGCACTGAGGCCCGTCGGGCCTCAGTCCGGCAATGTCGCCGCGCCCATCCGGCGCGCGATGATCCCCGCCTTGGCGCGGAAATTCACCCGCACGTTGGCGCAGTACTCTTTCTTGTCGAAGCACTTGGGCGCCGGCAGCGCCGCCGCCAGCCGCGCGGACTGGCCGACGCTGAGCTTGTCGGCACTGGTGCGGAAGTAGTGCTGCGCCGCGGCCTGCGCGCCGAACACGCCCTCGCCCCACTCCACCGAGTTCAGGTAGATCTCGTAGATGCGCTGCTTGTCGAGCCAGAACTCAAGCATCCACGTGATCGCCAGCTCCTGCCCCTTGCGCAGGTAATGCTGCTCGGACGACAGGAACAGGTTCTTGGCCAGCTGCTGCGTGATGGTCGATGCGCCGCGCACGATGCGGCCGCGCTTCTTGTTGCGCTCCCAGGCATCGAGCATGGCATCGAGCTCGTAGCCGGGATGATTGACGAAGCCGGAATCCTCGCTGGCGATCACCGCGCGCTTGAGGTTGCGCGAGATGCGCTCATACGGCATCCACTCGCGTTCCAGCCCGCAGCTCCACAGGTTGAAACCGCACAGCCGCCAGCGCTCGGCACGCATGAAGGTTGTGCTGGACGGGTTGACGTATTGCCAGCTGGCAATCTGCACGAAGAAATACAACTGCATCGCCAGCACGCCCGCGACCACGCAGCCCAGCAAATAGCCGAGCCAGCGCAGCGGGTTCAGCACCGAGCCGGCGGAGGCAGCGCTGGCCGCGCGGTTGCGATTGGCCACGGCAGGCGACGCCCCGCTCAGCCCTTGCGTTCGGCCTGCAGCGCGTCGCGCAGCTCGGCCAGCACGGGAGCGGTGCGGGGGCGTACGCCGCGCCAGATGTAGAAGGCTTCGGCAGCCTGCTCGACCAGCATGCCCAGGCCGTCGCTGGTGCGCGCGCCGCAGCGCGCGGCGAACTGCAGGAACACGGTCGGCTCGGCGCCGTACATCATGTCGTAGGCCAGCACGCCTTCGCCCAGCAGGAACTCGGGCAGCGGCGGCACTTCGCCGTGCAGGCTGCTCGACGAGGCGTTGATCACGATGTCGCAGGCCTCGTCCTCGGACAGGCCTTCCAGCGCATCGAGACCGCCGCCCCACAGCTCCACGCCGAACTGGTCGGCCGCTTCGACAAACTCTTCCAGCATGTCTGCGGCACGCGACGCGGTACGGTTGGCCACCACGATGCGCGACGGACGCGCTTCGATCAGCGGCAGCATCGCGCCCATGGCCGCGCCGCCCGCGCCCAGCAGCAGCACGCGCTTGCCTTCGACCAGCGTGTCGAGGTTGTCCTGGATATCGCGCACTAGGCCCACGCCGTCGGTGTTGTCGCCATGGATCAGGCCATCCTCGATCCACAGGGTGTTGACCGCGCCGGCGGCTTCGGCACGCTCGGTCAGGCGGTCGGCCAGGTCATAGGCCTCCAGCTTGAACGGCACCGTCACGTTGCAGCCGTAGCCGCCGTCGGCGAAGAACTTGCGCACGGTATCGGCAAACCCGTCCAGCGGTGCTTCAAGGCGGTCGTATTGCACGGCCTCGCCGGTCTGCAGCGCAAAGGCGGCGTGGATCGCGGGAGAGCGGCTGTGCGAGATCGGATTGCCGATCACCACATACTGGTCCGGCGTGTCCTGCTTGGTATCTGGCGTAGTGTCTGGAGTCATCATCAGCGTGCCTGCAGCCGGGTTTCCAGCCCGCTGCGCGAAAACTTGAAGGTGGAAATGACTTCCAGGATGTCCTGGCGCGCCGCCATTTCCGCGGTGAAGGCGCCGAACGGCGCAGCTGCGCGCACGATCGCCACGGCCTGGCGGTCCAGTGCGGGATCGCCCGAGCTCTTGACCACGTCGATGGCATCGATGTTGTAGCCGTCGCGGTTGTAGCCGAGCTTGCCGAGCCGGTTGACGTTGATCACCAGGATCAACTGGCCATACAGCGGCTTGCCGTTGCGTTGCGGGAAGTCAGTGGTGCCGCGCGCCTCGATCTTGCGGCGCAGCCGGTCGTAGTACTGCGCGTAGTCGACCGCCTGCGCGCTGGTGGCGGTCAGCTGGAAACGCTTGGGCCGCTTGGCGTAGTGCTCGAGGTTGCGGCCGATCTCGGCTTCGAGCTTGGCCATCTCGTCGGTTGAGGTGCGCTCGTCCTGGCCGCGCTGGGGATTGTCCTGGCGCTTCTCGCCGGGCTTGAGCGGCTGGCTGCGCACCGCCGGAGCGGGCTCGCGCGCTTGCGTCAGCAGGCGCTGCTGCTCCAGTTCGAGCTGGTCGACGCGGCGCTGCACCTGGCGCACCAGGTCGCCCTCCTGCGTCACGGTCTGCGCCGGCAGCGGCGTGGTGGCGCGCTGCAGGTCGTGGTCGCCGCCACCGTCCAGGTTGGCCTGCGCCAGCGCGGTAGGGTTGCGCGGCTTCTGCGCCGACTTGGCGTTGACCAGCACCACGTCCAGCGGCGAATCGGTGCGCTTGATCTCGAACACCTCGGGCGCTGCCACCCGCACCATCAGCAGCAGGGCATGCACGGCCACGGAAATGGCCAGCGCCTTGGCCAGCGTACTGCTGTTGTGCCACCTGGCGTGCCACCAGTGGCGGGGAGCGGCGAGTGCGGCGTTCACGATGGCGGGAATTTGGCTCGGAAGGTGCGAAGCGACAGGTGGACCAGCATTCCCGGCAAGCCGGGAATGCCGCTAGGCATTGTAAGTGAGCCCCGCCGATTTCCGAAGGCTTCAGCCGGCGGCGGTGCCGCCGGTGTCGCGCTCAGCCGACGGCTGCGCCGGCGCGTCGCCACCGGCGTCTGCGGCGGCCTCGTCCGAGACCCCTGCGGCCTGCTGGGCGGCCTGCTCTGCGGCGTCTTCCGCGGCGGCCTCGGCAGCGGCTTCGGCCGACACTTCAGCGGCTTCTTCGTCGCTTTCCAGCTCTTCTTCAGGCAACACGCCCTCGCCCGCAAAGATCTCCAGCACGCGGCAGGAGACTTCCAGCGTGATCTCGTCGGTCTCGCCGATCTCCAGCAGCACTTGGGTGCCACGCTGCGCCTGCACCAGTTCGGGCACGCGCGTGACCAGCGGGATCTCGGTAAAGCGCACCGCGCCTTCCTTGAGCACCGCGGCGACCAGGCGCTCGCGGTTCTCCTGCTTGAGCCAGCGCAGGCACCAGTAGCGCTCCATGGTCGACTGGTGGTCGGCATAGGCGGCATAAGTGCCTTCGAAGTCAGCCACGGCTGCCAGCAGGTCGGCGTCCTTGGGCTTGAATGGCGCCACCAGCTTGGCGGTCACGCCATGCTGCGCCACCGCCAGGATCTGCCACTGGTTGACCAGGTCGACGTAGCGGCGCAGCGGCGAGGTGCTCCACGCGTACTGGGCTACCCCCAAACCTTCATGCGGTGCCGGGTAGGTCTGCATGCGGGTGCGATGCATGCCCCACGCCTTCTGCGTGCGGTAGATGCCGGGCACGCCGTTGTCCGCCAGCAGCTTGCCCCACGTGCTGTTGGCCAGGATCATCAGCTCGGCCACGATCTTGTCCAGCGGCGACCCACGCTTGCGCTGCTCGATGCGCACGCGCTGGCTGCCGTCGGGCTGGTCGTCGAGGTAGAAGTTGAAGTCGGCGCGGTTGTGCGTCTCCGGGCGCAGGCCGCTGGCCAGGCGCGCCTTCTGGCGCTCGTCGTAGAGGTAGCCGGCGAAATGCCACAGCTGGGTCAGCGCCTCGCGGAACGGGTAGTCGCCGCTGCCGTCGGCGAGCGAGGCTTCGGTGATGACGTCGTCAAGCAGGTTATGGCGCAGGTTGGCGGCAATCGGCACCATCTCGGCGCGGGTCTCGCTGCCGGTGATCAGCCACACCGTCGGGTCCACCGTCACGTACAGCGACAGCGCCGGGCACACCCGGCCTTCCTGCAGCGTATAGCGCTCTACCACCGGGTCAGGCAGCATGGTGATCTTGTCGCCCGGGAAGTACACCGTTGACAGGCGCTGGCGTGCGATCACGTCGAGCGGCTCGCCGCGGCGGATGCCGAGCGCGGGCGCGGCGATATGGATGCCGATGCGCAGCTTGCCGTCGGGCAGCTTCGTCACCGACAGCGCATCGTCGATCTCGGTGGTGGTGACGTCGTCGATCGAGAACGCCTCGACCTCGGCCAGCGGCAGGTCGGCGGACGGCTCGGGCACGTCGGTATCGGGAAAGCCGGTGCCCTTGGGGAAGCACTCGGCGAGGAACTTGGCCTCGTGCAGCGCACGCGCGCTGGCGACGCCGCCGGCGGCCACCATCAGCCGCATCGGCGACATGCCGAGCGCGGTGCAGGCCGCGTCCATGGCCTTGTATTCCAGGCTGTTCTTGTCCGGCTTGAACAGCAGCTGCAGCACCTTGTTGCGGAACGATTCCGGCAGCGTCAGCGCCTTGAGCTGGTCTTCATATTCGGCCTGCACCAATGCCTGCTGGCGCTTGCGCTCGAGCGCGGCCAGCGCGGCCTTGAGCTGGTCCTCGGGCGCGCGCTGGTAGCGGCCACGCCCCTTGCGGCGGAAGTACACCGGGTTGCCGTGCAGCGCCATCGCAAGCGCCGCCTGCTGCACCGCGCCGGGCTCGGCGCCGTAGTACTCGGCGGCCAGCTCGGCGAAGCCGAACTCGGCCTCAGGGGCACATTCCCACAGGAAGTCCAGGTCGATCTCGGAAACCATGTCGCCGGTCTGGCGGACCAGCTCGATTGCCGACGGCTGCGCAAACTGCAGCAGCACGTCGCGCGACTTGACCTTGGTGCGCTTGCCGGCCGGCAGCTCCACCTGGTAAGCCTCGCCCTGCTGGTTCAGCACGGTGCCGGCGCGGATCTCGCCGCCTTCTTCGAACAGCAACTGCATCGATCGGTACTTTCAGAAATGCGCGGAACCGCATCGGGGCGCCAGGGTGGGCGCAACGGCGGATCCTGTGGGAGAAATGGTGCGAACGGCATCGGCCGGCGGCGCGCTGCACGCCGCGCCGCGCCGTGGCCACAAGGCCAGGCCGCAGACCCGGAATGATACCGCACCGCCGCTGCGGACCCCGGCGGGCGCCCCGGCGCGGTGCACGCCGCAGGCGCCGGGGACCGGGCCAGGAACGGTCAGAGCGACATGCCGCCGCTGGCCTCGATGGTTACGCCGTTGACGTAGCTGGCGTCGTCGCTGGCCAGGAAGGCGTAGATGCTGGCGATCTCGGCCGGCTCGGCCAGCCGGCGCAGCCAGCACGACGACTTCATGCCGTCGAGCACCTTGTCGGGCACGGTCTGCAGGATCTCTGTATTGACGAAGCCAGGGCACACGGCATTGACGCGCACGCCCTTGGGGCCGAGCTCGCGCGCCCAGGTCTTGGTGAAGCCGATCACGCCGAACTTGCTGGCGGCGTAGTTGGTCTGGCCGAAGTTGCCGTACAGGCCGACCACGCTCGAAGCGTTCAGGATCACGCCCTTGCCCTGCTCCATCATGATCGTGGCGACTGCCTGGGCGCAGTTGAAGACGCCTTTCAGGTTGACGTCGATCACGGCGTCGAACTGCGCCTCGGTCATCTTGGCCAGGC